>CAUZPL010000026.1:0-78742 GCA_963581585.1 Planctomycetota bacterium
AGACTCGCCCGGTTCGTTTTTGTCGCCGCCTGTGTCTGCACCCATTATCACGTCGCCCGTGAAACAGACCGTCATTGCACTCGACTTTGAGGTCGTGCTGGTGTTGAAAATTCGACTGCCGTGGCTGAGGAATCCAGTATCGATGCTCTGGACTGCACTACGGTTTCTTCATGTTCAAGCCAAACTCCAGGCTGCAGTCACTCTTCCGCTGATTTCTCGAAGTCCCCAGCAATCACAATCTGCAGGCGCTTGGGATTGATGTGTTTTCTCATGGCGGCATTCACATCATCGACAGTCAGACTACGAATTTTCTCTTCGAAGTCTGACACAAACTTCATTGTGTAATTCGCTCGTGCATATGTTGCCAGCGTCTGAGTAAGCGTTTCGTCTTTGGTACGGTTAAGCTCCCGACTTTGCAGCAGGCCACCACGCTGTTCATTCAGTTCAATCTGGGTGATGCCGTCCTCCAGTAATCTGGTGAGTTCTTCCTGAATCACTTCATGAACTAGATCTGCGTTCTGCGGATTTGAAATTGCATAGACGTAAAACACGGCTCGCGGATCCAGTGACGACGCCTGGATGGATGACTGAACGCCGTAGGACAGCCCTTCTTCCCGTCGCACACGGTTGCCGAGTCGTGATGACAAAGCCCCACCACCAAGGATGTAGTTGCCAACCGTCAGTGCCGGATAGTCCGGATGATCGCTCTGCATAGGCAACGTAAGCGCCGCAAAGTACATGGCATTGGCTTTGTCGGGTGTATTGATCTTTTCGAAGCTGCCATCGGTCAGATTGGCAGCCTTGCGAGGTATCCATTCGAAGTCTGTGTCCGACTTCCACTGGTCCGTCATTTTCCGTACGGCAGCCACTGTTGGCTCTTTATCAAAGTCACCGACAACGGTCAGTTCCCCGACGTCGCCCTGTAACAGAGATTCGTAAACCTCCCGAACATCGGCAATACTGACAGCTTTCATGCGGTCAATTGATTCCTGCAATGTGGCGTGATATCGAGGGTCATCTGCTTCATAGGGACTGATTTTTCTCTGCACTGTGTTGGACGCAATCGATGTCGGTTCGGACAGTTTCTGCTCAGCCGTAGCCACCTGTGATTCTTTGATTAACGCCAATTCGTCGGCTGGCAACGTCGAATTTCGCAGCAGATCTTCAATGAGCGCCAGCACGGCGGGAAGGTTGCCACGCGTCGTCTGCAGGCTCACAGTGACTCGGCCGGCCTCGCCCAGAATCTGCAATTGAACTCGATAACGATCGAGTTCGTCCTGAATGTGCTGGTGAGTTCTGGTGGTAGTACCGCGACTCAGCATCGCAGGCAGCAAAGTCGCAGCAGTTGCTTTGCCTTTGAGACTAGCAAGATTGCCGTAACGAAGCGTCAGTCGAAAATTGACGATTTCGCCACGTGTTTTTTTCGTCAGCAGTGTCGTTCGAACATCTGAATTAAGGTTAAGACGTTCCAATCGCTGTTCGATGGCCTGCGGTGCCGGATCAAAGGCCTCCCCCTGGGCGACCTGTTCGCGCCCCTTGTAATCTCCGATGATTTCTGCCAGATCGGATCTCTGTGGAATCTTTGTGCGATCGGCAGACTCTGTCGGTTCGAACAACCCCGCAGTACGATTGGTTCGACGCAGATAGGTCGCTGCGATGCGGTTCACGTCATCGGTGGTCACGCCTTCCAGCCGGTCCCGATGCAGTAGGAACAACCGCCAGTCACCCTGTGCCGCCCAGTCACTTAAGGAAATAGCAATTCCCTGAGAATTGGCGACGCTCAATTCACGACGTTTCAACAAGTCCTGCCGGGCCCGCTCAACTTCTTCGGCAGTGAATGGGTTCTCCACGACCGTTTCAACAGCTTCAGCCATCGCCTGCAGCAAATCTGTCCCGTCGACACCCTGGGCGGCTTCAGAAATGAACATGCACAGACCCGGGTCGTGCAGCGCGAACCGTGTGCCGTAGACACTGGCCGCCAGACCACGCTTCACGAGTCGTTCGTACAACCGACCGGAAGGTTCACTCGCCATCGCCGTCGTGAGGACATCAACCACAGCGAAGTCCGGATGGCTACCGGCTGGAATATGGTATACCAGTCCGGCCATCGGCACTTCACCAACTCGGCGCACGGTAACCAGCCGTTCACCATCCTGGGCTGGTTCTTCGGTCCATGTTTCATTTAATTTCCGTTCCGGACGCCGGATAGCTCCGAAGTATTTTGTGGTTAATGCCAGCGCCTGTTCGGCGTCAAACTGACCGGCGATCACCAGCACAGCGTTATCCGGCTGATAGAATCGGCGATAGAATTCACGCAGGTTTTCCACCGGCACGCGTTCAATGTCCGCCTTGTTGCCAATGGTGGATTTGCCGTAATTATGCCATTCAAACGCTGCTCCCATCATCCGCTGCATCAACACGCGGAATGGACTATTTTCACCTCGTTCGAACTCATTACGCACAACCGTCATTTCAGACTCGAGGTCCTCTTTCAAAACTGAACTGTTGATCATGCGATCTGCTTCAAGTTTCAGCGCAAACTCCAAGTTCTCCTCGCTGGCCGGAAGTGTTTCATAATAGTTTGTGCGGTCCAGCCAAGTGGTACCGTTGAATTCCGCTCCTCGTTCCTTCAGCAATCGCGGGATATCTGAATGAGTCGGCGTACCACGAAACAGCATGTGTTCCAGCAGATGAGCCATTCCGGCTTCGCCATATCCTTCGTGTCGGGAACCTACCAACACCGTAAGGTTCACGGTCACCGTGGGACGTGATATATCCGGAAGAAGCAGGACCTGCAGTCCGTTGTCGAGCTGGTATTCGGTGATTCCTTCAATCGAACGTACAGGTTGTGGCATATCTTCAGCATTTACAGAAGCAATGGTGTTCAAAGAACAGATGGCCATCAGACAGAACCGGAAGAACCGTTTCACGGGTCAGGACTCCGCTGGATAACTGGAAGGAAAAAGTTCACAGCAGACTATACTGTGACAAACAGGCCGGCAGGCGCGTCACGGCACTTGGACAGTTTTGCGGTTTGAGCCTCTCGCAACCTCAGCGGAAGGCAGGCATTGCCACCCGAGTGAGATCCACGCAGCATTGAAAGAGCGACACCCGTTCTACTGAAGGAGACTCTTTTCGAGTACAGCTCGTGCTTTTTCAAAATAGTCCTGCCAAATGATTTCAGGATGTCCGTCTCGCAGGCAGTCACGTACCTTTCGCAGAGTGTTGCGAGCCATATGTGGGCAACGATTGCAGGCACAGGTTTCTCCAGTGGACGCCATGATGCCAGGGATGGGAAGAAACGTATGTTGTGGGGCTGATTTCTGAAATGCATGAATCATGGTGGCTTCAGTGGCGACCAGAAATGTGGATGGCTCATCGACAGACATCACATGACGTCGCATTCTCTCTGTTCCGCCAACGAAGTCGCTCAACTCCAGGATATTCTGCGGGCATTCGGGGTGAGCAATCACCTGGCAGCCTGGGTTGTTTTTCCGCACACGAATCAGATCCTGAATACTGAAAATTTCATGGACCATGCAGGACCCTGGCCACAGAATCATTCGTCGGCCGGTGACTTCCATGAGATACCGGCCGAGATGCTGATCCGGGACGAACAGGATTTCCCGAGCTGGCGGGACGCGGTCGATGATTTCCTTAGCGTTACCGCTGGTGACGATCCAGTCACACAGGCTCTTCACTGCCGCCGAGGTATTGATATAGGCGACTGTGTCAAAGTCCCGGCCACTTTCGCGCAGCTGCTCCTGGAACGCTCTCAACTGGTCAGCCGGACAGCTTTCGGCCAGCGAACAACCGGCCTGCAGATCAGGGATCAGCACGGTCTTTTCCGGATTCATGATCTTGGCGGACTCACCCATGAAATGAACACCACAGAACACAATCGTGGATGTTTTGACCTGCGTCGCGTCACGCGCCAATTTTAGGCTGTCGCCGGTGAAATCAGCAATATCCTGGATTTCTCCGTCGACGTAATAATGAGCCAGAATGCTGGCGTCTTTTTCCTTTTTCAGCTGGTCGATCTCGTCCATCAGGTCGAGCGGATCTTCGTAATCGTCCGGGGCGTCAACGACAATCGGCAGAGACATTGCAGAGGGAGACTCACTGAAATGGGAATGAATTTTGTCGGGCTGGAATTTACGGACCTGCTGACAGCGAAAGCAATGTATCCACCTGCGCTTTCTTGCGCGGGCAGTCTCGGAAGGCAGAACAATTATTACGTTCAGCGGGCCTGTCGTCGACTGGTGAAATTAGGGATTCCTGTCGACCGTTCCCATTACTACAACGGGAAGGCATGGGAAACATCATTCGACAGGCTCCGGAATGACAGAGTCAAGTGCTGGCGACGGATGAATTCTCTCATATTCTGCGGCAACCTGTTTGCCGGGGACGAGTCCAAACTGATTCCCCATGACAGCGTACATTGCAGCAATCACGATGACGATACTCAGACTAACGGGTCTTGCCAGCTTCCACGGTGTAATGTCGACATCTCCGGAGTATTCCTGTCGAAATGGATGCTGCTGGGGTATCACCAGACGAGCAGCAAGCATAATCAACATCAGCAACGCAAAGTTGACACCTGCAAGATGAAGACCGTGCATCCTGACACCGTAGAATTTTTCACCAATTGTTAGTCCGAGATTTCCTTCGTTCATGACTCCGAAGACGAACTGAAACACCATACCAACAGCCAGAGCTACATTGACTCCAATGGCAGGTGTCCGTTTGCTGATAAGGGCGACTATCATAATCGCGATCAGTGGAATATTGGTTACCGAAACGAACTGGACCAGTAGATCGAAGAGTCCTTGATCCGCGTAGAACTTGAAAAACAGCACCAGACTGACACTCAACGGAACGGTCACCACGGCAAAAATCCGTCCGGCGCGGACGGCCTGTTGATCGGTCGAGTTCCGGTTGAACAATCCTTTGTAGATGTCGACTCCAAACAGTGTACTGCCGCTATTAAGAAAACTGTTAAAGGAACTCAGAATCGCTCCGAAGACCGTTGCTGCGAAGAAGCCCACGGCCCACCAAGGAAGCACCAGTTTGACGAGAAATCCATAGGATCCGTTGGCATCTTTCGGCAGAGGTACGTCCGGTGGAATGGCATAATCGCCGCTACTTACAATGTGCCACGCAATAACACCCGGCAATACAAGATACAACGGTCCCAGCAACTTCAGGGACGCAGCAAACAAAGTTCCCTTCTGACCTTCAGCAAGGTTCTTTGCTGCAAACGTTCGTTGCACGATTCCCTGGTTTGTACACCAGTAAAATGTGGTCAACAACGTCACACCGGTGAATAGTGCGGTCCATGGGATATTAGCATCCGAATCACCCATCGGGGCCATGCGTTCGGGGTGTTGTTCGATGATTGTTGACAGGCCTTGCATGACGTCACCACGGCCAACAAAACTTAAACCGCAAACTGGTATCAGCATGCCACCAACTGCCAGTCCGATTCCGTTGACCGTATCAGATACGGCTACAGCCTTGAGGCCTCCAATGATTGCATAACAACCACCGATGATTGCCAACAGGCTGCTCACCACTACCAAATTGAAGGCAGTGTTATTGCCGAGATACTCCTGCACGTTGAAAACAGGAATCAGGAACTCTGCTCCCGAGAACAAAATAAACGGGAGCAGAATGAATGCGATTAGGACAACCGAGACGCACGACGTAAAAATCCGCACGCCGCGATCAAACCGGATCTCCAAGAATTCTGGAATCGTTGTTATGCCACTTTTGAGATATCTCGGCAGAAAGATCAGTGCCATGGCGATGATGGACAGCGAAGACCATACTTCCCAGGTCATCAGCAACATACCATGCTGATAACCACCGCCATTGATGCCGACTAGTTGTTCCGTCGAAAGGTTAGTCAGCAGCAATGACCCGCCAATTACCGGCCAAGCCAAACTTCTGCCGGCCAGGAAATAGCCGGTAGCAGTATTCTGGGGGTCATCATGAGTCTTCCACCACGCAACAACTGCAACCAGTGTAGTAAATAAGAGAAACGAACCGATTGTAAGCATCGAGGGATCCTGTTCGGACGGCAGAACAAGACTGGGCATTCTCGTCCAGTCTGCAGCTGAGTACCATTGACCCGGATTCACCTTTCAGTTTGGTATCAATAAATGATTACATCGCGGGTCCAGTGTGCCGAATGGCCACTGATCCAGGATTGGTTTCTGACCAGGGAATTCTGCTGACTTTCCCGACAAAGGGCAACAATTACCGAGACTATGAGATTATTTCCCGGTGGTGGCTACGTTGCCTCTTATGGATTTCAAGCGCTCAGTCGCTGGTTCGAAGCCTCGTGCCAGCTGTACCAGTTCTTACAGCTGTTGACGAGATAGATCTTTATTTTGTATCTGCTGGCGGCCTGAACCGCTGGCAGCAGGATGTCCGCCAGAATCGCGACGATGCTCGTGACTACAACGAGTTCAATCAAAGTGAAATCGTGAAGGACAGGTTTCCGAAACGCCGTTTTCTTCACTGTTCTGTTCCTTCTACTTCTGTTTTGACGACATACAAGCGAAATGCAGAATGTTTTAGACTTCAAAATTGACTGGATATCCATGCGCTCGGCCTTCCAAGCCGATGACGGTATTCTGTGGCGCTGTGTGTAGATTGCGTTAAGAGATTGTTAGAATTCTGAATTATCAGCAATCGCCGATTTTCTCGGAGACAGGCGCTGCTATTAATGTCTCCCTCCACGCTGAGATGAATCCACTGAGCCTGGCCATGGCGGTTCGACAACAACCCGGAAAAAAATTCGGCAGCGATGGATGCGGGGTCGATGAGGAATCAGTGACGGGAAAAGTGTTTCTCGTGGGAGCGGGCCCCGGTGATCCTCGCTTGATTACTGTCCGGGGAGCGGAACTGCTTGCTCAGGCCGATGTGGTGTTCTATGACGGACTTGTCAATCCTCTGATACTGACGTTGACCGATGCTCGCTGTGAACGAACTGCTCGGACACGAATCGGCAGTGAAGCGATGGTTCCACAGGAAAACATCAATGAGCAGCTGATTGCAGCGGCGCGTCGTGGTCATCGTGTGGTCCGGTTGAAGGGTGGCGATCCGTACATTTTTGGACGAGGCAGCGAAGAAGCACGCGCATTGGCAAATGCCGGCATACCATTTGAGATTGTGCCTGGCATTACAGCGGCGACTGCTGCCGGCGTCTACGCCGGATTCTCATTCACCCATCGACAACATTCATCGGCGGTTGCATTTGTGACAGGGCACGAAGCACCATTGCGCAGTAAGAATCCACTCGATTATGCGGCGCTGGCCCGATTCCCGGGAACACTGGTGTTCTATATGGGTCTGGCACGTGTGCAGACGATCTGTGATCGCCTGATTGCATCCGGCATGTCACCGACAACACCATCAGCTATCGTGTCTCACGCCTCGCTTCCTGATCAGCAGGTTGTGTCGACAAACCTGAGTCAGCTGGCGCAGACGGTCGAAAAGTGTCGATTACGTGCTCCGTCGCTGATTGTGGTAGGTGAGTGTGTCAGTCAACGAGACGCCGCGTCATGGTTTGAAACTTTGCCTCTGTTTGGGCTGCGCATCGGAATCACTCGACCACAGCAACAGACTGAAGAAGTTGCCAGTGCCGTTGTCAGAGCAGGAGGCCAACCAGTGTTGTTGCCAATGGTCGAAATTCGGCCTCCAGATGAACAACAGCGACAGCTCCTGAGTTCCGCGATCGATGAGCTGGATGAGTATGACTGGTTGATTCTGACAAGTGCCAATGCTGTGCGCGGCTTCATGGAGCAACTGTGGAACCGTGGACTGGATACCAGGCAACTGCAGGGAATCCGGATTGCAGCCATAGGCTCGTCGACCGCTGCTGAACTGGAACGCTGGTCATTGAGGGCGGATGTCGTTCCGCGGCACTCACGATCAGAAGCCCTGGCAGACACACTCAAGCCATCGGTCATCGGCAAACGCTGCCTTTGGCCGGCTGCAGATCGGGCCCGAGACACTCTGTCGAAATCGCTGGCTTCAGCCGGCGCGAAACTGCAGCTGGTCGTGGCCTATCGGCACATGGATGTGAACGGATCCGACGAACTCCGCAAGCGATTCAGTGATCCACCTTTGGACTGGATCGGCGTGAGCAGTCCGGCCATTGCTCGTCAGGCCGCCAGGCTGTTTCCGGAACTGAAAGACGGCAGCTGTCCAACGCAAATCGTCTCGATCAGTCAGCTCACCACTGACGCGGCACACCACGCTGGTCTGACCATACATGCCCAGGCAGCTGACGCCAGCTGGACCGATATGCTCTGCGCAATCGCCATCGCAGAAGGTCGAGAATCACCCGATTTCTCGTAGATTGAATTCGGCGTCGGGGACGCCATCGGTTCGTGGAACGACATCGTACTTTGTGTCGGGAGGTGAAGCGTACAAGTTAGGCAACTCCAATGATCCCAAGGCAGCCATGCCCGGACCATTTTTCACCGATGGTCTGGAATTGTATGACGACAACAGGTGCAACCTGGTTTGCGTTACCGGCGCTACACCGAAGCATCGAAATGCTGACCGGTGCTTCTGGGACTGACTCCTCCAACGAGTACCGTCTGAAGTGGTATACCGCCCCGCTCATGGCTCGGTAAGCATAGTTTCTCTGAACAACTGCGGCCCTGACCTCCGTCTGTGATTTCACAGCTCAATACGATCGTCCCACTGCCGCAATCACCAGAACCTGCCAGCTGAACAATCCAGTCACACCGGAACAGCGGTCTGCAACGCCCTCTGGATCACTGGACTTAGGTCCTGGCCCCGCCTGTTCTGTAATTCACGGCCTCCTCTCGCGTCAGGTCCTGCCAAAATTCCAGCCAGATGGGATTACTGCTCCGCGACGAACAACTGCAATGCCATTTCGCATAAACACGTCACCGAAGTCACCTTCATCCGATGGCGCCTCGCTTGCTATGATTCTGGCTCCTTCACCAATGATCACATTCTTGTCGATCAGAGCACCGTCGATTTTGGCACCCGCGCCGACGCCTGGGCTCGGTGTGTCTGATTCGGGATCGGGATCGTAGTAGTCGGCCCCCATGATGACCGTGTTGCGCATCTCCACGTTTTCTTGGACCTGGCAGCGCAACCCAACGACGCTGTTGATGATTGCTGCCGCCGGCCCGATGAAACAACCGTCAGACACCAGACTGCTGCTGATGTGACAGCCATCGAATCGGGACGATGGCAGGAAACGCGGGTGAGTGAAAATTGGCCAGCGACGATGAGCCAGCGTGAAAGGAGGATGCGGCTGAGCCAGCATCAGATTGGCCTCGTAAAAGGATTTGATGGTGCCGATATCTTCCCAATATCCGTCGAACAAATGCGTTTGCACGTGATGGTTATTAATAGCCAGCGGGAAGATGTCTCTGCCGAAATCATCGTGGCTGGTTGTTTCCAGGAGATCCACCAGAACATCACGATTGAACAGGTAGATCCCCATGCTGGCCAGGTACTCCCGGCCGTGCGAGTTTATTCCATGCTGATCAATCCAGTCGCCCGGGGTCCGGACAGCAACCAGGGCATCTTCAGACTGTGGTTTTTCGACGAAACCATTCACGCGGCCGACATCATTCAGCTGCATGACACCGAGTCCTCGCGCCGCATCGGCATGCACAGGGACTGTGGAAATTGTCACGTCCGCATCAACTTTCAAATGCGTATTCAGCATCTGGTTGTAATCCATACGATACAGCTGATCGCCCGAGAGAATCAGGACATAGCGAATGCCGGGTTCTTTCAGAAAACGCAACTGCTTCCGGACGGCATCAGCGGTGCCCTGATACCACGATTCCTGATCCAGCGTCTGCTGTGCCGGAAGAACTTCCACAAAACCGCCGGAAAACACGTCGAAGCTGTAGGTCTGACGAATGTGCCGATGCAGGCTCACAGAATTGAACTGCGTCAACACATAGATGCGGTTCAGCCGACTGTGCAGGCAGTTAGAGATCGGCACATCGATCAAGCGGTACTTGCCTCCAATCGGAATGGCCGGCTTGGATCGTTTCTCTGTGAGTGGCAGTAGACGGGTCCCCTTGCCACCCCCGAGAATAATGCTGATCGTGTGCCGCATAGTGGCCGGTTGCTTCCTGAGGATTCAGTTGCATCAGGAGCCCGGCTTGTTCGTCACGAAGGGCGTCCTGCAGTTGCGTGACCGGGGGTTAGAAGTTACAGAGCTTCGTCGTTCTGCTCACCAGTGCGGATCCGAACCACCTGGTCAATGTTGTAGATGAAGATCTTTCCGTCTCCTACCTGACCAGTTCGTGCGGCTCGGACAGTCGCTTCCACCAGCTTATCCACATCGGCATCGGCGACCACGACTTCCAACTTCACCTTGGGCATGAAATCAACGATATACTCAGCGCCTCGATAGGTCTCCTTGTGGCCCTTCTGTCGACCGAAACCCCGGACCTCCGTGACCGTCATCCCATGAATACCGACTTCTGTGATGGCACTCTTGACGTCTTCCAGTTTGAAGTGCCGAACGATTGCTTCAACTTTTTTCATGACCAGATTTCCTGTGATGCTCTGATGGCTCTACCGAAGAATTCTACCGGTGAGTGTCATGCCAGACAGCCTGCCCACTTGATGTGCAATACTACTGAAAAATGTAGCCTTCTTCTCCGTGTTCGGTGATATCAAGTCCGTGAATTTCGTTGTCTTTTGAGACGCGGAGCTTCATGGCAGCATCGAGAATCTTGAGCAGCAC
Organism: Planctomycetota bacterium; assembly: GCA_963581585.1. Lineage (GTDB taxonomy): Bacteria > Planctomycetota > Planctomycetia > Planctomycetales > Planctomycetaceae > S139-18. Next base: position 10,766 of record CAUZPL010000026.1, read on the forward strand.
GAACGTTACTACCACTGAAATCGCAATGGTGGCTACGACACTGACGACCTGAGTCACCATTTGTCCTGCATTACCTTCCAGCAGGCCGACGGCATCAGATCCACCAGTCACAGCGCGAGTTCCAAACACGCCCGCCAGCAATACTCCCAAGGTCCCGGCTACGCCGTGGACACCGAATACATCCAGCGAATCATCATAACCAAATGCTTTTTTCACCTTAGTGCATGCCATGTAACAACATGCACCCGCAACAAATCCCATATAGATTCCGCTGAGCGGTGTCACTGTGCCGGCAGCTGGCGTAATACAACCCAAGCCGGCGACCGCACCGGTACACGCTCCGAGAATACCGGGTTTGCCATCACGAAGCCATTCCAGCAACACCCAGCCAAGGACGCCTGCTGCGGCAGCCATGTGAGTGGCAACGAACGCGTTGACTGCTGTTGCGTTCGCTTCCAGTGCACTGCCAGCATTGAAGCCAAACCAGCCCACCCACAGTAGTCCCGTACCAATGCACGTGTAGGTAAGGTTGTGCGGCGGCATGGGCTCTGTGGGGAACCCCCGACGTTTGCCCAGAACCAGCGCACAGATCAATGCTGAAAAACCAGAACTAATATGAACCACCGTGCCACCGGCAAAATCGATTGCCCCGTCGGCCAGCAACCAGCCGGCATCAGCCCATACCCAGTGACATATTGGACAGTAGACGAAGGTGCCCCAGAGTATTGAGAACATACACATTGTGCTGAATCTCATCCGTTCAGCAAACGCTCCACAGATCAGCACAGGCGTAATGATGAAGAACATCCCCTGAAACATCATGAACAGTGCGGCGGGAATGGTTCCGTGTTGAGGATTGATAATCTCTCCATCGGCGAGATGAGGAATTATGCCGTTCAGCGCAAAGTGTTCAGTGAAGCTGCCGTAATAAGGACTGTCCCCTCCGAACGCAAAGCTGTAGCCCCACAGCGCCCAAACGACGCTCATCAGAGCCATCAGGAAGACACACTGCATGAGCACGCTGATGATATTTTTCTTGCGGACCAGCCCTCCGTAGAACAGCGCCAAGCCAGGACAGGTCATCAGCAGCACAAGCGCACTGGAAACAAGCATCCAGGCGACGTCGCCGGAATCCAGTTCTGGATCATCAGCGGGCTCTACCACCTTACAAAAAGACGTCTGCTCCACACTGTCCACTGCGTCAGTCGTTTGAGTCGACAGATTCCCCTGAGCCGATCTCGATACCAAGAAACCCATCGCTAGGATCACGATACTTCCCACAAATTCCTGCCGGCGAATCATCATACCAGTCCTGCCCGTGTCACCTGAAAACGTGAACTGAATTACTGAGGTGTGTTTGGCGAGCGGCGTGCAGGGAACCACCACTGTGACGGCACGCTCTTGGAACCATTGCGCGAACCCCATATGGATCAAACGTCATACACTCAATTAATCAATGGACAGCTATCCATCAATCTTGGACGTCGTAGTAGGTGCAGGAGTCCAGAAATCGGGGACGCCATTATGACAAATTTTCTGCCTCATCGCAGACCACCAATCCAGCTGCAAACCCCGCATCCTACTCGCTGGACACGCAGATTCACTTGGCTGCACGCTTCGTGTATTCGAAGATCGAGGCGGTCCACCAAAGGAAGCCCCCGTCAACTATCCCGGGTTGGCTGGTTTCAACCCACGCCTGCGTCCCATCATTTGACGACTGACAAACAACCACTATAGATCGCAGTCACGTTCCCGGAGAATCGCAGTTCCAAACAGTGCCCAGTCAGCGCAAGAAAAGAGCCCTTTGGGTTGAGGCCTTGGGGAATAACCGAGTTGGGTCGGATCCAAGAGCTGGGTGACTACCTGAATTCTCTTCTCGATTAAGACACTTCAACTAACAAAGGGCTCCCTGGGTAACAAATATCCTTAACAACTTCTGTGCCAATCACTAGCAAATACGAGCGCCGATCTCAGGTTATTCTCGTCACCAGTGTTTTTCCTTGTCGGTGCTCGATCATTTGTTCTGAATCCAATTTGCCACCGAGCGCCGATATTTGAAAAGTCGGCGCCGAAACGCTAGGCTCAAGCGCTGATCTGTTTCGGCGCAATTTTATGTCATCAACACCGTATACCGAAAACTACCGAGTTACACGGTTGCTGATTCCACTAACCGTAGCACTTTCGGTGATCTATGCGTTCATGGTCCTTTGGTACGTGGCCACGTTTCCTGAGTTGGGGATTCGATGTCTGTTTCCAAAGGTGCTGCCCACAGCCGGAGTCCAGCTACCGGTTAAAGTTGTCAAATTCAATGGTGACGCCATCCCGGTGGATTTGAAGCCCGGGGACGAATTGATATCGATCAATGATCATCCGGTGGGTACGTTTCTGGACTTTCTCGCGACAACCGGCAATCTTCGTTCAGCGAAACTGAAACCCGGAGCGACACAGTCCGCTGGTTCTGACCCCGCTGAGTATCGTGAAGCAGACGTTCCCCCGTTGGTGGAGATCCCTGATCCAGCCAATGATGGCACAACAGTTCGTTATGTGCGGGTGAAATTTCGACAACCGGACTCAACAGCTTCAGACACGCCACTAATGACCTATGTGGCCGTCAAGCCACCAATCACGAGCGATGTCCTGTTTACTGTGTTGTGGTTCGTCTGCCAGTCCGCAATTCTGTTGGTGGCGTTGACCGGATTTTGGCAACGTCCGGCAGATTCTGTCGCTCAGACATTTTGCATCATGTCGAGCGCGTCGATGGTCGCATTTGTCGGTGGATTTCACTGGTGGATCATTGCCGGTAACCCATTGATGAATATCCCGTTCATTGTCTGCAGCACCTGCGTACCAGCGGTCACACTTCATTTCTTTTTGAAGTTTCCGCGCGAAGCCGGGTCGTTCACTAAATATCGTCACAGCTTTCTGGCTGTTGTCTATGGCCCGATGTGTCTTGCCGGCCTGTTGATCATGTTTGTTTACTGGTCAGCTTTCTGTCTGAACGGCAGCCCTGTAACAGACAGTCTGAGCCCCATCCAGCAGCTGGCCGGTGTCATTCGTAGCCTGGTAACCGGCGAAAATTCATCCGTGCCGACCACCCTGGTGTCGTGGCAGTTACTCTATTGGTTACGCAGGTTTATCTATGGCAGCATCTTACTCGCCGGGATGTATTTTGGAGCTACGGTAGTTTCGATTGTGTTGAGCCGTCTGCGGGCTCAGACGGTGATTGAACGCCGCCAGGCATCAACAATTCTCAGGGCGACGCTGGTTGCCACATTTGCGGTTGGCTGGACGATTTACCTTGCGTTCTACAGTAAAGACGTGTTCGTACTTGGTGGCGCCCAGCTTCCCATGTTCATCGCGAGCGGTTCATTCATGGCGGCGTATGCGCATGGGATGTTGAAGCACCGTCTGATTCTGGCCGATGAAAAGCTGCATCGTGGGCGTACGTATCGCGTCACAAGTATTGTCGTTACGGCCGCATTCGCTGGACTGCTGGCGGCGGGTATCGTGACTGCCAGACAGTACTCTCTTCCGGGAAGTTCATCGCTGGCATTACGTTTTTGTTTGTATCTGATGCTGGTGGTCGCTGTCAGTCTTGCTCTGTGGATGCGCGACCGTCTGCAGGCTGCCATCGACTTACGTTTCTTCAGCGAGAAGTATCAGCTGGATCGGGCGTTGAACCAGTTGAATCAGGCCGCCGGACATCTCACGGATCCAACTGCCATGGCTAATATGACGCTGCAAACGTGTCGCGAGGTTGTGGATGCGTCATCAGCCATGATGTATGTGCGTGACGGGAGCGGTGTCTTCCGTCTTATTGGTGCCCATGCGGCGCCAGAGGCTCCTCCATCGATTTCCTCCGACCACATTGATCTGCTGGAGTCCTGTGAACCTGTCGTCCTGCGTGTGCCCGCACTCAGCCGCGAGAAGTTGTCAGGTGTCCAGCAGTTACTTGACCAAATGGGTTCTGAGCTGATTTTCACCTTGCGAGATGATCAGGGCATCGCCGGCGCGATTTATCTGGGGCGTCGCGTGTCGAATACTGCTTACTCAGCGGAAGACATCGCGTTTCTGCAGGCCATCGGCCAGATGACACTGCTGGCGCTTCACAGTTCCCGTGCGAATCAGAATCTGGCGCGGCTGACATCCGAACTCCAGGTTAAAGTCGACCACATTTCTGAGCAGCAGCGTCAACTGTCGTTCCTGCGCGCTGAGCTTACGTCAATTGAGGAAGACTCCCCCGGAACCAAAGAAACGACCACCCAACACGACTTTGATCGCTCAGAACTGCGTGGCACAAGCGCCGCAATTGTCCAGATGCTTGAAACTGCTCGCAAGGCGGCCGCCAGCAATTCAACCGTGTTAATCCGCGGAGAGAGTGGCACCGGTAAAGAATTACTTGCGCGAGTCATTCAGCGGAACAGCCAGCGAGACTCAAAGCCATTCGTCAGTATCAGTTGCGCAGCGTTGGCGCCCACGCTGCTCGAAAGCGAATTATTTGGACATGTTCGGGGGGCTTTTACTGGTGCAGAATCCAATAAACCCGGTCGTTTTCAGACAGCCGACAGCGGCACCCTGTTTCTGGACGAGATTGGTGACATTTCACTGGAAACACAGGTTAAGCTGCTTCGGGTGCTGCAGGAACGCTGCTTTGAGCCTGTGGGCAGTGACAAGTCGCTTACGGTGGACGTTCGATTGATCGCGGCCACTCACCGAAACCTCGAAGAGATGATACGCGAAGGAACGTTTCGAGAAGACCTGTACTATCGCCTGAATGTCGTGAGTATCACATTGCCCCCGCTTCGAGATCGTCGCGAAGACCTCATTGGACTCGTGTTTTGCTTTCTGAAAAATGCGGTCAGTAAGACAGGCAAACGAATTCGGCAGATCGACCCGCAGGCACTGGCGGCCCTGGAATCGCATGCCTGGCCAGGCAATATTCGAGAACTTGAAAATGCAATTGAGCGGGCCGTGGTTCTGGCCGATGGCGATACGGTTCAATTGGCTGATTTACCTGACGACATTGCCAGAGGCGGTTCAATCGTCGTTGACAATGCCGACTTCGGCGGGCGGGTGCGTTCCGGCTGGGTCGATGAACGAATTTCAGCGGCTCATGTAGTACGTAAAACGCTGGAGACGCCGGGCGGTTCGGTCCAGGAACGTTCAAAGCTGGTGGAGGCGCTGGCGGCTGCGAATGGCAACAAGGCCCGGGCAGCGCGACAGCTCAGCATGCCCAGAAGCACCTTTTACAGTAAACTGAAAAAATTGGGGATCGGCGGCTCCGGAGAATGAGAACAGCTGTTCAGTGGCACCGTTCTCGTCATATCAAAGTGATGTGCCCGTAGTATGCCTCAGGAAGCTTAGGACCCGGATATGATGGTCGCTTCTGCGAAGCTTTGTCCCATTGTCAGTCTGAGTTGCTGTTCACCGGATTCGATGATAACCCAGTCCTCCCCGATTTCCGTGATACGACCGCTGAGTGCCGCAGTATCAAAAGTGGCTCCGTTGACCAGTTTATGGACGCGATCATTAATCTGCTCAGTGATCCACACCTGAGGATCACCGTTCCGCCAAGTAACACCCGTCAGCATTGTCATTTTCATGGGGTCCCGATGGTCGACATCTATGCCAAAGATATTGTCACGGGCAATGACGTCGTAGCTGCGACGGTCAGTGGAGGCGAGTCGATTGGCCACGTCGGGACTCAGGTTTCTTCGTTTGATTCCGGGCATTATGACTGCTTCAATGCTCATTGCCAGATCGAACTGACCACTTGCACCGATCGGTGTGAGCCGAATGCTGTCAATCTTGTGCAATAAGGCAGCGTTTTCGAATGCGAACAGAGCGTCTGTGACTTCACTCAGCGTTCCCCGAGCCTGAGCATTGACCGGCAGGATCCGGAAGCCCGAGCGTGATGAAGGTGATCCTGAGTCGACGCGCGCATTTCGCAGATTTGCCTGTCGAATCGTTTCGAGCAGCCAGTTGCGATATAAAGAACGAGCAGTATCGGTACTGGCTGGCAAAGCCTGTTTCTTCCAGGCCGTGATCTGATCCGGCAAACCTTTCGTGCGCTTAAATATGCTGGTTTGTTTTTCGAGATCTTCCAGCAGCTGAACATGATCTTCGTTCAGTGCGTCGAGTGGTTTTTGAATCTTTTCCTGCCACAGGTAATCGCCGATCAGGAACAGGCCAATCAGCCCGAGGATAGCGAACAGAATCTGCTGACGTTTTTCAATCATGACTGTGGTGGCTCCAACTCGGATTTCACACCAGTCGGGTACGGTTTCTCATTGACCGCTGAGGTCTGTGTTTTGGTCGCCTGCGTAGTCATGGCGGGCGAACGGGTCGGAATCCCTTCTCGGTGCATCTCCGGTTTCCTGTGAGCCGTGTAGCTTTCCTTTGACCTTTGCCGGATCTGCAGAGTCGTTCGGAAATTCCAGACCACATCTTTACCATTACGGCTCTCACTGAATGATGGTGTGCGAGTCGTGTGGTAGCGGTCCTGTATGCCGAGCTCCATTGCACGATGAGCCTCAGGTGAGCTGGATGTTCCCTGAAAGGTCACCCTGAACCCGGATCCCACCGGTGTGGCAGCGAATTGTCGTACGGACAGTTCCGGACGTGGTGGCATACGAATTGTGATATCCCGGATCTCATCCAGCCAGTTCATGCGAGATCGTTCCCACCGAGCCAGTCCCGCTGCCTGACGCCGAATTGCTGCTGTCTTGTCGACATTCTCCTGCATCAGTTTAAGCTGAAGTTCAAGATCGCCGATCTTGTCGTCCCACTCTCCAAACATCGAACTGACGTAATACCAGCTTCCGCCTGCTGCCAGCAGCATAACAACCGCGATCGTGACCAATCGATTCCGCCGATCCGTTGATGCCGGCGGACGTTTTGGATTGAGAAAGTCGACTGCCGGTGTCGCTTCCCCGGCGGCTTCCCAAGCGGCGGCGATCAGCGGCGCATATCCACCATGACTCGCCTCACCAATCCTGCCATTAACGAGATCGGCCGCAGACGTCTGAGTTAATACGGCATCGATGCGGCCTTCGAGACTGCTGGCCAGCATATCCGTATCCCCCGACGAACCAACCAGCACTGCAGTCGTTATCTCAACTCCACGTTCGAGTCTGTCGCCGACGGTGAGAATCGTGCGGTGGATCTCCGCAGCAATAAATCGGGCTTCTGCTTCGCGAGTGGCACCGGGGTCCAGACGCAATGTTCGTGAAAGAACCGGACATTGACGCTGTACAACCAGAATATGGGCCGATTGCTGTCCTTTGCTGACCACCAGTGCAGCCGATCGATTCGCCTCGAGCTGGGGTGGAACAAAAGCACGCAGGGGGTGAGTGACAACCACAGCGCTGGCACGGGCACTTCCTGAAGCCTCCACCATTCGGTGTATCAATTGTTCCTGCGCCGGCGCCATTGCCATAGCGCTCACCTGACGCGAACCGTCATCGAGCAGTGGAAAACTGACGAAATCGATCGTCACGTCTTCACCAGGGCCCGTCAGATGTCTCTGAGCCATATTCTGCACAAGCGTCGGAAGTTCCGTTTCCGACGCCGGAGGAACAGTGAATGTCGCGGAATCCACTGATCCACGGCCCACACACAGGACCAGCTTTGCGCGGCTGGCTTTCAATTCGCTGACAACTTCACGAAGTCGCAAAACCACGTCCGCCGATGCTGCGTCGGCATCACCGTTGTCCACAGCATCGGTGCAGGATTTTTCACCAGCGTTGAGAAGTCGCACGGCGCCACGCTTCTGTGTTTCCACCAGAACGTAGCGGAGTGCCTGCGAATTCCAGCTGACAGCAAGGAGTTTGCTCATTGGAAGAACCGTTTTGAATTATGGGAATCACCGTTACCTTGAACACCGAATTCCTCCCTCAGCTTGGGGAACAGACACATATTTGTTCCTGAATGAGGGACACAGCAACTGGAAAGTAACTTTTGCTCATATGAAAAACTCAGACTGTTTTTATTGCCCTTGTTGCTCTTTGTGATCCTGAGCGAAACCACCGTATTCCAGTACTGATGTCTGCACTGACAACCCGTGCTCCGTCAGATTTACCCAGTGGATGCGATGCGCCGGACTGCTGGTTGCGTCAATTGTGAGTCTGCGACGCAGGAACGGGCCACCAGACTTTCGGTACACCACAATCTCGCCTGAATGCACAGCACCCCGTGTCGTAATGTCCGCGTAAATGTGTCGGTATGTCTGCAAATCCAGAATCCGCCGAGTCAGCAGCCAGGCAGTGCACTCCCGTTCCCATGCTTCAATCATCTGGCGCTGACGGACGATCCGCGATGCGACTTCAGGATTGCCGATAAGAGCCCGCAGCACAGGTTCCGGAGCCGTGTTGATGTTGATCCGTCCGATGATCGTCTTGTCAACGTTGACCGTCGCCTGGTCTTCCAGCTGCTTCATAGTTTCCAGGAATTCTGAACTGTCTGAACGCAAAGGACTCTGCACCAGTTGACCGCCGTCGGTTGCTGGTAACTGAACGGCAGAATCCACCAGATCGGCCAGGCTGATGATCTCTAAGAGGTCGGAAAACTCGGCGACGGGGATGTTGATCTCCGCAATGGAAACTTCGGGCTGTGAATCTTCGACCGGCGCAAAAATGCCAGAACCATCAACCAGGTCCGGCGGATACGCGATCCCATACAGCCGAGCTAACAAGATGAATTTCACCAGATTTCTGGGAAGAAACGACAGGTCGGTCCGAAACGCACTCGTTGCATCGATCTGTTCACCCGGGTCCACTTCGTTGAGATCAATGCGATCACGACCGAAGCGACTTTGATTGGGTTCTGCCGAATACAGGGTGAGTAATTCCGGCCAGGACTTCTCAGTTAGGCCTTCAAGTCCCGGCGCTGATTCATCGCCGTAGAATGCTTGCCGTGTCACTCCTTTAACGAACAGCAACTCCTCCAGTGATTCCGGCAATCCATTGCGTGGGGCATAGGGTCGGTCCAGTCCGGAATAGTATTCCTGTTCTGCGCCGAACTCGCGGGGCTCATTATCGTGATCGATCCAGTCCAGGATACTGTCGGCGGTTTCCGGTGTCATCCCGGGGAACTGCATAAGCGCACTGCGGCCAGCACCCGGATTTTCAGAATCCCACAGCATCACACGCCCCAGATGAAGTTTGCCTGACTCGTTCTTTAGACCGAAGCGCATCGGTGGCACTTGTTCGTCGTCCTGGATTTCAGTTTCCCCCTGACGGCGTTCCGAACGATCCGGCAGTTTATTGACGACGGAGAATCGCCAGCGAAGCGGCTCAGGAGTCGATATGCGTTGCACTTCGGACTGCCCATCCGATCCGGCTGTCGGCCTCAACATGCGAGATGAAAACAACTGAGGATCATGTATTAATTCATTGTAAGGTTCCGGCTGGCTGGACTGGAGTTCTGCAACATGCAGCAGAAAGGATTCGGCGCTGACCAGCGTCTGATATGCCTGCCTCATGTCGCCATGCATCAGTGTGGCTTTGTATTCCGTTGCCATGCGGTTCATGAATGCAAATCCGGTAAGTGACATCATCACCACCAGAACTAGCACCACAATCAGAATCACACCGTCACGCCGACGAGTCCACAGGGCCAAAGAATTGTTTCTCATGCGCCACCCCCCACAGCATACAAGGAAGTAGTACCAGCTGCAGTGGTCGTATCCAGCAGAATCAACGAGCTGTAGCTTCGAGGAGCAATCCGCGGTTCCCTAAGAAGTTTTTGGCTGCCTGAGCGATTTGCAGGTGTTTCGGTCCGAGCAAATGTCCAACGCAGTCGTTGTTCCAGTCGGCCTGGAGGTTCTTCTGTAATCAATATCGTCCGCAGCTCGCGCATCGAAACAATCTCCAGCGTTGTCCGAATCGCGACTGGCAGGAGGCTGTCCCGTCCTGCTGCCCAGTTTTGATGCCATGTGTGGCCGTCGAAATAGTTGAATCGACAACCGACAATATCGGGAATCAGATCACAGCTTGATTCTGTACCTAAAGAGCCAGCCTGATCCCGACGAACACCCGGTGGTGAAAACAGCAGTTCCTCGATGATATCGCGATCAACTCGCAGTTCGCTTCTTACCCGATTGTCAACCATCCCAGACCGTCGCACCGGCATCAACTGCAGTCGGGCAGCATCCGTTTGAATTCTGTACAACCCCAACGGAAGGTCACCATTATCTGTCGAGCCAGATCTCTGAAACTGATACACGATTGTCTGGAATTCACCGACCGACGGCGCCATGCCGTCCGCACCGCTGAACTGATCAGTATCGTTAAAGTGCCGGGCAGCAACCGGCGTGCAGGGAATGGTGATCCTGATGACATCAGCAGTCCCTCGAATTGAAATATTGGCCGGCCCGGCATGCTGATTTCGCTGCAGATCTTTGATATCGAATACAGACCTGACGGAGTGTTTACGCCGCCTGTGACTGTCCGGTCCCGGGACTGCTTCGACGTCGTCAAAGGCCGCAAAAGGATCCATGAACTGGGGCGAAGTTTCAGTAACCGACAAGGACACTGCTTCGAGGTCGTTTCGTATAAGCTGCATGATAGAACGCACGAGTTGTTGCTCGGCAGTTGCCTCGGTGCCTGCCGTCTGCAGCATCGCATACGTCGACATCAGCCCCCCCACGACCGTCATGAGTACAACGATCAGACCCACTGAAATAATCATCTCGATGAGAGTATATCCGGAGTGTTGTGCGATGTTGGGGTACGGGAATCCGTCATTTCTGCGACTGACCGATTGAGGGACAGCCAACCGGCATGATGCAAACCGAAAATTAACCAGCTGTTGTGAGTCAACAGGAAAATATTTCATTAGTTGACGCCCCTCAGCGATCGATCATCTGCTGCGTTGAACCTGCTCAACGGAATCTTTTGAGGATCCAAGTGAATCCAGCGCGTCAGCGAGTAACTTATTCTTTGCCCGTTCGAACGGCGGGCCTCGGATACTTGCACGGTGAGACTAACCAGTCCTCGTGTTCGTCGCTCCCGTTTGATCCGCACCGAGTGCAGCCAGTGTGCATCTCTTTCAGTGCCCGGCAATCGGCCTTGATTCAGGTCGAAACGTGAATTCTGCTTTCGGTCATCATTGCGAGGGACCGCCTGATCCACAGAGATCAATGGAGCGGATTCAACAGGAGACAGTGGGCGGATTCCGAGCACGAATTCGTTGAGCGTGTTCTCGCAGATGCGCTGGACCTCAGCCAGTTTCTTTGTGTTCTGTGCATGAGTCTTTCCCAGTCCGGCCAGACGTGACAGTAAGACAGCACTGCCCAGCAGAATGGCCGTGGCCATAATGACTTCAATCAGACTGAAGCCACTGCGAGCTGCGTCATCCTGTGAACCAGGTACAGAATGCACCGACCTCATGAGCGTCTCCCGGTATCATCCTCCGCCATTTCCTGTCTGAACGGCGCCGTAAACGTCACGCCCGACGTCAACCCGCGGATGTTCAAATGAATCACAAAGCCATTCGCTCCTGCAATACGAAGTCGAGCATCGTTGCTGCGGCCGTCCGGACGAAACTTTAGCGTCAGAGACCACTCCGGCTCCGTTGGCTTCATTCGTGGCTCGTCCTCGCCCCGTCGCTGACGTGTCAGATCATTGAGCCTGAAGTCGGAAAATTTAATACCTTCCGGTAACCAGCCTTCGCGGACAAGGTGACCTTCCTGGCGACTGCCGAATTCCTTGAGACCGGTGCCCTGATCATTTTCAGCACGAAGTCCCGACGGGATTTGTGTATCCGACGGGGAACGCCCTTCAACTCTGTCGCCGTCACGTTCAATTCTCCAGTGACGGCCGCTCAGTTTGCAGCGAAAGTTCATGGGCATGCCTTCACGAATTGCGAAAGATCTGGCCTTGCCCCAGGCACTCTGTACGTCCACGGCCGCGGACCGAAGGCGACTGCGATTGAGCGGTCCTTGTAATGCGGGAGATACAAAGGCCGTTACCATCGTCAGGATGGCCAATACAATCAGAAGCTCGATGATAGAGAACCCGCAGCTCGCGAAAAAAGACGAACCGCGGCTGGGTGTTTTGCATCGGGCCGGATTAATCATATGACCGCAATCCCGGTGACTATTTCAGCAGAGGCCGGCCGGAAACCAACTATTCGTTCAAATCAATTGGGCGCTCGCTGCCGACGTCGTTCGGGGTCGTGTCAAAGCCCTGATCCTCGCCTGCATTTCGTTGACTTCGGTCGCTTCGTCCACCACCTCGCCTTTGCTGGCCGGACCAGCTGACAATATCGTCTTCGGTATTGTCCTTGTGGTCTGGACCGAGTGACCAGATGTCCGGCTCACCAATGCTGTTGTTCTGGCCCGGGTATTCATAGCGGTAGGCAGATCCCCAGGGATCTATGGGCACCTTGTCGGATTTTATGTACGGGCCTTGCCAGTTGGAATTCGCGCCGACGTCATCTTCTTCCTCAATAGCGAAATCTGTGAGGTCTTCGGCCGGCCCAAACCCGTCATCGACACCAGAATCACCGCCTCGAGCGCCGGCGGATGGACGTTCGATCAGTGCCATCAGTCCCTGTTCTGTGGTTGGATAACCCGACAGGTGCAGGCTGTAGATTTCCAATGGTCCCTTTAACATCGCAATCTGGGCCTTTGCAGCGTCAACATTAGCCTTCTCACGACTCCCCAGCAGTCGAGGAGCAACCAGCGTTGCCAGCAGGACAAGAATCGCCAGCACAATCAAAAGTTCGATGAGAGAAAAACCGCGGTGAGCGGCGACGACATGTTGTGCGGTCTGCATTCGTTTCATGGGTTTGCTCCTTCTTGGAAAGTGTTCCAGTTCAATCCTGCAGCAAAACGACGTGAGGCAGGATGCTTTTTGTATTGCACGGCCGAATGTTCAAGAATTCGAATTCCGTGCAGTTCAATACGGGCTCGGCCCGTGCGGGTCGCTGGTTGTGTGAGTGGGGCAGGGTGCACGCCTGCCTCAGGTCAGATCTTGTTCCTCAAATACTCGAACTCATTTCAAACACCGGCAGCAGCAGCGCAACAATTACAAACAGAACCGCGCTTCCCATGATCATCAACAGTGCCGGTTCAATGAGCCGCACCATGGTGTCCAGTTGGCGGGAGATTTTCTTGTCCAGTCCATCCGCTATCTTCACGAGGACTTCTTCGAGATTATTGGCTTCTTCCGCAATGCTGATCATGGCCATTACGCTGCCCGGAATGAGTCCACAGGCAGCCAGAGGTCCGGATAACGTGGCTCCGGATGAAATGTTCTCGGCGGAATCACGGATGGCTGTGCCCAAAACCTTGTTTCCTGCTGAGTGACTGCTGATTTCCAGGGCTTTGAGCATCGGAACTCCGTTCCGGAGCAGGGTTCCCAGAATTCGGCAAAACCGTGATGTCGCTCCGTTCAGGAACAGCGGCCCAAACACGGGCAGCTTTGTTTTCGTTCCATCTACCATTTCTCGTCCGCGAGGAGTTACCATCCATTTGCGGACTCCCACAACAGCAGCGACGATTCCAGTTGCCATCAAAACTCCGTAGATGCTGCCCAGGGTGCCGCTCAGCCATAACAGAAGGATCGTGGCAGTCGGCAGCGTGCCGGTGCGTTCCAGCTCACTGAACATGTCAGCAAACTTGGGAACAAAAAATACAATCAACACGATGGTGATGCTGATTCCGGCGGTCGAAAGAAACGCCGGATAAGCCATCGCCCCGCGTACTTTGCTCGCGAGTTCTTCCTGACGCTCCAGAAACTGAGCGGTCTGCTGCAGTGATTGTTCCAGAAACGCTCCTTCGGTTCCGGCTCGGACAATACTCAGTGTCAGTTCATTAAAGACATCACGGTGAGCCGCCATGGCTTCATATACCGGCTGACCTTCTGAAACTCGTCCGCGAATATCCGTCAGGACTGTTTGCATACGCTCATTGGGCGATTGCTGGATCAGTATCTCCAGGGCCTGTAACAACGGAACTCCGTTACTGAGCAAATCCGACAGCTGTGAAAGCGTCGCACTAAGCAGCTCCGTGCTGATTCGTCCGCCAAATCGCAGTGACAGTGACGACCTTTTCTTCGCTGGTTCGACTTTAAGAGGGAACAGCGAGCGATCAGTCAGCAGCGCCATTACGTCACCGCGCGAGTCTGCGTTGATCAGACCGCTGATGTCCTGGCCTCTCAAGTCTCTGGCGGTGTAAGCGAATGCCTGCATGGTTGATTCAAGTGGAAGTTGATCTACCGGTGTTTAACGGTGAAGCCACTGGCAACTGCGTTTTTACCGTCCGTCAGCCTCTCAGTCACGAATGGAAAATTTGTGATCGTCAGTCCGCCTTGGTCACGCGCAGGACCTCATCGATGCTTGTGACTCCCCTGGCCACCTTGGTCCAGCCATCGTGCCGCAGTGTTGTCATGCCACCGGTAATGGCCGCCTTTCGAATCACATTGGTGCCGGCGCGATCGTTGGCCAGCTGGCGGATTTCGTCATTGGTTTCCAGAAGTTCATAGATTCCCAGCCGTCCGTTGTAGCCCGTTCCGCGGCAACTGCGGCAGCCCGCTGGTCGATAGAAGGGTTCACCGCTGGCGAGAGCATTTTCCGGAAAGTCTGACGGCAGTTCGTCCCTAAACGGCATGTACGGTGTGCGGCACTCGCTGCACAATGTTCGGACCAGGCGCTGAGCCACAATCCCTTCCACTGTACTGGCGACCAAAAATGGCTCGACACCCATATCCACAAGACGCATGAATGATCCTGCGGCGTCGTTTGTGTGCAGTGTACTAAATACCATGTGTCCGGTAAGAGACGCCTGCACCGCGTTTTCCGCCGTTTCAAAGTCACGTATTTCACCGACCAGCACCACATCCGGATCGTGCCGCAGGATGCTGCGAAGCGCCGCAGCGAATGTCAACCCGACCTTATGATTCACCTGGATCTGATTGATTCCTTCCAGTTGATACTCAACTGGGTCTTCGGTGGTGATGATTTTGTTACGTTCGCTCCGGATTTCTGCCAGCGAACTGTACAGCGTTGTCGTTTTTCCGGAACCGGTAGGGCCTGTCACCAGCACAATGCCGTGAGGGAGACGGATCAATTCAATAAACCGATCATAGATGCCTGGCTCCATCCCAATGCCCTCAAGTGAGAAAGACATGGCCTCCTTGTCGAGTACACGCATCACAACACCTTCGCCGTGCAACATCGGAATGATGGATAGCCGAATGTCAACTTCCCGTCCCGAAACACGGATTTTGATGCGACCATCCTGAGGAACTCGTTTTTCTGCAATATTCAGGTGAGCCATGATCTTCAGGCGACTGATAATCGCCGCCTGAAATCGGCTCATTTCTGAAGGCAGTGGCTGCGTCTGCAGGACTCCATCAATTCGATACCGCAACTTGATGCCTGACGCCTGAGCTTCCATATGAATATCGCTCGCACGAACGTTTACAGCTTCAACGAGAATGTCGTTGACCAGTCGTACGACCGAGGCCTGTTGAGCCATCTCAGCAGCTTCAGATTCGTCGAATTCGAGATCACCAAGGACCTCGATACCGTCCTGATCCTCCGTCTGAGCAATCAGGCCGTCAAGCGTCTCTGCTCCCACACCCAGATGCGTTTTGATCAACGCATTGATTTCCTGAGGCAGCGCCAGTACGGGGCTGACGAACTGGCCCGTGGCGGCAGCAACAGCGTCGCTGGCCTGGATATCGAATGGATTAGACAGTGCCAGTTTGATCGTTGCATCGATGCGGCTGACAGGAAAGACACCGTGGCGATGAACCAGCCGCAGCGGAAAATCCTGCAGAATTGATTCGTCCACATCGAAACCGGAGATGTCGATCACCGGCATGCCCAGAGAGTCACCAATCGAGTTCAGTGCGTCAAGCTCGTTGTCAAATCCATGTTCACTGGAAAAACGTTCAAGCTGATCACCGATTGAGAATAGTGCGTTGGCCGCCTTTAATTCCTGAGGAGACAATTTGCGCACTGCAGTACCGGTAGTTTTGCGAGCACTCAACATGGCACTCATTGGACACAAACCCGGCTGAGCCGAAAGGAAGGTGGGATCGGCAGATGGTGGTGTCGGAGACTGATGGACCCTGACCGAACAAAATTCTCACGAACCAGCGTTGCGCTCGTTCTTCGGGCAGCGGTCTCGTGGGGGGGGGTAAATAAGGGGGGAGGTAAAATTAGTGAATTCACAAAGGCAGGGGTGTTCCGGGTAAGCAAGGACATCGGAACATATCGACTATGCTTTTTATCCCGGAGCACCGCGCATGGCAAGACTTTCCTGCCATTGAAAGCGGCGTTCCGGATTACGGCACACGGGTGGTCCAAAGATGAAGAAAACGCAAACCGTGCACAAATTAGGGTGTGAGCCTTCTA
The DNA here is from genome assembly GCA_963581585.1 of Planctomycetota bacterium. Classification (GTDB taxonomy): domain Bacteria; phylum Planctomycetota; class Planctomycetia; order Planctomycetales; family Planctomycetaceae; genus S139-18. Next base: position 27,134 of record CAUZPL010000026.1, read on the forward strand.
GGCTTCATTCGGCGCATATCACTACCTCAGCAACGTGTCTTACGAACTAATTCAGCACGTTTTTGAGGATTTTCATGACTTGTTTCGAGCTTGTTTTCTTCAGGGGCAGCAGTGTGACTCCCTTAGCTCGATTTGTGAGCGCCGCTTGATCCAGTTCCATAGCCAGCTGTGTGACTTCGTCCAGCAGGTCCTTGGGGGCTTTGATGATCAATGAGTTCGATTCTCTCTGAAATTCGATTACAAGAAGTGGTGCGGATGCCGCTGCATTGATCTGTCGCAACACTATGGCAACCTCCGACGGCACACCACTGGGGATGCCAATTGACGAACGGGATCCGCCAGCCGTCATTTCGACCTTAAAAATGCCCTCCAGGATATCGACGATTCGAGAGGGTCTGGAGTAACTCAGTGGCACCAGTTTAGTCTGGTAGGCTCGAGTGTTATCGATCTTTTCAGCATCCATGATTTCCAGCAACGGTTCCAGCCTCCGCCGATCTGTGCGATTCCCATACACGATCAGTGCGTTGAGTCGTTTTTCCGGAACAACCACGACGTTACCAAAATGTGTGATCCCGTCTGTCCCATCCAGGATCTGCTGAATGGTCGCTGAAACATCTGCGGCTGCAGTGTTGCGCAACTGATGAATGGAAAAATCACGATTGCCGATTCTTCCAACAGAACCCCGAGCGTAAATCGTCCGCAGTAATGACTCCAACTGGTTGAGCGCATCGGTATCGTCGGAGGCGATGGTAACTCGACCCTCTCCCGGTACCAAAATCACAGGATCTGTTCCATCGAACTGCAACTGTGTTTCTTCAATCGACGATACAGCATTTTCATCAGGCCTGAAATCGATTGGCGTTTCCACATTGATTCTATCCGTTGAATCATCCACGCCTGGTTCATCGGTTGGTGAATCGGTTCCGACCGCGACCTCCGGCGAAGATTTCGGATTAATTTCCGCTGGTGGGTCGTCAGACTGCAAAGTATCCCCTGCGTCTTCGGGAGGAACAGAGAATTGTCCTGGCTTCGATATGCCTTCGGATTGCGGAGTATTTCGATTGTCTCTGTCCGACTGTTCACTTCGATTCAGGACCCGTAGCGGATTAGTCCGAACTCGGGGCCACAGATTTTCGATTTGACGTATAGCCCCTTCAACGTCTTCACCAACCGGAACAACTCGCAGATTTGTATCTGCCCCGCTGGCAGCGGCACCCAATCCGACTTCTCCCAGCTGGACCAGCAAATCTTCAATCTCCTTCAGCTGAGTATCGGTCGCCCGAACCCATAACTGCTGCAGATTGTCATCCGGATGAACGTCCGGCCGCAGTTGTTGATTTTGGATGTCACTCGCAATCATTCGATCAATCGCACCGTGCGCTTCCCAGGGGTCCATGTACGACAACTGGAAGATCTTCAGTTGCTTGGGCTCATTGGGTATAAAACGAGCCACGACGTCCCTGACCACCTCATGCCCGCGTTCATGCGTCGTCACCATCAGTTTCTCGCTGTTTTGATCAAGCCCGACGTGTGCGCCCGGGTCGATCTGCTGCACAGCTCCATTTACAACCTGATTGACCGCCTCCAGGTCCAGATTCGTCAGCCCGTATTCTCTCAGATGTCGGACGTGCGGACCGTCTTTCGGATCCAGCTCGCTGATGATGTCGGCAATCATTTCCTGCTGTTCCGGACGTGCCAGGGAAATGATCCGCCGATTTCTGTCATCCCATGTGATGCGAACATCGTCGGCCGTCGTGAATGTTTCATCCAGCAGTTCTTTCATCCTGCTGCCGTCGAACTCACGCATCAGATATGTCTTCACGTGGGCCGCAGCCGACCCATCCCCCCGGCCTGATATCTGCCGAACGATTTCCGCAATCATTTCATGTTGTTCCGGCAAAGCTGTCGCAATCAGCATTTCCTGGCGCCGGTCGGTGGCAAGTTTGGCATCTGGAAACATCGGACGCAGCACTGCAACGGCATCGTCTGCTTTTCCCCGGCTCACGCGATATGTCCGGATGCGCATTTGGTCGACATCTGTACGATGCGACCGGATCTGCTGCACCAGTTCCGCAATCTTTTTTTGTTCAGTCGGGGGAGCACTCACAACAATTTCGCTCCCGCTGCTTTCCGGTGTGATTGTCACATGTTTAGATACCAGTGGCTCCAGTGCATTGATCACGGTCGTCGTATCCAGCGGTGCCACGCGATAGACAGCCAGCTGCCGTGGGATTTCCTCCGGCTGGATGCCAATTTGCAGCAGCATTTCGGCGATTCTCGCATGTTCCACGGCCGTCGCACTCACGACGATTTCCCGGGCACCGGTCTCTGCTGAAATCGTTGTCTGCTTTGACACGAGCGACTTTAGTGTGGCCGCCACACTGGATGCGGTCATGGGAGCAGTTTTATAGACCCTGAGTGTTTTGGCGGTTTCGTCAGCCTCCTGATCAATCTGCTGCAGAACTTTGTGAATGGTTTCGTGTTGTTCAGGTCTGGCAATGGCCACCAGCTGACCGGTGTCTTCATTCACTGTGACGATCACATCGCTGTCCTGCGGGAACAGGTTGCGGAAAATGTCTTCGACAAATGAACCATCCAGATTCTGAATCCGGTAGGTTGTCAGCACCATGTTTTCTGCAGACGACGCAGCACTGCTGATTTGATCTGCAACGACTCTGATGCGTTCGTGCTGTGCCGCCGTGGCCGCGGCAATAATCATGCGGCTACTGCTGTCCGTGATAAACGTGACGTCCGGGTACAGTGCAGTCAGTGCTTCCCGCGCTTCATCGCCGTTGCCGCTGCCCACGAAGTACGTCACAATCTGAGTGTTCGCTCTATCTGCCACGCCGGACATGATTTCAGTGAGCAGGTCATGAATGTCCTGTTGCCGATCTTCGAATGCGTAGACGTATACTTGTTTGCTGACCGAATCAATTGAGATCTGCACACTGTTGTCAGTGGCCAGTGGCGCGAGCGCCGTACGAATCGCTGCGGGATTTGTCCCCGAAATGTCAAACACACGGGTGGTCCTGCGGGGCGTTCCCGCCGCTAATTGTTCCAGCATCGCTGCGATCTGCTGATCCTGTTCGTCGGTCACTAAGGCGATCAGTCGTGTACGGTCAGCGGTAATCCTAAGATCGACGCCAGGGACAGCGGTAACCAGAATTTCCTGGGCATCCTGCAGCTGCTCACGGCTGACATCGTAGTATCTGAGGGAACGAGCTTCATCCTGAGCGGCTTTTTTCAGTGCAGCCAGCAGTTCTGTGATTTCAATGTGGTCTGCTTCCGCTGCTTCCACCATGAGCTGATCAGGCCGTGAGCCGTCGTTGATCACCGCAGCTGGAAGCATCCGTTCCAAGACGGTAATGGCGTTGCTGCCAGCTCCGGTAACCGAATAGAACCTGAGACTGCGATCGGACCTGAAGGGCTCTTCGGCTTTCAGCTGCTCCAACACCTCTGTAATCCGGCTGTGCTGGTCCGGGCTGACATGCGCAATCAGACGTGTGCCATCAGTGCTGGTGGTCAGCACGACACCCGGTACAACGGAACTCAGTGTCGCCTGTGTGTTTTCCAGTGTCGCCGGATCCACAGTGTAGAACTGCAGCTGACGGCTGCTGTCACCCGCTGCATCTTCCAGCTGAGTCATCAACTGACCGATTCGCTGGTGGTCACTGTCCGTAGCCTCAATCATCAGCTGATCGGCTTCAGAGCCGACACTGATGACAGCAGCCGGGACCATTCGCCGCAGCACACCGGAGGTATTCGTTCCACTTTTTGCGGTGGAATAGATCTTCAAAACACGACTGGACACGAACGGTTCTTTTTCTGCGAGCTGTGCCAGCGTTCGTTCGATGATTGTATGCTGATCCCGGGTGACTCGTGCAAATAACTGTGCCCCATCGCTGCTCAGCAGCAGTGCCACTTCAGGAACGACCGCAGCCAGCACGCTTTGCACACTGGATGAAGTGGTCTTGTCGACTGGGTAAAACTTCAGAGTTCCCAACTCAAGCGTCTTCAGCGTTTCCAGCAGTTGGGCAACTTTCTGATGCTCTTCCAGTCGACCTCGAATGATGAACGTCTGCGCAGTGTCGTCATGAATAACGGAAACATTGGGGATCTCCGTGTTGATCAGCGACAGAGTTGTTTCCGGGTTGAGGCCTTTGACCGGATAAACCATCAGTTTGATTTCATGACCTTCCGGGATTTCCGTATCCAGCTGCTGAATCGCTGATTTGATGGTCATCTGCATTGACGGACGGGCCCGAATCAGCAGCCGGGAAGCTCGGGAATCCACTTTGATGGTAGCGTCCGCGAAAATCTCCCGGAGAACTTCCGCGATGCTTTCTGCATCGACCTTACTGATCGGATACACCACCAGCGACGGCTTTTGCTCCGTCGGGACTTCGACGTCCAATTGATCCAGCACGGTGTCCACGATTTCATGGTGAGAAGGTTTCGCCCAAATGATTATTTCATCCGGCTCACCGTCAGCCAGCACCTGAAGATCAGGAATCTCTTGGGACAACCCATCCAGCACGGTGTTGAATCGCGTTCGCTGAGACTTTGTTACGTTGTAAACCTTGAGTTCCCGAGCCTCCTGTTCAGGTGTTGCTGTCTCCAGATTTTTCAGCGTGGGTTTCAGGATTTCATGGTCTGACAATGAACCAACCACTGACAATCGTTGTGTTTCGTGCTCGTACCGAATAATGGCTGCCGGTACGATGGCGCTGAGAATCCCGACCGCGTATTCCCCGTCCACTCGTTCCAGCGGGTAGTAACGCAACTGCGGCGATTCCCCTCGAGCATCACGTGTGATCTGATCAATCGCTGAGTCAATCGACTCGTGGTCTTTAGCCGTGGCAGTGATCAGCAGTCGATGACCCGGTGTGTCTGCCGTGACCGCTGCGTTCGGCGTCAGGCTCTTTAGCAGCGTGGTAACGATCGCCGGATCAATATCCGCCTTCAGGGGGTACGATTTGAGCTGACGCTGGTTCATGTCCTGAGCGTCCAGCAGTTGCGTTAACATCTGATCAATTGCAGCCAGATCCTCTGCCGTTGCCGTAACAAGAATGCGTTTGCCGGCACTGTCGCCAGTGACTGTCGCCTCGGAAGCGATCTGCGTGAGCAGTGTCTTGACTGTAGCGGACGTAACATTGTCCGGCAGCGGAAACGTCTTCAGCTGCAGTCGTTTTTCCGTCAGACCGGCAGTCAGCTGTTCCAGCGTTGCTGCAACTCGTTCGTGAATTTGACCAGTGGCTGTCACCAGAACGCGTTCACTGTCAACATCCACGAACACCGTTGCATCAGCTGCGAGAGCCTGAAGCATGGATGTGACGGTGTCAGGGCTGACCTGCTTCGGGAGGAAATATGACTTAAGTTGCTCTTCAGAATCCGGTAAATCTGACGTCAATTGTTCCAGCAGCAGAGCGGCGGCTGCGTGGTCCGCCTCGGTGGCCGTGACCAGCAGTCGATTGTTCGCAGAATCATTTCGAATCGTCGCCCGTTTTGCTACCGCAGTCAGCATCGAAGTGAAGGTCTCAGCGTCAACCAGCGCAGGCAAAAGGTAGGCCTTCAGCTGCGGTTTTTCTGCTGGGGTGTCCGGGATTAACTGTTCCAGAAGTTTCGTGATTCTCTGATGGTCTTCCGCTGAGGCAGTTACCATGAGTCGACTGTTCTGACTGTCGACAGTCACCGATGCTTCGACTTCAAATGAATCCACCAGCGACGTGAACTGTTCGTGGTTGTAGTCGTCCGGAAGCGGATAGGATTTCAGCTGAAGGTGTTTGGCATCCGTATCGTCGCGTACCTGTTCCAGTACGTTGCTGATTGCAACGTGATCTCCAGCAGACGCTATGGCGAGCAGACGTTGATTCACGGACTGATCAATGAACTGCGCGTCAGGTACCAGTGTTTGCAGCAGAGGTGAGATACTGGAAAAAGTAATTCCCTGGACATCATATGTTTTTAGTGAAAGGCCATCGGCTGCGACGCCCTGCGACAGTTTTTCCAGTGTCTTGGCAATGATATCGTGATCGTCAGGTTGTGCGACAATCAACAGCCGTTCATTAGCCGGATCCGGTGTCACCGTCGCCTCCGGCGCAATGGACAGAACAATGGTACCACCCAATTCACTGAGTTCCGGTGTGATTGGATACGGCTGGAGTACGGCGTTGGCAAACTTGGCTGATTCCGGTTGTAATTGATCAATCAATGTTCTGACGGCCCGCAATTCGGACAGACGACCAACCGCAATCAGTGTCGATGTGCGTGGATCAACAGTGACTCGAACGTCGGGCAGGACGGAGTTGATCAGCTGCTGAACGGTTGCCGGGTCGATTTCGTTCAGCTGATGGACGCTGAGCTGGTCTTCGCCGACGGTGGCATGGCTGTCCAGTTCCAGCATGGCTGCGATGAACTTTTGATGATCCTGGGAGGTTGCAAATGCCACGAAACGACGGGATGTGGAGTCATAACGAACCGTGGCAGATGGGACGGTCAGCTGAAGCAACTGAAGCATCTGGTCCGGGTTATCCGTACGCACCGGATACGACTTCAGTTCAGGCCTGTTGTCCGGTCCCTGACTCTCCTCCATCCGCTTCATGATGCTGACAGCCAGCAACTGTTGACCCGGGACAGCATTAATCGTGATCTGCGAACCGGTTTCATCGAGCAGCATCGTACCCGAGACAAACTTCTCCAGCACATTGACTACGGCACCAGGGTTAGCGTGCAAAACAGGATAGGATTTCAGTACGGGCTTTGGGACCACTTTTGCTGGAGCCGACTGTTTCGGTTTCGGTGGTGGAACAGCCTGGGCGACCATCTGAATGCTGCGAACAATGTCTGCAGCGTCAGTGACAAGAAGCTGCTTCGTGGCCGTGAGCGGCGTGGCCTCACCCCAGGCGCTCACCAGAGGTTCTATTTCCTTCATGACCAGTGTTGAACTCCGTTCCTCCAGTGGAATCAGGACAGTGACGAATTCAAATCGACCTCGTTTTGGTAACTCTTCCAGTGGAATGCGAGGAATCGTTCCGGCCGGGATCCCGTTCCTGAGCGAAATGCACATCAACAGCTGATCGCGACGAATGAGGGTGAATCCCTTGACCATCAGCCAGCCATTCAACAGATCGATGGCGTCATCCGGTTCGTATTCACGACGGTCGGAATAGTTGAACGTGCCTTCCGGGGTTTCTTCCATGACGAGCGACAATCCGGCCTCACCAGCGATCCAGGACAGGACGTCTGCCCATTTCTGAAAGCGAAAATTGAACTTGATCCTTGAAGCACCAAACAACGCGGTAAACTGTGCCTGCTGTTCTTCTGTGAGAACTCCGGCCAGTTTCTCCTGACAATCCGCAGTGACACGGGCTCTGGCTTCCTCATTTTCAGCAGCGGCCAAAGCCTCGTCACGTTCGGAAAGGATCCGGGCAATGGAGACTTTTTGTTTGTCCGTCAGTGAGAGCGCGGTGGCCGTGGTCTCCTCAGCCAGGCGTTTGTAGAGACTGCCGGCCTCCGACAGCTGGGCGGAAGCTGTAGCGAACGGCATTAAAGAAACAATACTTGCACCGGCGAACGCCAGACAGCGGAGTTTGATGTTCATGATTGTTGGTTCATCAACGGGGATCGCGCGAGTCGGCTGCTGGTAACCTGCTGTGACAGTATTTGACTCCCGCTTTCCCGGTGGCAGATCTGACAGATCGTATCAGGTTGTAGATCGGAAGGATGATTGGAAGATCAGGAAAGAGGGTGGGACCGCCCGTTTCCGTCGTTGCGGTGATTCCTGAGAACAACGACCATTCCTGCGACCAACAGGACATCCGGAATGCGGGTAACGTTTGGTTCCGATTGTGGCCAATTGCGAGTCAGTGAGAGTAACAGTTGGGTCCCGATTTCTCCACCGGCTTTCTGTTTGTGACATCAATCCTGGCAGGATGCCGCCGCTACGAGCTGTCAGAGGTGGCCGGTCTGGATCTTTGTCGCTTGCAACGCCGCGATGAAACTGAATTCGATGCGAAAACGATCGCCAAATGACTATGCACTGATATGATGCTGGTTCAATCAGCTGTATTAGCACAGTGACCATGCTTTTTATCCAAGATACCGACCCGTTTTGCTGTGGTATTCAGACTGCAAATCAGCGTTGGAGACTGATTAGTGAACGAATCCAGTCGTGCGATTGCGATGACCGGGGCCTCCGGCATGCTGGGATCGAACCTGTTGTCTGCCTTGAGCAGCAAAGGACACCGCGTGATTCCCCTGCGTCGAGGCACAAGTCAACCAGAAGGCTCTGGTGTTTTCTGGGACCCGAACGGAAATGGAATCTGTAACCCGCAAGCCCTTGATGGAGTCGATACCGTTGTCCATCTGGCCGGAGAAAATATTGCCGCGGGCCGCTGGACCATCAATAAAAAACGGCGAATCCGCCGGAGTCGAGTTGATGCAACCGGACATCTGGTGCGGTCACTGGCTCAAATGCAACAACCACCGAAAACATTCGTTTGTGCATCGGCTATTGGGATCTATGGAGATCGCGGTGAGGAGGAGCTGACTGAGTCATCCGAACCTGGTACCGGATTCCTTGCAGATGTCTGTCGGGACTGGGAAGCGGCGGCTGCCGCAGGTGAAGAAGCGGGCATGCGGGTTGTTCGGCTGAGAATAGGCGTCGTGCTGAGCACTCAGGGTGGAGCCTTGGCGAAAATGCTGAAACCATTCAAGCTTGGTCTGGGTGGAATCGTCGGCAACGGCAAACAGTACTGGAGCTGGGTCGGGTTACAGGATGTGGTTGAGGTTATGCAGGAAACAGTTTCGAACGAATCCCTCCGGGGACCGATCAATGTGGTCAGTCCCAACGCGATGACCAATCACGACTTCACGAAAGTGCTCGGCAGTGTGTTGAGACGTCCGACCATTTTTCCTCTGCCTGCATTTGTGGCGAAACTGATGCTGGGAGAAATGGCGGACGAACTGTTACTCGGCAGTGCTCGAGTCGTTCCCGAAGCACTCACCACGAGCGGATTTCAGTTCCAGCATGCAGATCTGGAAACCTGTCTGCGACATGAGCTTAATTTGAGTCGGTAACGGAATGGACCTGCAGCCGCGTTTCTGCGAAACGGAGTCATCTTCTCACCGGAAATGATAAGTCCCAGACGAAAGACCGCATCAGGCATGGTCGGTTCGTTCGGCTGTCACAAAGCGTTCGGTGAGTGGCTGCTTGAAATACCTGAAGAGAGCCGGACAAAATGCCCTTCTATCACAGGACCATCGCGTTCGTAGCAGTCGCTGCAGTATTTGCCTCACAACCACGTCGGTTGATTTGATGCTCCGGACACGCCACCGTCAAATGTCTTGCGGACAGGATCGACCGAATCGTCGTCAAAAATTCTGGTGCCCTGATAGCGACAGGGCGCGATAATGAATATCAAATCCAGTTGAACTGGTGATGACCCGTTCTGGAACAGCCGCTATTCCGCGAGGCCCGGATGGCAATCACCGAGGAAATGACCATGAACATTCCGACGAGCCAAAGTCACTGACGGCAAAGTTTCTTCACCAGCCAAATGACAATCGCTGTGACATCAATTCTGTTCCAACAACCTGTGGCGCCGTTATAATACCACTGTTTGCTTCGTGTCTGTTTGTTACCTCATACATTGTTTCGCAAATCACTATGCCCAACGACCACGACATATCACTCGGGCCTGCTGCGTCCCGTCGCACGTTTCTGCATTCCGGCACAGCTGCGACGGTCGCTGCGGCGTCGGGATTAGTGACTCGGCCGCTCCGTGGCACTGAACCGGATACGGTCCGGCCAACGGTGCGAATCGGACTTGTAGGTGCCGGTGGGCGCGGTGGAGGGGCCATCGACAATTCGATGAGCGTCAATGACAATGTGAAACTCGTCGCCATCGCTGATGTGAACGAGCAGAAACCGATTTCTTTACTGAGGAGAGCGGAACCGAAGTATGGTGCCCGCGCGGCCGTGACAGCAGAAAAGATTTACTCCGGAATCGATGGATATCGGAATGTTCTCGAAGACCCGGATGTTGATCTGGTTGTTTTTGCGACCCCTCCCGGGTTTCGCCCTCGCCACATTCTGGAAGCCGTGGAAGCCGGTAAGCATGTGTTTGCCGAAAAACCCACGTGCGTTGATCCGGCCGGGTACCATATCTGCCGCAAGGCTCACGTAATTGCAGAAGCAAACGGCACGTCTATTGTCACAGGCACTCAGTATCGCCGTCAGACAAGCTACATCGAGGCAGTCAGACGATTGCACGAAGGGGCGGCGGGTGAAATCATCGGTTCGCAGATGCGCTATTGCGCCAGTGGCATCTGGTACCGACCTCGCAAAGATGGCATGAGTGACACGGAGTATCAAATCCACAACTGGATGCACTTTATCTGGCTGTCGGGTGACCAGATCGCCGAACAGGCCGTGCACAACGTCGACACCATGAACTGGATCATGGGTGGCCCGCCGGAATTGGCCTACGGCGGTGGTGGACGGTTCACTCGTCCCGACGACAGCCAGATGTGGGACAACATGGCCATCGACTACATTTATCCCGGCAACCGGATTTGCTCTTTCATGTGTCGTCAGGTTCCCAATACCGACACCGACAATTCCAATGTCCTTTACGGCAGCGATGGCATTATGACAATCTATGGTGGTGATCGAGGCTCAGTGCTCACTGATCGTGAAGGCACTGAATTGTGGTCGATGGGAGGCAACATCGGTGCCGCCTACCAGCAGGAACACAAGGACCTTGTCGACGCGATCGTTTCAGGTAATCCCATTGTGGAACTCAACGACACCAACGACAGTTCACTGACCGCCGTTATGGGTCGCATGGCCGCTTATTCGGGCAAACGCGTGACCTGGGACTTCGTCACGAAGGAATCGAAGCTGGACCTGTTCCCCCAAGACCTCAGGTTCGACGGAGAAATGACCAATCCACCGTTTGCTGTTCCAGGTAAGAAGACTCTCACGTGAACACAGGGCTGTTGGTCTTTCTGATTCCGGCCCAGGATGATCCGTCGTAACCGGAAAATGAAACAGTTTCAGCAGGGGTTGGCGTCAGAGCGTATTTACGGGAATCACAAATCGGCACAGTACAGCCGCAGGCATTGAAGTCCGGGTCCGGGAAAATCCGTAGGGACACGGACTCGCTATTTGAAGTATCGGGCCTGGGTTTTAAGAGCCGCCATCACTAAGTGACCGACAGACTAATGCTGAACAGTTGTAAACAACTCATCGCGGGATATGCAGCCGGATTCGCCATGTCGCTGATTGCGAATCACCAAGTTACAGCTGACGAATTCTCCGAAGACGATCGGACGTTCACGTCCGAAATCCAGCCGCTGTTGAAGGAGTACTGCTTCGATTGTCATTCCGGTGACACAATCGAAGCGGAAATGGATCTGAGCAAGTTCACGGACATCACGGACGTTCGTCAACAGCTGCCGGTATGGATAAAAATCCGTGAAATGCTGCACAGTAAGCAGATGCCGCCGAAGGACTCACGAAAACCGACAGATGCGGAACGGGACCGACTTCAAACCTGGGTTCGCAGGTTCCTGACTGAGGAAGCACGCACCAGCGCAGGTGATCCTGGCCCCGTTGTGCTTCGTCGACTGAACAATGAGGAATACAACTACACCATTCGCGATCTCACCGGCATTACGACACTGGACCCCACGCATGAGTTTCCCATCGATGGAGCGGCCGGTGAGGGATTCATCAACTCGGGTGTCGGTCAGGCAATGTCACCGTCACTGGTACAAAAATATTTCGATGCAGCAAAAGAAGTGGCCGACCACCTGGTGTTACTGCCTGACGGAATCACGTTCTCGCCGCATAAGACGAGACGCGACCGGACCGACGCGTACATGGCACGAATCCAGTCGTTCTATCGACAGTTCACAACCGACGGCGGCGGACAGGCAGTCAATCTGCAGGGCATTCAGTTCGATACAAATCAGGGAGGATTGCTGCCCCTCAAACGATACCTGCTCACCACACTGGAGGAGCGTGACACTCTTTCCGACGGAAAGAAATCCGTCGCCATACTCGCGCGTGAGCGAGTTCTAAGTCCCAAATACCTAGGCTCGCTCTGGACGATGCTGACGACATCGGGCGATTCACCATCGTTTCTTCTGGACGACGTCCGCCGAAGATGGAAACGATCAACCTCTGCCAACGTCGATGAATTAACGGCTCATGTCAGCGCCGTCCAGAACACACTGTGGAAATTCAATTCTGTCGGCCACGTTGGTGATGACGGTCAGCCCCGAAAGTGGCTCGAATCGGTCAACCCGGTGATCGCTGGTCGCGACTTCAGTCTACCGCTGCCGGATACGGAACAGGATGTCACCATTACTCTGGCGGTGGCAAACGCAGACGAGGAAATCGCGCACAACGATGTTGTCTGGCAAAATCCGCGACTGACCGGTGAGGGAGGTGATATCCCTTTGAGTCATCTTGCAGGACTGCCGGACCGAATCAACGAGACACAGCAACGAGAACTTGCACGAACAACCGCGTATCTGGCCGCAGCGGATGAAGCGGCTGTTGATCGAAACGATCTCGACGCGAGGTTGAACAAAATAGCTGACCGACACAACGTGGATGCCGAAGTTCTGAAATCGTGGCTTGCATTGCTTGAGATCAGTGAGTCCGGCACAGTGAATGTTACGGGACATTTCAAGGAACAATACACCTCCCCGGACTACCGATTCATCAGCGGCTGGGGAACTCCGAAAACTCCTTCGATTCTCAGCAATTCCTCTGACAACGAAGTTCGGATTCCGGGGATCGCTCGACCGCATTCGGTCATGGTTCACCCGTCTCCGACACAGTTCGCTGCTATTGGATGGCAGAGTCCTCTCACCGGACTGATTACAGTGGAAGCACGTGTGTCGGACGTCCATCCTGAGTGCGGAAACGGCCAGGAATGGATGGTCCAGCACCGAACCACTGACAGCATTGGCAATCTTGCCGCGGGAGACTTCCGTACCGGGGGTTCTGCTGAGTTTCCTGGGAAAGCCGTGTCAGTCCATCAAGGAGAATTGATATCGTTGATCATCGGTCCGAAAGATGCTTCGCATGCCTGTGACCTCACCGAAGTCAATCTGGTGATTACCGAACAGCAACGGGAAAAACGCATTTGGGACCTCGCAAGGGATGTCAGTGGCAATATTCAGACTGCGAACCCTCTTGCCGACAGACACGGGAACGAACGGACGTGGCACTTCTATCACGGTACAATGGACGAGGTCGATCGCGGCGATTCGCTGCCACACTCGATCCCACCGGGTTCGGTTCTGGCTCGCTGGAAAAATGAACAGGATTCTGATCATCGAATGGAGCTGGCTCAACAGGTCCAGGCACTTGTCACCGCAGGCGTACCAGCCGATCCGCAGTCTCCCGACGCAATTGTGATTGGCCAGATCAGGGAACTTACTTCTCCGTTCAACAGGCTTGATCAGCTGCTGGCAGATGATCGTCCGGATGAGCGGTTCGGCAGGCGACCTGATGGCAGTACAACAAAGCCCAATGATCTGACAGTACGCGCTCCCGAAGTCGTGAAGTTCACGATTTCCGCTCAGCTGGCAAAGGGGCGAACATTTGTGACCTACGGACGACTCGATTTAGCTTCCAACAGCAGCGGCAGCGTTCGGATCGAAGCAGCATTGACACCACTCGACGCCGAAACAATTCCGGTATCCGTACCAATTGTCGTCAACAACGACGGAGAAGCGAAGATCCGTGTTGAAACGGCGTTCAATGATTTTCGCGACCAGTTTGCCCCGGCCTTGTGCTATGCCCGCATTGTTCCGGTTGATGAAGTGGTAACTATGACGCTGTTCTATCGCCAGGATGACGTCCTTCAGCGGTTCATGCTGGACGATTCCCAGGCGTCAGAACTGGAACGCCTGTGGGACGAGCTGTTGTATGTGAGTCAGGAACCTCTGCAATATCAAATCGCATTTGAACAGATTCGAGCGTTCGCAACTCAGGACCGACCTGACCTCGTGGAAAAGTGGGCTCCGCTGGTCGAATCGGTAAACACTCGTGTGGAAGTATTCAAACAGCGGTTGCTGGATACCGAATCGCGGCATCTTGATTCAGTTCTGAAGTTTGCCGGTCAAGCCTGGCGACGGCCGCTGTCAAAAACTGAGCGGGCTGATGTTCATGGACTCTATTCTCAGCTGCGCGATTCCGAGCTGCCGCATGAAACAGCGATGCGACTCACGCTTGCCCGAATGCTGACGTCGCCGGTCTTTTTGTATCGACGGGAAGAGCCCGGTGATGGCGCTGATGCCGTTGCAGTCACGGCGACAGAACTGGCAAACCGGCTGAGTTATTTCCTGTGGTCATCAATGCCAGACGCAAAACTCCGTCGGTTGGCTACCGCAGATAATTTGACCAGCGATAAAGTTCTTCTGGAAGAAACGCGTCGCATGCTGGCGGACCAGCGCATTCGTCGTCTGGCCGTACAGTTTGCCTGTCAATGGCTGCATTTGCGAAACTTTGATGAGAATGACGACAAAAACGAAGCCCTGTATCCGCAGTTCGCGGACCTGCGCAGCGAAATGTATGAAGAGACTGTTTTATTTTTTGAAGATATGTTTCGGAACAACGGATCAATCCTGAGTCTGATCGACGCAAATCATACGTTCCTGAATGAATCACTGGCGAAACACTACGGGATCGATGGCATTGTCGGCGAGGAATGGCGCCGCGTGGACAACATCCGTTTACGTCATCGAGGTGGTATACTGGCAATGGCGACGCTTCTGTCCAGTCAGTCAGGAGCCTCACGAACGAGTCCGATTCTGCGGGGCAACTGGATTTCGGAGACACTGTTAGGCGAGCGGCTGCCAAAACCTCCCGCATCAGTGCCTGTGCTGCCCGAAACGATCCCCGATGGACTGACGTCTCGTGAGCTGATTGAACGTCACAGTTCAGTTCCCGAGTGTGCCAAATGTCATGCGAAGATCGATCCATACGGATTTGCGCTGGAACAGTTTGATGCTGTCGGTCGTCTGCGTCCGGAGTCAGTTGACGTGGAAACGACGCTTGTTGACGGCAGGGTCATTAACGGCATTGACGGATTGCGCACCTATTTGCTCCGCCACCGACGAAATGATGTCGTCCGGCAATTCTGCCGCAAATTGCTGGGATTCGCGCTAGGCCGGGAAATCCAGCTCTCGGATGAGCCGTTGCTTGATACAATGATGAGCCGACTGGCGGCTGATGAGTTTCGTTTTCACACGGTCGTTGAGTCAGTTGTTTTGAGTCCCCAATTTCGACAGATTCGAGGACTCGGCACAGCCAAATAGTACCCTGACCGTTTAAGTGTAAGTCGATTGACAGTATTCCCAGCAGTGTTGTTGACACCCGTGGAAGGATGAATATGCACAACGTTACCCGAAAAACATTTCTGTGCGGGCTGGGTGTTTCTATGGCTCTTCCGTGGATGGAGTCGCGCCCGGTCTGGGGCAATCAGACCGGGGCAGATGGTCCGTCCAGCCAGGCTCCGACCCGAATGGCCATTCTTTTTTCGGGCTGCGGTTATCACCGGCATGAATGGTGGGCCAAGGGCAGCGGTACCGAAATGGAACTTGGCAAGGTGCTGCACCCGCTGAATGACTTCCGCGACCGCCTGACCTTCATTCGTGGGTTGTACAATGCCGAAGCCCTCAAGGGTAACATCCACAGTTCTCAAACCGGCAATCTTCTGTCCGGAGCCCCGTTGGCGCCGGGAGGTACGATTCGCAGCGGAACCAGTGTGGACCAAATGATCGCTCAAAAAATTGGCTCCCGGACAAAACTCCCCAGCCTTGTGCTGGGCTGCGAAAAAGCCAATCCATCTGTCCATAAAAATTATTCGATGCTTTACAGTTCACATATTTCGTGGAGCAGCCCAACAACACCAACGCCCTTGGAGGTCTACCCTGCACTCGCTTTTGATCAGTTGTTCAAAGACAGCGCTCAAAAGGGTGATAGAAGTGTTCTTGATGCAGTGTTGACGGACGCGAAAGATTTTCGTCGAAACATTAGTCGACAGGATCAACAAAAACTCGATGAGTATTTGAATTCTGTACGTGAAGTTGAACAGCGAATCGATCGTGCGGGACAACGAGGCGAGTTGCAGGGCTGGCGTCCGACGCTGACCGAACCGAATATTCCGCGACCAAACGATGGTTTCCCACAGGATATTGTCGAACACATGAAACTGATGTGTGACATTCTGGTTCTGGCGTTCCAGACGGATACTACGCGCGTCTGTACGCTCAAGCTGAATAACGATCACGGTACGCTGAGATTTCCTCATCTGGGTGTCGACTACATGATTCACCATCTGCTGTCACATAATGACACTGACGACTGGCTGAAAGTGAATCAATTCTTCCTGGACCAGCTGGCTTACGTCGCCAGACGGCTGGATTCAATTCAGGAAGGCGAACGGACAGCGCTTGATAATTCGATGCTCATGCTGTGTTCCAGCATGATGAGCGGCCATCATGATGCAGATCAGCTGCCAGTCGTCCTGGTGGGCGGAGGCGGTGGCCAGCTTCAAGGTGGCCAGGTACTGAACTACCATGAGAATGAAAGTCGTCAGATGTGCCGGCTGTACCTGAGTCTCATGAACAAGATGGGACTGCAGATGAACAGCTTCGGCGACGCTTTGGAACCGCTCCATGAAGTGTAGTGCCGGTCCAGTAACGATCATCACGGCCAGAGTGGCCGGGGCTCAGTGCACCGGAATTCCGGAGTGCTCTACGGGGATTCAAATCATCGAGCACAGGCCCTTCCGGTGTGGTTCAGGTAACTCCTTACCCATCCGGCAGCCAACAAGGTTCCTGCAAAGATTCGGTGTGCTGGTAGTGATCATTCTTGTGTTGTCCGACATGGCAGTTTCAATCGCCAGTGATCTGTCCGAACTCCCCTGGTCGTTCCAGAAAGTCATCCGTCCCCAGCCCGCAGCAGTCGAATCACTGAGATTCTCGGACCGTGTCCGAAATCCAATCGACCAGTTCGTTCTCAGTCAGCTGGAGAAGGCTGGACTGGAACCCGCTCCGGTGACTGATCGACTGACGCTGATTCGTCGAGCCTGCTTTGATCTGCTCGGTCTGCCGCCCACACTCGAACAGATTCAGAAATTTCTGTCCGATGAGTCCGCTGACTCCTGGAAAACACTGGTCAACACGTTTTTGCAGTCACCACACTACGGCGAACGGTGGGGACGCCACTGGCTGGATGTGGCGCGGTATGCCGACAGCGGAGGTTACGAAACGGACATCTACTATCGCAATGCCTGGCGGTATCGCGACTACGTTGTCAAAAGTTTCAACGACGACAAGCCATACAACATTTTTGTGCAGGAACAAATCGCAGGCGATGAACTGTGGCCCGATAACCTCGATCTGGATCCTCGGCGAGTTTACGTCATCCCTGAGGAAAAGAAGCGGCATCTCGAGGCTCGCATCGGTACCGGGTTCTATTCATTGGGGCCGCGTGTTCATGAGTCCGCACTTGATGCCAACCGACTGCACTATGAAACACTCACGGATTGGGCGGATGCTACAGCATCGGCATTTATGGGGATCACACTGGCCTGTGCCCGATGTCACGAACACAAATTCGACCCCTTCACTCAGGAAGATTATTTCTCTCTGCAGGCGATTTTTGCGTCCGCGCGCGAAATGGAACTGCCATTGTGGAACGCCATGGGACAGGCTGACTGGCGGCAGAGTTACCCGCGCGTGATCGCCGTGGAAGAAGCACGCACGGCGTACCAGCTTTTCGAAGCCAAGATTCAGGGAAAGGAACTGTCGGCTGAGCAGCAGCTACACAAACAACAGCTGCTGGCGGCAATCGGTGAGGCTGTGCTGTCGCTGCCCAAGTCGACCGCTGGACAGGAAACCATTCCCTACGACGGGCTGATGCACATCCCAACAGTAAGTGTTTTGGGGCGTGAACATCCCAAACTCGTCAAACCCAGTTATTTGCTTGAACGGGGTGAATTGCAGAACCCAGGACAGCGAATGACACCGGCATTGCCAGCATCTCTGGCATTAGCAACGACCACATCCGCTGGACTGCCGGATGTGTTTGAGGCACGAAAACAATTCGCTTTGTGGCTCACGCGCGATGATCATCCGCTTACTGCACGAGTCATGGTGAATCGGGTCTGGCACTGGCATTTTGGCCAAGGACTGGTGGAAACGCCCAACGACTTTGGTTTCATGGGTGAAGAACCGTCTCATCCGAAACTACTCGACTGGCTTGCGACGGAATTCGTCTCGAGTGGCTGGAGCATCAATCACCTGCATCGACTGATCATGAATTCCGCGGTGTATCGGCAGAGCAGCCACTTCAGTTCTGAACGGCATTTGGAACACGATCCGGACAATCGTCTGCTGTGGCGTATGAATCGCCGGCGGCTGGAAGCAGAGGCTCTGTGGGATATGGTGCATTCTGCGTCGGGAACTATTAATCTGGTCATGGGCGGGCCGCCGGTGGTTCCGCCACTGGCCGAAGATGAAATTGCGTCATTGCGCGAGCGGTGGCATTGGGGCGTTTCCGCGGATCCTGCGCAGCATACACGCCGTGGGCTGTATATTCTGGTGCGACGTAATTTCAAGTTTCCGATGTTTCAGGTTTTCGACTCACCAGTGACATCCCAAAGCTGCCCAGTGAGAGATGTCACGACAGTAGCTCCTCAGGCGTTGTGGGGACTGAATAATCATTCGGTATTCCGGCAGGCAATGCAAATGGCGGGACGTGTGGTAAAAGAAGCGGGTGACAATCCACAGGACCAGGTGATTCACGCCTGGCAACTGGCACTCAGCCGACCACCTCGTGATGATGAAACCAAGTCGGCAGTGCGACTGCTGAAAGCACTGGAGGCGGAAGAGAGTCAAACGTTGACGAGTCCCCCTGAGTCATTGAAAGTGCTGGGTCCCGAACGAGCGCAGGCACTGACGAAACTTTGCCTGTCGCTGTTTAACCTGTCAGAGTTCTCATTTGTGGATTGAGACTATGAACTCACGTCGCAAGTTTCTGTTCAATGGAGGTCTGGGTTTTGGCAGCCTTGCTCTTGGCAGCATGCTGGTGGACAGAGCTCGTGCTGAGACGGATCGAGCGAGGAATCCACTGTCGATGCAGTTGCCCGACATGCCGGGGACAGCAAAGCATGTGATTTTTCTGTTTATGCAGGGTGGCCCCAGTCACCTGGAGACCTTCGATGAAAAACCGGTTCTGGAGAAGTACGACGGGAAACTGCTGCCGGAAGAACTGAGGAACTTTGATCTGGCCCAGATCAATACGGCCGACTCGCAGGTCATGGCAACTCAGTTTCCGTTTCGTCGGTATGGTGAAAGCGGGCTGCCGATGTCCAGCCTGTTTCCGTATCTCAGCCGTCACGCGGATCGTCTGGCTGTCATTCGATCAATGCACCATGAGTTGTTCATTCATGGGTCGGCAATGATCATGATGCATTCAGGCACGAGACTGCTGGCTCATCCCACGATCGGATCCTGGGTCACTTACGGGCTGGGTTGTGAGACCAATGATTTGCCTTCCTACATTGCGATGACCGACAACATGTTTCGCAATGGAGCGTCCATGTATTCGTCCGGGTTCCTGCCGGCGGTATATCAGGGAACACCGATGCGCGCTGAGGGCGTGCCGATTCAGAATCTCCGGAGAAATCCGTTCGTCAGTGGTCGGGAACAACGCCTGCTGCTGGATCAGATCAATGCGTGGAATCAGCAGCATTTGCTGGAGCGACCGGGTGACAGTCGACTGGACGCGCGCATCGCCAACTATGAACTGGCGTACCGCATGCAGTCAGCAGCTCCTGAGCTCATTGATTTGTCCGGTGAGACTCAGGTCACCCAGGATCTGTATGGAATTGGTAAAGGCTCTTCCGATCGATTCGGAAAAATGTGTCTGATGGCCCGACGTATGGTGGAACGTGGCGTGCGTTATGTGCAGTTGATCAGTGGTGGATGGGATGCCCACGGCGACTGTAAGGGAAACCACCTGGCTCAGGCTGCGAAAACAGATCAGCCGATTGCCGGACTGATTGATGATCTTGTCCAGCGTGGGTTACTGGAAAGTACGCTGTTGGTGTGGGTGGGGGAGTTCGGCCGAACTCCGATTCGTCAGGGCTCGAATGGCCGGGACCACCATCCGTATGGATTTAGCGCGTGGCTGGCTGGCGGTGGAGTACACGGGGGCACGGTGATTGGTGCGACAGACGATTTCGGTTTTCATGCGGTTGAGGACAAAGTCCATGTGAACGACCTGCATGCCACAATTCTGGGACTGCTGGGAATCGATCATGAAGAACTAACGTATCATTTCGAAGGCCGGTCGCGCCGGCTGACGGACGTAGGTGGCCAAAACAATCTTGCGTCGCGGCTGGTCCGTGGATGACGGGCGGTTCAATGGTGGATTTCAGGAACGCTTTTGCGCTCATGGCTGTCGGACTGATGATTCGACGTTACTGGCTGGTTGCCGCTGGATTGATCACGGTGACGATCATCTTCCTGAGTAAAGTCACGGCTGGACTGACATAACCAGCGGGAAAGCATACAGCACGTCCATCGGCTTACCTGTCGGCCAGTATCAACTCGATTTGTCGCACGTCCATCACCGCCCCTTTGGCTTTGCTGACAGGTACAACTTTAAGCGAATTTCGCCCCGCTGTCGTGATTTTCAGCTTTCCAACATTACGTTCTTTGAAGTTCTGAAAGTGTCCGGTGTCCTCAACCACGAATGTTAGTGCACTCTTTCCGATGCTGATCTGCACTTCGGAACCACCGTGTCCTTCGCCGCAACCCTGAAGGATGTGGACTTCGTATTCTCCTGGATCGTCCACCTCGATTTGCCACTGGCACCAATCCTTTTCATTAGCCCAGTAACCGACAGTGTTCTTGTGTGGTTGGGGCTCAAAACGCAGCAGCTTGCCGTGAATGATGGCATGATGAGCAGGCAGAATAACGACACCCTTACTGCTGACCCTGGTGACAAACGGCTGTGTCAGCAGTTGCGGAGCTCCCACGGTGTCGATGACAACAATCTCAGGCGTTGCGGCTGCTTTCGGCAGCTTTATTAGCCATTCGGTGACCTCCGGTCGAAACTCCAGCGGAGTCTTTCTCTTATCAGATTTAAGATAGATCCGCTTGTATGGATTGTTGAAGCGTGGCATCCGAATAAACCGGTCGTGGGGCATGGATGCCACGTGCAATTCCACGGCAGTCGGCGTTGTAACAATCTCTCCCCACTCAAGCTTTGTCGGAAATGCCGGTTCTTCACCGGTCACCATTCCGCAGTCTGCCAGGATGGTGAGAGCAAGTGCTGTGGCATCCAATCGACTCATCGGAAGCCTTTCTGGTTCGCTGAAGGTTGTACGGGATAATTAAAGCTCAGCCGGTGGAGGCAGAGTAGAGTGTATTATTCCGTGACAAAGCAATATCTGCAGCGGCCCTTGATCGGTGAGGAGAAAATACTCGGACGACCGGCATAGATCAGGCAGGTGATTGATCGAGGTATGCTGTGCGACACGGAACATTGCCGGGGCTGACGTGTGTCCGTCCCGCCATCCAGACCAATACGACAACGGGCAAACGAATCCTCCGCTGAAGTTGTTTGCTGCTCCACTCCGCTGAGTCATGATGAATCTTCTGCGATGGAGTCTGCCTGTGTTTCTCGCAGTCCGCAACTTCCGGAGCACTGGACCGGAAATGAAACCGCTAAACGGAAAGATTCTTTTAGACAACTCATGGCCACAATGCCAGATTGCATGGGCATTCCAACTGAAATAATAATGTCGCAGTCGTTCTCTGCAATCAATCCACTTGTCTTAGCTTCACCTAATGTCACCATCATTGTCACCAAAATGTTGTCTCCGCTGTCATGGGTTGCCAGCGTGCATACATCAATGGACGTCTGAATTGGACCTGCCACAGCTCAGACGTGACACTTGGAAGTCTTCCTTCGCACTCATCTTGCCGATCATGCTGGCATTTCAAATGCTCATGCCACTTCGGAATCCGGCCCGACAAACCTGGTCGGAAGATGTTGATTTCACGCCGTGGCGATTCGCCAATCCCGTGAGTGTCGGAATCGCCGTGATCATTGCCGCGACGTACAGTCGGTAAGTGGAATCACTTTGGATTAAGTCCTGGTAAAGGAGTCAAGTCTGAGTATCGGGGCGTCCACGCACTTGCCAAGATGTCTGTGTCGGACACCAGAGCAATGGTCGAACGGTGACGGCAACGGGCCTGCCGACGTTCTATCATCCCAGCTGGTCGGAATGAACGGCGACGATTCCTCCACCCGCAGTCGCAATGGTATCAATTCTTGGAATTTCAGCGTTTTATCATGATTCAGCGGCCGCGCTGGTTATCGACGGGGAGATTGTGGCAGCTGCTCAGGAGGAACGATTCACACGCAGGAAACATGACGCACGGTTTCCTCAGCATGCCGTCGACTACTGTCTGCAGGAAGCTGGTTTGGCCCCGGGAGATTTGGATTATGTCGGATTCTATGAAAAACCATTGGTGCGTTTCGAACGCATGCTCCAGACGTATCTTGCCTGGGTTCCCGCCGGCTATCGATCATTCCGGCAGGCTCTGCCATTGTGGCTGAAGCAAAAGCTGTACATCCCCCGGGAACTGCGACGCGGGTTACAAGATCAATACTCACGCCGATTCGTGTTTACGGACCACCATGAATCCCATGCGGCCAGCGCCTTTTTCCCGTCTCCATTCACGGAAGCTGCCATCCTTACGCTTGACGGCGTGGGCGAATGGTCGACAACGTGTCTGGGCGTGGGGCGGGATAATCAAATCACGCTTACGGATGAAATCCGTTTTCCGCATTCGCTGGGCCTGCTGTACTCCGCGTTTACCCACTACACGGGTTTCCGCGTCAACAGTGGTGAATACAAACTGATGGGACTGGCTCCCTACGGCGAACCGATTTTCAAAGAAAGGATCCTGGAGAAACTCATTGACCTCAATGATGACGGTTCGTTCCATATGGATATGCGGTATTTCAATTATTGCCAGGGCCTTACCATGACGTCCTCGGTATTCCACGACCTGTTTGGTGGTCCAGCTCGAAATCCGGAAAGTGAAATCACTCAAAAGGAAATGGACGTGGCGGCCTCGGTGCAGGCAGTGACCGAAGAAGTGGTATTGCGAATGGCTCATCACCTGCATCACAAAACCGGACAACGTAACCTGGTCATGGCTGGCGGAGTGGCACTCAACTGCGTGGTAAACGGACGTCTGCTGCGCGAATGCCGTTTCGAAGACATCTGGATTCAGCCGGCAGCCGGAGATGCGGGAGGGGCGTTAGGCACGGCGATGTTCATCTGGCATCAGCTGCTTAATCACCCACGAACGCCGTCGGGATCTGACAGCCAGCATGGCTCCCGACTCGGCCCGGCTTTTACCGATGTGCAGACAGGTCAGATACTGCAGGAGCATGATGCCGTTTTTTCGACCTGTGATACCGATGAAAATCTTTGCGAACGGGTCGCCGATCTAATAACGGATGAAAAGGTAATCGGCTGGTTTCAGGGACGAATGGAATATGGCCCGCGTGCATTGGGGTCACGCAGCATCCTTGGTGACGCTCGGAGTCGGGTGATGCAGTCAGTAATGAACCAGAAAATCAAATTCCGTGAGTCCTTTCGTCCATTTGCACCAATTGTCCTCAAGGAACATGTCAGTGATTATTTCGAAATGCGTCCGCAGGCAGACAGTCCCTATATGCTGCTGGTCGCAGCGGTCACAGCTGAACATCGTCTGAATCCGAATGCTGAGTCTGAACAGGCCTCAGGATTTGACAAACTCAGTTATGCTCGATCCAGCATTCCTGCAGTGACGCATGTGGATTATTCGGCGCGCGTACAGACCGTAGATGACCGTCGCAATCCGCTGCTGCATCAGTTGATGAGTCGTTTTTACGCAAAGACCGGGTGCCCGGTAATGATCAATACCAGTTTCAATGTTCGCAGTGAGCCCATTGTCTGTACTCCGGAAGATGCCTACCGCTGTTTTATGATGACCGATATGGATGTCCTTGTGCTGGGTCACCATATTGTTCTCAAGTCTGAACAACCACAACAGTTGACGCATGCGGACCGCGAAGCCTGGCTCACTCATTTTCAGCTTGATTAATGGATTTCGCAATGGCCCTGATCGAGATCAACAGGAATCCCACTCACCGACAGCTGCGGCAGTTTGGTGTGATTTGCCTGTTCATTCTTCCACTGCTGGGATGGTTCTGGGGCGGCAGTCCAGTTGTCGTTGGCAGCTTGGCAACACTGGGGACCATCACCGCGTTGACTGCGCTCGCATGCCCGCTTTTCGTTAAGCCGCTATTTGTGGGCTTAATACTGATCACTGTCCCAATCGGAATCGTGGTGGGTGAACTGATGCTCCTATTGATTTTTCTGGCTGTTTTTTTGCCGATCGGCTTAATCTTTCGCTTGGCAGGACGAGATGCTTTACAACTGAAGCTGAATCGGACAACTCATAGCTATTGGCAACCCAAGCAATTGTCGCACAGCTCGCGCAGCTATTTTCGTCAGTCGTAAACTCATGTGCGTTCAGCGGAATATTTCAAATGGTAAAACAAAACCAATCTGACAATGACCAGTCATCCACCGAAATTGAGCAATTGGCAGCCGAGCCACAGGACTCGCTGGCCCGCGAACTAATGGTGCTTATCGTTGAGACCAAAGCCTGGTGGATGGTTCCGATAATCGCAGCCATGGCTCTGGTGGGGATTCTGGTCGCACTGACACAAACCGGTGCTACACCATTTATCTACTCGCTTTTTTAGGGTCGTGTCTCACTGAAGTCGCTTCCATTGTGAGGCGGGTAACAGTGATGCAGTCGGTATGACGGCAGGTGTGGCGACGCAGCAGTCGACAAACTGTGGTAAAGATTTCCGCTGGAGACAGGGCCAGTCACAAACGGCAGGCTGATCACAATCGCACCACCGGCGGCGAATGTTCTTTCCGAATAATCTCTGCGTCGTTCTGCCATCGTTAAGCGTGCGCCGTTGGCCTCCAGAGTCAATACTGAATGTAACGTCGTCCAGAGATCGATCATCAGCGAAGCGATATTTGATCGACTGAATCCTGGCCACGGTCTTAATCATGGCTGTTTCCCGTTGTGGAAGTGCGGGCTTCTTTGACGGACATAGGAATCAACCCGATTGATGCCGAATCCCAACTGGACAGCCTCTGTCAACAGAGCGTCAATATTTTCGTTCAGCAGCCGATTCTTTTTACGGCGCGACAACGGTGAGCCAGCAGCAGAGACAAACACTCCGGAGGCTCGTCTGGACACCACAACAGCTGCAGGTTCCAGGTCGCGGTACGCCTGGGCAACGGTATTGGGATTGATCAGCAGTATCTCGGCCAGCGGCAGCTGTTCGCCTTCGATCAATCGGCCGCATGCGACCAGCAGTTTGATCCGACTGATCAGCTGTTGATCAATCGGCGCAGCGTCGTGCTGTGAGATTCTGACCTGCAGATCCTGCACCATATTATTTCATTACTGCAATTCTCCATTGCAGCAGCAAGCTCCGGACACAGGAACATCCGGTCTCAAAAAATAACCGGGCTTTCGTCAAAAGGGACGCATTAGAATTACTCTGAGTGACGGTGATGACTTTGGAAGAACCTGTGATTTTTGTCGCCTGCTGAAAATACGTAGGCGAACAGGTCGAGAATCTCTTCCTGCGTCAGTCGACTCAGCAGACTCCGGGGCATCAGTGACGTTGCCGATCTGATGCGATCATCGATGTCGTCCTTCTTCAGTACAGTCGGCTTGTTCTTCGCAAGCGGGTCAATCACGACATGTACTTCGTCAGCTGTTTCATTCATGATCATAGCTGTGATCGTTTTGCCGGATGCCATCACAAAGGTCCAGGAACGAAATTTGTCATCGATCACTTTGGACGGATCGATCATCGATTCCAGAAAATGATTGACTGTTAATTTTTTTGGTTCCAGTTTGGTCAGATCCGGTCCAAACACCCGGCCTTCTCCGTTGAGCTGATGACAGGCCACACAGTTGGCGACTTTGAAAAGCTGTTTTCCGACTTCAAAGGATCGGCCGTGCTTCAATGCTTTGATGTCTGAGGCCAGTTCCGCCACCGTCCATTCGTGATTCCGTCCTGTCATTGACAGCAAAGGGTCATTAACCGAGAGAGAATTATCCGTGAGGTAAGTGTCAGGGGCTGACAGATATTCATCCAGACCGGACACCACGTACATGGCTCCAAACATGCGCCGCCAGTGGCCGGGATAAGTGCACACGTATGGGTACACACCCGGCTGTTTGGGAATTTCGAAGCTGATTATCTGAGTTTCCCCAGGCTGCAAAAGCCGGCTGGCTAGGATGACCTTGTCAGACTCTGGTATGTATTGCCTTTGAACAGCATCGGCATCACGGGCCGTTGCTTCGGCCAGTTCTCCGATCTCCTGCATTGCCCCAGGCTGCACGATGGCGAAGTTGTGGGGCATGTGGTCAGAGTTCGAAAAACGAAATTCCACCGGCTTGCCGGCTTCCACGACGAGAACTTCCTTGTCGTAGATCATTCGAGCGGGCACGGTGCCGACTGCAATCACACGAACATCTAGGTTTTCAAGACGATCCAGCAGAGCTTTCCCGGCATCGGCCGGGAGACGAGGCAGCAATGTTTTTGCCAGCTCAATGGCTTGGAGCGCTTCGAATCCCGTCCGATCCGCTGTACGCATCGCACTAAGATAACCCACAAGGTTGTCTGCTATCGGACGAATCGCCGCTGCCGGCCAGGAGGCCATCGGGATCCGGCTCAGGGTCCGAACGACTGCACCTCGACTTCGTCCGGCTTTCATCAATACAGCCAGTTCATGAACCTTCTCTCTGGTGTGCCCGGGAATGGCCGCCAGCGAACGCACGATGATATCTTGGATAGTGTTCCCGCTTCCGACGGACAGAAACGCGGAGTCAATCGGGCTCCTTTTCAGGTCAGGTCCCATCCAGTCAAGGGCAAGTGCCTCGCCGCCACCGGCCTCGAAATAGGTCACCATGATCGAATGATTTCCGGCGGAGAGCTTCAATTGTCCTTTCTTCTCACGCCTGTTGTGAGTCCCGTCATTATTGATGATCTCTTTGTCGTTGAGGTAAAGACGTGAACGGTCGTCAGACGTGAGGAAAAACTGATACTCCCCTGACCGGGGTACATTCAGATGACCGGTGAAGCGCAGCGCGAACCGATCTGCCTCGGCTCGATGCGGCACATTGAGCCCGATTGCCGGAATAATGCCACTCGCCTTTGGATTTATCGCAGCCAGTGTCTCACGAGTGACGTTGCCAGGCACAGGATAATAATAGTCGACCTGAATCCCGCGCTGACCCAGTTCGGTATTGTCCGAGTCTGACTCAACTGCCGACGGCAGTGAGTGCAGGAGGGAACTCACCAGACCATACATAGACCCACGAAGTGTTTCATCTTTAATCTCAGGGACAGTGTTCAGAAAATCAATCAGACTTCGTCTGCTGCGGGTTGCCGCAAGATACGCATCATCAGGTGAACGGTCGGCAGCAACCCAGGCGGCAAACCCAGCCTGCCGAGCATCGGCAGTTTGTCCGTTTCCTGCCAGGCCTTCCAGACGATCACGAACTGCTCGAAGATCGGCAGCCGGCACTTCAGCAAGCAGCTGTTTCAGAGGCTCCGTATTCCCATTTACGGAATCACGGTCTTCAATCAAATCCAGCAGGACCGGAAGACTGCTCCTGCCACGAATCCGGGCCAATCCTCCAAGTGCGGCACGAAATGCTTTGGTGGATGCATCCGGTCGGTCAAGAATCGCGTTGTAGATGTCTTTGTCGGGTTTTAGTTTGAGGAGATCATCTGCGGTGGCATGACGGAGGGCATAGGCTCTGGCAGTTTCAGAGAGCGTTTTCCGGGCCGCGATGGACTCACTCACGAGACCGTCCAGTTTCAGTTTTTCCCTGGCATATCTGACCACCGTATCCAGTTCCGGATCTTTAGGAAGGCCAGCCACTGTAAAAACCACCTCCGCAGCTCCGAGTCCTCCAAAAGAAACAGCAGCTTTGACCGCCTCGGCCCGTACCAGTGCGGATTTGTCGACTGCAGCTTTGCTCAAGACCGTTTCCCAGTGATCCACTTTATCACTCCAGTTGCCCAGAGTTCGAACCGCGGCCGCTCTGACGCGAGCTTCTTTCGCTGTGAAGACTCTGGCCAGCAGGCGTATGTTGGGGATGCGGTGTTCTTCGAAGACCCACAGACATTCGAGCAGCGCCTGAGCATCGTCGGCATCCTGTGAATCAAGAACCGCTGCAAATCGGCTGACCTGATCGGTGACTTCGTCGGATTCGCGGCTACTGAGTTCCAGCCTTGCGCGGTAGCGAACACTGTTTTCTTTGGCGTAGAATGCCTCACAGACGTCGGTGATCGGCTTCCCCTTCAGTTTCGATGCCTTAACCAGTGGCCGACCTTTGGCAGTGACACGATAAATACGGCCGTGTTCGTCATCTCGGTTGGGGTCTCTCATGTTGTGCTGCATGTGACCAATCAGAGCATTGCTCCAGTCAGACACGTATAAGGCTCCGTCTCCACCAATTTCGACATCTGTAGGTCGGAAGTTGGGATCGTTGGCAAGCAGAATGGGTTCGACTTCCTTCGCCGTAATGTCGGCTCCATCATAATGCACTTCGTACTGCAGAATTCCCAGCACTCCGATGCAGTTGCAGATCAGGAAATTTCCCTGCATTTCTTCCGGGAAATGACTGCTCGACAGGATGCCGGTTGCGGCGACCGGGCGAACGCGTTTCTCAAACCATTGCTTGTTCTCAACGCCCTTTCCGATGTTGACGTAGCTGCCCGTGCCGCTCGTACCATCGTTCACGAAATGGTAGCCCCATTGATCGATCACGTGTCCATGCGGATTGGGGCCGATGGGAAATATGAAGCTCATTTCGAAGGTGCGAGGATCAAAGCGGTGAACGCCACTGCGTTCGGATCGGTATGTACCCGTGGGAGTCTCCATGCTCGCAATATTGAAAATCCCTCGAGACCAGTACAATCCACCATCGGTGCCCACCACCATCGCGTTCGCAGAATGATGGGTGTCGGCGCTGGAGACTCCCTGCAGCATTCGAACCCTGAGATCGGCTTTGTCGTCGCCGTCCGTGTCTTTCAGGAACCAGATTTCCGGAGGGGCCGCAACCAGCAGACCACCGCCCCAGAACTCAATGCCGGTGACACTGTTCAGTTCGTCAGCAAAGATACGACATTCATCGGCGACGCCGTCACCGTTGTCATCCGGCAGGCACAGGATGCGATCGCGGCGGCCCTTGGTTGGATTCCAGTGGGGATAAGATGGCCAGACGGAAACAAACAGACGTCCGTCGGGATCAACAGCCATCTGGACCGGGTTGATAATTTCCGGAAACATTTTTTCAGACGCGAAGACATTGGCTTCCAGGCCTTCTGCCAGCTTCATTGTCTCCAAAGTTTCTTCGGCACTGAGATACTCGAATTTGTCTCCGTCCAGCGGCCCCGGCTTATTGGTCTGCACCACCAGCTCTTCCGGCAGGTTGTCATCGATGACCGTGAAATCTCCGCCACGTGCCGCTGCCCACACAGCCCTGTCGCGATTGGCCGCCATGACGTCGAAGATTTCCATTTCCCTCATCATCACATCGCCATTGGACTGTCCGAACCACGCCAGATTCGAACGACCTCCAAAGACGTTGTACTCGTCGACAACCCGATAGCGACTGAACCAGTGCAGATTCTTTTCCACGACGGCGGTCCTCAGTCTGCTCCATTCGGTTTCGGACTTTTTAACTTCCGCTGCATCGCCGAACAGCTGGCCCACGATGTGCCTGGCGATTTCTTTGTTCCCGGAAGGCAGCAGATGAATGCCGTTAAGTGTCAGTCGTTCCGCTGTGGATTCGTACAGTTCAAGTGACGGGCCAAACAGATCCACGAATGCGACGTTCTTTTGTTTGCACACCCGCCGCATCGCATCGGTATACAATTCCAGATTGTGATTGTTGGCTGA
Source organism: Planctomycetota bacterium (assembly GCA_963581585.1). Lineage (GTDB taxonomy): Bacteria > Planctomycetota > Planctomycetia > Planctomycetales > Planctomycetaceae > S139-18. Next base: position 57,253 of record CAUZPL010000026.1, read on the forward strand.
TCCGTCAGGTAGATGAGGACTCCTCAAATCCTCATGAGCAATTGGAGAAAACATCACGATGTGAGGCGGTGAGGCGCCGTTGTATTGCTGCGTCAGCATGCCGTCGAGAGTTTCTGCAACGTTGCGTTCGAAGATGTTCAGGCCATCGTTGCCCCGAAACGATTCGTTGTAGCCGAAGAACCCGAAGATCACGTCGGCTTCGACTTTGGACAACCACTGATCCGGAGACCCAAAATTGTCCGCCCGACTGCGCTGGTTCAGTTCATCACCCGGATAACCCAGGTTACGGAAGACAAGATGATGGTTCGGGAAGATGGCCTGAATGCGAGCTTCCAGCCAGCCGTCATGCTGCATGCGATCTGCCAGGGTGTTTCCGATGTAGGCGATATGGTTGCCGGGCCTGAGCTTCAGACCTGGATTATCTCCGTTCGCTTGAGTCGGCAAGTGGGTGGCAAAAGCGCAAATTGCCAGGAGGCATGAAAACGTGTCAGGTCGCATAAATTAATCCTGAAAATATGGCAACTATGACCACAAACCACTGGGTCAGAGAGGAGCACAATAGACTGTCGTTTAGCGAAATACCTCTGTTTCCGTCCGGTTTCTCAACAACAAACACGTGGGAGTGTCCGCGCCGTCAAAAACTGTATTGACACCGGGTGGTCAATTCAGTTGTTGCTGGTAGTTGCAGTACCTGCGTGTCTTTAATTGAATGCCTGTAACTGGTAATTCTGCACTTCAGGGGTCAGGCGCGCTGTCCGGTCTTCCTTGAACCGGCGGCGTCTGGCTATTGTCCCGGTAGGTATAGTCGCCGGTGTTCGAAAACCGGTGGCCGCGAGGCACACCATCTATTCCTGGAAAAATGGATATGTCGGATCAGGATACGATCGAATCGCGTGATTTCGTTCGTCAGATCATTGACGAAGATCAGCACACCGGGAAATGGCACGGTCGGGTTCATACCCGGTTCCCTCCGGAACCTAACGGTTATCTCCATATCGGTCATGCCAAGAGCATCTGTCTGAATTTTGGCATCGCGGAAGATTTCGGTGGAAAAACCAATCTGCGCTTTGACGATACCAATCCGGAAAAAGAAGACACCGAATACGTCGACGCCATCAAAGACGACATTCATTGGCTGGGATTCGACTGGGAAGATCGCCTGTTCTTTGCCTCGGACCATTTCCACCAGCTGTACGTATGGGCCGAACAACTGATCAAAAACGGCAAAGCCTATGTGTGCAGTCTGTCTTCAGAAGAAATTCGCTCAGGCCGTGGAACACCGTCGGAAGTCGGCACCGACAGCCCGTTTCGCGAACGCAGCGTAAACGAGAATCTGGAACTCTTTCGTAAAATGAAGGCCGGTGAATTCGCCGAAGGAGAACATGTGCTGCGGGCCAAAATTGATATGGCTCATCCTCACATGCTGTTGCGCGATCCCATCATGTATCGAATCCGCCATGTGGAACACCATCGCACTGGCAGTGACTGGTGCATCTACCCGACGTACGACTATACCCATGGTCAGTCGGATTCGATTGAACAGATTACCCACAGCATCTGCACGCTTGAATTCGAAAATAATCGCCCGCTGTACGACTGGTACTGTCAAGCACTCGGAATCCATCATCCTCAGCAGATTGAATTCAATCGACTTAATCTCACGCACACAATCATGAGTAAGCGACGGCTGCTCGAACTTGTCGACGAAGGACATGTGAGCGGATGGGATGATCCGCGCATGCCGACTCTGCGTGGCCTGCGGCGCCGCGGCTACACTGCGGAATCCATTCGCAATCTGTGTAATCAGGTGGGCGTCACTAAACACAACGCCACGGCAGACATCGTGTTACTGGAAAATAGTATTCGAGAAATCCTCAACAGGACTGCTGAACGCCGCATGGCGGTGCTCGATCCGATCAAGGTCGTGATCATGAACTATCCGGATTGCCGGAGCGAGGAATTACAGGCAGTCAACAATCCGGAAGACCAATCGGCGGGAGCACGGTCAGTCCCCTTCAGCCGGGTATTGTGGCTGGAGCGAGCTGACTTCATGGAAGATCCGCCGAAGAAATTCTTCCGTCTCGCTCCCGGACGCGAAGTTCGTTTGCGCTATGCCTACTTCATACGCTGCGAGGAAGCCGTCAAAGATACCGATGGCAACATCATCGAATTGCGTTGCACGTACGATCCGGCGACGCAGGGAGGAAATGCGCCCGATGGTCGCAAAGTTAAAGCCACTTTGCACTGGGTAAGCGCTCAGCATGCCGTGGATGCGGAAGTACGTCTGTACGACCATCTGTTCGCCACAGAAGACCCGGACGAATTCAAGGGTGAATCCACCGACTGGAAGAGCAACCTCAACCCGGACTCACTGCACATTGTCGAACGCGCAAAGCTCGAACTGTCACTGGCGACGGCCAGCGTTGGTGATCGGTTTCAGTTCGAACGTCTGGGGTATTTTTGCGTTGATCATGACAGTGACAGCGAAAAACTGGTCTTCAATCGCACAGTCACACTTCGCGAAACCTGGTCGCGCGCCAGAAACAAATGAACTGTCTTACAATGGTGCACAGCAGCAAGTGGCACATCGATGACATTCTGCCATCAGGATGATCCAGGACTTGTGCTGACCTGGACACGTGGCTGTTTTCGTTGACAGTTCGTATCAGCCGCGGGCAGACAAGTATTTGCCGGTGGCTTTTGCGAAAAAGCATGACCAGTCAATCCATACCACGTTATCACTTCCGTCAACGGACAGTGGGCAACTCAGGACCGCAGGTCGAATATGCCGGCCAATGCATCAACCGAATAGCGCACGTCCGGATGCGATTATGCGGGGCGACCAGTGGATTACTCAAAAACTGAATCATCAAGGATCAGCCGGAAAATCGTTCCCCCATAGCCCACGATAAACAACTCGCCATCTTTGTCGATACTGAATGACGCGGGCTTCTCCGGGCAGTTGCCAATTTGCCTGATTTTTACCAGCTGGCGGTTGGACTGTTTGAGCGCCCAGATTCTCTTCGATTCGAAATCACTGAAGATGTAGGCGCCGACAAAAGACGAACTGCGTTCGCCTCGATATACGTGTCCACCCGTCACCGAAACACCGTACCGACGGCGATAGGCAATGACGGGAGGAGTGAATGTCTCGCCCGCACGGCGATACCGATTTGAGAACGGAGTAAACCCCTCATAAACATTCCATCCATGGTTCTCGCCGACTCGCGCGATCGATACTTCTTCAAACAGACTCTGTCCAATGTCTCCAATCCACAGGTCCTGTGTCTTTGAATCCCAGCTGAACCGCCACGGCATTCGGAAACCGTAAGCCCAGATTTCCGGTCGCACGTTTTCGCTGTTGCCTTTAAATGGATTAGTATCCGGAATGGAGTACGGCTGCTCGCCGCTTGTGTGGTCCACATCAATCCGCAGGATCTTGCCGAGCAGAATACTTAGGTCCTGTCCGTGACCATCCGGATCTTCCTGCGGACCAGCGTCTCCCGCCCCAATGTACAGATAACCGTCCGGTCCAAACGCCAGCATGCCGCCCCAATGCAGATCGGTTGGCTGTTTGATTCGCAGCAGCCTCTTTGAGGCCCCGCCGGCATCACGGCTCAGATCATTGGTCGCCCGCCGTTCGACGATAACCGGAGAGAAAATACCCCCTTCACGAACGTGATGATTCATGTAGTACCTGCGGTTCTGAACGAAGTTGGGGTGAAAGGCAAGGCACATCACTCCCTCAAACTGCCCGGTAATCGACTCGTGACTCATGTCAGCGAAGAGAGTTTTCGTGTCCTTCTGCGACCCTTTCTGAAGCATCCAGACTTTACGAGTTTGTTGCTCGACAACAAGAAATGTGTTCTGCGTTCCCGGTTTTGCGATCATCCATACAGGATGATCGAAACGCATCTCTTCCGAATGGAAAGGCTCCAGTCGCAGTGGTTTTTTGATCTCAGAGATTTCTGCCGGCATGCCTGGATGAGCTAATGTCGTCTGTCGGAGTGTGGTCAGGAACGCGACCAGATCCGCAAATTCGTCAGGTTTTATGGTTTTGAAGAGATCTGCCGGCATCAACGAGGTTGTGCTTCGCTGCTGTTCGTCAATGTCGTAAAGCGGAATGTGCACGAGTTTGCCATCTGAACCGAACAGTTCGATCTCCGTGTCGCTCGTTCGCCGCAGGACTCCAGTGTGCGTTTTACCATCTTTGGTGGCCACAACGATGGCGGCATAGTCCGGATGAATGGACGCGCTGGGTTCCAGCACGGATCTGATCAACTGTTTACGCGTGTACTTGTCACCGATGACGTCCAGTCCAGGGCCGGCCAGCTGTTCAATGCCGTCTATCGTGTGACATTTCTTACAGGCGGCTTCTTTTGATTCAAAGATCCTTTTACCTCGGACTGCATCACCTGACTCCATCGCAACGGCGCGGTACCCGGTCAATACCTCACTGTCATTCAGACCACCTACTGACACGGTGATCCCCATTGCAATCAGCACGGTGAACGAAATGAATGGAGTCATAGAAAGTCGCATTGTGATGTCCATCACAGGTGGGCAGGTCGGCCATTGACAGGAATCATCAATCCAGATTGTTTTGAACAACGACACACAGTCAGAGTTCCGGGTGTTCTGTGATTGACGACGCTGCGGCTTATCTCGCTCACATTTCAATTACGGTGCGGCAGGCCACACACGAATTGCAGGCCGAGTGTCACCGCAACTCCTTCACGTTATACTGCGATTCAAGTCCCGTTAACATGACATATCACACTCAAGGTTTCCCCGACGTGAACAAACAAACGAATCCAGTCCCGATCAAGATTGCCTACAGGCCATGATCGCGTGTTTCACTGGTGCAAAGTGTCTGGTCTGAGATTCCTCGCAACACGCACCCGGCTACAAGACTTCTTCAACGGGAACATTATGCCGCAACCTTTGATTATTGATCTGCACCTCGACCTTGCGTGGGACGCCCTGTTCTGGAATCGCGACCTGACGCTGACGGCGCAGCAGGTCCGTGAGCAGGAGCAACAGGACATCCCGCAAGTGGCAGATGACTATGATACGGGGCTGTGCACCGTGACGTTCCCGGAAATGCGCCGCGGCAGCGTCGGCATCATGCTCAGCACGATTATGTCGCGCATTGAACCAAGATATCTCGACAGTCGCCGTGACGGCATGCGGACACAGGAACAGGCGATGGCCGTCGGACGCGGCCACCTGGCGTATTATCAGGCCATGTCACGCCGGGGCGAAATCAAACCTATTCGGGGACTCGATGACCTGAATGAAGCCGTCCAGGCATGGGCGAATCCAGCGGACCGGACGCCCATTTATCACATCCTGTCGATGGAAAGTGCCGATCCAATTGCTGACCCCGACGACGTGGGATTCTGGTGGGATGCCGGCTTGCGTGTCGTCGGTCCCGCACATTTCGGTCACAACACATACATCCACGGCACATTCACGGAGGGCGGGCTCAAGCCAGCTGCCAAACCACTATACGATGCACTGCGCGATGCGGGAATGATTCTGGATATCACTCACATGGCCGACCAGGCGGTTTGGGAATCGTTTGACCTGTGGGACGGTCCCATCATGGCCTCGCATTGTACCTGCCGATCTATTGTCTCGGGGCAGCGACATCTGACCGACGATATGATCCGCGAACTCATCCGTCGTGACGGGATCATCGGCCTGGTGTTTTGTCAGTTCTTCATCGATCCCAATGTCGAGTGGGAAAACCGACCGTCTCGAAAAACGTGGGTCTCAGAGTACGGCATGACCGGTTTGATCCCTCACATCGAGAATATTGCGGATCTGGCGGGTGGATCGCTGGACAACATCGCGATCGGTACCGACATGGATGGAGGATTCGGAGCCGAGGTGACGCCGACAGACGTCGACACCATCGCTGATTTGCAGGGCTTCTCACGAGTGCTGCGTGAAGCCGGTTTCACCGACCAAGACATCAACGGAGTCCTGCACGGCAATGCCCTGCGCTTCTTCCGGCAGGCATGGACTTAAACGATGACCTGTGTCCCACGTCAGGTTCGTCACACTCGCCAATGAGGGCATCATGATACGGCTGACAGACAACCTGATCGACAACATCCGACGACGAGGCCTGGCGCCTTGAAGCCCATTCCCGGAGCGCCAGCGATCCCTCATTACGGCTCGCAGGCCATGGGTTTCGCTGCACCAAGACCGCCAACTGAGTGTTGCGATATCGCAATACACCGAGACCTCTGTCAACCTGCCCGCAAAGCGTACACCGGCCTCCCTCAACCGCCAGCGCGCGACAGGCGTTACCTGTTTCGCCGATAACGTAGATTAGGGAAGGGTGGGGGTATTTGAGGGGAGTAGTGTGGTGGGTGTTTGTTAATGGCACCTACCCGTTTTGCGCTAGAGGAGGAACCGATGAGCGACGATACCGAGCGCCCCGCGATTCAGTTGGAACTATGATCATTCGTGCCGCAGCAGAAACTCGCCCCTTACGCCGTATTCGACTGCTTTTCGCGGGGTGGTTATTGTTTTCTTTGCTCAGTTCATTGGGAGGGAGGTGTGGGACGACCCGGTTCCTGGCTTATTCGCTCCGGATTTCGCCGGCAACGCCATCGAGGCCACGAGTAAGAAGGCACATAGCCCGTGCCCGCCGGCCCCCCAGCAGGAGTCGCGTGTTGGTATCTGTACAGCAAGCTCCGGTCTCTGAACACAGAGACTCGCATTGAGGGCAACGGTTCCTGACGGGTGAATGGGATTGTTATTGAACGTTCACGTTGATTGGTTGAATGCTGGCTGGATCGGCCGGCAGAACCTGTGTGAGCGCTGTCCGCATTTTGAACAACGCAAGAGAAGCAAGATCGCCAGTGTGCGAGGTTCGTTCACCTAAATCTCTGGAGACCACCACGACCCCTTTGCCTAACGCGGGGTTTCACTAGATTTTGCGGGCTAACAAAAGCAATCGGCCTGCTGCGTCGTTACGATCGTTGGAGCTTTTGACAGCCATCGCGAGTCCAAAAATGGCACGCAGTACGACGACAACAATAGTACGCCGATGCATCGACAAGCAAATGCTGCTCGAAAAACGGTCAGCGTTCGATTCCGACTTTCCAGATCTGTAGCAGCGGGACTGGAATTCCGAAGCGAACCTTGCCATCCACCGCTGTTCGGTTTCGTTTCCTGGATGCAGCCGGAGGATCATAGCTGAAGTTCGAGAGCCTGGCTTAAGGAAAACACGTGGCGTGCAGGATGTTTGAACACCGCTTCGCTGTTTTGGGTTCAGTCCGAGAAGTCGCTGCATTCCACTACGGCTCCCGGTCATTTGATTGTTTGGCACCACCAGGTTGTTTTCTGCGGGTTCATCATCAGGAGCCACTTGCTGACAACTCTGTTAACGAGTTCACAATGTGGGTGGGACCGGTGCCGGTGTACTGGAAGGCGGTTCACAGTGAAGTCAGGGAGACCGGATTTGTGGACACTCAATTGGCCGGTCCGATGAAATCATGGGTGCACCGCCACACGTTTGAACGTGTATCCGATGATAAAACCATCGTGGTGGATCGAGTCAGGTACGAACATTTTTCCGGCTGGCGCGGAGTACGGTCACAGATACTGTTCGCGAAAACCAGCCTGAGAGTTTTGTTTGGCTGGCGGGCTTGGGCCACGCGGCGTGGAGTGCGATCGATTTGTTGTGACGTGTAGGTCAGTCAGTCGTCGTTTGTGGGTGTGCGGCGATTCTTCTTGCGGTTCGAAGTCGCTTTTTTGTCCTGCAGCCGTCGCTCCACGGAACCGCGCGAACGGCGAGTCGGCCGCCGCTTAACCGGAGCTCTCACGACGTCGAGGATCAGTCTCTTCAGGCGTTCCAGACAGTCTTCCACATTCCGCGGCTGGTCTCTGTATCTCTGACTTTGCAGAATCAAGTGACCATCTTTCGTCAGTCGAGCAGCATAGCGCTCAAGAAAACGGTCACGCACGGCCACTGGCAGTGACGGGCTTTGACGCACGTCCCATCGCAGGACAGCCTTAGTGTTCACCTTATTGACATTCTGTCCGCCTGGCCCGCTGCTGCGGGCGTACGTAAATTCAATTTCCGTGCGGGGAATCTGAATGGAATGGCTTACGTAAAGCATTACGGACGTCCAGATTTCCAAAGTGGTTGCAGAGACACAGCGGCTACGCAGCCACGTTTGTGGATCCGCACAGTGCTTCCCTGTGGCGTCTCGAATGCGTGACAAACGGGCCGTCAGTCTAAACCGAGCCGCCAAACGGACAATGTACAAAGTGCCGCAGACCACACGACACAGCACAACCATGGATAATGGAATTGAGTTTGGCAGACCCAAATTCCTGTCGCGACGTCTGAGTCTGCACATCTGTTTTGTCGCTGCGCACTGATCGTGGCAGCATCACACCAACGACAACACGAATCCCTGTGGCGTCAATTCCTTCCGTGGGAACAGGATTCGCTGAAGTTGCCACCAACGATCTTTAAATTTCACGTGTCGCGGACGAACAATTATCTTCGAAAACTACTTAGCAATCTGACTTGTGTTGAAGTTTTCCATTAACTGCTTAATCGCTGCACTTAAGATGTGATTTCACGGTGTCTCATAGCAAGTCCGGGACAATGCCGTGGATGAACAAGGTCAGTGACAGTGAATTATTCGTGGTATGTGCCCAAGTCAGCATTTTCGTCCATCGCTGCTGCCCTAGCCTATTTCTCCCGATGGTCTGTTTGTTTTTCATAGAGACCTCGATGTGTGCCATTGGGGGCATCCGGTTCATCCACCAGCTTGTACAAAGTTTCAAGACGTTGCCAAGCGGCTTTGATTTCACGGTTAAATTCGCGTTGCATGTAAGGCTTCTGTGTGCGCACGGTGTTGCCCGCGGCGGTAAGCACCTCGACTATGCTCTGATCCATGGCAAAGTTGACCGAATCGAACAGAAAATCACGCAGCAGTAAGCCCGCAATATCCAAATGGCCCTGTTTCATGTTCCAGCAGTTCTGTCTCGGCTGCATTGGTAGCGGTGGAGAGACAGGATTTTCGTACCATCGTTTGTGAACGTCTCAGGGTCAATGTGCCCTTTATCCGGGGTCTGAATTCATTGGGATGGATGTACACACCGCTGTAATGAGGTTTCGTGTAAAGATATGTCCGTGCATCCATGTTTCGGGGGACACTTTTGACTTTCCTGCAATGACGACTCCAGGTTAATGTGGAAGGCCAGCAATCAGCAGCCTCACAGCCTCTGCTATTGTCGCCATCTTTTGTCCCAAACTAGAAAATGACTTCTCTCGAACCGGGTGTGCAGGAAATGCGACCACGCAAAACCGCAAGCCGAGAGTGAAGAGGCTGCTCATCTCCATCATAGGTGCACCAGGACCTGGACGGGCATGCAACTTTGCGAAATGACTGCTGGGAAGTATTCGAATACCTGAATGAACTGGGTGTCTCATCAATCAGAATAATTTGGCTGTGAGCGAAGATAATCTAATCTGAACCGGGTTGAGATCGCGACTCTCCCAATGTGCCGTTGCTGAGAGTAAATAACGTGGAAGGGTGCCTTGTCAGTTCCACTGCAATCATTGAGTAATTGTGTCGGGTTTGTTTGCCAATCGAGGACTACGCGCCGGGAGCGTTCAGCAAAGAACCAAGGTTGACCAAACCGGTCGACGGCAGTTTACGACAAAGGCCTCAGAATGGTGGACGAAACGGCCGAGCGCCCGTCCTTTTAATCGCTTGTTTGCTGCAACGGGGTGCTCGCATGAATCATCCGGCAAAGGTGTTCAGGCGTCGGAGTTCGTGCTGTTGCGCACAACGACCAGGCACTCACCAGCATCATCGGATGCGGACGAAAATGTCAGATCGTGCCGTTGCACTAGACGCTGGATGCCTTAAAATGCTTGGTTTTCCAGGGCGAATTCACGCTCGGAACAGCCAAAGTCGGTGAGAAACTGAGGATGGCAATCGATTCGATGCGACAGCGATGGGGGTCGATCCAGCCGTTTGGAAGAAACGCTCTGATGGCGTCGGTCGAGTCGGTAATGAAGCAGGCGTTTTCCCGATACTGCCCTACTCTCGTCGACGATACTCAAGCCGATGTGAGTTGGTGAGCATGATTCACCCATGATCGCGGTTTCAGTTTGCCCGCAGGTGCTGCCGCAGACACATGTTACCAGCAGCCAATATCAATGAGCCCTGCAAATCAACGAGACAGTTGAGTTCCGTATCTCCGGCCTGTTGTCCACCCCAAGGGTTGGAAAAATTAATGTACCTCCTCTCGACTCTGGCGGGTGATGGAATAGCAGAGGACGCAGCCCGTCTGAAAGTTGAATGCGAGGTGATTCAGAATTCCGCGTGACCGGGTGTTCTGGGGAACGGAATTACATCGCGAATATTGGTCATGCCGGTCACCAACTGGACCGCTCGCTCCAGCCCAAGACCGAATCCACTGTGAGGCACTGTACCGTAGCGCCGCAGGTCCGTGTACCACCAATAGTCATCCGGATTCATTCCGCATTCCTCGATGCGAGTGATCAGTACATCCAGACGTTCTTCCCGCTGGCTTCCTCCGATGATTTCTCCGACGCGCGGCACCAGCACGTCCATGGCACGCACAGTTGTTCCGTCTGCGTTGCAGCGCATGTAGAACGGTTTAATTGTTCGAGGATAATCGAACAGAATCACCGGCTGTTTGAAGTGCTCTTCCGTCAGAAATCGTTCGTGCTCGCTTTGCAGATCGCTGCCCCACTGCACGGGAAAGTCGAATGCCTTACCGGACGCCAGAAGCAGATCTATGGCTTCTGTATAGGTCAGGCGGATGAATTCGCTGCCACAGATATTCTCCAAAGTCGTCAGAACTGTCTGGTCAATCCGCTGATTGAAAAATTCCATATCATCGGGGCACTGATCCAATGCATTGCCGACGATCACTTTGATGAAGGCTTCGGCCAGATCCATGTTGTCGCTGAGTTCGTAGAACGGCATTTCCGGTTCAACCATCCAGAACTCTGCGAGGTGTCGTGTCGTATTGCTGTTTTCGGCACGAAACGTTGGGCCGAAGGTGTAGCAGTCCCCAAGTGACGTGGCGAAGACTTCTGCTTCAAGCTGACCACTGACTGTCAGCCAGGCTGGTTTCGCAAAGAAATCCTGCTTCCAGTCGACATCTGTCTGCAGCTGAGCCAGCCGCTGCAGATCCAGCGTGGTAACCTGAAACAGTTCTCCGGCACCCTCACAGTCACTGGTCGTGATGATCGGGGTGCTGATGCACAGGAAGCCCCGCGACTGAAAGAAACTGTGAATGGTGGCGATGATGCAGTTGCGCACGCGGCTGACTGCGCCCATAGAATTTGTGCGCGGTCGCAGGTGAGCGATATCCCGCAGGAACTCGAAGCTGTGGCCTTTCTTTTGGAGCGGATAGGACACTGGGTCAGCTTCACCGATGATGTTCAGGCTGCTTGCGTGCACTTCAACCCGCTGGCCCTTACCCGGCGATTCCTGGACCACACCATTGATCGCCACACTCGCACCGGTGGTGACACGCCTGATGCATGCGTCATACTCCGGAACGGTGGCGTCCACGATGACCTGCAGATTCTTCAGGCAGCTGCCGTCGCTGAGTTCAATGAACGAGAATCCGTTCTTTGACTCTCGTCGGGTGCGGACCCAGCCCTTGACGGTGACACTGGCACCCGGCTGAACATCTTTCAGGACGCTGGCAATTCGAGTGATGGACATGATTCGTTCCGTTGAGGCCAAAGGCGAACTCTGGACATTCGTGGGCGGGAAATCACTGCTCGCGCCGAGGTTATACCTGACATTCGCCGCAGGTTTAAGACGCGTTCTTTTCTGCCGTTTGCAGGGCACATGCTGTAACATTGGGGTTTTGGTCGTTCCGGATTTTTAGACAACCGGTGGTCACGGGAGAGGTGAACTTGAATCACTTCCATGCTTGGCCCAAAATGCGGCTGGGTCGCTTACTGCCTGTTTTTCACCTGTTCAATTTCCGACCGCAGCCATATGACCATCGAACGTGCAGAACAGCTCAAGAAGGAGCTGACCGACAAATGGGTCGTTGTTAATTCCGGAGTTCCGGAATTGCGCCGATTTGAGGAGCTGACCGGACGCGTCAAGACCGTCAATATGAACTGCCGTGCCTTGGTGGAATTTGATGGGCCTGAAGATATTAGCTGGTACGACATCGACCCTAGTGCGTTAACCGTCGTGGATGCTCCGAGGCCCAAAGAAAAACCGACATCCGCTCCCCCAAAAAAAGCAGTTCCGGCTGCCAAGGCTGCGCCGAAGGTCACTGGTGCTGGTTCCCCACTGGACAAGATTAGAGCTCAGGGTGGCGGCGCAAAACCAGCGGCTGGCTCTCCGCTGGACAAAATTCGTGCTCAGAGCAGTGGCGGATCGAAGCCTGCCGCTGCAAAACCTGCCGGCGGCTCTCCGCTGGACAAAATTCGTGCTCAGAGCAGTGGACCGGCGAAGCCTGCCCCCGCTGGTTCGCCACTCGACCAAATTCGCGCCCAGGCAGCTGGTGGATCGACGGCCGCACGGGAAGCAACCGGCGCAGAGTCGACCTCCGCACCGGAAACTGTGTCTGCAGCAGCGTCCGTTGAAGAAACTCCGCCCCCGGCACCACCGGATACAGCTTCCGTCGATACCGCAGGCATGTCACCGCTGGATATCATACGCGCTCAGGGCGCGTTCAGAGGCGACCGCTAGAGCGTTAGTTGCTGACGGTTGTTTCATACCTGACGCCTTCGGGCACAGGCAGTGGAACGGCCACGGTTGTGCCGAACTCTCCGTCTGTCCTGGTCATTGAATCCACCGCGATGAACGCTGTGTATGACGACATCAGGTTGTGGTTGAGGGCCGTCTGCAGCACGGACTGATTCATCTGTCCCCTCAATTCCGGGACTTGTGTTGCCTGATTCATCAGGTCAGCAATTTTGTGTCGAGCCCAGACCGCCGCAATCCCTTTATGTTCCTGCTGATCGTCAATCACCTTCACTATGTAGTCAACCGGCTGCATGCAGGCTCGACCACCGATTCGAACCATAGATGGTTCTCCGGTAAAACGCCCTGTCAGAATGACAGGGCGTCCGGCAATCAGGTCCGGCAGTCGAGACGGATACATGTCTTCGACCTGCATGTTACCCCAGTCGATGGCGATGTCTGTGAGAGCCGGATGACTGATACGTTCCACGAAACGATTCATCACCTCGGTTACATTGTCGTTGAGACTCAAATAGGTCACGGCACCTCGGCCCACCAGAGCCATACGATCCATCAGAAAACGGTTCGGAGACTGGCCCACGCCGAAGCTGAAGACTCTTGATGCGCCCCGTTTCTGATGAAGTGTTGTCAGAATCTGCTGTTCGTTGCCGATATAGCCATCGGTAAGGAATGAAACGAGGCGAAAGCGGCCCTCATCGTGAGGGAAATCAAGTGCCGCTTTGATACCTTCGATCATTTCTGTGCCGCCGCTGCCGTTGAGCGAACTCAGCCAGCTCAGTGCACGTTGAACATTTTCTGCGGTGGCCAGCAGCGGTTTGTTGCCCAGCTGGGAAGCGTTGCTGGAAAATCGGATGATCTGGAATGTATCGCGGGGGGTAAGTGTGCTGAGCGCCTGTCTCACCGCGGCTTTCGACTGAGCCAGTGGCTGACCACTCATACTGCCGGAACAGTCCACCACAAATACCATTTCCATCGGACTTCGCTGGAGTGAGTTCAATTCCGCTGGCGGATACAGCATCATTGTGAAGTACTGACCACGTTCGTCTCGATGAGTCATCAACGCTGACTTCATGGTTTCACCTGCCACATGATATCGAAGCACGAAATCACGGTTGGGGATCGAATCACCAGCGACCAGCGTCACCTTGCGATGACCCGAATTGTGTTGTTCGGTCTTAATCAAATGGTTGACGGATTCGATGTGTTCGATGTCGACTCCGGCGTGCACATCGACGGTGAGTGAAATATCGTGGCCGTTTCGTTCGTTGGGAGCCAGGTACTCCACTTCGTTTCCCGTGGAAGATTGCTGACCTTGAGTGATCGCAACGACGGGATCGGCTGAACCGGCTGGATTGAATCGCGGCCCAATGACCATGGGGAACACGAATTCATATGCACCGTCATCCCATTTCAGCGTATTGAAGTAACGAACATCGATATCGATTTGTTTGCCGGGTGCAATATTGGCGACCTTCTGAGTGAAAATGTTGGGACGTTCCTGTGTCATCAGGGAGGCGACGTGTCCCTGAGACCTCGCCTGGTTGTAGATTTTTTCGGCCTGCTGTCGTTCTCGAATAATACCGCGAATGCGTCGATCCCCCACCCTCATCACAAATTCATTGATGGCAGCTTTTTGGGGCAGCGGAAATATATAGACGGCTTCGATTTTCGTATCGAAGGGATTGTGGAACTGCTGTTTGACGTAGACACTGGCAATGTAGCCGTCAATTGTGCCGGTAACGGCGGTGTGCTTGAGTGGCATGGGAATCAGCTTCGGCTCCTCCGGGATTCTTGCGAGTAGAGCACCACAACCAGGGATTGCGGGAACCGGGGCCGAATCAGTCTCCTGTTCTTTGCCACGATCAGAAGCTGCAATCACCCAGAGTTCTTCACCGGGTTGGAGTTCAAATGTGGCGATGGGTCGTGACATCGCGTGATTCTCTCTGATCGGTGCTGGACGATTTGACACTTTACCATTGGCACTGCGCCGTTTGCTGTGTCTGATCGATTGGGACATCGGCTCTCCACCGAAACTCTCAGGGAATGATCCCGGACTGCTTGATGAATCGACTTGATTATCGAATCGGTCCTCCGGCGATGATAATTCAGAATCGGAGCTCTCCAGCATATCCGTCAGTTTCTTCGATCCTGCGGGCTGATCAAATTTGTCAGAGTCCATCGAAATCTCGGGTGCTGCGCGTGATCGTTCAATAGTTGGGGTAACCGACCAATTTTTTAACTCCTCAACAGTGCCGTAGTCTTCATCTTCGATCCCGGCCAAAGCCACTTCTGCTTCCGATGTTGACTCTGAGTGGATTCTCTGTCGAGCATCCTGGTGACCGCCACAGCCGAGACACAACAGGTACGCCATGGCGACAAGAGCCATAAGATGAAATGCAGCAGACTGTTTTCGTTCCGTTGTCATGGTGGGCTCCCGTTCTGCTTTCGTACCAGAGTTCATTTTCAGTCCCTTGAGCCTGAGGGCTGTTGATTTATTCGTGGAAGCGGACTGTCTGCCTGCTTACTTCAAATGCCCAAAGTCGTGTTATTTCGATTGCGACCACCACCGCTAAGTCAGGTGCGGCTATTGTTGAATCTCTTAGATCGTTGATTTTTGAATTGACGCCGTTGCCGGAATTGATTCACCGTCAATCGTCGCCGTGACGTTGACCTGCATTTCGAACTCATACGGGCCCGGCCCTTCCAGCTGCAAATGAAGTCGAGCAATTCGACTGCGGCCCGAAGGGAGTTCGTCAGCGGTACTGAAGGCCGCGAGGATGACCCGATCGTTATTTAATGCTTGGGGGTCGTAGTACGGAGGGTTTTCGAACGCTTCATGATCCCCGCCTTCAATGCCGACAAATTCAACACCCGGCGATCTGCTTTGAATCTCTAACTGCCAGGCCGCCAGCGGCAGTTCCCCGGAATCCATAATTAAGTCCACAGCCTCGAAACGCACATCGTGAGCTTTGATGTTGGCTGGTCCTTCGATCTGAATAATGACCAGTTCGATCGTATCCACTGGCGAGGCTACTCTGTCCTGGGCCATCGCCACAACCACCAGCCCAGCGTCCAGCACAATCAAAGTGATCCAGCAAAACGGGAGTGAACGCTTTTTGCTGCACTGATACTGCATAACTCTTTTCCTTTGGCGACTTTCATCACAGCATGACGGCATCAAAAGCCACCAGCTGCACGTCATCCTCGTTCAGTTGACCATCACTGTTAAAATCCCAGTGGCCTCCTGATTCTCCCGATTCCAGCAGGCGGGCCATCGCATAGGCATCGAGAATATCCACAGTGCCATTCCCATCGATATCTTTGGGATACAGAGACCGCAGGTCTGTGTCCGGCACGCTTGCTGCGGACTCCTCCGTTAACTGATCCCTGTCTGTAACTTGAGTGACCATAAACACCAGCAATGCCGCGCAGACCGAACTGACGACAGCTGTCAGGCGCACCCAGTGACGCACCGGTCTCACAACTGGCTGCGATGCAAGATACTCATGGGCGTCCTGAAGAATGTCTTCTGTGTGCTCAGCCGGAATCGCAAACGGCACTCCATCGGACTGCCGAAGTTCGCTGACGATCTCACCAGCCAGCTGGTCTTCCGGGAATTGTGAGTCGTTGGAGTCAATCATTTTCTGGTCGTAAGTTGTTTGCGGCCATTTTGTTCGGTCCGGGCCTTATGTCCGCCGTGTTGTGCAGCGATCATTTGCCAGCTGGTTAAGTATCTGCCGTACCTCAGAGGTTCACAAAAAAATCGAACTTTTCCGAAATTGGGCGCGTCACAAGTCTGCGACGATGTCTTCTGTGAAATAACACCGGGTTGAGTGGCGTTCCGCGTCAATTGAGTCAGTTGTCAACTTATGCCTGAAACTTTGGACCCACTCACTGACAAGGAACTTGTTGCAGCCCTCAACGCAGGTGAGTCTGACGCGTTCGATGTGTTGTACCATCGTTACTCCAAATGGGTCCTGAGGATGGCTTGGAGACTAACCCGTCATGAGGACGACTCTCTGGATGTCTTGCAGGAAACTTTTGCCTATCTGGCCCGTAAGTTTCCAGGTTTCAAGCTCACCGCGGCCATGACGACATTTTTGTATCCCGCGGTCCGGAATCTCTCGATCGCCGCGAGACGCCAGCGACAGCGGTCGGTTGGTGGATCCGACGACTTGGAAGGACTCCGGGGCGAAAACACGTCGACACGTGATCCGCACCAAGACATGGCGGAGCTTCTGTGCGAAATCAGCGATGATCACAGGGAAATTCTGCTGCTGAGATTCGTGGATGACCTGAAGCAGCTGGAAATTGCTGAGCGGCTCGGGTTACCCTTGGGGACGGTGAAATCGCGCCTGCACCATGCCGTCCGTGCGGTACGGAAGTCACCCACTGCCAGAAAACTATTGCCCGATTAACATTCACCCCGGAAATTCGATCTTCCGCGGCAGATTCTCTGTTGGTCCGACCGTTTGCTCTTGCCTCAACAAACCGGCCTCGGGCACACTGTGTCTCCAATAGACTGCTCCTGTCCACAATGCATCTCAGGCTTCCGACATGTATTCCCGAATCTGTTCAATTGTATTTTTTTTCGTCGGTTGTTTTTTTGTGGGATCAATTTCCTGCTCTGCACAGGGACTGATTTTCAGTCTGCCTGAGGACGGGACCGGTGTTGAATATGAAGGTAAAGTCACGCAGGAGACGGTGCGCCCCGAACTGGAAGACCGCAAGGAAACCCTCACATGGAATCGTGAGCTGTCGATCAAGTCGGTGGGACGGGAAGATGTCGAGTACAATGGAAAGATCCAGCCATGTCGCTGGATCGAGATTAAGGTCGTCACCGGGACAGCTGAAGCGAGCGGAATCGATGCCGGTCCGGCAGGGGCTCGGATCTACAAAGTGCTTGTTCCTGAGAGCAAGGTGATCGATACTTCCGTGGATGCAGAAGCGATACCGAATTCTGTGCTGCCGATCGTGAAGGGATTTCGTCGATTGGGAGAAGAGCAGGTTGAACCGATCAGGAGTCGTGGACTCGTGGTGTATCCGACGCTGTGTCTGCTGGCGAATTACGAGACACCGGTCTTGGTCTCTCGCTCGGAATCCATTGCGAACATTGCCGGAAGTGAATCTTTCGACAGTCGCCATATGAAAGGCGAAACCGTTCGCGAACGCACGGACTCACGGTCAACAAACGTCGGCGAGTTCTGGGTGAGCGGAGATGTTCCATTTGGTCTGGCGGCCTGGTCTGTGACAGTGACTCGCGAGTCGAAGAGCTCCACCGAAGACCGGGCAAAATTTCGCCCGGTCAGCTCTGTGACGTCTGACATGAGACTTCGACAGATCGTTCGTGCGGCAGAATCGGAACTCATTACAGAGTAGCCGCCTGTGCTGCAGTTATTTCCAGCATCCCGAACAGGTGCAGTGGGCTTTCATGCGCCGCAACCGAAAAGCCCGTGTTTTGAAGATGTCACGCGTCCGAAGTGCATGGAGATCCTGCGTATCGGACGGCAGCTGGGTGTCTCCTCCGAATTTGCCGCCGCTAGGTACGCTCCTGCGGATTGTAACGCGCCTGCGCAATTTGAATCGCTGTTCGCCTGCATCTTTTTGTGTCCGCGCCAGTCTCTTGTGACCTAAAGTGAATGAGCCACCTGTCAATTCTGTGATGTGGTATTGGCCTGTGAATGATTTCGATGCCACGCAGAATTGAGTAGCCGGCTTGATTCCTGTCAAGCCAATCCATGGACTGATCTGAGCCGTTGTTCCGACCGGAGACCGACGGATATCCTCCGAAAGATGACGTGTGAACAGCTCCTGTGAGACAAACGTGGCAACGCCGTCGTTCTGCCGGCTGGTACCGGCAGTGTCGACCGATACGTCGACAATCATTAATCACCTGTTGATTCTGTCTGAGCAGGCTCGTCAGGAGAAGGAAGCGTGCGCCGAGTCACCAATCATTCCTCGCAACACGCTGATGATCCTGCTGCGGACAATGAAGCTCCGGGATCCCGCCATTGTCACCCATGGCCAGAGAATCGCCGCCATTTCAAGCGGACTGGCCCAGTTGCTGGGCTGGGATGATGGTCAGCGCCGCGCCCTGGAAATTGCGGCCTTGCTCCACGATCTGGGAAAAATTGGCATACCGGATCATATTATCCAAAAACCTGGGAAGCTCAGCTCGGAAGAGTACGACTATGTACACCACCATCATCAGGCCGCGATGTGCCTGTTGCAGGCTATACAGGCGGATTGTAGTCTGGTCACGACGCTGACAATGCTGCACCACAACTTCGACGCCGCTGGTGTGGAAAAAAGCGAAATCGATGTGACCAGCGAACTGCCACTGGGATCAAGGATCCTGGCCGTCGCAGACGCGTATGATTCGCTGAGTTCGCCCAAGGCCTATCGTCGTGGAATGACACACCAGGAGGCGTTGAAGGTTTTGCAGGATCATTCCGGAACGCGGTATGACGGCAATGTCGTACGTAGAATGGAACGCTGGTGCGAATCAGCCGGACACGACATACCGTTTCGTCAGACGGAGTCGTTCGGCGAGCAGGCCGCACAGGAGGTGTCCCCGGAACAACGTAACGAAGTTGCGGTGTTGACTCAGATTCTGCAGGTGCTGTATCAGTTTCAGATGCTCTACGATGGATTTTTTATCACCAACGCCGACCACGATTACTGTGTCTGGTCGGACGGCATGCCAGGTCTGACCGGGCGTCCACTGGAATCGGTTCTGGGACGCCGATGGCAACCTTCCGACATCAGATTGTCTCCAATTCATCAGACGGATAACAAGAATACACGTCCCGCTGAAGAAATCATTCCACAGGTTCTGCGGAACGGGCGATCACAGTTCGGCAGTCGTGTATGTACGGTGAGTGACTCACAGCAGTTGAGTGTGGATGTCCACACGATGCCTGTGTCGGATCAACACCAGCAGATCAGTGGAGTGACGCAGTTATTCCGCTGTAAGGGGGGAGTGCGCAAGAAAACGCGCGAGTACGCAGAGTTGAAACTGGCAGCAACGCGCGACGCCCTCACGGGTGTGGCAAATCGCGGTCAGCTTGAAACACAGTTGCGACACATGATTGACGACTACCACAACCATGAAGGTGGGCGCGATTTGAGCGTTGTCTTTCTGGATGTGGATCGATTCAAAAGTATCAATGATGAATTCGGTCACAAAGCGGGTGACCAGGTATTGGTGGACCTGACACGGTTGCTGCAAAACGACACTTACTCAGGTGAGATTATCGGACGCTATGGTGGTGAGGAATTCATTGTGCTGTGTCCGGATACGGATCTGCATTCCGCAGTCCGCCGAGCGAAACGGCTTTGCCTCGCCGTGCAAAAGAGTTCTGTAGGTGGTATATCACGACTGAGTGTCACTTCGTCGTTCGGCGTTGCGACCGCTCGTTTGGGAGATTCTGTCCAGACGTTGCTGGAACGCGCCGATACATGCCTGTTTCGTGCCAAGGAAGGTGGGCGGAACCGGACATGCTGGGAAGGCGACGAAGAGGATCAGGCCGAGCCGAACCAGGTCATTATCTCGCAGGAGGACGACAGCAAAGTGAGCCTCATTGATGGTGTGCTGCTGTACAGCGAGACAATCGACGTTTCAACCTCACTGGAACTCACTGCCGTCAAACTCAACGCATTCCTGAGTGCGACAGAGATTGCAGTGAAGTCGCAGGAACAGGGGTTTCTGCGACTCCAGTCGGGCCGTGCCGGCTTCTCAAGACGCTGGGGTAATGTTCCCGAACGTCAGCCAGTGGCGATTGAGATCAATTTTGAGACGCAGCGGCAAACTGATCCAGGTAGCGGTCGACAAAAGACTATTCACTTTGTTTCCGTGACGATGCAGCCTGTCGGTCGGTCACCGGACCCTGACATTTTTGAAACACGCTGCAACCGACTGGTCCAGGAAATGCGTGCATATTTACTGAGTTCGTGACTGTTGACCCGGCAGGACACAGTGTTGAGTCACCGGGAACTCAGTGGTGGTGAATCCGGGTCGAGCAAGCCGATCCGGATCAGTTGACGGCGACAGCATTGCCTTCTACGACTTCTTCGGACTTTTCTTCGGCCATCATTTCCGGTCCGACGTGATCCACAAACCCCTGCAGGTGAATCGCACGCGTGTGATGCTGCAGCTTTTTGAGTGCCTTGCTTTCGATCTGACGAATTCGTTCGCGAGTCACTTTAAAGATGCGACCGGTCTCTTCCAGAGTGTAGCTGTACCCGTCACCCAGGCCGTAACGCAGTTTGATGATTTCACGCTCCCGGTAGGTCAGACTCTTCAGAACATGGTCGATCTTGTCCCGCAGCATCTGCTTAGCGGCTGATTCCGCCGGGCTTTGTTCGTGGGAGTCTTCCAAAAACTCACCGAAACTGCTGTCTTCACTCTCGCCGACCGGCGTATCCAGGCTAATCGGGTGCCTCCATGTTTTCATGATTCGTTCTGTCTCCTCGATGCTCATTCCGACCGCTTCCGCCAGCTCTTCGTTGCTGGGTTCACGGCCGGTCGCCTGTCGAATTTCTTCTGCCTTTGACTTGAGCATGGAGATGTTCTGGAACATATGAACCGGAATGCGGATCGTCCTTGCATGATCAGCGACGGCACGCGTAATCGCCTGTCGAATCCACCAAGTGGCATAGGTGGAGAACTTATAGCCTCGACGGTACTCGTACTTTTCAACGCCGCGCATCAGGCCCGCATTGCCTTCCTGGAT
>CAUZPL010000027.1:0-76930 GCA_963581585.1 Planctomycetota bacterium
TCCGCAGACGGCCACTGCCCAGAATGTGAGGCACTGATTCCAGCAAAACGCCAAACTCTTTGTATTCGATGGCAGTCGTCCCCAAACCGGCCGGCACAATAACCGGTGTTTCGCCGCCATTAAGCAGCGTGGCCGGCTGCCCGTTCAGCGTGGTGATCATCGGTGTGGCGTGGATCTTTAATAACCCCTCGACTTTCAATGCCTGCACAAAACCTTGGAAGATCCTGTTATTGTTGATGAACCCAAAAGTCAGTGTGGAATCGGAGAAGCCTGTCAAAGTCGCAAACGGAACCCCGCCGGCGACCGTCAGGGTTTCAATGGGCGTGATTGGGCCAGGCGTGGAAATCAGATATTTGTCATCACGCAGGAACTGGAAGTTCATCCCAAAATTTCGCACTTTGGATCGCTGCACTTCCATAATATCACACTTGAGCTGCACCTGCTGAGCTCCACCGACCTTCATGTGGTTGATCACCGTCCCGTAGAACTGCTCGGCGATTTCCACGATTTCCGTGATATGACTCGGTTGTGTCACCCAGCCGTTCAGCTTTACGGCACCCCTGACTTCGGTTGCACGAATATCATCGTCCGGGAAGTCGCGACGGATATATGACTGCAGATGCCGCACATCACCTTCCACCTGGATTTCGACCTGAAAATACTGGTCGAATTCATCACGGATGGTGACAGTGGTGACGCCCGTCTCCAGTGCGAAGATACGGACCTGCCGCGGGTTTCCCTGCACAACCTTGACTTCAACGGTTTCTGCATCGAAGTCCAGAACACTCTTGATTCGAGCAATGTGCTCCAAGACAGTGGTGAACCTCTGATAAATACTCAACTGGTTCTCACCAGGCTTTAACCGGTAGACGGGTGAAGTCCTGGAGTGTTGTGCGGTTAAGGTATTTGACACCGCCACCAGAACGGTGGCAGCAAACGCAGCTGCGATCAGACTTCTAAGCGTCGGCATCCGTGCTCTCCAGAGCTTGGAAGCGCGGCCCCAGCCAGTCGACCGGAACCGCATCCCCAACTCATAACGCGCTCCGCGCGATTCGAAAGTATCATTTCTGAGCTGACAGTCTGTGGCGAATGTCTCCCCCTGTTGCAAATTCTGGGTATCAGCTCCTCAGTTGTTCTGACCTATTCTCCAAAGAAACTCCAGCTCCAGAGGTCGGACCCAGCATCTTTCAGTCCCTCAAGTTCTTGTTGACTACCGGCTGCTGGTGCGTCTGGTGGCATCGGTACCTGGAAATCCCCCGTTCCAGGCATTGCAAGTGCTGGTTCAATCATATTCGATGGAACCGGCTTATCTGAATGTAGATAGACGGTTTCCATTCGCACGTCGGTTCCTTGCCAGATCGCTATTTGCCAGGTCCCATCCGAAACTGGCATCGCACCTGCGACAGGTCTTGTCTCGAACGGTACCAATTCTTCACGCAATTCGTTTAACAGTGAATCTGCTGATTTCTGATCTACATCAAATTCTGGCAGCTGGTTGGTGTCTCGAGCCGAGGCATAATTCAATTCGGGCAACTTGTGCCCATCCAATTCATCTGCCGACAGTTCCTCAGCAGTGACTTCCTCATCGTCTCCATTACCTCTCAGGACTGTCGACATTTTTCCCTGCGTTTTAGCCAATTCCAGAAACAATGACTGTTCCGGAGTGACCAGCAAAGAGATGTTTTTGGCCGTGCCCGCCTGACCATCGTCGTTTAATCCATAAACCTTGTTGTCCACGGCAAAGACTTCTACATACTGCAGGATACGTCTTACCTTTTGGATCCGCTCTCCAAGTTTGTTTTTGTCCTGATAACAGATCATCAGGTCGACTCGATGACCAGGTTGCAGCATGCCGCTGTGACTGGTTGTTGCATCCACCGGAATCGTCGCGACCTGCATTCCAATCGGTATTCTGACGGAAACCCCCTGATCCCCGACTTCAGACAGTTTTTTCTGCGTAATCCAGTCACCGGTATTCACGGGAATCAGCATACTTCGATCAGTGATCTGCTCGAGATCAGTCACAGCACCTTCCGGCACGGTCCCAATGTCCACCGATACGAACTGCGTGTTCGTCTCGGTGACCTGCTGTCCGAGACCGATATCGACCGCCGCCTGAAGGACCTGAACCTTCGGCGTCTCACCTTCCCCCTTTTTGTTCAGCATCTGCTGAACACCTAACATGGCAACCAGACCGCAGCCGACCGCCACAACCAGCAGAACCAATGTCTGACTTTTCATTGGTGAAATCTCCGGCTTGCCATTGGGTCTGCCGTACTTCGGTTGACTTCGCCGGATTCCGGCAAAGTCCGCAATACATGCAGAGACCGCAGGATCAAACCATGTCTCACCAGCATCTTCATCGGCAAAGACGGAAACATCGCTTCAGAGAATGCTGGTAGTAAAACAAATCCTAGAAATGTCCATCAGTTGAATCCGGAATTGTCAGTCCAAATTCCATCTTGAGTCAAAGTGCTACATCAGGCCGAGATACAGAAAATAACCGATTGAGCCGATGCAGATTGGAATGCCGTAGGGCAGTAGTGTCATGGTTGCCTTGCGTTCAGCCGCCAGACGGGAAAGTTCATCGGGATTTCGAATCACAATCCATTCGGAAAGAATCGTCAGCAAGTTCTCGTAGTGTTTTTTCCATGTTCCGCGGATCAACACCATCACAATGGCTATCACAGCACCAACCAGAGCTGAAACGATGAACGCTTCCACGGTGATCCGCCATCCCAGCCATGCTCCAATCCCTGCCATCAGCTTGACGTCGCCCGCTCCCATTCCCCCCACCACGTACAGTGGCAGCAGACAGGCCAGCCCCATCGCCATTCCCGCCAGACCTGCACCGAATCCACCCAAGCCCCCAACGCAGGTGCTGTAGATAAGTCCGGACAGGACCATCGGGAACGTAATCCAGTTGGGTACTCTGAGCTCTTTGCCGTCGATCCACGCTGCCAAAATCAGGATGGCGGATACCAGTTTGACGTGCCAATTGTTGATCAGCAGTTCGTTCCAGTCCATCGCTTTCAGTCCTGTACACCAAGTCGTGGGAGTTGTTTTGAGTTTTGCTGGCCGGAGAATCCCACACCGATGTTTCGGTGCTTCGTATAATTTTGAATCAATTCAAGCACGGCCGGTCGGCAACAGAAACTGCAGACTGAAAACTGTGACCAATGTTGCCAGAAACGCTGTTCCCAGCATCAGGTCTGATGCAGATAATTCAATCCAGTAAGGCAGCATCGCACACCTCAGTCCAGGGATCTTACGACAGACAGCTTCCCGCCGGTTTTCCCCGCGGCAGCGGAGCTGTCTAGGAATACGTTCCTGACGCCAGGCAGACCGGGCAGTCTGAATGTTCCCGTTAAAACCTAGGTTGTCGTTTTTACGGGTCAAGAAATTATGTCAGGATTACTCAGACGAATGTTGCGCGACGAGTTCCAACACCAGCCATCTACCCGGGTAACCCGAACGAGCATTGCGACCGGACATCCAGAACCCGGGTACCACGCAAATCGTCTTTTCTGTGTCCCATGGAAAGTCCTGTCGGTCTATGCGAAGATAGCCCACAGAATTCGCCTGTGCCGCAGGATCCGGTCAGACGATCCCTTCCTCCCCTCCGTGGGTCATGCGCCCGTGACGATTGTCAGGCAACTTCTTGCGGTGCTTTTACTGGTGATCCAGGCGACCGCCCAGGACGGTGCCAATCCCGTGGACATAGAAGTCCAGGTGGATCCACTGCTTCAAAGACTGCGGGAAGCCACCGCTCAACAACGCTGGCTGGATGCTGCTCAGTCATTTGATGCTGCGTGGCAACAACTGTCCGAAGGAGAAGACCAGGCCCCCGGGGTTCGATTTGCAGGCACCCATACGCTTCGTCCCGGACAGCATCAGGCAGACGCCGGAGCTCGAGCACAGATGCGTGAGATCTATCGGTCAGCGCCATTGGCCTTTCGTGAGGAGTACCAGCGGCTGTTCGACAGCGTCGCCCGTCGTCGACTCCAGGCAGCACTGCCGACCGGACACCGCCGCTCACTTCTGACTCTCGTCCGGCGTTATGAATTCTGTGACTCGTCAGCTGCCGTTGTTGCGCATCTCGTTACCGACTCACTGGCCCGCGGCGATCTGCTCAATGCCGCCATGAGATTAAGGCAACTGACCCGCCGGCTGGCTAGCCCGCCACCGGAAATACAGCTGCTGCTGGCAGAGCTCTGGCTTCGGGCGGGATATGTGCAGGAATCACACCAGGCGGTAGGTCGGTTGGCAGAACAGATCGGATATGGATCCACAGTCCCTTACAAAACACAACAGTTCCAGCTGCCGGGTTCACCTGCCGCAATTCCAGACTGGTTCGCTGCTGAGTTGTCGTTTCAGGTCACTGAGCATCCATCAACATGGCTGGAGCCACAGAAATATGCGTCCCGCATGCGGACACAGCAACAGCAACCAGCCAGCCTGTCGCTGGCCTGGCAACAAACATTGTTCCGTTCCTGGTCAACCCCGGAATTAAACAACAGCCTTCAACGGCTGGAGCGACGCGTCCTCTCCGCAATCGACAACTCACCAATCTCACCAACCCTTCCGATAGTGTCCAGAGATCTGGTCATTTTTCAGGGGATAGGAAGTCTGCAGGCAGTCCGTCGGTTCACCGGGGAACCTGTGTGGGAATCGACTCGCTTCAATCGACAACTGCTTTCAGCACTTCAATGGACAGTCGACCTGAGTCAACAGTCAGCAGCAACCGGGCAACTCGATCGTATTGTCAGGGAAGCCGCGAGAAATCATATTCGAGGTCAGCTGGCAAGCGATGGTCAGCTTCTGTACTGCGTGGAAGAAACATCGCAGAGTCTGACCAGATCGCGAGTATCCATTCCGCCAAATATGCAGGAACAATACTTCAATGTGCTGCGCGTATACGATGCCGCCACCGGTCGACTTCAGGGACAGGCAGGCGGACTTTCGGCAGCAGCCAAACCTGGTCGGCCAGATCCGTTTGCAGCCACCTGCTTTCTGGGTACACCGCTGCTGCTGCGGGAGCGCATATTGATTCTGGCGGAAGATTCTCACGGAATTCACCTGCTGGACCTCCGACTTCGGCCACGCTCTTCGGCCCAGGACGCCGAACTGATGTTTGAGGTGGCAGATCGTCAGCTACTTTCAGTACCGCTGTTCGAATTGCCGGTGCATCCCCTGCGTCGCTATGCTGGAATGACACCCAGCTTCAGCGATGGCATGATCATATGCCAGAGCTGTGACGAACAGGTCCTGGGACTGGCTGCGGACGACCTTTCGATCGAATGGGTGCATCGCTATCGAGCAAGCGTGAGGCCCAGGGAAATTGGTGGTGGTAATCCCGTGTTTGGCAACGCATCAGATGACGTCGATTCCATCCGACGCGACATCCGATTGCGGCCACATGATTCACTCGTCCGCGTTGCCGGATCACGGGTGTTGTTGATGCCGCGAGATTCTGACCAGATGGTTTGTCTGGATCTCTATACTGGGCAGGAGATTTGGTCGCGACCTCGCGGCGATCTGCGTTACGTGGCGGCTCTAACGGACTCGGTCATGGTGGTGGCCGGTGCAACTCGACTGCTTGCGGCGCGGCTCAGCGATGGCAGCACAATCTGGCAACAGGAGTTCGATGAAGCAGAGATTTCTGGTCAACCGGCAGCCACCGAACATCTGGTTTATCTGCCAACACGGTGGGGACATCTTCTGGTCATCGACATTGCAAACGGACGCCGACTGCTCAATCAGCAATTGTCGGATTCTGCCATTGGTAATCTGCTGAGCGTTTCCGGGCAACTGATCGCACAGTCTTCCACAGGTGTCTATAGCTGGCAACCTGCTGAATTTGCTGTTGATCCTCAGCTGACAGCAATCCAGGAGTCGCTGCTGAATTCTGAACCGGATGAGGTGATTGTCCGTCTGGTCGATCTGGTGGAAACGGCGACCGATGACACACGGGCGCTGGCGAGACGACTGCTGATCGAACAATTGCTGGAATCGATTCGCCTGGATTACCGGAGTAACCGCCATCATATCCCGCTGTTGACAAAGATGATCGGGTCAGAGGCGCTTACCCCCGTTCAGATCGCCGCTGTCATTCGTGCTGCACTGGGGCTAACACTCCACGATGCAGCGACGTTTGCAAAGCATTGGGAAGCCGTCCGCACCGCGCGTGTTTACCGGAACCGACTGGATCAGCTGATTATCAGTGGGCTGACGACACAACACGATCTCACGGCAACCGAAGTTGCCACCCAGATTTCGGAAATTATTCAGACGGCGCTGACGCGCCGACATCGTCAGACGCAAGTGGGGCGTCTCAGGCTTCTTGCAACCAATCAGATTGCTGCCACAGTCCAAACCACACTGAGTCGACTGGATGATCCGTCTCGGCGACGTGCGATTGACTTATTGCGTCCGCCTGTCCAGGCAATTCTTTCCGAAACATCCAGTAGCCAGCTTTTCCCGGATCCATTGTATTTCTGCTGGCTGGCGGGCCTGGCAGAATGTTTACTACCGCTGAATGAATCCAATCTCGACCATATTCCCGCGGCAACTGAACGGGCACTGGTGCCTCAACTTCTGGCTTCGAAATCTGCAGGATGGCTGGACACTCGGCGAGCACACGAGTCCCTGAACAGATTTTGGAACAGGACGGAGACGGCCAATACCGAAGCCTGGCCCGATCCGGAGGTTGAGCCGCAGGGACCGGGAAATGATGCCCTCGGCAGAATCGCTGACATGCTGCATCGCCAGTTGCCGGACACACGCTCAGAGAATTCACCTCGCGTAATCGTCCATGATGGGCGTACGAAAAATCCGCCACTCAGAATAATTCAGGGCGCTCCGAGATCTCTGATTCCTCTCTATGGTACTCCGGGTGTTTATCGAGGATGGCAGTTTGTTCGATTGCACGCAGCACCTGGAATTCTCGCAATTGATGGCCAGGGTCGTCGCCGATGGACATTCGATCCGGCGCAAAGTAAAGCGATTCAGACCCGCCCCACCAGCCTCAGCAGACAGCGGTCAGATTACGCAGTAGCTTGTGGAAAACTACTGGTACTAAATGATAACGATCACCTGTATATGCTCAACGCGGTTGATGTAACGGAAGGAAACCCCGCGGTTTTGTGGAGCGCCAGTCTGGATGAGGTGCTTCCTGAAGCGACACGCCATCAAAACTATATTCGCAGCTGGCAACGAACGACGGTCTACGATCGGCAGCCTGATGGTCTTGCTCCAATCGGGCCATTAACTGAATTCGGTCTGCCGCTTTTTCGCGGTCAGCAACTGGTTGTTTTGAATCCATGGACCGGAAGGCCTATGTGGGCCCAAGATGGACTTCCGGATGACATTCGGATGGCGGCCAGCAACGATCAGTTGTGTCTGATCTCGGAGTCCACCAGTCAGATTCAGATCCGCAACCTTCGGGATGGTTCTGTGCTAAAATCCGGACGGCTGCCTGATTGGTGGGCAGAAGGGAATTCACTGTACGACACTTCCGTGCGACACATCGAACTTGAGGCAGGTACGGAATACCCCTGGCGAGTCGTTGTGGAAGGAAGTCGCTGTCTGATGTTCATAGTGGAACCGGATCAGGCGTCACTGACGTCATATGATTTCATGTCGGTGGACTCGGAAAGCCTCGCCATAGTCTGGCAGACTGATCTCCCGGCCAATTCCGTTTTTTCCAACGTATGCGAGGGGCTCATTGCCACTCTGTCAGGTGACGATCGACTGCAGATTCGACAGATCTCTGATGGAACCCTCATCATCGATCAGACTGTGTCTCCGATCGCAGAGTGTGAGCAACTGTACCTGCGAAGATCTGAGGACCGATTTCTGGTTCTCACCTACGCTGCCCATGCAGAAGAGGAACCTCTTATCGTAAGCGGTGCGGTTCCACTTAACGGACCGATATACGCGTTGGACACGGTGAATGGCTCGGTCGCGTGGACGGGAAACACGAGCCACGAATATCTGCGAATTCTGAACGCCGGCAGTTCACCCACACTGCCGACAGCGCCTCTGCTGATATTGCTCAGTCGTCAGCGTCGAAAAATACCCGGGAGTTTGGGAACCGATCACGCCGTTCGGATTCTGGATGTACGGAACGGTAATATCCTGTATGAGGATAACCGTCTGGGAACGAATCTGTCATATCATGCCTTGAGGTTCGACGGTGACAACAGATTCACCGTCAGTTTTAACCATCGGTCCATCGAATTCGATTTCTCGAACAGCAAGGCAACTCCATAAAAGATTCCTGCGTTCAGTGGTCCCGACTTCAGGCAGGTTGATCAGCAAACCCTAACGCCGGTCACTGTGACACATCTCCTGTCGATACGGATTTGACCATCGGCCATTGCTGCGACGTCCTGTGTTCCACGCGTTGAGTCCAGTGCTGCAGATAGTGCCGATATGCAGGATGATCGTCGGCCTGCTCCTCCAGAAACATGCGTGCCACCAGCACCAGTTCCTGTTCTTCTTCGAGTGTGAGACGTCCCAGCAACACTCGACTGCGCAGAAACACAAAATACGTGTCCAGTACGTCACACCGGCAGTAGTCGTTAATCTCATCCAAATGGCCATCGAAGTACATCTGCTGTACCTGTGACCCGTCGACCCCCGACTTGCCAGGTTTGTCGATCAGATTGGCCATCAGATTCAGACCGCCCGTCATCCGCATTGCACCGAAATTGGAAAACAGATCGCAAAGGTCAATGTGTCGCGTGATGTTGTAGCGGTTACGGGCCTGCTCATAAGTTCGTGATTCCACATTGAACCAGCCCGGCAGACTGATGCCGTATCGGAACGCGGCGAGCTCCATCACGGGTATGTCATAACTTCGACCGTTGAATGTCACGAAACACGGTCGCTCGTAATGTGTCCACCCCTGCCAAAAACGTCGAGTGATTTCTTCCGGCCGAAACTCCGGTGCATCCAGTACTGTCAGGTCGATCAGCTGAAAGTCGGACGACACTTTAGCGACAGCCACAGAGACAGGCAGCGTGAACGTTGGTGGCAGCACGTCACGCCCGGTCTGTTCCAGCAGTTCAGCCTGGAACCGTGCAACGGATTCGGCCGGTGACAGATCTGTGTCGGGATACTTGAGGCGCTGGATCAGGCCACCGTCGCCCACCGTTTCAATATCAAAGACCAGATAGTCAACCTGACTCATGATCCATCTCCTGTTGAAATTTCGTCAGGATGTCGTGGGTACACGCTACTACCCGCAATTCATGTGAATCGTGGATGGGATAATTACCGATTCGATGCAAACTTAACACTGCTGGAAAACTTTACGCAGCATCAGCAGGAAAGAGTAACAGCGAACTCGTCGCCGTCTGGCCCAAAGAGCGAAAAGAACGGCAGATTCGAAGATGAAGTACTGCCAAACAACTGGCGCCCGCGATTATTCCGGAAACGGCCTGGCTTTCCCGATTAGCCGGGATTCTCCCCGGTGGTTTTTTTTGCCGCGACTAACCGGTTGCCGAACGGCAATCCAGGCATTCCCGGAGAGCGTCAAGCAGCTGAGTAATTTCATCGTTGGTGCCAATCGTAATTCTCAGACCGTCGACGATGCGGTCGCCGTGACCAACTCCTGGGAATCTCATGTAACGCACCAGTACACGGCGTTCCTTCAATTGCTGGTAAATTGACTGATGTCGACCGGATTCATGCTGCGTCCAGACGAAGTTTGCTTCGCTATCATAAACCTTAAAACCGAGGTCAGTCAGCTGGCCGACCAGACGAGTTCGTGTGGCCAGAATCTTGGCACGGTTTGACAACATCCATTCCTGGTCCCGGATTGCCGCCGTGGCCGCCGCAATGGCTACGGTATCACAGTTGTAGCTGTCTTTGGCCTTTTGCATTTGGGCGGTGAGATCCGGATGAGCAACCGAGAACCCGAATCGAATTCCTGCCAGACTGTACGATTTACTGAATGTCCGCGTCATTATCAGGCGACGGTCAAAACGTTCGTCATGCAGAAGCGCGCCTTGATGACGTTCGGTCATAAAGTCGGCATATGCTTCGTCCAGCACCAGCAGACCGTTCTCCGGCAACAGTTGTACAAGGGAATTGGCCGGCCAGACGTTTCCGGTGGGCGAGTTGGGATTCGGTACGAAAAACACACGTGTGCGCTGCCGCATGTCGGCTGCAATTTTTGTTGACCACGCGAAATGTTCATCCAGTATCAGCCGTTCTACTCGACAGCCCTGGATCTGAGCCAATGTTTCGTACAACACGTAACTTGGGTACGGATATGCGATCAGCTGACCCGGATCACATGCTGTGCGTACAATAATAGTGAAGTTTTCATCGCTGCCGTTGGCTGGCAGAAACCAGTCGGGATCCAGATCAAAGACTTCGGCAGCCGCTTGGCGAAAGGACGTTGCCAGAGCGTCCGGATAAATATTGAGCCGACTGGTGGCCGCACGCTGTATGGCCTCGATAACGTGAGGAGACGGCGGGTACGGATTCTCATTCGTATTCAGTTTGATCCATCCTGAGTCCTGCGGTTGTTCGCCCGGTGTGTATCCGGCCATCTGCCAAATAGAGTTTCGGACTGGCAACGACATGGGAATTACAGACACAATGGGATGGTGATCGAAGGTCGCCTGTCACGAGGCTCAGACATTGCTGCAGACTGGTATTTCACTGGAAACACAAAACACCTGCACGGGACAGAAATGTGGAACAATTCATCGGCCAGGATGTCGTGATAGACGTGGAATCCCAATACGTCTTTCTGGGGCGTTTGACAGTTCTGCAGCCGGGCTGGCTGATACTCAGAAATGCAGATGTGCACGACCTCAGAGATTCCAAGACCACGCGTGAGTTATACGTGCTGGATTCACACACCGACGGAATCCAGGTCAACCGAAAAGAGGTCGCGATTCCAATCCGTCAGGTCGTCAGCGTTTCACTCTTGGATGATGTAATCGAGTAACCGCGATCCTGAATGATAGTTCATTCGAAATTGCTTTCATCGGAGTTGATATCCAGACTGTTTTTCTGATCGGCGACCGATTCCTGACTCAACTCATTATACGTTTCCCCTAACCAGTCGAAAACGGTTCCACCGCCCCAAAACAACACGACACCTAACAGCGAGATCGCGACAATCCAGATGATCAGCCCCAAACCTCCAACCAGTCCATGCAGGTTGTTGCTGACCCACCGCCAACGAAGTCGTGTTCTTTCTGCTCGATCCACCTGCTTGTACAGGTTTTGCATGTCTTCATTTTTTCCGGTCGCGGCCTTGCGCGCCAGCTGACGACCAATGACATCCACAAACTCAGGAAACTGAGCCAGCGGCAGGTAGGATCCATCTGAGGAGGCCTTGGCTCGCGATTTAGGCGTCAGGACGCCGGCATTGATCATTTTGACCACTCGCCGTGATGAATACCTATCCATCATTGGCTTGCCGTTCGGCGTGTGATACTGGACGTAAAACGTCCGATTTGATGGCGATTTTTGTGGACCTGAAAGCGGCAGCGTGAGGCCACCGGCCGTGGCGCCAATAGTGGCTCCCATGGCCACCATGGCTGGGGCCAGAGCACGGCTTCCGCCAGTCGGGGATTCGGCTCCTTCGATGAAGCTCAGCGGCTGCCCATGCATGCCCAATCCTGATAAGTCTCTCAATACCTCTTCGCTGCTTTTGTAGCGATGGTTCGGATCCTTCGCCATCATCTTGTCAATGATGAGATCCAGTCTTTCGGGAATCGGGGATCTGAGCTGTTTCGCGGATGTATGGGTTCCTTTTTCCTTCGCGATGATGAGTTCCAAAGTGGAATCACCGACATACGGAAGTTTGCCTGTCAACATGTGATACAACGTGGCTCCCAGGGCATAAATGTCACAACGCTGGTCCACATATTTGGCGCCACGTGCCTGTTCGGGAGCCATATACAGTGGTGTTCCCAGCCCCTGTCCACTTTGAGTCATCGATACGTCTTCGTTCATGACCTTGGCCAGACCGAAATCGGCGACTTTCACGATCCCTTTGCTGGTGAGCAGGATGTTATCCGGCTTAATATCGCGATGCACCATGTTTTGAGTATGTGCATGATGAAGTGCTTCCGCACACATTACAGCGATGTGAACGGCATCCGGGATCGATAACTGCCCCATTTCGTCGAGCCAGTCCTGGACACTCCTGCCATCGATATACTCAATGGCGACAAAATGAATGCCCATGTAGGAATCGACGGCATAGACTTTGACCACGTTGTTGTGATCAATCTTGGCCATTGCTTGAGCTTCGCGCTGGAAGCGCTTAACGAAGCTGTCCTGCTTCGCCAGCTCTTTAGTCAGCGTCTTCAGAACGACGGTGCGGTCCAGACTGATTTGTCTGGCCATAAAGACCTCCTCCATCCCACCTTTGCCCAGACGGCGCTTGAGTTGGAAGTCACCCAGTCGCGTCACAGACTTCTTCCTGTTGCCTAGAAGAGGTGATTTTTGGGGCTTGCTGGTCACGCGTCAATTCCA
Organism: Planctomycetota bacterium; assembly: GCA_963581585.1. Taxonomy (GTDB): domain Bacteria; phylum Planctomycetota; class Planctomycetia; order Planctomycetales; family Planctomycetaceae; genus S139-18. The sequence continues at coordinate 12,511 of CAUZPL010000027.1, forward strand.
GCCGTATTCGGCGTTCCGGAGATCGGGCAGCCGTGTTTTCTGATGGATGGATTCAGGCCGTTTTGTAGGAATCCTGTCAGACCATTTCTATTCAGGACCTGGACCACCGGTGCAAGAACAGATCAGAATTCAATAGATAACGGGCGCTACCGCCATCACTTTGACAGAGGTCAGATTTGTGAGCAATGGCAATTCCGTGGAAACCGGACTACGCAGGCAAGCGACGACCGCCGGCAACCGAGCAATTTGCATAACTGATTCAGTTTGCATAACAGCTTCAACGTTACTAAAGCAACTGTCACTCTGCTGGAGTCCCGAGCGGGAGTCGTTTGAACAGCAATAGGTCGGCTTTCTACGAATTCTTGCGGGACCGGGTGTATGCAGATTTCTGTTCGAATTCGTCCGAAGACTTACGACAGTGGGGAGAGCAGCGGCGTTACCGTGGAGCAGTTGAAGCCGCCATTTCCTGATGCAACTTACTAAGCATGTTCGGATAATCTTCGACGTCGGTTTCAGGATAATCAGCCGTCATCCACCGAACCAGCAGGTCCAGATCTGCATCCCCCAGTTTTTCCGGGCTGTAGGCGGGCATTTGATTTCGGCTACCGTAATGCCGATCAGCTCCGGGATGCCGTATGAAGTCCTTCAGCCACTTCGCTGATCCGTATTTCGCCAGTGTGGGATAGCCCATTGTGTCGTCGGTGTCGACAGCCGCAAATTCCTGACCGATAGTGCCATGGCAATCGGCACACGACACTCCGATCTCCCATTCTCCATCGACGGCGATGGCACGACCACGGGCAACTTTTTCGGGATCTTCCTTCAAGACCGTGTGTCCCGTTTCTGCCACAAGGAATGTGATCAGCGCTTCCACATCAGTGGTGTTCTCTGGCGAGGCAAGTGCTTCTGCACTGCCGGCCGTCCAGTCGGCCATTTCCGAATTGTCAGGATCGAGTGTATCCTCGTCACCTGCCGTCTGAGCGTCGTGGTACCATTTCGCATTCTTCAGCCAAATGAAGTGCTCAGAATAGTTCAGAATTATGTCACGCATCCAGGTGCGCGAACCAAAATTACCAAGATCGGTGGCAGTCGGTGCGGCCGTGTAAGATTCATATTGCTTCGGTTCCTGGGGCTTTCTGTCGGCTGTCATCAGCTCTCGGCGTTCCTGCACGATTACACCCCGACCGTTGTGTCCGTTCCATCGATGGCAGGCCGCACAATTCTTGGCAAACAATCGAGGTCCTTGTGTGAATGGGTCATTTCTCATCATCGCCATGGCGCCCTCGGAGGAAATCAGACCGGGACCGGACGCCAGCTCGTGTGCCCGATGCGCCTCCCGTTCCGCTTCCGCCGTCGCCGCCTGGTGGTTTACATCCAATCGATCCTCAATAATGGCCATCGCTGTGAGCACAGCGATCACGGCGGTCATACCGCAAATGAATGCTGTGTTGAATCTATGACCGATTTTTCCCAGGAATTTTTCTGTCAGTGGCATTACCACCAGAATGGCCATGATGATTCCTGGAACGATAATCGCACCGAATGTCACTCCGAGTGAATCAACCGCATGAAAGCGCAGAAAACGAAACAGGAACAGGAAATACCATTCCGGACGTGCGGCATCGAATTTAACTACCGGGTCGGCTGGAGCACTCAATTCAGCTCCACGGAAGACTGCAAACAGCAGCACGACTGCCAGTACACCCAGACAGGCAACCGCATCCTTCAAAACCTGATCCGGCCAGAACGTGGTTTCCGGAGCATGATCATCGTCAGCGACCGTAATTCCGTGCCGGCGAAAGCAGTAAATGTGCAGCACCAAAAAGGTCACCAGCAACGCGGGAAGAATCCCGGCATGCATAGCGAAGAATCGAGTCAACGTCATATGACCGTACTGCGATCCACCTTGTGCCAAAACCTGAGCTTCCGGACCGATAACCGGAGTTGCACTGACGATGTTCGTCGTCACACGTGTCGCATAGTACCCCTTTTGATCCCATGGAAGCAGGTAGCCGGTGAGTGACAATCCCAGCACGATCTTCAGCAGTACGATACCCAGCCAGAAGTTGATTTCCCGCGGCGCACGGTAGGCTCCGTCAATGACTACCTGAATGAGATGGATTCCCATGAGAACCACCATGGCCTGAGCAGCATAGTGGTGCAGACCTCGGACAACGTTACCGAGAAACATCTGGTGCTGGATATAATGAACGCTTTCCCACGCCCCCCGCGTGTTGGGACTGTAGGCCATCCACAGCGTGAAACCGGAGATCACCTGCAACATAAATGTGAACACCAGAGTGCTGCCCCACACATATCTCCACCGAGCTCCGCCGGGAATTCGTTCGTACAACGCTTCCTGAACCACGGACCGAAACCCCGTGCGATCATCCAGCCAGGTCATCAGAGCTTTCATGAACTTATTGTCTCCCTCGGAACAGGCTGCAGTCGCGGAGCAAAGGGGCCCATCGTCTTGTTGGGCTATAGCGGATGAAACGTTTCACCTGAAACACAGCCACCGACAGAGAATTGCTCGAATGCGGGTGTATCAGATTTCTATCTTCTCATCTGTGCCACCACGGAACTCCTGAAATTTCACCCAGAGTTCCGTGCCTGATGTATCCGGATTGCCATCGGTGGCTGTAAAGACTTTCAGGTCATCCATCGCCCGAGGCGGAATCTCATTTTTTCGTTCACCATCAAGGTCGAAGGCACTGGTGTGGCACGGACAATAGAAGTCATTGTTGCTGGCGCGGTAGTCCACAGAGCAGCCCAGATGCGGGCACGTGGAATTAAACGCCGCCAGACTGCCGTCGGACTTGCGACGCAGCCAGATGCTGCCGATGGGCACATCTTTGTATTTGTTCCACGCATCGGTCAGATCGGAGATGACTGTCACTGCGACCGGTGATCCGTCGGCCGGGATGACATCAGTATTGACTCTAAGCTTGATGAATCCATCGTCAGGTCCCGACTTTACAGATTTTCGACGGTGCAACAATGGATCCAGAAAGAACAATCCACCCAGCGTGACCGGGATGACATTGAGCAGCAATCCCAGTAATCCGGTGAGAACCTGAACAGCGGTGCGGCGGTCCTGAGGAAGGGTTCTGGTACCTGTATCGGACGACGTTGGTTCATCTGTTGACATGGAGGGGCTCACGAGAGGTTGGACAGGTAACAGACGGGTGAAGAACACTCGCCGGCGGGATAACTATTTGTACCGCTTCACCAACCAATCACAAGTGATCAATCCGGATCAAAAACCTCCGTTACCGATCCAGCGACGACGGCATCCGCAGAATGCCCTGAAAGAACTGGTGTGGGCATGGCTGTATGATTCCCGACAGCTTACGGTGAGACAAAAGTCTGCTCTTCGCCGCTGGTGCGATTTGTCGCAGTTGAACTCCTGGCTCACACCAGGTTAGTTCGGCATGAAACCAGAAGCAGCCTGGTATGATCAGCAAGCCTGCCGAACTTCTGCGTCAATCGGCCCAGCCAACTTGGTCACCTGTAGCGGACTTACGGTTTTGGAGCAGCGTCTTATTGAATTTCAGATCGTCGAATCTGGTCTGTTCGAACTCGACGTTGAGCAGATTGTCAATGTCTGGAACCGCAATACCATAGCTTTAAAGCCTCTGGACCTCGGCTGGGTCAGCTGCCTGAGTGAATTCAGCGCAAGAGAAAGGCCCCACCAGAAGAACGGCGGAGCCTGAAGAAACATGCTCGCAAATTAAATGGTTAGGAGAACCACAAAGACACCTCCCAAGGAATTACTGCGAGCACCGTCCGCAGGGAACCCCGAGGACGGGATAATAACTACCGAGTGAAGACCGGTAGTGAAATGACGCCAGGAATCATCATCTCTGACAGAATCTGCATGCTACTCCGTGCTCTAACAATTTCGATATTAATTTAAAAATCGTCCATTTTTTCCAACGGTCGCAACACAATTGTTTCTCTACCTGGAAATTTGTTGAAATTATTTCCGAATTCTGTGATTTCAGACACGAAAACATCAGCAGGTGGGATCACATGCACCAGAGGATGTGTGCTATTCGGCGTCAGCAGGTACAGCAAATCTACACATCATGGCTGGCCGAATGATTCCTGTTTTTCGAGCAGTGCCTGAGAGAGCTCGGGTTTCTGCCGTGCCTCAGTGGACGGGCAATTCAGGCAGATCATTTCAATGATCTCAGTCTGCGCCAGGATTCAGTCCGCGTGGTTCCAGCGGCTGATCGTCAATCACCCGTCACGATCCTTCAAGGATTGAGACCTGTCTGGAAACCGCGGCCGTCCCGTGGCGGGTGCCTACATGTTTGCTCCCGGCGAATGCGGCTCCGATCATCCGTCAATCCCTGCCATCGCACCTCGTACGCTTATACCTGATCCTCTGACCGAGACCACGTTTGCAGGCTGCATACCGTCGTTGGCCTGAATAGCAGTGTTACATGGTAATACATTGCACATGGAGGACTGGAAGTGGTTCCAACGGACTGTCTTCCGTCGTGCCGGCCTCCAGTTGTACGAGGTACAGCAGGTTGTGTTGTCTGTCGCAGGCAAGACCTTCTGAGGCTTTGGTCGCAGGTTACCCGCCTGGAATCAACCCTGACGCACCGCCAATCCGCCTGCACCCAATTCCTCACCACCACCATGTTCTTAACGGAGACGTGTAATGACCATTGATCTAGACAAACTGACAACTGTTGACCCATGGGACACATGGCTTCATGAGGCAAGTGATTTTATACCGTACCTTGTTCAGCCTGAGAATCTGCAATCCCCGGGGCGACGAACTAGGAGTTGACTTGGCACTCGTCGTAACCGAAGTCAGAGTCCGACCGTTTCAGCCGATATTCTGGCGAAGGACACTATCAGTGGCCGCAATGTTGTCATTAAAAACCAGCTTAAAAAGACTGATCACGACCGACGTCGGTGCTGCTGAATAATCTGTTTTGCCTGTGTGTGGAGTTCCCGACGATTCCGAGCCATGGCGAGTTTGAAATCCGCCTTTGACCAGCCCAGCTGACCAGCGGCATGTTTCAGCAGCTTCTGTTCAGCATGTGTGATACGTCCGTCAATCAAGGCACCCTGAATCAAATGGTCCATAAAAACACGGGCCTGCTGCAAATCCTGCGGAATACTGATGCGACTGTCGGCGGCCTGGGCGGTGGCAAAGACCAGCTTGAGTTGTTTTGTCGACACGCCGCGGCGTGTCGACAGCTTTGAAATAAGGTCTCGTTCCCTGTCGTGCAGCTCGCCGTCGGACGCCAGAATCATCGACAAGGCTGTCAGCAATTCCGGTGTGTTGATCAGCCGTGCCGTTTCCAGACGATCGATAACACCGCAGCCGGCCACATTCCATGCCATCCTGGGATCGTAAATTGACACCTGTTCCAGAACCCAGTCCTAGCTGCCGTCGTTCAGTGGCATGCTGCAGTAAACGCAGGCCGCGGCCTGACTGGTCTGAACAGGTGCACCGCAATTCTGACAGTGTGATGATGAAAACGTCTGGTCAGAATGCGACCGGACTCCGGAGTTCCGTGACAGCACCAGCACATGCGAATAGACTCGCTGATGTCCCGTGAGTATCGGACTCCGCCGATCCCCTTCTGCCGGAGAAGCCGACCAGCGGACTAACACCGTCAATCGATCCTGGCCATCGTCTGCTGCCGGTTGGCTGGATGTCACTTCGACCACTCCCACGGCCGGTGTCTTCCAGAATCGACCTTGTCCATGATCCCAGTGCTTTGGTACGCCGGGCAGCGATCGGTGCAACACCGGAATCGCATATCCTGGATCTTCGAAGTAGACGGCCATCAGCGATCGCCAGAAGATGACGGAGGCTCGATCTTCGACATGCTGGAAATTGAGCCCTGGATCGCGTGCTGCGATTTCGTCCCAACCAGCCACCCGATGTTCTGCCGGTGGCACCACCCATTCCTCATCCTGGGTGATCTCAGCCAGCACCCAGTCATAACGACCGGAATTGACGACGGACTGACACTGTGAACAGCTGGCGCGATCAACGATGTCCACCGGACCGCCACAACTTGGACACCGTCCTTCCAGAACCGAAGCCGACGGATGGGTCGGCACACCCGGGCGACGGGAGAACGACCAGATTTCCGTGAACGCAATGGGGTGGACATCACTGCGAGCGTCCATACGTTTGCCAGTTGTCAGGTCTTCATTATAGCTGATCGCAGATGCCGTGATGCGGACATGGATCGTGTCGAACTGTGCATCCGACGTCACGCATACGATTTCGGAATTGGTGACGGCCACATTCTTCATCCGATTACGGATGTGTTCTTTCTTCTGCATGCGAATGTACAAATCGAATCGATCAAACACGCCGTCCGAAATGAACGCTCGACAGGTTCGTAAGTCCTGGTCACTCCATCCCTGTTGAATCCGCAGAAAACCCGCTTTGATTCGCTGCAGAAACAATTCCTGCGAAAACTGCGGATCCTGCCGGGAGATGCATTGCAATGCGTCCGCGCGCAGATCGTCTTCCTGGATCTTTCGTCCGCGTCGAATTGTGCGTCTGATGCGAAGAGTGGATTCGGCCGTGTGGAACTTATACAGCAAAAAGCACCCGACAATGATCAGCGGAATGCCGAAGTGTGGATACTGGATCGTAAATCGAAGGAGCAAGACAAATAGTTCACCTAAGACATCCCCTCCTCCTCCTCATCCGCCGCCAAAGCTCCCACCACCGCCAGCCTGAGCCAGTGAACAGCAAATGTCGATGCTGTCAATCGATAGCGAATGCATGTGGATATTCGAGTTGAAGTGTGTTCAGAAATTCGAAGACAGGATTGTGTCCAGTGTGGAAGACATTGCGCGGATGCTCAGGACATGATCAACACCACTCTAAAAAAATTCAGGAGCTGTGCGTCGGCTGACGCGGCCGGCTGGCAGGCAGGAAGATTCTCAAGGGACGCGGGATATGACGTGATCGTAATTCTCGGCGCTTGGTGAAGCCTGTCGAGTACGGTGACGTTTTAAGAGTAACTCAAGGTTTTTTATTATACGCAAATCGTTCACCTGACCGGAGAAGCCATCCAGCGATCATCACGGGTCCAGCTTCTCCTCCGTCGACCGCATATGGCATAGTTGGCAATGTCGCGGTACGAAGCGCCGCCCGTGTTTTTGGAGCAGGTCGTTTCCCTTGCCAAAACACATCGACTTCAAGATTTCTCGGTCTGAGGTCTGGAATATCTCGGTACAGAATGTGAGCTCAACGAGCTAGAGGCTGCGTTTAATTTGTTACTCCGAAGTATGGCTGCAAACCTTATGCAACAACGTGTCTATGCAACAGATCGGGATAAGGGCACGCTGCAAAGCTCCAAAGTTTGTTCGCACTCACGAACGAAAGAGAGCTGCTGCAGACCGCGGTATGGCTCATCCGCGACCGGGGTCTCAGGGGAGCCATTGTTTTAAGGCGCGGAGCGTATCACGTCCGACCTGTCGACGCTGCTGATGAAATGGGGCCGGACCCACGTCGTAGCCTGGCCGCATGTCGATATTCATCAGCAGGCCGGCCGCCACGGAGAAACTCAGAAGACTCGACCCCCCATAACTACAGAACGGCAGCGTCATTCCGGTGATCGGCATCAGGCCCACTGTCATACCGGAATTGATCACGGCCTGGGCACCAATCATGGTCACGATTCCGACGGCAACCAGACGCCCCCACGGATCCTGCGTCCTGAGGGCTGCCCTGAGTCCTCGCCAGACGAGAACTGCATATAACAACAGCACTAATGATACTCCGGCCAGTCCATAGTGTTCACCGATGATGGAAAGAATAAAGTCGGTCCGAGCCGCCGGCAGACTCCAGGCGGTGGCATCGTCAACCAACGGTTCCTCATTCCAGATACTTCCGTGAATGCCGCCAAGTGCCAGGACCTGTTTGGATTGATGCAGATGGAACCCGTCGCCAGACGGTGCAGTGGTGCCATCCGCCTGATTGAACAGCATGACGATCCGGGACTTTTGTTCCGATGTCATTTGCTGCCACAGCAAAGGCAGAAACGCCACACCAATCAGAGATGCAACGACCAGGTGCGTGACGCGAGCACCGGCAGCAAACAACATTGCATACAAAATCGGCAGGAACAGCATGGCCGTTCCCAAATCAGGCTCTCGAAGAATCAACAGCAGCGGCAGAAGGGTGATGACGAACGGAGGCACAAGTCCTCGGATCGTCCTGTGGTTCTCTCGGTACATTAACCACGACGCCAAAACCATGATGAAAGCCAACCGAGCCGGTTCACTCGGCTGAAAATCCATCAGTCCGAGAGGAATCCAGCGCCGTGAACCATTGATGGCTGGCATAAACAGTACCAGGATCAGCAATCCCAGGGAGACCACAAACACGGCGGGACCAACGTTTCTGAGGCGTCGCCATGGAAGAACCGTCATCAGAAGCATTGCCGGCCATGACAGAGCTGTCCAGATGAGCTGACGTTCGAACAGGCGCGATTCTCCGTACAACTGGTCGGCACGGTGCAACCCGCAGAGTCCGGATACTGTGATTGCAACGCAGCACAATGGAATCAGCAACGGTACGTTTCGCAGCCAGTTCAGCACACCGGATTCCGATCAACAAAGCTGTATTCAGCAAGACAGGAAACAGGATGCGGTTCAGGCATCTCCGACAGACCGGACAACCACGCGATTGCCGGCAACTCGTACGACTTCCACCGCTGTGCCATCTTCAATGTAGGCACCTTCACTCACCACGTCGACATAATTGTCATTGAATACAGCTTTGCCCGCTGGCCGCAGCGTCGATGTTGCCACGCCACGATCAGCTATACAAACTGGTTCGGTTCCACCTGCAACCGCTGATTTACCCGAATTCAGCAGACCATCATCCGTAATCTGCCCTGGAGGAGTCAGCATCAGATGTTTGAGCACCGGCATCGACGGGAGGAAATGATTTAACATGGAACCGACAACAATGACCGTGACCAGTGCCCCGGCCAGCGTTGCCATGCCACTCATCATTTCGTGAAATCGCTCGCCCGACGTCATTCCGGAAAAGGTGTGGCCAGCCATCACCAGAGATCCTGCTATCAGCAGAATCCCGCTGATCCCGAATACGCCGAATCCGGGGATCACAAAGACCTCCAGTAACAACAATCCGAATCCCATAACGAACATGATGAGTTCGAGCGTGCCGGCTGTCCCGCCCAGATACCGGCCCCAGAAAAACATCGCAAACAATGCTGTCGCCAGGATTCCGAAGAAACCGCTTGGAAGATGAGCCTCGAGGTAAATGCAGAGGACCGCCAGAGTGATCAGGGTAAACGCACCCACTCCGGTATTCAGTGCAAAAATGATCGTGTCGACCCACGAGGCGGCACGTGGTTTCAGTGCGACATCGTCCGGAATGCCCAAGCGCAGCTTCAATTCGTCCAGACTATTGCACGGTGCTTCGGCGATCTGCAGTTCATGGGCGCGCACACCATTGACTGTCAGCAGAATTTCATCACGTGATTCAGGTACGATGTTGCCTCGGACCCATTCACCATCTGCTGCGTCAATCTCTAAACGCGTCATGAACGAACGGCGTCCAGTGTCTCGGTGAGTCACTTCGAATACCTGAAGGTTGCGGTCGACCATCGCATGCAGCAGCGCAACCGGACGGTCTTTTTTTTTGGCAAGAGTTCCCATCGTCACCAGAAACGGACTCACCAGTTTCTCAGGCACTCGGTCAAATGCTCCGTCGTTTCCCAGGCTGATCAGCCCGACGTCACCAATTTTTGCGTCAGGTGTCATCACGATCTGATCACAGGCCAGAGCAGTCACTGCCGCCATGCTGATGGCTTCGTGGGGGATCCACGCGACGGTGGTGACTTCACCCGGGTCCAGATCAGCGATTGTTGTCGCGATCTCCTCGCCGGAAATCAGAAATCCTCCCGGGGAATCAATGTCATAAATCAATAGAGTCGCGCCTGCGGCGACAGCCTTGCGAGTTTCGCGGATCACAAAACCAGACACAACAGGTGTGATCATTTCATGGATGGCGATGACAGCTATGTTGACTGGTTTGTCTGATGTTCGTGGTTCATGGTGTGCAGAGAGCGGGAGTCCCCAGGCATGCCTGACATCATCATCACTCTGTGCGGTCCGAGCGATCAGAAAATGCAGTCGCTGTGCCTCTTCGGTTGTGAACGTGGACACCTGCCCGGCCTCCCGGACTCGATCCGTCGACGTTATTTCCTGCCCGGCAGCCAGCAATTTCTCCAGTTGTTTCGGCGATACAAACCTATAGTCCAGCTCACCGTCACCGTCTGAAATCCCGATCCGAACCAAACCCACCGATGGATCGATCATGGCTTCGGCGACCGCGGGAGCCACCCGAAAATTGCGGCGTTTACGGACCAGTTGCCGAACGAATATTGCCTCATCGTCAGGCACCGGCTTTCCTCGACCGATGTCACCGACTGCGGCACGCGGGGCCATAATGATTTCATGACAGGCCAGTGCCACGATCGTGTGACTACCCACAACGCGTTCCTGAATCCACGCCACTGTTCGCACCGATGACGTTTCGTCATCAATCAGCACTCGAGCGAGGTCCGTGACATTCCCGACAGTACTGGACCCCGTCAAGAGCTTGAGGACGAGTACCGCTTCCTTGTCCTCGCGAGATGATCGGTGGACAAGATCCAGCAGCTGATTCCGAACGAACGTGACCTGTCGATCGCTGATCTGTCTGGGAAGCTCGATAATCTGACCAATTCGCTGCTGGTCAGCCTTCTGGGCAACCGCCGGGGCCATGGTAATCAGCAACATCAGGCATACAGCCGCTGCCAGCACGCGGATCATATTTGGTTTTTCTGGATTCAAATGGCACATACGAGATCCCAACTTGGAGCAATTTAGCTGATCGTTACCATTATATGCCGACAGTAGTGCTGTTTTAACCCCGCTCGGCCCCTCGGTAGTTGATGTTCAAGGCCGCCAATTGAGAAACCAGCTGGACAATTCATGTTCTCTGGGTCGGATTGCGCAGCTCTGGCTGAACTAAATTGCATTTTTTCAGTCGCACTGCGGCGAGAGCGGGTAGCTGCATGGCCAGACGCGGTCAGGATGAACAAGAGAGGCGTTCGAGCCTCAAATCGGACGACTCCAGGGGGTCCAGCACCGTCGCCACCGCTCATATGACTATCATGGATTGAATTCCGGCAACGTTTGCTCATACAGCGACAACGATAATGATAGTCCCACGGATCTCATTTTTTTCCGACAACCTCAAAATAAGCAAATTCACGGACATTAACTCCGACACTACGGTTCGGCCTGGGCCTGTCGAACTTGAAATCGACGTCTTTCGCATGGATGTCGGCTACGTGCCCTTCATACCAGCTCGCAACGTTTGAGCAAGATCATCGAATAGTGCACTCACCGCCAGACTCACCGGTACCATGCCATCGATTTGCTCAGAGGCCCTCACTGTGCGATCCAGCATGGGTCCCAGCAAATCGATACCCCTGCGAACTCCCAGACGTTGTGCCAACCGGTCTCCCAGGTCGCCGTAAACCAGAGCATGCATTCGCGCCCTTAATGCGTCGCCGACAAACTTCAGCAGCCATTGTGCATTCTGCCGCTGCTCCACGGCATTGCCGGAGATCTGTTCAATGGTTTCCATGACGGTATTTGATGTTGTTAGTGAATTCATAGAATCCAGCTTCTGCAATTCTCCTGCGACCACCTCACGAAGCATACGCAGCTCACTGTGCAGCAACTGCTGAGCCGTTTCCAGACTGCCGTCGCAGAGTTCTGACACAGAATCGGCCGTGCCTTCAGATTCGACCAGCGCGTTCCGCAGTAGAATCGACTTAATGTCTGCAGGACTCAGTGGAAAGAAACGCACCTGTTGACAGCGAGACCGAATGGTCGGCAGGAGTGACTCCGGGCTTTCAGTGATCAGCAAAATCAACGCCGACGTGGGCGGTTCTTCAAGTGTCTTGAGCAGCGCATTCGCCGCCTCGATGGTCATTCGGTGAGCGTCATTAATGATGGCCACGCGACGGTCAGATACCTGGGGTATCATCGATAACTCATAACAAAGGCCTTCCCTGCCACGTTTGTCATTCTCACCCACCATCTGGCCAATCAGGATTTCACTTTTTCTGCTGAACAGACCGACTTCATGAAAATCGGGCCAGCTGTTCACCGCAAAACCGCGACACGCACGACATTCACCACAGACATTCAGTTCTTCCAGCGGGTGGTTGCGACAAAACACCGACATCGCCAGCAGCCTGGCAAACTCGTGTTTTCCGACCCCTGCAGGTCCGGCTAAGACATAAGCATGTGACAGCCGGCCGCGCGTCAGGGAACGTCGAAACAACTGACGTTGCTCGTTGTGCCCTTTGAGTTGTTCCCAGCTGCAAAGCATCATTGCAGGCAATCTGGCCGGCTGCCGGCATCTCTTCAGGATTCTGACAACTGTGATTCCGCCACGTGAATCGCCTTGAGTAATGCGCGCGCTTTGTTGAGCGTTTCCCTGTATTCCATTTCAGGCACACTGTCGGCCACGATGCCTGCTCCCGCCTGCGCGTGAATCATACGACCCTGAATCACGAGTGTTCGCAGCGCAATGCAGGTGTCCATGTTGCCGGTGAAATCTATGTAACCTACGGCACCGGCATACGGGCCCCGCTTATGAGGCTCAATTTCGTCGATAATTTGCATGGCTCGCACTTTGGGGGCACCAGAGACCGTGCCGGCCGGCAGACCGGCTCGCAAAGCTCCCACAGCCGTCATACCTGGCTTCAACTGTCCTGTCACGCTGGACGTGATATGCATTACGTGACTATAGCGTTCGACCACCATCACGTCGTCGAGTTGCACGGTACCAAATTCGGCGACGCGCCCCACATCATTACGAGCGAGATCGATGAGCATTACATGCTCGGCTCGTTCTTTCGGATCCGCCAGCAGTTCATCGGCGAGATCGCGGTCTTCCTGTTCAGTGCGACCTCGGGGACGCGTACCGGCGAGCGGGCGGATCGTCGTCTCTCCGTCCTCGACTCGCACCATGATCTCCGGTGAACTACCCACCAGATGGACGTCCCGGGTCTGCAGCAGGAACATAAATGGGCTGGGGTTCACCATTCGCAAAGCCCGATATACGTCGATCGGGTCCGCATCACTTTGCCGAGTCAGACGCTGACCAATGACCACCTGAAAAATGTCACCCGCACGAATGTACTCACGGCACGATTCGACTGCCGCTTCAAACTCCTGCTGCGAAAAATTGGACTCGGCGGTAATCCCGGGTTCGACGGTCAGATCGATATCGTTGAGCGGTACTCCTGACTGATCGTCAGCCAGCCTGTGACAGAGCGTCTCCAGCTTCTGTTCCGCTTCGGCGCGGGCGTCATAAGGCGACGCCCGCTGTGTATCCGCCAGCGCAACGGCCAGCACCGTCTTGCTGATGTGATCAAATACCACCATTGTGTTGTAAAGTGAAAAGCACAGATCCGGGAGACCACGATCGTCTTCAGGAATGTGAGGCAACTGCTCGGTGTAGCGCACGACATCGTAACCGGCATAACCCACGGCCCCTCCACAGAATCGTGGCAGACCTGGAACATGCACGCACGGGTATTCGGCCAGCAGGTTGTCCAGATCGGTCAGCGGATCGTTGCTCTCCCATTGCTGAGTGGTGCCATCTTGGTGGTGCAACTGAACCTTTTGGCCCCATGCGGACATCGTCAGAAAGGGCCTGCTGCCGACAAAGCTGTAGCGGCCGATCTTTTCCCCGCCGATCACACTTTCAAACAGAAAAGACCAATCCCCTTCGCTCAACCGCCGCCAGGCTGTCACAGGCGTCAGAGAATCCGACGTCAGCTGACGAAACACGGGTACGAGGCGAGTTTTCTGAGCGTACTCAGCGAAATCCTCGTACGAGGGATGATGGGTCACGGACATTACGTCTTCCAGAAGCGAAACAGTGGATGCAGGTGAAAGCATTGAAACACAGATGCTCTCCGTCAACGATTGTTGGGTTCGATGTTGTCGAATCAATGAACGAAATCATTGCCTCATGACCGGTGCGGAAGGTCTGCAGGCCACTGAGGACAGCTCAATGGTGTGAATTTAACACGCCCAATATGCGGTTCCCAGCCAGTCCGAAGCTGTTGTGACCTTGCAGCTACAATGTATACCCGGGACTTTCTGACTCCGGAAAGTACGCAGTCCGTCATCGATGACAGTGAGGCCAGTCGCATTGTTGCCGATGCGCCCTCATCTAGGTGGCACCCCGTACAGCACTCCCCGCCTTCTGATTTCAGCGACCGCTCCACAACCTCATCCAGTTTCATACGGCGGCAGTTCTTCACGTGGATCTGAGAGACATACAGTGCCATCTTGTGCTAGGTGTAGATGAGGTCCTCGTGCACGATAGTCAACAGTCGGTATCAGAAGATGAAACGAAACGCGTTTGATTCCACTACGTCGCAGACCGCGCTGCAGTCAGCTCATGAGCTCCAGGATGATCGATGTCCCCGACGATGAGGGTCACGTCGTGGCTTCTGGCCAGAGCAGCGCAGGAGGCCACCGATCACCCACTCACGCTCATGGTCGACACCGTTGCACTCGCATTGTTCTTACGAAATTTTTCGTTGCGATCACAAGGCCAATAACCGCCAAAAATGTGGATTGGAGACTGACGTTGAAATCTTCCGTTTGCTTGGTCACCATGTCATCATCTGTCACCCCATGTTTCGCAGGAAATTACCTCCGTGCCATATGAACTCGAAGAAGGAGTCAGATCACGTTCTGCCGGGAGAAGGGGGCTGTCCCTCTTCATTCTCACCGGGCTTCTGTTTCCTGCGTCTGCACTTCGCGCCGAGTCGTCGGTCTGGAGGACTTCGACCTTTCTGGAATTCGTGGATGGCATCTTCTCGGACGGAGGTGTGAATTCGTACGTCGCAGCGGACGGCAGCGTCCGTCTGATCAACCTCTGGGATCTGAATAACGACGGGAATTTCGACATTCCGGTCGCCTGTGGTCAGGATCACGACGAGGAGGTCGACCTCGTCATCTATCTAGCCGGGGAGTCCGGCTTTGACCCGGCACGAAAGATCCGGCTCCCGACCGACGGCGCCATATCGGCGACCGTCGCCGACCTGAACGGCGACGGGTGGCTTGAAGTTATCGTTGCCAATCGTTTCGACGGTGAGACAACCGATCTCGACTGTTTGATTTACTGGGGATCCAGTAAGGGTTTCCTGCCGGAACCGACGACACTTCCGGCAAAAGCGGCAACGGCGATCGCCGTTGCGGATCTCGACAGTGATGGGTGCTCGGACGTGGTCGTTGCCAATCGCGGAGTCGACTATCACACGACAGTTGATCATTTCCAGAAGTCCTTCGTCTATTGGGGAGCGACGTCCGGTTTCTCGGCCGATCATCGAAGTACATTGAATACGATCAATTGCGCCGACGCAGTAATCTCAGACGTCGATGCGGACGGCCATCTGGACATCGTCTTCGCGAACGAGGGGAATACGGAGTCCGAGAGTGGTGTGACCATTTACTTTGGGAACAGCAAACGTGACTTCACCGGGCGGAACCCCATGAAACTCCCAGGTATGTACAGCTCGGCGTTGAGTATCGAGGACCTCGATCGGGATGGTCATGCCGACATCGTGCTCGCCAACAAGTACCGGCTCGGCGAGAAACCAGAGATCCCGAGTACGAACGTTGTCCAGAGCTCCTTCGTTAAATCGTATATCTACTGGGGTGCATCCAACGGTTACTCCGCCGATCGCCGCATGGAGCTGCCGACCATCGGAGCCAACGATGTGGCAGTGGGTGACCTTGACGGTGACGGTCTAGCCGATCTGGCCTTCGCTAACGGTGCCGCGAAGGTCTCGTTTGTATACTGGAACTCACCGCGGGGCTTCTCACCCAACCGGAGGTCGCAAATCCATGGTCCGGGCGCCCACGGAGTCGCGATCGATGACCTGAACGAGGACGGTCACGCCGAGCTCCTGCTCGCTAACTACGCGAGTGCGGGTACTTTCGACATCTGTTCCTTCATTTACTGGGGCAGTCCGGAGGGCTTTCGACGGGACCGTCGGACCGAGCTGCCGACATCCGGTGCGGCGGCCGCCGTGACCGGCGATCTTGATGGGGACGGAAAGAAGGACGTACTTTTCGTCAACAAGATCGAGGGGACCGCCTACAGCGGTGGAACAACGGGATCTGTCGCGTCCAGAGGTCCGACCACCTCCTGGATCTACTGGGGTGATGATCAGGGTCGCTTTGATCCTGCGCGCCGCCAAGGCTTTCCGACGGTGCGAGGTGCCTATGCACACGTCAGCGCCGATCTCGATGTGGACGGACAGGTCGATGTTCTCTTCGCTCAGTTCGGAAAGCCAGGAACCATCATCTTTCGAGGCAGCACGAATGGTCCGCAGCCGGCAGAGAGGTCCGTCGTTCCCGGTGGGTCGTCGGGCATGGCACGTACGTCTGACTTCAATCGAGATGGATATCTCGATCTCTTGCTCAGATCGGCGGTTATATACGGGCAACAGACGGGCTACTCCGAAAACCATCGCTTTGTACTCAGTCCACAGGGCATGTATCCGGGACTCGCTGATTTGAACCGTGACGGCTGGCCGGATGTGATCTCGCCGCTCTGGCATCAGGTGATCATCTACTGGAACTCGCCTGCTGGTTTCGATAACCAGCGGCGGACAGTGCTCTCGCTTCCTGGCAAGCGCGTCTCCCGAGTGGAGACTGCTGATCTGAATGACGACGGCTTTCTCGATCTCGTCCTCGCGGTTTATGCCGACGCCCGAAAGCCTTTGCTGCCAGGCGAGAAAGCGGTCATCGGCTCGAATCCCAACGCGGACTCATACATTTACTGGGGCAGCGACGAGGGATATTCACATTTGAGACGAACCTCGCTGCCAACCGTTGGTCCGCATGACCTCCTTGCAGCCGATTTGAACACGGATGGATACATTGATCTCTTTTTCTCCAGCTATCTGGCGGGCATTCACCGTCACTTTCCAGGCACGATCTTCTGGAATGGCTCTGAAGGTTTTGACCCTGTTCGGAGGACGTACATTCCGGCCTTCTCTGGTTGCGGGACAGTTGCGGCCGACTGCAATCTGGATGGTTTTCAGGACCTCGTCGTCGCCAATCATACGCGAGTTGGTAATCACCGCAGTGATTTGTGGCTCTACTGGGGCAGCGCGGATGGGTATGCGGAAAATCGCCGTACCTCGCTCCCGGCGGCCGGCCCACATTTCCTATCGGCAGCCCCTGTGGGTCACATCTACAACCGCTCCGATCGATATGACTACATCTCTCCTCCGCATGACGCCAGCAGGCCGCGCACCCTAAAAAGCATTTCGTGGAAGGCGGATACGCCCTTTCGCACGCGGGTTGAGTTGCAGATTCGCACGAGCGCAACGAACAGAGGACTGGCCTCCGCCGCATGGCAGGGCCCCGACGGCCCGTCGAACGCATTTCGAGCTCCGGGACCGATTGCTCCGGGGGTTGGCGGGAAGGACCGTTGGATTCAGTACAGGGCCAGCTTGATCAGCCCCAACTCTGCCAACACACCGGTTCTCCGGGAGGTTTCCATTGAATATGAGTGATGTCCGAGTGAGCATCCACAGAGTACACGGACTTTCAATGTTGCGAGATCTGCTCAAAGACAAGCGGGTGTTCGGTACCGGGACAAGGCAAACAGTCCACTGTAGCCGGTCAACTTTGTAGTACAGCCGTCTTGACTGCAGAACACAGATTGAATTGTCATTTAACGTCCAAAGTGAAAACTGTAGAGGTCGGTGTCCCGGAGCAGGAATCTTAGCCACACCACACGTCGGGCCAGTGTGCTGACGTTCGATCCGTTCTTCCACGCAACCATCCACTCAATCTGGTCGCCGCAGAGGTCCTCGCAATCCTTACTGGCATTACCAGCAAGGGCGGTGCCTTGAGCATCGGTGATTTCTCTGTGGACACTTCCCGCTGACGAAGTCGGGTAGTTGATGAATAGGCGACTTCCGGAAAACTGGAGCAGTTTCGTGAGCAGTTCTCTACGCTGGTAATCGCCATGGACGGAGACGAGACCGTCGGTCCGAATTACGTGATGCTGCAGGTGAGCCATCGAATGACTGTCGGCCTGGAAACCGTCGAGTGAGAATTTTTCCGTTGCGGCAGGCAAAAGTTCTGTGACGACCACGTTGGTGCGGCTGTACCAGTTGAGGCTGTTGCGTCCCGGACGGATGAAATCTTCCATGAAAGGACGATCGAAGCGGACGCCATCACGACTCGTGGCGAAGACTGCGTCCGAGATACCATCAAACGGTGATTCTGCAAGCAACTTACGTTTGGGAATGACCATGATGACCTGGAGAGTTCGGAAGTAATGTTGCACCGCGTTGCTATAGAGGTGTTCAAACTGGGTGTTGCTGAAGTCGAGCGGTTCCAGTTCGTGAAGTCCTTCGATGTCCGGGCTGCAATGCTGCGGACCTTGTCGTCCACGGGGCGATACCACGCCCGGTCGTACATGACGTCGCCGCTGCACACGCATCGTCCCATCACCCTGTGAAACGGCTGTGGTAGGTCGCCACGGCCTCGAAAACAGATTCGTCATCCGGGAACTCTCGGGCGCGCCCGGTTCCATTTTCCTGATTTGAGACACGCACAACGTCAAACAAATGCGAAAGATGGGATTGCGTGCCGAGAGGTTTATTCAGGCCAACCTGAAACTACTGCCGCAAAGAGTACGAGAACTCATAAAAAAACAGCTGGTCCTGAGTATTTTTTATGTTTTGTGGCCATCCGTGTCACAGAGTCCGGCCTTATTCGAGGTCATCTGCCGTCACGTTGTTCCATGGTGAGCGAAAGAAAGTCGCGGCCGAAGACCATGTCCGAGTACAAGCCGTCGGGAATATCCTGAGGGTCAGCAAGACGGTAGCGGTCGATGGCGGCTTCGTTCAATTCGATTCCCAGCCCCGGCGCTGAACTAAGCTTTAACTCTCCGTCATTGATTTCAAGTGGCACATCCAGCAGTTGTTCGATAAAAGGATTGCCCGTTTGGTCCATCTCGACGGTGATGCCGTGGTCGATCGATGCGACGACGTGCGTGTTGGCGACAACGGCGACGGCGTCGCTCCAAGTGTGAGGTGCCACGCGCAGGCCGGCCGATTTGGCCAGATCGGCGACTCGTCTGACCTCACTGATCCCGCCACAGCGGCTGGCGTCAGGTTGCACGATGTCAACAGCACCCGCGCGGATTAGCTCGCGAAAACCCTAGGCACCGAACTCGTTTTCACCGGCAGCAACGGGAACGGGGCAACAATCACGGAGCGACGTAAAGGCATCAATGTCTTCGGGTTCAAACGTTTCTTCGAACCAGAGCACCTTGCATTCCGCTAAAACTGCAGCAAGCTGTCGGGCAGTTGCCAGATCGTAGCGCATCGAGCCGTCCACCAGAACGTTACCGTCGCCCAGGACTCGATGAACCGCCTGCACAGCCACAATGTCGTGGTACAGGTCTGCCACGTCACTCCACAGTAATGCGCTGGCGTAAGCAGGGCAGGTTCTCTGATCGCCACCAAACAACGACCAGACGGGTTGGCCCTGCACCCTGCCGCGCAGATCCCAGAAAGCCACGTCGAGTGCGCCTATCGCTGACATCGCGGCACCTTTGCGCCCGTACCACCGAGTCACTTGGTACATCAGTTGCCACAGACGCTCAACTTCGGTCGGATCTTCACCGTGGAGCAGCGGTGCCAGTTGCCCCTCGATGATCAAGTGCAGAAGACCTGGGGGAGTACGCCGATCCGATACCTACTTCACCGGTGTCTGTGTGAACCCGTACCAGCGTTGTCACGCGCGCCGTGCACTTACCGCCGGCATAAGTGAACCCGTCTTCGTACTCAAACCGCAGCGTTATCACTTCGATGTGGTCGATTTTCATTTGCGATCACAGTCAATATCTGCAACAAACCCGGACGAAGTATAAGCCGCAACAGCGCCAAGTTAGGTTTTCAACTCGTCAGCCGCAGGTAACTGTCAAACCGCCACTATGCACCTTCGCGCTGTTTCGTGATGTTTCCGCGAGGACTGTCGGGCAGAGCCAGGATCTCTTCAGGATAAAACTGAACAATGTAATTGACAATGTCCCGCATCGAGACAATGGCTTCCGGAATGCCATCGTCTTTCAGGATGGGCACGTGGCGATAGCCACCAACTGCCATTTTGTTCAGCGCGTAAGCGATTTCATCATCGTGCTGCAGACATTCCGGATCGGATGTCATCACATCGGACACCGCGATGGTTGCGGCATCAAGTCCCCTGGCTACTACCTTGAGCAGAACGTCGCGTTCACTGAACAGCCCGAGCAGCTGGCTACTGTCCATGATCAAAACACAGCCGACGCGGCTCGAAATCATAGCTTCGACAGCTGTCGACACCGTGTCGTCTGGTTCAACGATGGTGAACGGATGCACGTCGGACAGCTGGCTCAGCGTCTCTGACAGGATGATCTCAGCAAAATGCCGGTCGCGAACTCGCTCATCTCCAGTTTGTCGTTCGTCTTCCAGACTGTCCATTGACATACCACATCTCCGACGACAGAACATGGAACCTGAAGCAAAAATCACTTGGCAGACTCAGGTTGCGGGAGTTGTGAGTTCTACGAAAATTCGGTGCAACTATAAACCATTTGAGAAAGAATCATGGCATTACTGAGCGGCCGACTCCGTGACCGGCTCCACCATCTGCTGAAACAGATTTTCCATGTGTTCCCTGTACTGTTGGTCCAGTTTCTGAAAGGGAACCCCCGTGATGTTCGATAACGTCAATAGCTGATTGGGATTCCGTCCATCCGGCCGATAAACTGAGGCCAGCAGTTGAACAAGATCGTCCCGATAGCGACCTTCGTCATAATGCATCAAAAAATGTGCGACGCCGGATGCCTGTGAATACAATTGTCGAACATTCGGGTGCTGCTGGAACTGATCCTTACCCAGACGACAGAATGTTTCCAGCGGAATATAGAAGTTGTCGCGGAGCAGTCTGTACTGAGCCGCGACGATTCTGACGTGATCCGGTCGACCGACCGAAATCACGTCGTCCTGAACTTCAAACGATTCGAAATAGCATGCCAGTCCCTCAATCACCCAGAAACTCGACTGACCACCCAAGATCCACTCTTGACGACGTTTCCGGGTCATTCGCGCCAGAGTGCGTGCGGCAGTGACTCGCGCCTGCCTGGTAGGAATGTCAAAAATCTGATGTGTTGCTTCGTGAAACAAAGTGTCCAGGCCCTCCTGTTCTAAATTCTTGAAGAAATAGCACCGCCGATCCGGTTGCCAGTACAGTCCATTGGTTTCGATTCCAGGTGGCACCTTGCTTCGAATCTGGCGCTGATATTCGTCCCGCGTTGCAAAGTACCAGACCTCCATCGGAGTCTGCGACCGCGAGCTGCGTCTGCCACGAACGGCTGCCCGTTCAAATCGTTTCCGCAAAGCTGCCGTGGTATCGAAAAATCCGGCAAGGTTCTGTTGCAACCACTCATAGTAGGTCTCCAGCTGCCGAGAGAGAATGACTCCTTCTTCAAGACTGACATTCGTCTTCACCAGAAAGTGTTCTGACTCAACCTGCCAGGCATTGCGGAAGTCACGGCGAATTTCTTCGTCCTTTGTCCGGGAATGCCAGCTGCCTTTCCAAGGACGCATACCTTCCTCGTAGCGTGTCAGATGCGCCCGGGGAATCCAGCCAAACTGCTCATGCAGAATATGAGGCTTGCGACCACCTCGCATGGCGGCTTCGTACGGAGAGACCCATTCCCCTTCATACGTGCTGTCGTCGTTGCGCAGCGGATCCTGAAACTTCTGCTGCCCAAGGATCGCTCGAGCATTGACATGGTCAGGATTGACTCGCAGCACATCCTGAGTGAGTCTGTACCCCAGCGATGGCAGTCCGGCTCTCAGTGTTTTCCGGGCCAGTAGGTAAAGGTCCCTGGCTCGGTTCATGCGCAGATGTGCCACTTCTGTTTGGCACTGGCGTTCTTTCTCCGGCAGAGTCAGTTCGATCGGCAGTGCAACCACTCGGGCTGGCAGCGTTCCGGAGCCGTCTGATATCAGATCGAGGGAAAGTTGTGTGACCTCATCTCCCACCTGCGGGAGATTGTTTTCGTGACACCAGTCCGCGACCTCACCGAGTTCGAACTTTAGATTTTCGAGAATCGTTTGACGCTGTTCCAAAAAGTTTCGGTGTCGGCGGCTTGCCGTGGCACCCACCCGATCCTGGCCGGGCGCTACACCGGTGGAAAGTCCCGTCAGCATCATCAGCAACACAATGCGACTAACCAAACCCTCAAAACCCATCAGTGGTCGCCTGTTTGATTTAAGCGAATGTCGCTCTGCTGTTTACGCGTCTGACGAGCTGAGGCAACAATACGCCAGCTTCCCGGAAAGCTCTGCGGGAAGACGCGAGTGACAAATACTCCGGCACGTTATGTCTGTGAACCAGGGGATAGTCTACCGGGAGCCGCGGATGCCAAGCAAGATGAAGCTCGAATTCATGGAACGTAAGGTCTGAACCAGCTATCGCGGAAAATTCGGCCACCTCCTGACTCAGGAAATCTCAGGAAGACCTACTCGAGGACACACTGACAGCAGAACACAATCACTGCATCGTGGACGGCGAGCGATGCAGGTCTTGCGACCATGAAGAATGATGCGGTGTGAGTAGTCAATCCACTCCTTCTTCGGCACCACTTCCATTAATTCCCGTTCAACGATGTCCGGGTTCTTTGACTCTGTGAGACTCAGCAGGTTGGAAATACGTTTGACGTGTGTATCAACCACAACACCAGACGAAATTCCGTACCATGTTCCCAGGACCACACTCGCAGTCTTGCGTCCGACGCCCGGCAGACGCACGAGTTCGTCGATGTCCTGAGGGACCTCTCCATCAAAGTCATCCAGCAGCGCCTGAGCCATCGCACGAATGTTGCTGGCTTTGTTTCGAAAAAATCCCAGTGGCTTCACGATTTTTTCCACAGCCGCCTGAGTCGCTCGCGACAGTTCGGCTGCATCCGGATACTTCCGAAACAACTCCGGCGTCGCCATGTTGACTCGAACGTCCGTGCACTGAGCTGACAGAATCGTGGCCACGAGCAGTTGAAATGCGGAATCGTGATGTAAAGCACACTCGGCTTTGGGAAACTCTTTTTTCAGTCTGCGGATGATCTTTCGGACTCGGGACCTGCGATCCTTAATTTGATCTTCGTTTGTTGCTGCGGGTTGCCTTGCCATGCTGAATCCAGATCACAGATGTCCTTTGTGTGTTGCGAGACAACCTATCGTATTTGATTTATTCCACCTGGCCAGTGTGTTGCTGCGAGGCAGCGTTCGATCGCTGCGTTGACACGTGCCCCGGTTGTTCCACTGGCATTGGGGTTGTTTTCGGGCCACGTATTCTGGAACTGGCAGCGCGTGGCCTCATCAGTTCGTTAACTCACGGCGGATTTCCGTATCCCCTCACGGCAACATGTTGTGGCTGGGTAACGGGAATGAGCTGTTGATCATTCGCGGCAACCACGATGTTGAATTCTTATGGCACGAGGTTCATGAAGTATTCAAAGATTGACTCGTTGAAATCTACTTCTCCGACGAGGACATCGCAGACAAGACCTCCTTAGACTTCAAAGATCGAATCAACTTCCATCCGTGGTTCTACTACGACGACATGGGTGTGTTCATCGAGCATGGTCATCAGTACGACACCTACAGTTCACTTGAGCACCTGCTCTACCCGCTCTTGCCATGGAATCATAGCAAGGTGGAATGGCCTGCCGTTTCGCTGGCCATTCGGCATGGTGTCAATCGCTTGGCTGGTTTTACGACACACGAAAAGGATGACTGGACATCCTTGGACTACTTACGCTTCTTTCTCACAAGGAATCCAGCCAACATCCCAAGACTCATTCGTATCTATGGCCAACTATTGCGGCGGTTCCTTTCGTACTACATCAACCACCGACGCACGACCCTCGACCCGATCGGTGAGATCCATGGACAGGTCCGCCGGACCCTGGCACCCGAAAGCGGACTCTCTCAAACCCAACTCATCGAACTCGAAAAACTCCACGCACCACCACGTCACCTAACTCTGATCGGGCTCATCAACACCTCGTTTATCGACCGGTGGTTATTGTTCTTGTTCGATTCCCTCTTCGTTGTGACCTTGCTGACCCTGGATCTTCCGTGGTGGGGCTGGCTCTTGGCCATGGCATCCATGTTGGGCTGGTCTGCAGCCGCGATGCGAGCTATGGATCGTATGCTTGATCCATACATTCCACCAAAACTCGCAGATTTTGCGGCCCGCATGCATGATATCGTGAAGACTCGATACGTCATTATGGGCCACTCGCATGTTCCGCACGTTGTGCTGCTACCCCAAGACAACGCCATCAACATCAACACCGGATCTTGGCTGCATCAGTCGGCAGTTGTTCGGCATGCAGATGAACACTGCGACTGCAACCTGACCCACGTGGCCGTCATAATCAATGATAACGCGCACCTTGATGCAGAACTGCGCCGATGGTGCATCCAGGCACGAAAACCGTTCCGTTGGAGCCATCACCCCGAACCCAGGTAAACATCGAAAGATGATAAGCGTTGCGATATTTGCACATAACGAAGCCAAACACATTCGGCGATCCATCCGATCGATCACATCAAACCTAGATTCATCCTCGACCAGCCAGATCGTTTTGCTCGCGAACGGATGCTCAGATGACACAGAAAACATTGTGGCAGATATCGCAAGAACTGACTCCCGAGTTACACTTGTATCTATCGCCGTTGGAGACAAGTGCAACGCGTGGAACGAGTATGTCCACAACATCAGTGAAGACTCGGAAATCCACTACTTCACTGATGGCGACTGCTGGGTTAAGGATGGATCTTTTGACCGAATGTCAGCATGTATCAGACACAGCACCACTATCAAAACTGTGGCAGGACTGCCATTTTCTGGTCGAAGCCGAACATCTCTTACACAACTTGTCACAAAACACCGGCTAGTTCTTGGCAACCTCTATGCCGTTCGTGGGTCCCACCTCCTGACCATACGCAAACGTGGCATCAAACTACCTGTAGGGCTGATGCGAAACGACAACCATATCACCAAGTTTATGTGGTCCAACCCAGACTTTGACAAGTTCATCCACAAGAACGTCATTTGGGACGATCAGAGCGGCTTCAAGTTTGACTCTCTCTCCCCCTTTTGGCCCCCCACACTCAATCTATGCCAAAAGGCTTGTACGATACAGGATTGGTGACATGCAGATGAACAAACTTGTAGCAACACCCCTAACGGCATTGCCACAAACAATGGACAACATCAACATAGAGATCCTCAATGAACTAACCAATGGACAAGTCAACGTTCGAGTCGCCGACAACAACCCTCATGGACGCTACCCAAAGCCTCGCCAATGGCTGGATTGGTTTGCTCGACGGCGTCTGAACCGAATGTACGAAGGGGGGCAACGACGATATGTCGAGGCGCTGTTGAACAAAAGCGAAAGTCAGACGGATAGCGAGCATTCCCAATCGGTCTAGCCCGCATTTCTCACGAGAGCAGTGATTGAGCCCATCGGCTGTGAATCGTCAAAGGTCCAACTAACCGTGACGGCGTCCGTTTTTGGTGCTGCAGCACCGGAAAATATACATGCACACGAATGCTGCCCCTGCCCCACCCGGTGCCAGGATCAGTAGTCGTCACTGCATCGCATTCCAATTCCAGAACACACGAGTGTTGAAAAACCGGATTCACAAACAACGCCAAAACATCTCACGCATGACCGTTTTTTGCAGCTTCTGGGCTACTTGGCCCAGCAAGCTCCGATCATGCTGCATACCGTCAGTCATGTCCTGACATGCACCGCAAATTACGCTGATGCAGTCGATGATTTTTCCGAACGCTGCCGCGGGACTGACAAATTCAACCACACCAAAATGGATCTCAAGCGGCTGAGTTGATCCGACAGACCGGTGTGTTGTCCCAGCCAATTCTGCCGGTGATTCATTCACTGCCCGTCGTTTCGTGGACGGAGTCAGAATTTATCCAAAGCGTCATCAAGCGTCTTGCACAGTGTCAGCACCTGATCCAGCCGGGTGAGCCGGAAGATTTCGAGGAGATCTTTCTGGATATTGCACAAGAGGAGCTTGCCGCCGGCTGCTGATACTTTCTTGTTTATAGTGATCAGTTTGCCCAGAGCTGCACTGGACAGATACTCGACAAGATCAAAGTCCAGAATGATCTTCGTCCGCGCGTCACTGTCGACCAGCGCGGAGAGCTCATGCCCCACCAGTTCGATACTGGGTTCGTCGAGAATCTTCCTGTCAAGAAACCTGGCAACTGTAACACTTCCAATGTCTTCGATATCTAATCGCGGGTTTAAACTGGACATGAATGACCTCATTCGAAGAAGACAGGAAAGCAGGGGACAGGCATCAACACACAACCGGGTCGCACATCGATGAACGACGCGAGCGGGTACGACCTGCTCAGTTTCAACCTTAGCCCGGCAAGTCCGGGTGTCAAGAAGGCATTTCCGGAGTTGAGCAAGGACAGGGCCATTGAATTTCTGAGAACTGCTCCGGGCTTTGGCCAGGTTCGGTAAAACCAATCTGTCTGAAGTAGTCAGGCGATGATTTTCCAGATCGGCTGGGCCCCTTCGACTCCAACTAGTCGGTTGTCAAGTCCCCCGAAAAAGTAAGACAGGTTATTGGGGTCCAGTCCCATTTGGTGCAGGATAGTCGCGTGCATATGTCTGACATGCAACACATCGTCCACCGCCGCACTTCCCAGTTCGTCGGTTGTGCCAATGCTGGTACCTCCCTTAATACCGCCGCCTGCCATCCACACGGTAAACCCGTAACTGTTATGATCGCGACCGCTTCCCTTGGCATATTCCGCCGTTGGTTGTCGGCCGAATTCACCTCCCCAGACGACGAGTGTTTCATCAAGCAGAGATCGTTGTTTGAGATCCTGCAGCAGACCAGCGATTGGCAGGTCCGTTTCACCTGCATGCAAATTGTGGTTTTGCTCCATGCCGGCATGGGCGTCCCAGTTGTCATCGTTGTGAGCTCCACCGGAGTAGAGCTGTACAAAACGAACTCCGCGTTCCACCAGTCGTCGAGCCAGCAGACACTGTCGGCCAAATACCGAGGTTTCTGAGCCGTTCAGCCCATAGAGGTTTTGAGTGAATTGCGTTTCCTGGGAGATATCTACCGCTTCGGGTGCTTCCGACTGCATACGATAAGCCAGTTCATAGGACGCAATCCGAGCCGCCAGACTGCTGTTGTCCACACGTGTTGCCAGATGCTGTTCATTGTAGTCTCGAAGTGTATTCAGAATTCGTCGTTGAGCGGCATCGGTCAGGTCCTGCGGTCGGCGGAGATCCAGAATCGGTGTCCCGGATGACCTCATTACCGTCCCCTGATAGAACGCTGGCATATACCCACTGTTCCAGTTTTTGGCGCCACTGATTGGGCCGCCACGCGGATCCAGCATCACCACAAAGCCCGGCAGGTCTTCATTCACTGATCCCAGACCGTAGTTAATCCAGGAACCCAGCGCAGGGTGCCCACTCAGAATTCGACCGGAATTCATCATTAACATGGCAGACCCGTGAATTGGCGAATCAGCTGTCATGGAATGAATAAAGGCGATGTCATCAACACACGTCGCAAAGTTGGGGAACAAATCACTGACCCATTTGCCGCATTCGCCGTACTGCCGAAATTTCCAACGTGGCTCAACAATTCTGCCTTTGCTTTTGTGTCCGCCGCGGCCGAATGTTTTTACCTCGACTGTTTTACCGTCCATGCCATTCATAGACGGCTTGTAGTCGAACGTGTCCATGTGGCTTGGCCCGCCGTACATGTACAGAAAAATGATACTCTTTGCTTTGGGCGCGAACTGCGGTGGACGGGCGGCCAGCGGACTTTGCCACCGGCTCTGGCCATCAGCAGCAATCGATTGACGTAACAGAAATCCGTCCTGGCTGAGCAGACCGGTGAGTGCAAGACCCGTGAACCCGGCGCCTGTTTCCCAAAGAAATTCGCGCCGTGTTCGGCCACAGAAGCTGGGGCGTGTCATGTCAGATTCCACTCGTCAACAGGGTGGCGGAATGGCCGATGATTTGATTGTTCATCAGAGAATAATTTTTGTGCGCCCGTCAGTGGCCCGCATAGACATTGCCACTTTCTCACACACACGACGTCGAACCGCAGGCGTGAATGAATTACGCAAGCACTCTCTTTTGCGTTTCGCACCTGGAATTGTTGCCATTTGCACCAATGTGATGTTGTCAATTAATCAAGATAAATAAACTCGTTCAGATTGAGCACCACCAGACACAAATACTGGAGTGCCATTTCCGACGACATACCGTCATCTGACTGGAGTGAATTCATCAATCGTACTCCCTGTTCAATTTCACCATCCGTTGGAGGGCGCTGGGTGACTCGTGTGAGTGCCATGCGGACCCGGTCCGTGGCAGATTCTGCAGCGTGCTGACGGAGCAGTTTTGCGAACTCAGCAGCCTGCTGCTGCATAAAACTACTGTTGAGCAGTCCCAGAGCCTGAGTTGGCTGAATCGTAACGAAACGAACCGGGCACGTCTGATCAGTATCAGCGAAATCGAAGCTTTCCAGCAGCGGATCCACAAGTGATCGCTTCACATGGATATAGATACTGCGGCGATCCCGGTCTTCTGGCGACGATTTTCCCCAGCCGAAACCAGGCCGTGACTGACCAGCTTTGACTTCATCCGGAATGTCCGTATAGACGCTGGGCCCAAACAACCTGCTCGTATTCAGTCGGCCACTGGCCCATAGAATGGAATCTCGAATTTCCTCTGCCGTCAGCCGCCGCATGTCGTATCGCCAGAAAAAGTCATTGACCGGATCACGGTTCCAGGCGTCTTCCCGCCAGGCAGATGACAGCTGGTACGTTGCAGAGGTCATGATCAGACGATGCATATGTTTGATCGACCATCCGTTATTCTGAAACTGCAGGGCCAGCCAGTCGAGCAACTGCGGGTGAGTCGGTGGCGTGCCCTGAAATCCGAAGTCACTCGTCGAACGCACAATACCTCGACCAAAATGATGCTGCCAGATGCGGTTGACCATGACGCGAGCTGTGAGCGGATTGTCCGGACTGGCGATCCAGCCGGCCAGTACACTGCGACGTCCAGTTGTCAGCGCCCCCTCCACTATTTCCGGTATCACAGCATCCGGGGGTGACAATACAGATGGAAATCCGGGAGTGACCTCTTCACCTGGAGCGTGCGGGTTGCCCCGTATGAGCACGTGAGTTGGATGGATCGTTTCCATGTCTTCTGTGATGCAAAGTGCCCTTGCACGTCCACTGGGGCGGTTTTTCTCCAGTTCCTTTTGGCGTTTGAGAAGACTGCGATAATGGTTGACCTGGGCTTCGGTGAGTCCCTTGTCTTGGAGTTCATCCACAATGGAAGGGCGACTCTCGACAAACTGAAAATCTTCCTTTTGAGGCTCTGACAAAAGTGGACGAACGATCTGTTCGAATTCGTCTATCAACCGCCGCAGTTCGGAAATCTTCCTGTGGTGAGTCTCCAGATCGCGTTCGAGCAGTTTGGCGTCCTCCGGGAAATCCACTTCACGAACGGAGGCGGATTCGACCGTCTTCTGGCTGCGCTGGCCGTATCGCCTCACATTGCGGAAGAACGCCAGCAGCCGGTAGTAGTCCCGCTGAGGAACTGGGTCGATCTTATGATCGTGACAACGCGCACAATTGACTGTGAGTCCGAGCATCGTCTGACTGGTGGTTCCAATGATGTCATTCACATCGTCATAGAATGCCAGCGCATGATCGGCCGGTTCGTCGTCCCATCGTCCCAGCCGGTAGTAGCCGGTGGCAATGATCGACTCGGCGGTCGCAGCTTCTAGTTCGTCACCCGCGAGTTGTTCCGTAATGAACTGGTCATACGGTTTGTCGGAATTGAACGCTCGGATCACATAGTCCCGATAGCGCCAGACGTGTGGTTTCGCCCCATCACGTTCATAGCTGTTGGTCTCCGCGTAGCGCACGAGGTCCAGCCAGTGACGTCCCCAGTGTTCGCCGTAATGGGGTGACGCCAGGAGAGATTCAATCAGGTCAGAGACACTATCCTGATCGAGTGACCCGTCAGCGCGTTCGAGTCTGTCCGACCATGCTGCGGCAACTTCAGGACTCGGCGGCAGACCCGTCATATTGTAGTACATCCGACGGACCAAGGTTTGCACGCTGGTTGGCGGAGATGGTTCAACGTCAATTCGAGTGAGTCCGCGGGCGATAAAGTCATCGATCGGATTGTGCCCCCAGTTGGTTTCCGGCACGGGTGGATCGGTGAGGCGCTGAAATGACCAGAATCTCTTTGTGTCCTCGCTGACTTCCGGAGGACCGGCTTTTGCTTTGTACTGCAGCCGTTTGTGCCCGGCCGGCCATGGCAGGCCCCCTTTTACCCATTGTTCCAGCATCTGGACCTGCTTCCGGGGCAGTGGGCCCTCTGGCGGCATTTTGATGCTGTCGTATCTGACGGCCTGGATCAGACTGCTCTCACCCGGATTATCGCTATTGAAGGCAGGGCCGCCCTGTTCGCCTCCCGCCAGAATTCCCTCGCGCGTAGTGAGATCCAGCTTGCTTTTTGGGGAACTGCCGGCATGACATTTCAGGCAGGAATGACTGAGGACCTCCACCGCGTGTTCGAACAACTGCTGCTCAATTTCCGTCAGTTGGGGGTTGTCGGCTTTCGCGACGTGGACGATGCATACGCTCAGGAAAAGGACGAGACAGCGTTGCAGGAACATTCGCTGCTCCGGCTGAACACGGGAAACAGAAATAGCATGGGCTCCGGTTAGATTCTATCGATCAATACGACCGTTGGTTGGAGAAAACAGATCTTCCCGGCATGATATCCCGGCGGTGGAAGCAAGAAAACGGAATCGGCCGACCAAACCTGCTGCGGCTCGGCAGGAACGATTCAAATCATACCCATTTCAACTACAGATTTCCTGACCGCCGCTGGTGTCTACGCTGCCTCGGTCAGGAGAGACGGTGGTGTGTTTGTCGACGCAGGTAAAGAAGTGACCGTTGCTGGCGACGGAAATGGGATGCTGTTTGTGTCGCCGCGATGACGTTGGATTTGTGAGCTGTGAAACGACTGACCGCTCAAACAATTATTGGTTTCCAGAATGACGGTGTTCAGGATTTGACAGATTGAAGCTCCTGCTGACCCGTTTTTATGTGCCTTGTACTGCCATTCGGTATGAGACTCCCAATAGAGTTAAATCTCAGGCAGTATTACGATTTGCCCATCCCTGAACAATGTTTGCGGGTGGCTGGTAGTCTGTTGCCACGAATCACTTGTCAGGTTTTGAGAGAACGGACGGTTTTAATGGGCTGTCCGAAGTCACAGAATTCGTCCTGCGGGCCGCCGGACCGATCTCCAAAATCACCGCAGTTCCTTCGGGTGGTATTCGCTGTTCCCACGCTTCGTACGTTTGACCGCCGTCAGATGCAGAACTTGGCTCGGCCACGTCGATCGTTGAAGAAGGGAAGTTAGCCACGGTGATAAAATGGCCTCCCTCGGCGGTATACCGCCGCCGGCCGGTTGTTTCGTCGGTGTGCCAACTGCTGCCGGTGAACACAAATACCGCCTCCATCGGCCGCGACTGACTCTTTCTGTAGAATTTCTCAATCGCCTCCTGGTAGTTTGTGTCATCCCAGAGTGTCAGCAGGCGCTGACGCTGTT
This sequence comes from Planctomycetota bacterium, assembly GCA_963581585.1. Lineage (GTDB taxonomy): Bacteria > Planctomycetota > Planctomycetia > Planctomycetales > Planctomycetaceae > S139-18. The sequence goes on from CAUZPL010000027.1 coordinate 44,369, forward strand.
TCTCTGTCATCGGTCCGTACCACAGGATCTCTTTGTTGTATGGGTCGTATCGCAGTTCTTCATGCGGCAGTTTGACACCTGGCGGCGTAGCGGCCAGCGGGTGGGAGAAATAGCGATGGACTGAGTGTCGAATCCACGAACGCGGATCTTTACTTTGCAGTCTGTCTGAATTGTCAAGCCAGTAAACGCGCATGTCCAGTTCCGGTCCTTCCGGCGGACGATAGTCGGGATAGAACACGGCGGGCCTGCCATGTTTGAGGCCCAGTGCCACCAAAGCTGCATGCACTACAAATGCGCGCGCCCTGACGTTCAGAATGGTTTCATGCTCGCGCTGTCCAACCGGCACACAAAGCATTTCCAGAACACAGTTTCTACAGGAAACTTCAGTGTGCAGGTAGACCCGTTTTTTCGACCGATTCAGAAAGACCGTGTGTGCCGGATTCAATGGTATGGCATCCTGAATCAAGTTGCTAAGCAACCTGGGCAGGGGCGCCAGAGGGGCACGCTGAGAATCGGCGCCATCCGAGCCACTGAACCGCGAACCGGGCGCGGGCTCCGGTGCCTGCTGGCCGTACGCTGTTCCGTCTGCCGTCCACAGAAAATAAAAAACAATGATTCGGCCCAATGCTTGTTGAATTCTCACTGGAGCCATTCCCGTTTGACAAGAAGGGGATTGGTGAATTGGTCCATCGTACCGAGGGATCTCCACCGAGTAAACGGCAGCGGACCCGGTGCAGAACGGTTGTCTCGCTGGATTGCCCCGTGCGAATCGCCTCAGCCTTCTGTAACCGGCATGCAGCGAGTTTTGGTTTACATGGCTCCGAACCACAGGATTGCATAGACATGGCAGAGATGATTCGTTTCACTGGGTCCCTGTGATGGATGTATGATGATTTTCCGCGTGGTCTCCGATGTGCTGCTGACTTCGGCGGGAAAGGGTACTCCTAGGAATTCTAAGCCAGCCGTCAGAGGGTCACTTGACAGTGAATCAGATCGTCCCGGCTGCATTACTCTTCGAGTACCGATTCCGCGTCCCTGCATGTCCGGATCCCTCCCGAACGAAAACTGGTCGGCTGCTGAAACTGTCCAGGATGGCTCAACTGCCCGTTCTTTCGATCATCGATGGTCGTCAGACGTACTCCACTTTGAGTGCCGGCTGGAACGCAAACGGCCTGGGCATCGTCATATCAGTTCGCGGTCGGACGCAGCCGCTCACGGGTGACCCGAACCGGCTGGAAGACTCAGACTGCGTGGAGCTTTGGATCGACACTCGACCCGTCGGCACAGTCCATCGGGCCACCGGATACTGTCATCGTCTGGCTTGTCTCCCCAGAGACCACTCAGCGAGCGGAGCCCCTTCGGCCGTTTCTCTCGCGATCCCTCAGCAACGTGAAGTTCGAGCTGACATGCAAACGCGATACATTCAGCTGCGTGTGCATTTGCGTAAGGGCGGTTACGACATGGAAGTCTGGATTCCGGAAAGTCAGCTATACGGCTACCGCCAGATGGACGAGCTGCGACAGTTAGGTTTCTACTCACTGGTGCGAGACACTGAACTTGGTGAACAGCCACTCACGATTACCGACGAATTTCCCTTCGCCTGGGACCCGTCTTTGTGGGTCAATTTGGAGCTAACAGACGAATGAGCAGCAGGATGTTGGCGGCGGCATTATGTTTGGGCGGATTTGCGACAGTTCGGGGACAGCCAGTTGATGAGGTATCACACGAATCTGCCGAGCCCTGGCCGATTGTGATTGCTCATCGAGGTGCCTCCGGTTACCTGCCGGAGCACACCACAGAAGCCACCGTGCTCGCTCATGCGCTCGGTGCCGATTACATCGAGCAGGATTGCGTGCTGTCGAAGGACAACGTGCCGGTCGTGCTGCATGACATTTCACTGGATCTGGTGACCGACGTGGCTGAGGTATTTCCCGATCGGTACCGCGATGATCGGCACTGGTACGTGTTCGATTTCACACTGGACGAACTTCGGCAGCTGCATGTGCAGGAACGCTGTCGGCAGGCAGACTCCGCAAGATTCCCTGCTGGACTGGGTCGCTTTCAAATCTCCACGCTCAGGGAGCATGTAGAGTTGATTCAGGGGCTGGATCATTCCCGACGCACCACGACCGGATTGTACATCGAACTCAAGAAGCCTGCGCGGCATCATGCCGAAGGACTTGACGTCGCTGGAGAGGTTTTCCGGGTCCTCGGTGATTTCGAACTGGATGACGCAGATGACCGCGTCTTTCTACAGTGTTTTGACGAGAAAGAACTGCGCCGAATAAGAGTTGAGCTCAAATGCCGCCTGCCATTGATTCAGCTGCTCAGGATGCCACCGAGTACGGACCAGATTCGTGAGGCGGCTCGGATCGTGGATGGATTAGCTGTGTCGATCAATTGTGTGCTCTCCGGTATGACGAACGGGCCGAACCCAAAGCCGATTCTGACCGATGTGATTCGTCAGGCTCACGCAAATGCGATGCAGGTCCATGTCTGGACTGTGCAAACCGATCGAATGCCGCAGTCTGTTGAATCGGTGGATCAACTGTTGACGTGGATTGTTCATGATGCCGGAGCCGACGGAGTGTTCAGCGACCATCCGGACGCAGTCGTGAAGTGGCGCACATCAACGTCGAAGGAAGGCAGGACCGGTCCGTTTCAATTGATTCGGCAGAGATGAACCAGAAGTGCGGCTCCCCGCGACAGCCGGAATCTCTGATGCTTTCAAACGCTGCCCGACGCCATCAGCTGTGAGTGTGCTCTTCTCCAGGGAAGCTGCCGGATTCCACTTCACTGATGTAGGCGCGTAGCGCACCAAGAGCCTGCTCTCGCAGCTCAGCAAATTTCTTTAGGAAACGGGGATTGAAATCGGGTGTCAGCCCCAGCATGTCGGGACCCACCAGCACCTGACCGGTACAGCCTGGGCCTGCACCGATGCCGATCGTCGGTATGGATAACGCCGCAGTAATCCGTTGAGCCAAGTCACCCGGTATCAGTTCCAGCACAATGCCAAACGCTCCCGCGTCTTCGGCCGCTCGAGCGTCGTCCAGCAGAGTTTCGCTATCCCGCTGCACGCGTCCCATTGCCCCCAGCTTGCAGACAGCCTGAGGTCGCATGCCTACGTGGGCCATGACAGGGATGTCTGCCCGGCCGATCGCTTCGATTGTGGCACGTTGGATTCGTCCACCTTCCAGTTTCACCGCATCGGCTCCGGATTCTTTGATCACCCGCCCGGCGTTGCGAACCGCCTGTTCGGCAGATTCCTGATAGGACATGAACGGCATATCCACGACGACCAGTGCCCGCTGGACGGCTCGACAAACGATGGAGCCATGGTAGATCATTTCGTCCAGAGTGACCGGCAATGTTGTGGAATGCCCCTGAATCACCATACTGAGGCTGTCACCGACCAGAATACTGTCGACTCCCGCCTCGTCCATGATACCTGCCCACAGGTAGTCATAGGCCGTGACCATGGACAACCGACGATCCTGCTCGCCAGCCGCCAGGAAATCAGGAACAGTGATTCGTCTTTTTTTTAAAGAAAACACGATATTTCGGTCCCGGACAGGAATCGGAAACAGTGACCAAATCAATTGATGATGAGACTCGGTGTTGCACCGATTACGCGCAGTCTACCGTGCGGACAGCGCATTGCACGGCTGAGTCGAATGGAACCCCATGACAGCGGCAGCCTACAACTTGTACGGTTCCGCTGGACAGGCGGCTGGTCCTGGCCCCCGTCGAACAGACAAAAGTTGACCATGTGTGGATTGAACCCTAGAGTTGCCTGGTTCGTGGTACTTATCGGACATTCGGAGTACCACGACCTCATTCACCGATTGCTATTGACGATCTGATAAATCACATATCAGGGAAAATGAATGGCCGACCAACCGGAACAACCAAAAAAAACACCTGAAAAGGGACCCCAGCGAGACCGTGGTTCACACACCAACCTGTTGTGGTATGCACTGGTCTTCAGCCTCGTCGGAATGGTCGTTTTTTCCACCATGAGCAGCCCGTCGGGTGAGCTCATGAAGTACAGCGAATTCGTGCAGAAAATCGAATCCGGTGAACTTTCACCTGAAGAAGTCCATAATCTGCAGATCGGCCCGATGGAAATGACCTGGCAGTCCAAGTCAGACGAGTATCTCAAGTCGAATCGGAGTGCCGAGGTCAAACGCTATCGAGTGGGTCTGTGGGGACAGGGCGACGATGCCACTGCTAATCTGGAAGAGCTGCTGCATAACAACCAGATTACATCAGCCTATAAGACGGCACCCTCACCGTGGAACGAAGTCCTGCCCACACTCCTGCTCGCCGGACTGTTGATTGCGATTATGATCTTCACGTTACGCCGCCTGGGCGGTGCCGGTTCGGCGATGGCATTCGGTCGAAGTCGTGGCAAGCTGTACGCACAGGAAGAGATCAGCATCACGTTTAATGACGTCGCGGGCATTGATGAACCACTGGTAGAACTCAAAGAGATCGTTGAATTCCTCAAGACACCTCAAAAATACCAGTCACTGGGAGGAAGAATTCCACGAGGCGTCCTGCTTGTAGGACCTCCAGGTACCGGCAAGACACTGCTTGCCAAAGCGGTCGCCGGAGAAGCCAGCGTTCCATTTTTTGGTTTGTCCGGTTCGGACTTCGTGGAAATGTATGTCGGCGTCGGTGCAGCGCGCGTACGTGATATGTTTCAGCAGGCAGTGCAGCGTTCGCCCTCGATTATTTTCATTGACGAACTGGACGCGCTGGGCAAAGTCCGTGGCAGTGGAGCTCCCGGTGGCCACGACGAACGCGAACAGACGCTCAATGCACTGCTGGTGGAGATGGATGGCTTTGGAACCAATCACAGCGTGATTGTGATGGGAGCCACCAACAGACCGGAAACACTGGACCCGGCCTTACGGCGACCTGGCCGATTCGATCGTCACGTTGTGGTTGATCGACCGGACATTAAAGGGCGTGCAGCCATCCTGGATGTGCATGCGAAAAAAGTAAAGCTATCGGACGAAGTCAATCTGCAGAAGATTGCAAAGCTGACTCCCGGATTCGTGGGAGCCGATCTGGCCAATCTGGTCAACGAAGCAGCCCTGTTGTCGGCCCGTCGGGGCGATACTCGTGTGACTATGAAATCGTTCGAAGAAGGCGTTGAACGGGTAATGGCTGGCCTAGAAAAGACATCGCGCATCGTTTTGGAAGAGGTCAAACGTCGTGTGGCCACGCACGAGTCCGGCCATGCACTGGTAGCCGGCAGTCTCCCGAATACAGATCCCGTCCACAAGATCTCCATCATTCCCCGCGGAACGGGAGCACTGGGTTACATGCTTCAGCTTCCCGAAGATGAACGGGAATTGCTGACACAGTCGGAACTCGACAGCCGCATCGCGGTGCTGCTGGGCGGCATCGCGGCCGAGCAGATTGTGTACGATGAACCGTCCACCGGAGCACAAAATGATCTGCAGCGTGCATCCGAAATAGCTCGCCGAATGGTAACTGAGTTCGGCATGAGTCCTCGCCTTGGCCACATGTTCTACAGTGACTCACAGCATTCACCGTTCATGGGTCCCGGAGGTCCGGGCATCATACAGGAAAGCATTCACAGCGAAGAAACACGGCGAGAGATCGATCTGGAGGTCAAACGGATCGTTGATGAAGCCTATCATCGAGCCTATGAGATCCTTAAGTCTCAGGAAGACGTTCTGGAACACTTGAGTCGGGATTTGTTTGAGAAAGAAACAATGACAGCTGAAGAGATGCAGGGAATCATCGGTGCACATCGAGATGGCCCCAAGATCGCACCCGGCACAGCTGCCATTCCTGGGCGGACTGGCGAAGACCCCTCGACAGAGCCTGGTGAGACAGAAGTGGCACGCGACGTGGTTGAGTGATCCAGACAGCTGTCACCGAACTGTGAGGTTCAGGCCTGCCGGACATTCAATCGGCGTGTGACGTTTTGGCGCAGCTGGTCTGTTAATCTCGCCGGTTATGTAAATGATCATACTCGCAGATTGAAAGACTGCTCCATTTCGAATCAGCGGTTTCACTCAGGTCGAGGGCTAGCTGTGTCACTTCGGCTGAAAATTCTGTGGTTCTCAAATCCGTTTCTGCAAACAGTCTCGGTACTGTCTGCCGTGAGAGACGAGTTTCAATGACTGCTGGCCGTTGTTTCCGCTGACAACGGTACTATCTTCGTGGCCGACCCTAATCTGCCCAGGATCTGAAAGATTAAAGCGAGCCGAAAATCGATCTTCTTTCTGGCGTCGACAGAATTTCGGACACCATCGAATGCCAGTCGCTGTCTTGGCCTTGACCATGCCGATCGATTACTCGTCGGTGATTCCTCAACACGGGATGTCTATTGTTTTGATGATGGTGGGCGACCGGCGCCTCCGACGAACAGACAGATCGAGATTCCGACGGCGGTCGCTGTCACAAATGATCGCACGATCTACACGGCGGATCCGGAGCTGGACCGCATCTGCAAGATGCCAGCGCATGGCTCTGAACAGCCTGATGAGTTTACAGTGATGAATTCCCCACGCGGACTCACTCCGGACCGGGGCGAAGTTGTGTTGATTCTTTCAACGTCGAGCCGCGTGGGTAGGTTCAACAGGTGAGTCAGAACGGAACAGTGGAGCCATTCTTGAACGACCATCCGTTTCGATTCCCTCAGAATATTGTGCGTACCGCCGACGGTTCATTCTTCGTTACAGACAATTACAATCGTTGCGTCTGGAAAGTGTCGGTAAATGTCCGGTATACAGAAGGTAGGTAGACGGACGTCCCCTGAATCGCTCGTTGGGATCTGCCGATTGGAAGATGGTCTGTTGATTGCAGACCACCATATTCGAACCGTCTTTCGTTTGTCGCGGGACCCGATGCTGACAGTTTTTTCCGGTCTGAAACATCAATTGCGTGGTGGTCCCCATGAGTGAAATACAGATCGTTCCAGTGCTGGACGTGTTGAATGGTGTCACGGTGCAGGCAGTCGCCGGACGTCGTGATGAATACCGTCCGGTCCGCAGTTGCCTCACAAATTCGGTCGATCCGACCGTGGTGCTTCAGCATCTGGATGAAGTCTGCAGATCGGGAATTGCCTACGTCGCCGATCTGGATGCAATCCTGCACCGAGAGGTAAACCGCTGCATACTGGCGGACTTGTCGCGAACGGACCTGAACCTGATGGTGGATGCCGGGATTCAGTCGTGCGAGGACGTGCGGGACCTGCTGGATCTGGGCATCGAACACGTGGTGGTCGGACTGGAATCATTGCCCGGTCCCGAGATGGCTCGTGAACTGATGAAAGCTTTCGGTGCGGATTCGTTGATTCTGAGTCTCGACCTGCACTCCGGCATCCCGTTAGCGCAAAATCAGGTCTGGGCCCGTTCGTCGCCTCTATCCGTGCTGGAAGAACTGATCGAGGTCGGTTTTCAGCGATGGATTATCCTGGATCTGTCAGCCGTAGGAACAGCGAGGGGAGTGCCCACGGCAACGCTGTGCGGGATGCTGCGTCGGCTGCGCCCGGATGATGAAGTCATCACCGGCGGCGGAATCCGAACGGTTGCCGACCTGGGTGACTTGGAGACGACTGGCATCGATGCCGTACTTATCGCCTCCGCACTACATAACGGCGCTGTCTCGATCGAAGATATTTCTGAATGGCGACGGAGGCCCGCGGGACCGTAGGCCGATTTTGCGAAATCCGGCTGTACCTGGTCCAGGGACTGGAATGATCTCGCTCAGGCGATTCCCGGGTTTCACTGCTCATTTCCGCAGCAGCTGACTGCACGAACCGCGGCCGTTGCTGCGAACTCAGGTCGACGGATTGGTCTATTTTCGTATACAGTTCGTGAATTGCTGACTGGATCGATCCGTTATCACACGTTTTACCAGACGATGAGAGCTTTTTCATCCATCCTGACAACTGCTGCCGTGCTGGTTCATGCACTGCTGGGATGTTGCTGGCATCATTCCCATTCCTACGAATGGAACCAGGTGATCGGGTTGCCAGCCAGGGTCAAACCACATGTGTCGGCGGTGCAGCATCACAATTGTACGCATGATCATTCGAAATCTCCCCTTCAGCATGAAGCCGACGACCACCGTCAAAACGAGTCCAACGACAATGAACCATGTCACGGCCAACGCTGCAGTGAAGGTGGCTGTTTGTTCATTTCTGTCGCTCGAATGGGTGCTGAGTGGCGTATCGGGACCGCACGGTCTGCTGCGGTCATTAATGAGAACCGTGCTGCGGCATCGATGCAGAGTCCGCTCCGGTCAGTCACCCGTATCAATACGGCGTGGCGTCGATCTTTGGTCCCCCTGCGCGCACTAACGCAGGTCTGGCGAGTGTAAGACTCTCAGCAAAGAGTCAGTTGCGGTATGTGGCGACAAAAATCTCCCGGCACCGCATTGCTGTTACTGTCGTTCGTGCTGTCTCCTGCATTGCTCCGGGTCCGGCTCTACACGGACCACACATAGCGCGGGCTTTGTGCTGACGACATTTCATCCAGTTGTTCTCAGTGTGGATATTGCTATGAACCAGCCAGTCATTCGCTTCATGACTTCTGTCAACAGGTGGGCGGGGCCCGTATTGTTGGTTGTAGTCGTCGTAGCTGGTGCGTGGACTCGCGACAGGTGGCTTCCTGCGACCCACAACAGCGTTCGAGCCATTATCTCCGGTTTCAGGCGAGGAGATTCCGGTGTTCATGCTGAGTTTGTCTCGAAGCCGGAAGACACTCACGCTGGACATGAACACCCGGCCCATCCCGGTCACAACGAAGAAGCATCACTGGAACTTTCGGACAGTGCTCTTCGAAATATCGGGCTGAAGGATAATGCAATACGAACGATCAGATTCCAGACATATCGGAAAACGATCACGGTGCCGGCGGCCGTAGTGGAGCAACCCGGCAGGACACGTGTACAAGTTGCCACACCGATGACAGGCGCAGTCACTCACGTCCATGTGGTTGAAGGGGAAGCGGTGCAGCCCGGAACGCTGCTCTTCCGGATTCAACTGACGCACGACGACCTCGTGAAGGCTCAAACCAGCCTGGTGCATACACTGGGGAAACTGGACGTAGAGGAGAACGAGATCGCCCGGCTGAAGGAGATCCCGAACAGCGGTGCTGTGGCCGGCCGTTTTTTACTGGAACATGAGTATGCCAGAGAAAGGCTGACAGCGCTGTTGCAGGCGCAACGCGAATCATTGCGGCTGCACGGACTGTCTAAGCCACAGGTCGCGCAGATTACTAAAACCCGGCGACTCCTGGGCGAATTGCAGGTGTTCGCACCGTCACCCGACGATCATTCGGGAGACGAAATCCAACTGACTGAACATCTCACGCAGCCGTCAGCATCCACGAGCCAGCAGGGCGAACCACCGGCTGGTGAAAAGAGCGATGTCACTGCTCCACTGATTCTGCAGCAGTTAAACGTCCACAAGGGGCAGTCGGTCGATGTCGGAGAAACATTGTGTATTCTCACGGATCTTCGAAAGCTCTACATCAAGGGCATGGCGTTTGAGTCGGACATCGGGGTACTGCGACAGGCATGGCGGCGGGGATGGAACGTGTCCGCTGTATTTCACCCGACCGATGACCGAGCCGACCGTGTCGATGAGCTTGAGATTGCCTGGCTGGCAAATGAAATAGATACCGACTCACGGACTTTGCATTTCTACGTCGACCTGCCCAATCAGATCGTCGATGATCGGTGGCAGGCAGATTGTCGATTTGTGGACTGGAAGTATTTCCCGGGACAACGACTGAAGCTGCAGGTTCCCGCAGAAGAATGGCCTGACCGCATCGTGTTGCCCGTCGATGCGGTAGCAACTGAAGGTGTTGAATACTTTGTATTCCGGAAAAATGGAACGCACTTCGAGCGCCTTCCTGTTCATGTGGAGTATCGAGACCAGCATTCCGTGGTCATTGCCAGCGACGGGACATTGTTACTAGGCGACGCTGTCGCGACGCGCGGCGTGCATCAGATGCAGATGGCGCTCAGGAACAAAGCGGGCGGTGCCCCTGATCCACACACCGGACACAGCCATTAGAGATGTTTTTATCGTATGAGTATATGCGCAGATCTCAGGGAAATCTGGCGGATTGACGTCCGAGTCGGTTCGACACTGGATCCGCGCAGTGACATTCGCTCCCGGAGAAACACTTCATGCTGAATGCGATTATTCAATTCGCGCTCCTGCAGCGACTGTTGGTGATTGCACTGGCGCTGATCATGACCGGCTATGGGGTATGGCAGGGGATGCAAGCAGAGATTGATGTGTTTCCGGACCTGAATCGTCCGCGCGTGGTCATCATGACGGAGGCACATGGACTGGCTCCCGAAGAAGTTGAGACACTCGTGACAATTCCCATCGAAACGTCAATGAATGGCGCGAACGGAGTTCAGGTGGTCCGCAGTTCGTCGGGTGTTGGTATATCAGTTGTCTATGTCGAATTCGACTGGGGAACAGACATCAACAACGATCGACAGATCGTCAACGAACGATTGCAGCTGGTCCAGGAACGTATGCCGAAGGGCGTCACTCCGACTCTCGCACCAATCTCGTCAATCATGGGCCAGATCCTGATGCTGGGTATGTGGAGCGAGGATACACGAACAGATGCCTTGGAACTGCGAACGCTCGCAGACTGGGTAGTGCGTCAGCGGCTGCTCACGATTCAGGGTGTCTCTCAGGTCTTTACGATGGGTGGCGGCCGGAAACAGTTTCAGGTGCTTGTCGACCCTGACGCGATGCTGCGATACGGTGTCGAACTGCACCAGGTCAGGAAGGCAGTCCAGGACAGCAATCAAAACGCAACCGGGGGATATCTAGACGATCAGGGTCCCAACGAGTTATTGGTTCGGTCGCTTGGACGCGTTCAGTCGGTGAGCGATTTGCAGAAGGTGGTTGTTACCGTTCGTCAAGGACGACCGGTTGCGCTCGGACAGATTGCTCAGATAGTGGAAGGTGCGCAGGTCAAACGTGGTGACAGTGCAGCGTTTTCTCGTGACAGGGACGGCCGGTTTTCCGGTGGTCCGGCCGTGGTTTTGACGGTGAATAAACAGCCTGGTTCCGATACAAGTCAGGTTACGAATGAGTGCCTGGCGGCGATCGAAGACCTCCGGATATCACTCCCTGCCGGAGTTCGCATCGAATCGATGTATATGCAGAAGTCGTTTATCGATCGCGCAATCGACAATGTGTCGGAGGCTCTGTTACACGGGGGAATTCTGGTTATCGTCATCCTGTTCCTGTTCCTGATGAATTTCCGAACGACGTTCATCACACTGACCGCCATTCCATTATCCGTACTAATGACGGCGATCGTGTTTGCGTTGTTCGATCTGTCGATCAATACGATGACACTTGGTGGCCTGGCTGTGGCCATTGGAGAGCTGGTGGATGACGCGATCGTGGATGTCGAAAACATTTTTCGGCGACTCAGGGAGAATCGCCGAAGGACGCAGCCAAAGAATCCACTGTTAGTTGTATTCCAGGCGAGCGTCGAAGTTCGTAATTCAATCGTTTTCGGCACGATGATCGTGATTTTGGTGTTCGTGCCGCTGTTCGCCCTGACGGGAATGGTCGGTCGCTTGTTTGCGCCGCTTGGCATTGCGTACATCGTCTCGATTTTATCGTCACTCGTGGTTTCGCTCACTGTGACCCCCGTGCTTGCATACTGGCTGCTCGGCAACGCAACGCTGACGGAACGCGAAAGGGATAGTTTCATCCTGCGCGGTCTGAAATGGGGAGGGGAAAAAATTATCCGCTTCAGTCTGCAGTTTCCTCTTCTGAACCTTGTGATTACCGCCGCGTGTGCAGGACTGGCAGTACTCTTCGTGACGAACCTGGAGCGTGATCCCCTGCCACCATTCAACGAGGGTTCCATTCAACTAAATGTCGTATTGCCTCCAGGCACTTCACTCGCACAGTCCGGCGCGATCAATCGTCGGGTTGAGTCCCGAGTAAAGGCGATCGCGGACATAACCAGATTCGTACGCCGCACCGGGCGAGCGGAACTGGATGAACATGCAGAGGGTGTTCACATGAGTGAATATATTCTGGAACTGGATCATTTGTCGCCTCGATCTCGGCAGGAACAGCTGCAGGAGATCCGGGAGGCGATGGCCGACATCCCCGGGATTGTGACGGCAGTGGAGCAGCCGATTGCTCATCTGATTTCACACATGATCTCCGGGGTCAAAGCCCAGATCGGAATCAAATTATACGGAGACAATCTCGATGAACTGCGTCGCAAAGCTCAGGAAATGAAGGCCGTGATGCAGACCGTTGACGGAATCGAAGACCCGCTGGTGGAACCCCAGGTGATCATTCCTCAGCTGCGAATCGAACTCGATCGAGATAAACTGCTGTTCTACGGACTCACACCTGCCGCCGTCAACGAATTCATCGAGACGTCGATGAACGGACTGGTAGCTTCCCAAGTGCTGATCGATCAGCAAACGTTCGACCTGCTGATTCGGTTTGACGAAGATTATCGAGAAAACATGCAGGCTCTTCGTCGACTGTCGATCAATGCACCGGATGGTGCACGGCTTCCACTGGAAGCCGTGGCACGGATTTACGAATCCGGCGGGCCAAACACTATCAATCGTGAGAACGTTAGGCGTCGGATTGTTCTTCAGGCGAATGTTTCAGGCCGCGGAGTCGTCGATGTCGTTGAAGACATTCAGGCAGCTATGGCGCCGGTCATTGCCTCACTGCCGGTGGGATATTTTGTTGAATACAGCGGGCAGTTTGAAACTCAAAAGGAAGCCAATCGTATCATCGGTGGTCTGTTTGCTGTGTCCATGCTCGGTGTCTTTCTTGTCCTGTTTACGCTGTTTCGTTCGGTCAACCTTTCACTTCAGGTCATGGCCGCACTTCCCATGGCGTTTATTGGGGCTGTTGCGGCACTCGTAGTGACCGGACAGACGCTCACGATTGCCGCAACTGTTGGATTCATCTCGCTGGCGGGAATTGCATCGCGCAATGGCATTCTGCTACTGAACCATTACCTGCATCTGGTTAAGTACGAAGGCGAAAGCTGGAGCAAGGAAATGATCGTCCGCGCAGGGTTGGAACGACTGGCTCCTGTGCTGATGACGGCACTTACTTCCGGCATTGGTCTGGTCCCACTGGTGATCGCCGCGGGAGAACCGGGCAAAGAGATATTATATCCCGTCGCGACCGTGATTCTGGGTGGGTTGATCAGTTCGACACTGCTCGATTTTTTTGTCCACCCCGGATTGTTCTGGCTGTTTGGCCTCAAAGAAGCGGAACGAGTGGTCCGCGGGTCCAACTTCGAGGTTGCGCTGATCGAAGAACATCGCGATGCACGGACTGCAGTGTCTCAGACCAGATCATCTGCCACGACAACGGCAGAGACTGCTGTATGATGGGTTGAAAAAGGGCACAGGCAGTAAAGGCTCGATCCCGAATACATGCCTGCGAATTAGCTGCCCGTCGTGTTTTCCTGATGTGGCGATCGTTCTGCCAGCCTCATCTCGTGAAAGGCCGATCGATGCAGTGCTGTGTGGCTTGCGCCCTGCGACGTCAGCTCGGACTGATACAAGGCAACCTGATCAATGTGAAACGATCCAAAATCCGTTGCTGCATGCCGGTCAAGCAGTTCAAGAAGGGCACCCGGTGTTGGCCCTCGCCGTGCGTTGAGTCGGGCAACCGTCACGTGCGGGCGGTACGTACGTGGGTCAGGCTTCCAACCAGCGACTTCCAGTCGGCGTTCAAGCTGCTGCTGCAGCGCGACGACAGGCCGTGGATCCTGGATCCCTACCCACACTACCGTGGGTTTTTTCCGGTCAGGAAACACGCCAAGTCCTGCCATGGCTGAATCAATGCGTGTAAATTCCAGCACAACCTCATCGACAATGTGAGCCACTTCCGAAACCGTGTCGTCGTGCGTTTCACCCAGAAACTTCAGTGTCAGATGTAACTTCGGCGAATCTGAAATTCGTACGGATGGACCGATCTGATTCAGTTGATCAATCACGTGCCGCAACCGCGGACCAGGATCAACGTCGAACGCGATAAAAGTGCGAATGGTCATGGACATCGATTTCGACTTCGGGAGCTGCGAAGAGATTGACATCAGACGTCGGTGTCAGATTTCATTGAGCATCGTGATTCAGACGAAATGCGCGCGGCAACAAGTCGTAGAGCCAAATGCGCTCAGGTGGATCGGCTGAGGACAAGTCGTCAAGCAACACCATCAACTCAGGATTGAATTCGATGAGAAACTGACGGCAGCTGCCACACGGAACCGGCTGACCTGACAGCGAAACACAAATAACTTCCGGCGCCGTTGAACCAGCAGCCACCGCGGTGCACATTGCCACGCGCTCGGCACAAATCGTCAGACCGTATGAGACGTTCTCCACATTGCATCCGGTGAAGATTCGGCCGTCCGTCGTTCGCAGCGCCGCTCCAACACAATGCGATGAATAAGGAGCATACGCGCGGCAGCGCACCTCACGGGCGGCTGCGACGAGTTGTGTCCAGTCGTCCGGCAATTCCGGTACATCACTCATTTCGATTCTCCCACGATGCGTTCAGCAATCAGCTCGGGCGGATCGGCCTGAGCCGACAATACGATGCTGCCGCGCAGCTTTTCCTGGAAACGATTCGAGTCCCGTGTGAACATCCGCATCAGCGGCTGTCCCACGTCGACCCTGGCACCAAGCTTCACGAGCATCTCGACGCCCACCGAATGGTCAATCGTGTCGGATAGTTTTCTCCGTCCGCCACCCATGGCCACGATGGAATAACCAATGGTTTCCACGTCGATCGCAGACACAACACCGTCGTGTTCCGCGGTGATATCGGTCGCCGGAGCGATCGGTCGTTTCGTCCTCAGGTTACCGTGTTGAGCCCCAATCATCATTTGAAATCGTTCCATCGCCAAACCATCGTCCAGTCGCTGAGCCGCGAGCTGGATTGCCTGCTTCCGGTCCGCAACAGCACCAACCGTGGCGAGCAGTTCCGCCGCCAGTTGAATCGTGAGTTCACGAACGTCATTTGGGCCATGCCCCTGCAGTATATTCAGTGACTCCTCGACTTCGACCGCATTTCCACACATCCGTCCCAGCGGCTGATTCATGTCTGTCAGCATTGCTGTCGTCGGTACGTTCATACGCAGCGCAGTATCGACAAGAGATTGAGCCAGTTGGCGTGCCTGTTCCACGGTTTTCATAAAAGCTCCCGAACCGAATTTGACATCCAGAACCAAAGCATCAGGTGATTCGGCCAGCTTCTTGCTCATAATGCTGGCTGTGATCAATGGAATCGACGGTACCGTCGCGGTAACGTCACGCAGCGCGTAGAGACGACGATCGGCTGGTACCAGTTCGGCCGAGGCTCCCGTGATCACACAGCCGGTTTTTCCGACGACCTGCTGAATTTCCTTAGGAGATAAATCGCAGCGCAATCCGCTGATGGACTCGAGTTTGTCAAGTGTCCCTCCCGTGGGCCCCAGACCGCGGCCGGACAGCATAGGGACCTGCACACCACAGGCAGCAAGCAATGGAACCAGGGGCAAAGAGACTTTGTCCCCGATGCCGCCTGTGGAGTGTTTATCAACTCGCAGAAGTCCGTCGTCCGGCCATTGAAGCCGATCACCGGATTCCAGCATGGCCTGAGTCAGTGCGGCAGTTTCGGACGACGTCATGCCGTTGAGAAACACGGCCATAGAAAACGCGGCCATTTGGTAATCGGGGATCTGACCAGCGGCAAAGCTACGAATCAGGGCAGCAATCGAGTCGTCACTGAGCTCACAGCCGTCTCGTTTCTGAGCAATAATCTGAACAGGCAGCACGTTGGCATCCAGGTTTTCAGTCAGGAGATATGCCTTGGACTGTAACAGGTATCAAGTGTCTTATACGTGTGACCAATCTGCAGCGGTCGTGTTGTGAAAAACGTCATGCGGCTCAGCCCGGCAGAGTGACTCTGCTCCACGGAGAGCCGTGTGGCTATCGTGACATCACAAAGCCGGAAGGCAATGCCACGACAGCGTATGAGATCATTGACGAACAGAAACCTTCGGGGAGCAGGTCCTCGAATTGAGTTGGCTGTAACTATTTGAACGACCGGTGAACCCAATCGACAGCCGAAGTTTCTCGCCATGAAAAAACCACGAGAGGAACTTCGGCACAGCCTTTGGTACCTGGGATGATTCCCGTTACGGATCACCGGCGGTTTCGACAGTGTCGACATATGAGGGTGTGGACCAGACTCCTGAGTCATCAGTTCGTCCCGAGGCCGGGCCGGCTGTCCGAGCCGAAGTATGGTACCTCCTGGACTGTCTTTACCTGGCACCATTTTTCCCGTAGGTGACCTTGCTACACCTGGTGTATACACTGTTCTGATTCGAGTGAAGAGTTCCGAACGAGCGTGGCTGGATTCGATTTCATCCTGTCTTCCTATCCTGATAGAATCTTCCCGTTTGTGACTGAACCGACAGCACGTGCGGCTTACGCCAGCTACTAAGCACAAGTCCGGAGAGAGAATCGAAAATGCACTCGTTTGGGTATCGTGCTCGTAATTACACACAAATGGCGCTGTCCAGATCAGCGACGGCATAACTGGCAAAATGGGTCGGTTGTCCCGCCTGGCCGGTGCGAACTGGAGAACGAATCATCACTGAGCAATTCCAAGATTTCTTCGATCGCCGCGAACTGCTGAAAACAGCGGCAGGTGTTGCTTCGGGCTCCACTCTCTGGTCAGCGACCACCTCAAGGGCCGACGACAACGGAAAGATGTCGTTTGTCGAGGGCTATCCCGATCGACTAAGCTATGAGCCTGGCGACGAGGTTGGCCTATGCGTCTCGACATCGGCTGCAAAATATTCGATCGAGATTGCGCGCGTCGGCGCCAAACGCGAACTGGTCTGGAACCGGAATGCTGTCGCGGGCACAGCACATGAAACCCCGGAAAATGCTTCGACTCACGGCTGCCGCTGGCCCGTATCGGTGAAGCTTTGCGTGCCGGACACGTGGAAATCCGGTTATTACGGTGTCACGTTGAAGGCCACCGGCGCGGATGGCAAGTCAATCCAGGGTGAGACGTTCTTCGTCGTGCGTTCTCCTGAGCCAGGCAGGCAGTCTCGTATTCTGCTGCAACTCACGACAAATACGTACAACGCTTACAACAACTGGGGCGGGCCCTGTTTGTACGAGGGCGGACCACGTCCGCTGCAAGGAGACCGCGTCTCTTTCCAGCGCCCGATGGCCCGTGGTTTTTTGAGCCAGCAGGACGGCAGACTGAGCTTCTGGGCACCGTATGCCGGATGGAAGAATTGGGAACACGGGTTTGTCACCTGGGCAGAACAGGCGGGTTATCAGCTCGATTACGCCGTCAATGCTGACCTTGAGCAGCGGCCGGATTTGCTGAAAAGCTACCGTCTCGTGCTCAGCGTCGGGCATGACGAGTATTGGACGGCGCCGATGCGAGATCATCTGGAGGAGTTTATCGTCAACGGTGGCAATGTCGCATTCTTCAGCGGCAACGTCTGCTACTGGCAGGTCCGTCTGGAAGACGAGGGTACTGCTATGGTTGGATACAAGTACAACTTCGAGGATGATCCCTGTTTCAGGGCCAGGAAATACACGCTGCTCTCCACACTCTGGTCGCACCACCTGATCGGCCGACCCGAGAACCAGCTCACGGGAGTCAGCTTCAATTACGGCGGATATCATGGGCCTCTTGCTCAAATTCGTTCGAAATCAGTTCCGCGCGGTGCCAGGGGTTACACCGTTCATCGCCCGAATCATTGGGTGTTCGAAGGCACCGAGCTGGAATGGGGTGACCTGTTCGGCACCGAGCACAGGGTTGTGGGCTACGAATGCGACGGCTGCGATTATGAATTGCAGGACGGGCTTCCGGTTCCGACTCACCTCGATGGCACGCCGGAAAGCTTTCAGATTCTTGCTTCGGCGCCGGCCCGGCTGTGGGACTCTGACCTAGAGTTTGCCTCCAGAAGTCTGTACGGCGATACAGACCACAAAGACCGTTTTACTCACGGGGCGGCGATGATGGGCATGTACAATCGTGGTGGCAAGGTCTTTACGACCGGTTGCACCGAATGGTCCCACGGACTGGCTGGCCGGGATCCGCTGGTGGAGCGGATTACGCGCAACGTACTGGATCACCTGTCGTCGTAGCACTCACACGGCTGTGGCTGCACCAGGTTTCGTGACACGATCCGGGGAGGCGGACGATTGTGACCTCGGTCAGTCACACCGGTGAACATTCTGACGTCATCTGTGAAATACATTGCTTTGGTGCACGGCCTTAACGTCACGGACATACTGACGACCGACCACAAATCACGTCGCAATTGTGATGACAGACCCTTTTCGGTGTGATTCAAAGCTCTGTCGGGCCATGTTCACGGCCCATCGTCGGTAGTTGAGGACCAAACGTAGCAGGGACACCACCCCTGATCAGTTGGTACTTTTTTTTCCCGGCATCTTCATCAGGTCCTGTCTGTTTTCGATCGCGAACAGTTCCGTATCGATCGGCGGTGAAGTGAAGGATTGGCTGAGACCGGAAGGCCAGTTTATGATCAGATCATCGACATGATTTCGTCTGCCCAGGCCGAAGATGAGTTGCCGCTGGTTGCTGGCCTGATAGCCGTCGCCGGCGGTGAGCTGTTGGATCCACGTCTTATCCCCAACGCGGATTTGGACGGTCGTGCCGATAGCATCGCGGCTCGTCCTGACACCTCGCAGCTGAATGGCGAGGAAATGTCCGGTATTTAGTGTTCGGTTGGTGAGCAACGCTGCGGGTGCGTCGAGGTGTGAGATGACGACGTCTTCCCGTCCGTCCCGATTCCAGTCAACCCGTGCGAGCCCTCGCCCCAAGACGTCGCGTTGAAAGAAAGGTCCAAGAGACTCAGCCGAGAGTTCCTCAAACTGTTTTCCGCCCCGGTTGCAGAAGTATTGCGGGCGCATCTGATAGGGGATATTTCTGCTGCGATTGTCTTCCACATGCCCGTTGGTGGCGATCAAATCCAGGTATCCGTCCAGTTCACCGTCAATAAACTGCGTACCAAAACCGAGCACAGGCAGGCTCGGTTCGAGGAGTCCGGCCTGCCGGGTGGCGTCACGGAACCAGCCCCCTGGCTGCTGAAGATAAAGCGTATTCGCTTCATCATAATAATTCGTCACAAACAGATCGATCAGGCCGTCTGCATTCGCATCACCCACGGCTACGCCCATGCAGGCTTGCGTGAGACCGTTTCTCTCGAAGGCGAGGCCACTTTCAATCGCACTCTCACGAAGCAGCGGAGGTGTTTCGGGACTTGAAGTCTCATTCACAAAATAACAGTTGGCATCGGTATCGTTGGCCACGAACAAATTCGGCCGTCCCGTACCGGTTAAATCGACCGCTACAATTCCCAACCCCTTGCCGTGGGAGACATTGATTCCGCCTTCGTTTGTCCATTCCTCAAAACGTCCGTCACCGAGATTCAGGTAGAGTTGGTCCTGAGCCGCCTCGAAATCGTAGGGTGTGCACATCCGCGGTTTTCCACCGCTGTGGCGGCAAATGCGTTCAAAAACGTCGCTGCCGGCCAGGTAATTCACGGCATAGATATCCGGCCATGCGTCGCCGTTCAGATCGGCCATCAGGCAACTGGTTGTCCAGCCGTCCCCGCCGGTGCCGGTCTCATATGTCACATCGCTGAAGGTACCATCGCCATTATTCCGATACTGCCGGTTCACGTCGAGATTGGCAACGTACAGATCGGGATGTCCGTCGTCGTTGTAATCACCGACGGTGACCCCCTGGCTATAGCGGTCTTCTCTCAAACAGGCGGCTTTGGTAACGTCTTCGAATCGCCCGTTGCCGAGGTTACGGAAAAGCCGATCGACGTGCTCAACCTGGTCGTCCTGCAGCGGAAACTGACATCCCTGCGTGAGATAGAGATCAGGCCATCCGTCGCCATCGTAGTCAAGGATGGCGACACCGCCCCCGGTGAACTCAAATGGTCTTGCGGCGGGCGTCCGAGGATCGGCGTCGTTGAAGTATGTGAAACTAAGCCCGGCTGAGGACGCTTCGTCTCCAAACTGAATGTTGTGATCGACAGGAACAGTGTCGGCCAGCTGCGAATCATTCCCCGTACTCTCCCAGCGCGGGACTGGAATGTCTGACAAATCCACCATTCGCGTCACATCCGCATCGGGCGAAACGCGAGTGAGATCGGGTGTGAGGAGCGGAGTCAACCGTTGAACCGTCTCCGTCGCCCAGGTCAACTGTGGATTGTTCAGCAGCGCCATTCGTGACCACCCCCAGGCCTCCCACAAAAGCCCCAGCTTCTCACATAATCCAGCGGCCTGATGCATCGTATCCTCGGGATTGATGGTGTACCGTTTCATCAACAATTGAACGTCCTGAAGCATCGCGGACCGCTCAAGAAATACTGCCGCCTGTTCGTTTTTTTTCAGCGCGAGCAACATCTGTCCCAATTGATAAGTGGCTCGTTGACGGCAGGGGTCACAGCGAAGGGAATTCCAATAACAACGCGCGGCCCCGCGAAAGTCCCCCTGTGAATTCGCGTAGTCGCCGCGAAGAGCCCAGGTCTCAGGATGAGATTCGACGACTGGAGGAAGCTGGGCATTCCAGGCCAGAAAATCGGTTGTCCTGCCCGAATCCAACAGCGTGCTCCCCAGCCGGACCTGAGCTTCGATCAAATTGGGCGCGGCGACGAGGACCTCCCGGAGCAATGCCTCTGCGCGCGCTGATTCATGCTGCCTTAATGCTGACGCTGTTCCAAGTTTCACGAGCGGATCGGTGAGATTTCTTCGTGCAGATGTCGCGAGGAGACTGAGGTTCTCTCGGAAGGTTTCAGGCTCCGCCAAAAATGCCAAGTCGTTTGAAGTGAATGAATCAAGGCGCAGCAACTCAAGTCGCAAGGCAATTGCTTCCCAGCGCCGTCCGTACAGAACCATGAGCCGCGCAAGAAGCCGATGCGATGGCACATGCTCTGGATTCTGCATCAGCACGCGGCGAAACCTCTGTTCCGCCTCGGTTGGGCGAAACAATCTGGTCAGCAGGATTTCACCCGCCATAAAGCGGGCTTCCACTACCGTCTCGTTGCTGTCATCGGGAACTCGATCCAGGTAGCCGACCGCATCGTCCGGACGCCCCCGACGGATCGAAGCCTTGCCCGCAAGCAATAGCGCACCAGCGAAGTGCGGAGAATCTGTCACCACGCTGCGGGCAAGTGTTTCGGCCTGAACAAACTGATGTTGGGCGAACGCGCGCTCCGCCTCACGCAGCAGTTGCTCCGGCGAAAGGCGGAAAACCCAGTAACACACTCCGGCAAAGATCCCCAGCACAAGAATGCCGACAAAAGAACGAAAATGACGAGCAGTCTGCATCATAGTCGGAGTTGACCAACGGACACCGCAGCCCTCGACTGCAGAGCCAAATGTATTCACCAGGAGAACCACCAGATCATGTTAGTATCGGTTCGAGGGTGGTTGGCTACCAACTGACCGGCGCACCCCACACTTTCACTGTTTGATCAAAACTCCCACTGACAATCCGCCGACCATCAGGACTGAACATCACGCTGGTAACCGGAAGCGTGTGCCCGTTGAGTGTCAGCAGGCTCTGACCACACTTTGGGTCCCAGATTTTGATCATCTTATCCAGGCTTCCGCTGACAATGCGACTGCCATCCGGACTGAACGCCACGCTTAGGATGGCACCGAAATGCGCGCGGAGTGTGTGCATTTCATGATAGCTTGCGAGGTCCCAGACTTTGAGTGTTTTATCGGCACTCCCGCTAACAATCGAGCGTCCATCCGGGCTGAACGCCGCACTCATGACCGCATCCGTGTGTCCGAGAAACGTCGCTGACTTCCGGCCGCTCTGTGTGTCCCAAAGGATCAGCGTCCCATCCCGACTGCCAGTCAGGTAATTCCGGCCATCCGGACTGAACGCAACGCAGGTCACGTATCCCCCATGGGCCTTGAGAGTGAATACTTCCCGACCGCTCTTAACATCCCAGACTTTGACTTCTCCCGGCTCATCATTCCATCCACTGCCACTGACGACTCGCCGTCCGTCCGGGCTGAACGCGACGCTGGTGACGAATCCGATGTGCCCCTTCAGTATCAGTTTTTCTCGTCCGTTCTCGGCGTCCCACAGTCGGACAGTACCGTCCTCGCTGCCGCTGACGACCGTCTGCCCATCCGGGCTGCATGCCATGCTGGTGATGGACCCGGTGTGTCCTTTGATCGTGAGAGTTTCTCGTCCGGATTCGATCTCCCAGACTTTGAGAGTCCTGTCCCAACCTCCACTTACAACGTGACGGCCGTCGGGATGAAAAGCGGTACCGCCGACCGCATCCGCATGTCCCGCAAGAGTAAGGGTCTGCTGGTCTCGATCCGCCTCCCAGAGTTTTATCGTTCTATCTGTACTTCCGCTGGCGACCCGGCCGCCGTCGGGACTGAACGCCACACTCAAGACGGGACCGGCGTGTCCCTTGAGACTCCGCAGCTTCCGGCCACTGACCGCATCCCACAGACAGACCGTCGTATCCAGACCACCGCTCACGATTTGGCGGCCGTCCGGGCTGAGGGCCACGCTGAGAACAGGCCCGTCATGTCCCTTGAGAATAAGTAACTCCCGATCGTTTTCCACATCCCATACGCGCACGGTGTTGTCCCCACCGGCACTGATGATCCGCCGACCGTCCAGACTCACCGCGATGGCATTCACTTCGTTGCGATGTCCATGGGGGGTGGACCGACTCCGACCGCTCTCGACATCCCAGATGCGGAGCGTGCCATCCGAACTCCCGCTCACGATCCATCGTCCATGTGGGGCAAACCTGACATTCGTGATGGAAGCCGCATGGCCGATCGCGACAAACATTTCCGCACCAGTCATGGCATTCCACACTGTCAACGTTCCATCCTCACCTCCCCCGGTGACGTAACGCCCGTCCGGACTGACCGCCACACTGCTGGCAGAACCTTTCCGCCCGTCGAAGTTGAGGATTTCCCGGCCGCTTAGGGAATCCCATATTTTGACATTTCCGTCCTCACTGCTGCTCACGATCTGAAGTCCATCTGTGCTGAATGCGGCATTACTGACACCACTGGAATATCCGTTCAGTGTCAGTATTTGACGGCCTCTGACCGCGTCCCAGACCTTCAACGTCATGTCGCCGCTGCCGCTGACGATCCGCTCCCCGTCCGGACTGAATGCCACAATTGAAACCGAACCAGCGTGTCCGCGAATCGTTCGTTGATTACGATTGAACAACGCCAGAAGGAAATCGTACTCCCAACCGCGGAGATAGGCTGCGCATGCATCGAGCGACTCCCACGCCATAGCGACATCACCAAGCTCCCAAGCCCGTTGGGCAGCCATAATCTGTTCCGCATACACGCGTTGTTCGTCGGTTTTGTAGCCGGGTTCATCCGGAGGGGAGACCACGTCCTCGTCGCTGGGAGCCATTCCGGTACTCGCCATCCGATCCACTACAGCAGTGGAATCTCCTCGCTGATTTGGGGGTTCACTCTGCCTGACTACAATCCACACTCCAACAATGCCCGACAGGGTAAGCAGGATTCCAACGCTGACCGGCAGCCCGATCCGCGCCGATCGCTTTTGATCCACGCGAGGACTGTCTGATGCTGATGTTTGGTAATCGGAAGGCATCACCTTTCCACTTACAGGGAAATGATTTCGAACGAGGTGAGCCGAGAGCCTGGAGTTTCGTCTACGATCTGACGCACGCCGCTTAATGGCTGGACTCGAACGGTCCGCATTGTCTTTGGCCCGGTGGCTGCCTTGATATCGGGAGCCGACGGGAGATTCGCGAGGCCGAAATCCGATCGTACGTCCTCACCGAGACGCGGACAAGTCATCAGGCTTCGTCGATCGTTGGGGAATTAGACGTAGTCTCGTCGACCACCACCAACCGGCGCGTGCAGTCGACCATCAACCAACAGATCGTCGTCACCAAGTAGACTGCGGCAACGAAGTAAAACAAACCACTGAAATCATATGCGGCCTTCACTCGAGCCATGATCGGCCCGGCTGCGAACAATCCGGCTGCGCCGACTGTGTTGACCATCCCGAAAACTCGTCCAGCGGCGGGTCCCCCGATGTCGGTGACGGTGCCCCACCAGGTCGGCTGGCTCATATCGCTAAAGAACTTGCAAAGGAACAGGATTCCCATGATCACCTTGCCGTCGTCGAATAGCAGACTGGAACAGATTAAAGCCGCGGCAATCACTTTGCATCCTCCGGCTACCATTCTCCGGGCCCATCGCCTGTTACCGATCGTCCGGATCAGGAAATCATTGAGGAACCCGCCACAAAAGCCTCCGAGGGCGCCACCGAACAGCGGCAGGCTGGCGAACAAGCCCATTTCCGCCGGGCTGAATCCCTTGGCCTGGACCAGAAACGTCGGCATCCAGAACACAAACAGGTTATCGGCGAAGGTACTTGAGAACGACGCACCGAAAAAAGCAGCCAGGTTGCGGACGTTCCCGGTCGACCAGTCCCACCGGATAGGACAACTGGCGGTGACCACCACTTCCCCTTCTTCGATTAATGCCGCTTCAGCGTCATTGACACCGGGATGCTGGCGAGGTGAATCACGAAACAACAGGGCAAACACGGCGGCAAAGATGATGCCACTGCCAGCGGTGATAAACAGTGCCGCTTGCCATGTCATTTGCAACCAGCCCATCAGCAGCATCCCGATGATCAGCGACGAGGAGGCTGCACCGGCGCGGCCGGCAAACGAGGAAATGAACCCCTGCTGGGTAGTTCGGGCAGCCCGAGGAATCCAGTTCTGGGTGATCTTGCCCAAACAGGGGTAGCAGGGGGCCTGAGTCAGCCCCATCGCCAGACGGATCGTCGCCAATCCGTAAAACGTCGATACTACAGCGGGTGCGGCTGTGACGATTGACCACAGAACTGCACTGACGGGGATAACGATGTGCGGACCGAGCAGGTCACCGGCCAGTCCTCCAGGGTATTGTCCGAGGCCGTACGTGATACCGATCAATCCGTCGAGCCAACCCATCTCCTTTTCGGTGACCACGCCGTCTTCCAACAGGTACGGCTTAATCACTCCCCAGGAGTACCGGTGGACATAATTGACGTAGCTGGCCAGCGATGCGAGGCCGAAGATCACCCAGCGGACACAGGTCGGTTGACACTCGTCATTCCGGCCGTGTGACGGCACGGGAGTGAATTCAGTCGTGGACATGAATTTTCTCGTCGTGGCATATTCGGCCGGTAGAATCCAAGCGCAGAAGAGGCGGTAGTAAGTACGAACCCAACGGATTGTTTCGAAACGTTTCCGGACGTTTTTGACTTAGTCGAATCCCACATTTCGTTGGTGCAAAAGCTCTGACATACGACAGATTCGACTTTTCGTAAACCATCTTGAAGGACCGGGATGCTGACCAGAGCCGCAAACGCCTCCGAGGTCAGGTGAGTTTAACAGATGCTCGTCAGTGCCTGTAGCCGGTTGTCCAATTGATGTCGCTCATGCTGCGCAACATCTTCGGCATCAATTGCCGATCGACAGGACTGCTTCCAGCGTCGAGTTGACGTTGGAAGCCTGTAAATCTCTGAGCGAATTTCCCAGCTGCGGCATTGTCCGGACGGGATCTCCCGACCGGAGTCCGGTGTGTTGACGTTTTTGTCAGTGATTCACGGTGTGCCTGCTCTGTGTCTATTTATCCCCAATCTCTGTCGATGAGGAGGTCAAGCTGCGATCACCGAACCGCACGACCTGCCGAATGATCTCTTCCAGTCTGCCGAAGACTCATGGTCTCGGCAGCTTACTGCCGGAACAGGCGTGGTGCTTTGGATTGACTGAATGAATGCCGGTGCGAAGATAACGACGCGTCTTGACCACGTTTTGTCGTCCATCGTAACGTGTCGCCAGCCCTACGAAGGATTTTGCGGCCGAGCGGCCATTTGTTCATCGGGTCAGCCGGCATTGTCAGTGCCGCTGTGGAAAACGGCCTCCGAGCGCAATCCCCCACCTCAACCAATCGCATTTGCGAACCTGTCTCTCTGCAGTCCTCCTGCACGTTTTGTCCAAACAGCCAATTGCCGAGTCCGGAAGGTGCCGCTCGATGAGCAGCGACATCCGGCCATGCGATTGTACGAAGCCTTCTGCTGGTCACGTTGCCATGAACGCTGAATCTGATTTCCAGCCCGGTGTCCGGCATTATGCGTTACTGTTGCTCGGAGCCATCGCCATTGTTTGCTGTGGCTGTACCACCAGCCTGCTGCAGATACCATCAAACGGTGTGGCTTCCCGACTCACCGGATTCATCAAGGGGCAATCCGCAGACGCAGTAAATCAGAACGCAGCGGACGATTTCAACACCACTCTCCATACTCCGGTCCTGAATGATTATATCAGCGTTCAGGGAAACACTCTCGTCCCGTTGCGCGGTGTCGGTCTCGTTGTGAATCTCAACGGCACTGGCGGCAATCCACCTCCTTCATCGCTCCAGACAGCCCTGCGTCAGGAAATGGCTCGACGAAATATCCCCTCGCCTTCGAAGGTTCTGGCCAATCCCAATACGGCTCTGGTGGTCGTTACCGCGTATCTGCCGGCCAACGTACGGAAAGGGCAACCCTTTGATGCCCGAATTCTTCTGCCGACCAATACCAATGCCACAAGCCTGAAAGGTGGGTACCTGTTGGCAACGCGACTGTTTGAAGAAGCTGAGGTGCGAGGACACGGCACGCGCAAAGGCCATGAATATGCGTTTGCGGAAGGTCCCGTCCTGACTGCGTTTGGAGCCTCCGGCAATGGAGCCGAGTTGCGAGGACTGCTGGCCAGAGGCAGTATTCCGGGTGGTGCGATTTCCAGGACGGACCGCAACCTGGAGATTGTGCTCCGCAAGCGTTTTCAAAGTGTCCGCAAATCGAAACAAATCGCAGATGTCATATCGACGCGATTCCAGCGTTATGACCGTTTCGGCCACCCTGAATCACAGGCAAAACCGAAGACAGACGCTCTCATCGAACTCAAACCACATCCGATTTACCGTAACAATTTTCCGCGGTTCCATCAGGTGATTCGCAGCATTCCACTGGCCGAGAACGAAGTGGCACGCCGCCTGAGAATGGAATCACTGGCCGAAGCCCTGTTGAATCCGGTAACGTCCGCGGTGTCAGCTGTGCAGCTGGAAGCAATCGGAAACGACGCGAAACCTTTCCTGAGAAACGGGCTGGATTCTCCTCATGCTGATGTACGTTTCTTTGCAGCGGAAGCGCTGGCTTACCTTCAGGATTCTGAGGATTCAACAGGTGTCGACATACTGAAACGGGCAGCCCGGGACAAACCGGCTTTTCGTGTTTATGCGCTGGCGGCTCTGTCAATCACAGACACGGCTCATTCCATATTGGCCCTCCGGGATTTGTTGAGCGCCGAGTCCCTGGAGGCACGTTACGGGGCTGTCCGAGCCATTGCGGAACTCAAGGATAACGATCGTTCCCTGAATACAGTGCGTTTCAGCAAACGCTTCGTAATGCGGCAGATCGATGCAGATGGAGCACCCGCTGTTCACTTGGCCCGCCGTCGAATCCCGGAAATCACGATTTTCGGCGTCGATCAGCAGTTGCTGCTGCCCGCCGTGTTAAACATTGGACACAAGATTCGAGTGATTGGTCATGACGGCGATGAAACGGTCGAGATCTCACGATATCGCGTTGGGGAAGACACCGTGCGTCGAACCTGTAGTCGGAGGCTCGTCGACATCGTGCGGACCGCCGGTGAGCTGCAGGCTGCCTATCCGGATATTGTCCAGTTCATGATTGAGGCGGAACGACAAGACAATCTCCCTGGGGAACTTGGTATCGATCGCCTGCCCCAGAGTGGAAGAGTCTACCTGCAGCAATCGAACGGAAATGAATCTGCATCGGGATCAACCCGCCGACTGGGGTCTTCCGTCAGGACTCCTGGAATATTTGATCGAATCGATGACGAACCATCCGCTGAAGAAAGCGAGCAACTTGATCTCACGAATTTCAGCAAGCCATCCGAAGATGCCAACTCCGATGCGGCCACAGTCGACACCAGCGCCACAACGCTATTGTCAAGTCCATCGGAACCAGGTCAGACAGCCGACAATTCAACTACGGCTGCACAAAGAGAACCAATCCGGGATACTGGTACCTCGGAAAACCAAGAGCAAAGGAACTCCTCCGGCCTTCTGAAACGATTGATGAAGCAGCCGTTTGGCCAGCATCAGTTCTGAACCGAACAGACAACTGCGACATTACGCTCCACCTGACTCACAGATTGATTCTGTTGTTCCCGTTCCCGACGACAACCACCTGATCGCGTTAGATGCTCAATGCTCCGGTCACTGGAAGTATTTGGCTTCAAAAGTTTTGCCGACAAGACTGTTTTCCAGTTCTCCGCGGGCATTGCCGGCGTAGTGGGACCGAACGGCAGCGGCAAGAGTAACGTTGTGGATGCGATCAAGTGGGTTCTGGGGGACCAAAGTGCTAAGAGCCTTCGCGGTAAGGAAATGACGGATGTCATTTTCAACGGATCCTCGACTCGAGGTAGGTCACAATTTGCGGAAGCCACCCTGGTGTTCGACAACAGGGTCAGGTTTCTGCCGCTGGACTTGGACGAAGTTTCTGTCGGCAGACGGCTGTGGCAGTCCGGTGATTCTGAATATCTGATCAATCACAACGCGGTACGTCTGAAAGACGTGCGTGATCTGTTTTCCGGAACCGGCGCGGGTACGTCGTCGTACTGCATTATTGAACAGGGGCGTGTGGATCAGATTCTGCAGTCCAACGCCGCAAACCGTCGCCTGATCTTCGAAGAAGCGGCCGGAATCTCACGTTTCAAGACTCGAAAAACAGAAGCCACACGGCGTTTGGAACGTGTCGAACAGAATCTCCTTCGTCTGAACGACATTGTGGAGGAGGTGGAATCACAGGTAAGCACGATTCGCAGTCAGGCACAACGAGCGGCACGATATCGTGATGTTTCCACCGAATTGGAACAGTTGTGGGCAGGTCTGGTCAGTGACGACTTTCGACGGCAGAGCATTGTGCAGGATGGTCTGGTGGCACGAAGAGAAATCGCGTCTGCAACACTAAGTCAGACGCGGGAATGTCGGAAACAGGCAGAGGATGCGTCAGCCGAATCAGAAGAGGCTCTGAATGCCGTCGATGGTGAAATTCGAACTCTGGAATCCGACCGAGCTGATCTGCGCAGTCAGATTGCAAGCCTGGAAACGACACTTCGCCACCAGTCAACACGGGAATTAGAGCTGGAATCGGAGTTAAAGCGACTGCACCGGCAGTTGGCTGTTATGAATGTTCGTGTCAAAAAATCTGAACAGGAGGAGCATCATCTCGCGCGCGTTTTTGAGCTGGAACAGCAGAAACAGGAAGAATACCGAGCACAGCAGAACGCCTGCGATCTTCACCTGAACGAATTACGCGACGGACTGAAGGGTTCGCAACAGGGGATCGAAGATTCACGCGAGAAGCTGCTTGAACAGATTCATGAAAACTCAGCGTTGGCCGGTCGGACCGCAGGACTTCGTTCCGAAGAAGAAGCGGTCGCACGTCGGTTGGCCGAGTTGACCGCCACCCATCAGGAACAATCCGGGGAATATAAGTCGCTGGACGACAAACTGGCTCAGCTGGAACAGGGTCGGATGCGTGCAGCGGACAGGCTGAGGCAGGCTCAGGATTCTGATGACCAGCTCCTGGAACTCCACAATTCTCTGGCCGGTCGTCAATCAGATGCACGCGAGTCGCTGGCGGACCTGCGGGAACAACGCAGTGCAGCGATGGCTCGCCGCTCTGTTTTGGAGGACCTGGAAGATCGGCAGGAGGGCTTCGGAATCGGAGTACGTGAAATCCTCAGTCGGGCCATGGAATCTGCACGGTCGCCCTGGAACTTGATTCGTGGCAGCGTGGCGGATTTACTTGATGTTGAGATGCAGCATGCGGCTCTAATGGAAGTCGCTCTGTCCGGGCGATCTCAGTTGCTTGTCATCGACCGCATGCAGCCACTGGTCGATTATCTGGGCACCGGGCGATGTCGAATGACCGGTCGTGTAGGATTTGTGTCACTGGAATCGGCCGGATTGTCGCTGATTACCGGGGAAGCACCGCGCGTGGAGCCAGGTAATCAGCCATCGAATGCTGAGGAAGATGCCGATCTTCACCGCCGACCGGAATTCCGCCCTGTCAGGCCGGACGATGTTGCGAATGGTACACTGGCCGAAGAATTTGCCCCCGAACTCAATATCACATGGGTCGACAGCCATCGCGACACGCCCGTCCGCCAGTCGGTTTTTTCGTCGTCGACCACACAATCGCTCACCGGCCGGCCGGGAGTGATTGGTCGTGCGGACAGTCTGGCTCGTTCATCGCGGCACACTCCTCATTTGGCAGCTCTGCTGCTGGCGGATACCTGGGTCGTCGAGTCACTCTCCGATGCCGTTCGGATTGTGCGCGAATCGCAGGGAACAGTGCGCGCAATCACGCTGCAGGGCGAACTCGTCGAAAAGGACGGCACACTCCATACCGGGATGGCTCGCAGTGAAACGGCGGTTGTGTCGCGCAAGAGTGAATTACGTCGACTCATGAAAGAACTGCATCGAGTCGAGCATCTGATTGCTGAACGGGAACTGCAGTTGCAGCGTCTGGCCGGAGAACTGGAGACCATCGAGTCGAATCTGATCGACGTGCGACAAACAGTGGCTGACGCCACCGAACGCTGGCGCGGAGCAGAACAGAATCATGCCGAAACTCTGCAGTCGTTGACATTTTCGGAGCAACGGATTGAACGTCTGCAGAATCAGCTGCAGCAGGTACGCAAGGAACTGAAATCTTTGACAACGTTGCGTAGGACCGTTACTGAAGAACACGAGGCCGAAGAAATTCGTTTGAAAGAACTTCGGCGGAGACTCGCAGAGTACGAAACGACATTCACCGAACGTCAGCAGCAGTTAGAACAACTGGAGCAGGGTCGCACAGAGTCCAGTCTGGAATTCACGCGACTGGAAGAACGAGCATTGTCACTTACGGAAGCAACCGACCGTCTCCGTGATGAACTGTGCCAGCGTCGCTTACAGCAGCAGGAGGCCATGCGTCGGCTCAGCGACGGCCGGTCCCGCGTGCACGCCCTGACCCTTGCAAAGCTCAACGTACGAGCCGAACTGGCTGAACTCTACGTAGCAGAGGATGTGTTGCGGACCCGGGTTTCCCAACACTCGTTCTCCCGGGAATTGCTCCGGAGTCGTCGTCAGGAAGCCAGTCAGCTCGAAACGGAGGTTCGCGGGCGATGCAGCAAATACGAACAGCAGTACCATGCTCTGGAGCTTGAGATCAACGGCATCCAGCATCAGCTGGCTACATCAGCTGAACGGATTCAGGATGAGTTCCAAATGACAATTGAAGATGCGCTGCGGCAGGGCTGTTCAGCACTGTCAGTGTGGTTCAATCGGCTGCACACAGACGGGCACACGGATCGACTGGACAGTGACGGTTACGAACCCCAGCGTCCGGTTGCAGAGCTGACGGTCGAGTCGCCGGAGGTCGTTGCCATTCTGCAGGACGAGACGCAATATGCAGAAGTCCGAAAAAGCATCGAACAGCGAGTCGACCGACTTCGTCGACGCCTCAGGCAGATCGGCAGCGTCAGCACCGAAAGTCTCGATGTGTTGACGGACTTGGAGACTCGCTTTAATCGACTCCATTCCCAGTTGCGGGACCTGGAAGCGGCGCGAGACGCACTACAAGACATGGTGAGGAAGATCAATACGGAATGCCGACGTATGTTTCTGGAATCCTTTGAATGTATTCAGTCGCATTTTCAAGAACTGTTCCGTCGTCTTTTTGGAGGTGGAGAGTCAGACCTGATTCTTGAAGATCCTGAGGACGTGCTGGATTGTTCAATCGACGTGATTGCTCGCCCGCCCGGTAAGGAACTGCGGAGTATCACGCTGCTGAGCGGTGGCGAAAAGACGTTGACGGCAGTGGCACTGCTGCTGGCAATCTTCCGCAGTCGTCCCAGCCCGTTTTGTCTGCTGGACGAAGTTGATGCAGCCCTGGACGATGCAAACATCAGTCGCTTCGTTGGCCTACTGAAAGACTTCCGCAATGAAACACAGTTCATCATGATCACTCACCGAAAACCAACCATGGCAGTGACTGACGTACTTTATGGAGTGACCATGGAAGAATCAGGAATCTCCAGGCGTCTGTCTGTGCGCTTCGAAGAAATCGATGAACATGGCAACTTTATTACGCGACACGACAGTCAGGCCAGGGTGGCCTGACGCATTGTCTGTGATCAAATATGGTCGCGGCCGGACTGGGTTAACATGCTGCAAGTTCCGGAGGGGCGCACCGCGTCCTCTCAGCCTGGCCACTCGTTAGTTCCTGGCTGACAGAGCACGCGACCGGAGGTCGCGGTAGAGTAGGCATGTCATCCACAGGTATCGGCTAGTTTGGAGATGACAGGCCGATAGCTGGCGATACCG
>CAUZPL010000028.1:0-70640 GCA_963581585.1 Planctomycetota bacterium
CCACATAATTTTTTCCTGAGGTACAAGCGTTCATATTCCAATTTTGAATTGAGACTGGAGTTCAAACTGGTCGGCGAGTCAACGAATGCAGGTATCCAACTACGAAGCAAACGCATTCCTGACCATCATGAAATGATCGGTTACCAGGCAGATCTCGGGCAGACGTACTGGGGATGCCTGTACGACGAAAGCCGGCGTCGCAAAGTGCTGGCCGGACCTGACCAGAAAAAGTTGGCCAATGTCCTGAAGCGGAATGACTGGAACGATTATCGGATTGTCTGCAACGGTCCGCGAATCAGGTTTTGGATCAACGACATGTTAACGATAGACTATACGGAAGCTGATTCTGATATTCCGCTTGATGGTGATATAGCGCTGCAAATCCACAGTGGGGCGCCTGGCGAGGCGTGGTACCGCAACATTCGAATTCGAAAAACGTGAGGATGCCGGCCAACTGGAACAGCACCCGGCTGACGCGAGGGTGGCAAAAAGGTGTCACCGCATTCTATTTTGCCCTTGGACTGACCGAAGCCGATTTCGACAAGCCACAAATCGGTATTGGTGTGCCGTTGCTGGAAGGCAATACGTGCAACGTTCACGCCTACGAACTGGCCGGAGAAATTCAGGCGGGGTGCCAGGCCGCTGGAATGCTGGCATTTCCGTTCGGAACACCAGCCGTCAGCGACAACCTTTCTCAGGGCCACGAAGGTGGTAATGCCAGTCTGCCATCCCGGAATCTGATTGCCAACAGTGCTGAATGTGTGCTGACCGCACACTGCTACGATGGCCTCATCGGACTGCATTGTTGTGATAAAAATGGTCCAGGTTTTGCCATGGCGCTGGCTCGAACCAATTATCCGGGCCTGATCGTGAGTGGTGGCAGCATTCTGCCAGGATGTCGAAACGGTAAAGATATTTCCATTCTGGATGTCTATGACTCTCAGTCAGCCGTTGCCGTTGGAGCTATGGACGAAACGGAGGCCGACGAGATCCTGAGGCTGGCCTGTCCGGGACCTGGTGGCTGCGGTATTGCGGCCTCTTTCAACACCTGGGGCATCGCGATGGAGGCCATCGGACTGATGCTTCCATCCAGCAGTTCGATACCCGCAGTTGACGACAGCAAACGCAGAGAATGCCGTGACGCTGGTGTGGTGATGATGAATCTGCTCGAACACAATATTCGGCCACGTGATATCCTCACCAAAGCAGCGTTTCGAAACGCTGCAGTATCGATTGCTGCGGCAGGAGGATCTACGAATGGTGTGCTGCATCTGCTGGCACTGGCGCGAGAAGCCGGCGTGGATTTCACTCTGCGTGATTTGCAGTCGATGCTGAGAGACACACCGGTCCTCTGCAGTTTCGCACCTCGCAGCAGTGGTACGATGTACGATTTGCACCAGATCGGTGGAACTCCTGTGCTGCTCAGACATCTTCTCGATTGTGACCTTTTGGATGGATCATGCCTCACCGTATCCGGCAGAACGCTGGCGGAAAATCTGGCTGACGTCTCTCCACCGGGTGAGGACCAGAACCTGATTGTGTCGCGGCAGAACTGTTTCAAGTCCTATGCCGATATGCAGGTTTGCTTCGGCAACCTGGCACCCCATGGCATGGTCTTCAAAGTGAACAATATGGACGAACCTGTCTTCGAAGGCACGGCGCTATGTTTCGAAGATCCGCGGGAGATTGTGACTGCTGTGGAACGTGGCGAGATCGCGCCAGGTACGATTGTCGTTCTGCGTTACTGGGGACCAGTGGCCTGTGGGATGCCTGAAGTACTCGTGGCCAGCAATGCATTGACGGTTCCGGAGCTCGACGGCAAAGTAGCCATCATTACCGATACCCGCGTCTCGGGTGTGTCGCATGGTGCAATCGGAATTCATTGTTCTCCGGAAGCGGCTGTCGGTGGTCCCATTGCCTGTGTAAAAAATGGCGACATAATCCGATACGACCTGCTGAACGGCACGGTCGATGTACTGATCGATGACAGGGTCCTCGAGTCACGCCGCTCTGTCCTGCCTGCCTGGAAACCGCGTGAACCATTCCGAGGATACCTAGCAGACTTCTCGGCTACGGTGTCTCAGGCTCACGACGGCTGTGTCAGCAACAGTGTACTTGGGCGTGCAGAGTAGATTCGAAACCTACCTGCACGTTTTTCATCTGATGTGCGCCGTGATAATTGGCTGTCTGTGACCACATTCTGCAGCTGACGTTATCCGGCATGCCGGATAATTACTGGACTGACTTCTGAGTTAAGCAGTGCTGGTTGCCGTGGACGAAACCCTCAACGTTCAGTGGAAACCGCGCTGCTCTCTACTTGACTGGATTCTGTCGGCCCGTGTTCTAAATGAATCGCCCGGCGATCAACTGCCAGAGACGCTTCCTTGTGTAACAGGAGACTCTTGAGGGCATCACAATCAGCGGCTTGGTCCATTTGCGCAGGACATGACGGCGGAACATCTGGAAATACCGGACCAGCGTTGACAGTACGACAATCATCATATTGTCTTCGGCGGCCAGCGTCAGAAAACGTTCCAGGCGTGCGCTGGACTGTTTCGGCCTCTAGCCTTCGAACCCAGGCCGGAGCATCACGAACCCACTCAGGTGATTCCATTTATCTTCTTGTCTTCGGCACTGGAAATACACTGATCAATCATAACCTGAGCCGCGTTGACAAATTCACCAAACTGAGCTTCCCAGATCACCAGTCTCCCCGGACAGGTCCAGGCGGTAACGGTACTCAAAGCCAACAACCCCGCTTCTGACAGAGGACTATTGTAGACTGTCACCTGTTCCGGGCGTGCCGCGAGATTCTCAAGGCCTATCCAGGCCCTGCCATTGTCCGAATCCTAAATTGCCCAGCACGGTTAGAAGACGCCATGTTGACCTGCTGTGAATTCATCCCTGCATGCGGGACACCTGGAGGGGTCGTCAATCACACAGATTCCCGCTTCGTCCGGAAACATCACCGGATACCAGCGATGGTCCTGGGAGAACCAAAGATCACAGGACTCTAGTCGAACCTGCAGGACGTGTGAGCTATCGCCGTCTGGATTGCCAAGCCTCGGGGAATCAGAATACGATTGAGGTTTTAGCACCACTGTAGTGGTGCCCGATTGATTCGGAATCTCTCCGTTTACAGATAATCTCAACATGTCGAATTCTGCACGCATTGGAATCGTAACAGTGTCGGATCGAGCCAGCCGCGGGGAGTATCAGGACCGTGGTGGACCGGCGATCCATGATTACCTGGCCGAGGTGCTCTCGAGCGTCTGGGAACCGGTATCTCGCGTCGTCCCAGACGAAAAGCCATTAATCGAGACAACTCTGCGCGAACTGGCTCGCGATGGATGTTGCCTTATCGTAACGACCGGTGGTACCGGCCCGGCTGCGCGTGATGTAACACCGGACGCCACAGAGGTAGTTTGCGAGAAAATGATGCCGGGATTCGGAGAACTCATGAGAAAAGTGTCACTGGAGAAAGTGGCGACAGCCATTCTGTCTCGTCAGACTTCCGGCATTCTTGGTGGTTCACTCATCATCAATCTGCCCGGGCAGCCGAAAGCGATCGCAGAATGTCTGGACGCTGTGTTCCCGGCGATCCCGTACTGCATTGATCTGATTGGTGGTCCCCGCCTTGAGACCAATCCGGACCGTATCGTGGCATTTCGTCCGACGAAGAAATAATCGTCAACGGGTCATTCTGAGGCGCATCGGCCACACCGTGGTGGTACGGCTTCTAAGTGTATGACTCAGACCGGTCCCTTCCAGTGAACGGCTGCTCTCCTCTCTGTACCATCCCCTGTTGCAGCGAAAATTTGGTATCATGAGAATAACAGGTGATGTGGTTAAATTGATCGCCGTGAGAGAACTGAATGGTTCATTTGGGCGGCATCTGCTCAATTATCTTCGCAAAACATTTCGCGAACCCGTTCGTCGTGCTCGGGAGATCTGACCATGGAGAATGAAGCCAGCTACATATGCGATGCCTGCGGTGAAGATATCGTGATTCCGATTGACCTGGCGGCCGGGTCCAGTCAGGAGTACGTGGAAGACTGCCCGGTGTGCTGTCACCCCTGTGTGATTTTGGTGCGCATTGCCGGGGATGGTTCTGCGGAAGTCTCAGTCGAACCCGAACAGGACCGGTTTTGATCACGGTCGGCCGGAAATGCTTAAGAGAATCGGCAGGTCAGTCCTGCTGAAACATCTTGGCATCGACAGTCAGTTCGCCCAGATCAAGAACATCCCCCGTCACCTCGAGATTCCAGTTGCCGGATTTGAGTTTCCGTTCTTTGCCATTGTGCATGACGGATTTCACATAACCGGGACGCTCATGCCAGAATCGAAATGTCCGTATTCCCCTCGGAACGTAAGCGATCTCAAAGCCTCCGTTCTTGTCAGTCACCGCGGCGTAGGGATGATCCGTAATAATCAGGTAAGCTCGCATCCATGCATGGATGGAACAGTCAACCCTGATGGGACGAGATTCCGGCTGAGCAAAGACCCTCTCAATCGCCGTTCCCTGCGGAATAATTTGACTGAATGGGTCATTCCGCTGTGCAAAAACTGCCACGTTGTGGGGAATCGTGTCTGTGCTGGTGGCCTTCCAGGTCTGGCCTGTGCGAATCGTCTGCATGCGAGGCGTAAACCGGCACTTCTCGTTGTCCAGAGTCACAGGTTTCATCACCGCTTCAGCATAAGACGGGTGGACAGAAACGGACTTTTTGTTCCTGAGGAAGATGGCCACGTTCCTGAGTCCGCGGTTTTTCGGATTCACGACCACAGTTTCGTTCGTCAGGCCGAACGGTCCGCAGTAGTCCTCGTCACGAGTGACGTCCAACAATGACCTCTGCGGAGCGTCTTCGGAGTAGACGATGCGCCCACGAATCGTGGTCCAATTCTCAGCCCGACAGTTCGACGCCCTACCCAGCCCGCATAACCCGGCCAGCATCAAGAGACATACAATTCGACGCACAATGACTTCCTTTACAACCAACATCTGGAAACACATTACGGTCATCGGGTACCGACAGAAATTTCGGTACACGTCATATGACCAACCTAACGGTTCATATTTCCACAGGGATGACCGATTAGACGAAAGAGCATCCCTGCGTGCAACAGCTGGCTCAGACTCCGCACCCAGAATCAGACCATCCGACCGCCTCAATTGTCCCCCGAGTCGTGTCTGCAGAACCCGTCAATCTGAAAATCATGGAACCTCCGCTGACAGTAGCTGACACACTCGTGCGAGAACAGCGAGATATGCGCCGGCTGTTTGTCGGCCTGATCTGCGTACTCAGCGGGGTTGGAATTCAGATGGTCCACAGCGCAAGCCTGACGTCCATGCCCAGTCAGGCTGAAACGATATTCCTGTCGAAGCATCTGGCCTACCTGACACTGGCGGGGTGCTGCGGACTAATGGCTTCATATGTCACTCTGTCAATGCTGCAGCGACTTGCCCGGCCAGCCCTGATCGGCCTCGTGCTGCTCCTTGTTCTGGTACTGGTTCCCGATATCGGCACGCGTGTCAATGGTGCACAACGCTGGCTGCGATTCGGAGAATTGTCCCTGCAGCCTTCCGAATTGGGACGTCTGGTCCTGCCGATTGTGGCTGTGAAAACTCTGACGGATCTGCGTTCCAGAGGGTTTACACTCTGCACAGTCCCCCGCACGATTCTGCCACTGGTGATTGTTCTGCCACTTGTCGCTCGTGAACCGGACCTGGGAGCCACCGTATTTCTGGCCGCGGGATACATCATTGCGTTGTTCATTGGTGGGTGGCCGTTGAAATACTTTGTGCTGTCAGTTGCAGTCGTCGTTCCGGCAGCAGCATCACTGCTGATTCTCAAACCTTATCAAATGCATCGTATCACGGGCTTCATTGCCGCATGGAAAGATTTGTCTCAGGCCCCGTGGCAGGTTCGCCAGTCGCTCCTGTCAATGGGAGCCGGCGGTTTACATGGGTCCGGGGTAGGAAGTGGATGGCAAAAGCTCAGTTACCTGCCGGAAGCAAATACCGACTTTGTATTCGCAGTGATTGGGGAAGAGCTGGGACTGGCCGGCACATTAACGCTGACCATCGTGTGGATCGGTGTGCTGTTAACCGGTCAAGCCGCGCTGCAGCATTTGCGCAGAGACTCCTTCGCCTGGATTCTCGGAAGCACCCTGGTGATTCAGGTTGTCCTGCAGGCACTGGCGAACGTCGCGGTTGTGACTGCCATGATCCCACCCAAAGGTGTCCCACACCCATTCATCAGTTATGGTGGAACAAATCTTTTGGTGAATCTTGTGGCCGTTGGAATTGTGGTGGCAATGGCACGTACGTCAGAGGATTCAGTAGATATCCAAGATCCACCTCCGGCAGCAGATCTGCATGCGGAATACGAACCACCCAGCTGAATTTATGGCTGCACCGGCTGGACCCAGGCTCGTTCCATTTCTCCCGCCACACCGGGATTGGGATGCGGTCTGGAAGATGTGATCAAGGCACGTACAAAGATCTCATCTCCCTGGAATGCGTATGTGCCCGTTGTACCGGAGACTGATTTGAACACCTTTCCTACATCATCGCTGTATTTTTGCGTGATCCTGTCAGCCTGTTCAGCCTCGTCAGTCGCAGGCGTTGTGGCCTCGTCAAAACCATAACGGGTGCCGATAAAGTCGATCATATATGTGACGCCGGGGACGCAGTTGACGGTAACGGAAAATTCTTCATCATCCTTCGTCACCGACTTCAAAGTCACTCCCGAAGAAGAATAAAAATGCCCGGCCTCAAGTGAACTGATGAGAGCCTCTGGCGTCAATGTTTCACTGAGTATCATGACCCAGCCTCGACCTGGCTGTGATCCCTGTGCTGGCTCTTCCTTGTGGTAGTTATGGCCATCATCCGTCGCCAGACCATACATGGTCGGCAGATCGAGACGCGACAGACGCCACGTATTAATAATGTCCCACTTGCGATCGGTCGAAGCATGCAGGTTGTCACCCATATTGTCGACTGACGGATGCCCGTTGTACACCTCAAAGAAATTCTCACCAACCACCTGCATCAGCTGTTCAGCAGTGATGGCGTAATAGAAATTGGGATGATTCAGATGGATCAACGCAGCTTCTCCAGTCCGTGCTCTGTGGGAAAGGGCCGCATCCACATTCCGCTGCATGACCTGGACCACTGAATCGCCACCAAGCGGCGTCAGTAATACCGACGTGTTGGTCACGCACAGGTGAACCGGTAATCGGCCAAATCGATCTGAGACCTCTTCGCCCTGGATCAGCAGAAACTCCTGAGCCACCGTCAGCAGATCAAAAACCTCGTCGAACGTCTTGAGTCGGATTTCGGGGGCATCACTGCTGCCCTCACGCGTTTCGATCCAGTTTTTCGGAAACCCCGCAGACCGCAATTTTTCAAGTGCCTTTGTACCACCCTTGTTGGAAACGGTATCGATCCAGCGTTCCTTATTCAACAGCGTGTTGTGGTCTGTGAAGACCAGAAACTGGTAGCCGTGATCAAGATACCATTTGGCGATCATTTCCGGGTAATCATCACCGTCGCTCCACAGCGAGTGTGCATGCATGTTGCCCTTGTACCAGCGTACTGAACCATCCGCCTCCAATTTCAAAGAGTCGCCTGTCTCTGTAGCGCCAGCCCGAAGGGCAGACATGACGAACACCAGCGTGAGGAGTTGAAATATTTTCACGGAACGGCAACTCACTCAGGAACAGATGAGGCAGTTTCACGCCGGAGGAACCGAACATTATGTGACAGCAGCTGACAGAAGGCCAGGCAGTTCGCCAAAAATCGATCCAGGGTTCATCAATAGGTATTCCGGGACACACTGAATCAGGGTTGTTCTATCGTGATCCACCCTGTGTTCCCTTTAGAATGCGGCTTAAATGTTCTGTTGTATTTTCCGGCCGGGCAATCAAATTCACTCCCACGAATTTTGTCGCACGGGCGTTCTGGCGATTCAAACCGGAACGACTGCAAAAGTCACAAGGGTCCACAGCTGGTGCAGCGCGTCGGGGCGCGGAACATCATGCGCAAACTGACTACTATCTGCGATTGTGGATCGGACGGTTCTTCAACGAAGAACACCTGGCATTTTTGGAGGCGGATGAAGAACCGGATGCTGAGACGGACACTGGGTTTAATCAGAAGAGTAAAGCGTGAAGAGTGAAACGGAATTCGTTGAACAACTGAAACATCAGTTTCCGGTGCGCCCTCCCGTTGCAACGGGGATCGGTGATGACGGCGCCGTGCTGATGAATTCCGATGGCAGTCAAACGGTGATTGTAACGGATATGCTACTGGACGGCGTTCACTTTGACGTTGCTAACACCACTCCGGAATTAGTTGGGCGCAAGGCAGTCGCCGTAAATCTGAGCGATCTCGCTGCCATGGGCTGTGGACCTGCGGCGGCGTTCATATCGATGGCTGTTCCCGGGCTGTCGGAGTCGGGTCAGGTACTGCAGGGAATCTACCGAGGAATCCACGATCTGTCCGAACAATTCGAATTTACGGTTGCTGGCGGTGACACAAATTCTTGGGACGGTCCATTGGCAGTCAATGTCTGCATGACAGGGCAGCCATTCGGTGATTGTGCGATTCTAAGATCTGCCGCACGCCCCGGGGATTCTTTGCTCGTCACCGGGGCACTCGGGGGAAGTTTGAAATCTGATCGGCACCTGACCTTTCATCCGCGGCTGGATGTGTCACAACTTCTGTCCACCAACTTCGATGTGCATGCTATGATGGATATTAGTGACGGTCTGGGGATTGACCTAAACCGTATGATGGATGCAAGTGGCGCCGGTTGTTTACTTACAGCAGACAACATACCGATTCACGATGATGTGCCGACTGAATGGTCACGACAGGAACGACTCAACGCGGCCCTGTCCGACGGTGAAGATTTCGAATTGCTGATCGCCGTGCCACCAGAACTGGCCGAAAGCGTTCGTCGGCTGGTTCAGTCCCGCGGTGGTCCGGCCCTCACAGTCATTGGTACCGTCACGAAGGAACCAAGGTGTCGAATGATTGATGTTTTGGGTGACGAGAGTAATCTGCCTCCATCTGGGTGGCAGCACAATTGAGTCATCAGCACCCACGTCATGCGCGTCTGGCTGTGACGGGAGAAGTCGGATACTCTGCCTGCCTGAATGTCCAGTCAGTCCTGTGACGGAATGTGGAGAAGATGAAAGTCCTGATCACGGAAATGGAAATCCAGGAACGTGTACGAGAATTGGGTGAGCGTATCAGTGAGCAGTATTCAAGCAGGTCACTCACGGTCCTGGGGGTGCTGACGGGAAGTATCGTGCTGCTCGCAGATCTCATTCGGGCCACCAGTATTCCGTTGCGCGTCGCACTGATTCAGGCGGCCAGTTATGGCGGTACTCGCACGGACCCCGGCGAACTGACGATCAACAGTGCACTGATACCGGACCTTAAGGGTCGAGATGTCGTGATATTGGACGATATTTTCGATACCGGCAACACAATGGTTGGCTTGTACACCGCTATCGAATCATTTCAACCAGCCAGTATTCGGTCTGCAGTGTTGCTTTGGAAAACGGACCGCACTGTCGTGAATCTGCAGCCCGATTATTTTTGTTTTCAGATTCCGGATGAATTTGTCGTAGGTTACGGCCTGGACTACAACGATGACTTCCGTAATCTGCCGTTTATCGGAATCCCCTGTGACGACGATCTGCTGCACACTGCCACTCGGGCAGAATAGGAGCTTGCCGGCATCGCTGAATCGTTTACCCGATGCTGCACGGTGAACAAGTACGAAATGTCAGCAGCGGCTGAACATTTGGATCCGGATGAAGATGCGCGTGAGTCAGCTCAATGGCGACCGTTGATCCTTGCAGTCCTGTTGCTCGCACTCGTGTTGAGACTTATCTCGGCCGTGGTCGTAGAGCGACACGTTCATGAGGCGGGACGCACGTTTTTCGTCGAAGGTGATGCGAACGGTTACTGGCATCTGGGCAAAGCCATCGCGGCCGGTGAAGACTATGCCATTCATCAACCTCCGCGACGCGTCCTGCGCGTCCCAGGGTTTCCGCTTTTACTGGCCGGTTGTATCCAATCGTTCGGTGATAATGTTTTTCCGGCCCGATGTGTACTGGCAGTTGTGGGAGTCGGTTGCTGTTGGCTGACATGGCTGCTGGGCAGCCGGCTGGTGATGCGGCGCGTCGGGTTCTGGGCGGCGCTCTTCATGGCAGTTCACCCGCTGCAGGTCGGCAACAGTGTATTGATCCTTTCGGAAAACTGGTTCACGTTTTGGATGCTGGCAAGTTTGTTGGCTCTGGTAAACCTGATAGACGCTCCCGGAAGAATTATGGACCAGAGTCTGCGGTTTGATGCCGTCATGCTGGGACGTTCTGTTCTGACAGGTGCACTGATTGCGGCGGGGGTTTTGGTGAGGCCCGGATTCATTCCGTGGCTGGTCGTGACGTTTATCGCTGTCCTGCTGCTGTTGAAGCAAAGCCTGCGTGCTCGATTCACGCTGGCTGCAATCATGGTCCTTGCATTTGGAACAGTGATGCTGCCATGGGCAGCGCGCAATCA
This sequence comes from Planctomycetota bacterium, assembly GCA_963581585.1. GTDB lineage: Bacteria > Planctomycetota > Planctomycetia > Planctomycetales > Planctomycetaceae > S139-18. The sequence goes on from CAUZPL010000028.1 coordinate 10,577, forward strand.
CAGTTTGACGGGGCACTGGGTGCTGACTTCGTTATGGAGCGGACCATCACTGTATGACGGATTGAATCCTGATGCTGACGGCAGCAGTGATATGCAGTTTTTTGAACGACACAACGTGATGGCAACCATGACCGAATACGAAATGAATGCCCACTACCAGTCCCTGGCGTTGCAGTTCATTCAGGAACATCCCGGCCGGACACTGTCCCTGGCAGGCCACAAACTGGTTCGGTTTCTACAACCTATTCCCAACTCCATTTCAGCAGGCTGGGTGGTTTGCGTTGTGTGCGGAGCAGTGGGTGCAGCATTTTTGGCCTTGTGTCTGGTTGGAATGCGGAGTGGACTATTGGACCCAGTCGGGTTGATGTTGGTCCTGGGACCGTTTTTGCTGTTCATGGTGGTTCATATGGTCTTTGTCGGTTCCCTGCGATATCGTTTGCCTGCTGAATTTCCTCTGGCAATTCTGGCGGCAACCGGGTTGCGTCAAATGTTACCTGGCAGGAAACGGGGGTGAGTTCTCGCCAAGCTGAACACCTTGGGTGTCAGCCGGGCAGGACGACTTTGGTCAGTCTGGTTCAATCACGACACAACTTCCGCATGGATGCATGAAGTTCAAATCAGTGATCAGATGGATGTTGCTGATCGGTCTGGGAGTGACGGTTGTCGCTGGCGGAGCGGGCATTCATTATTGGAATCAGCGCCACGACCTGGTCGAGTCACAGCTGCGTCGAAGATTCGATGAACTCGCACCCGAATTGCGACTGGTTCTTGGTCAGGTGTGGTTCGACGGTCTGCATCGACTGACGTTAAGCGATGTCGAAGTCCGTGATCGTGCAACAGATCAGCCGCTGCTGCGAGCAAAACGTGTTTGCGTGAAGATCGATTCTCAGATGTTGCTGGATCATCAGCGCGTGATGGTGAGATCGGTACAGATCGACGGGGCCGATGTACTGGTCGTGCGTCAGGAAGATGGCCGCTGGAACTGGCAAAACTACGAATTCAGGACACGCTCTATGGCCGGCGGCGCACTGCCGCAAATTGACATCCGTAATCTGCGTACCAAGCTGCATCTAAAGTACACCAAAGACATTCCGGTGGCTCAGCTGCTGCTGTCGAGTCCTCAAATCCAGCTGGTTCCGGCATCGGCTCACATTCTGGACCTGGATGGTGCTGTGGAAATTGCGGGAGCCGGTGTGCTGAGTCTTACCGGGAAATACGATCTGGCCACCGGTGCATGGTCGCTGGGAGGCCGGCTGCAGGACATGACGATCGACCGGAAACTTTTGGAGCTGGCACAGAGTACAAGTCCACTCGTGCGAAACGAACTGAAGCGGCTGAATCAGACGCTACAGGAAATCCTGACGCAGCAGCAGACCACATCGGTCGATCCGGGCTCCGCTCTGCTCATCGGGTACGACATTTCAACCTCCCTCCGGTTTCAGGGGCAGCTTGACGTTAACTTCGATATCAGACACCAGCCCGATCAACATGCTCCTGATTTTCGTCTGCTGGCGGATATCAAAGACGGACAGTTGTCGATCCCTGGCTTGCCAATTCACCTGTTAGACGTGAATGCCGAATTCTTTGCCTGCAACGATCAGGTCACTCTGAAAGTTCATCAGGCTCAGTATGAGGATTCACAACTCACCGGTCAGTTTACTATGAATACTTTGCCGGGATCGGCACCTCCGGCTGCCTCATTCAAATTTCTGAATTTCCACATTGGACCACACCTGAAACCGTTTTGTCCGGCGACTGTACTGCGGCTGTTCGACCATTTTCAGCCTGACCTTCGAGTGTCGGCAAGCGGTCAGCTTGGCCGACGTCCTGACGGAAGATGGATTTTGAGCCACCTGAAAGCAAGAGTCACTGAGGGCCGGTTGCTGCATCATCGTTTTCGGTATCCGCTCACCGGTATTCAGGCAACTCTTTCTCAACGACCGCTGCGGCAGACGAAGGGTGAAGTCGTCATCGATGTGCAGCACGCGAGCGGCCTTGCGGAGAAACGACCGTGGAAAGCAGCTGGCTGGTGGAAAAATCCAGGCCCGGCTGTTGAGTCGCAGTTCGTGCTGGATGTGGCTGATTTCCCGTTGAACGGTCGTTTTCGTGAAGCACTGGAACCGGCCGCGCGAGAGGTGGTCGAATCTCTGGATCTCACAGGGCTCGCCGCAGCCCGACTTTGGTTTGATAGGCCGGCAGGAATTGGGAACAGAACCTATGTGCGAATCGACGGGCGCATTTCTGATGCGAGTCTGCGGTTTGCGTCGTTTCCGTATCAGATTGATCAACTCAGCGGACGTGTCACATTCGACTCGCAGACAGCTCAGTGGGAATTCAGTGAACTCCATGGCCACCACGATGACACGGAGATTTCTGGGGCAGGACAGTTCGTGGGGCTGCCACGTCCAGGAGTCCTTGACTTGACGGTTCAGGCCTGCCGTCTTGACCTGGCCTCTGATCTGTATAACGCCTTGACGGAATCACAACAATGGCTGTGGCAACTGATGGATCCCTCGGGCTTCTGTGATCTGACAGCCAAAATTCACTGGACAGCAGCTCCGGGCCAAAGAGCGGTGGTCCATTTCCCCGCGGGAACTCCAGTCCGCTTCTATGACGCAAAAATCCGGCCACGACCATTTCCCTATGAGATGGACGTCGAAGAAGCAACTGTAAGCTTTGATCCCAATGATCCCAGGTTCAGCGGAGTCCAGTACTGCGATATCCATTCGTTCAAAGCCAGTCACAAGAATGCTCCGATTGTCGCCACAGGATGGGCGAAGGCTCATCCGGACGGACAGTGGCAGGTTCACCTGAATCACCTCACGGCCACAAAGTTATCACCGGACGATGAGTTGCGAGCGGCACTGCCGGATTCCTGGCGAGAAATCCTCACGCACCTGCATCGACAGGGCCGAGTTTCTGTCGCTGACTCGGAAATGGACTTTCGAGGCACACAGGACAACGGCACTGATGTAACCGCGGCATGGAACATGAATCTGTATCTGCATGACTGTGCTTTGAGTGCCGGTCTGGACCTAGAAAATGTCACCGGACATCTGACGGCATCGGGAACATGGGACGGAACGCATCTTGAGAACGACGGCGCGATTCAGATGGAAACAACGAGAGTTCTTGACATGCCGTTGACGCACATACAGGGGCCCTATTCCATCGACGACGCCAAGCTGGTACTTGGTACTCAGGAAGTGCTTGAATCCGTCCAGCTGTCGAAACTCGATCGAAGTCAGTGTTTGACGGCTCAGGCATACGATGGCATACTGTTTCTCGACGCTGTGGTAGACAGTCGGCCTGGGAACGGTTATCTGCTGTTTGCGGAGCTGCAAGACGCATCGCTGCAGTCTTTCGCTCGTGAAAATCTGGACCGTGCAGGACAATTGCGAGGCAAACTCACGGCTTGGCTGGCATTGAAAGGTGAAGGAGATTCGCCGGAAGATATTGAGGGCAGCGGACAGCTCGAAATCAGTCCAGCGGCACTCTATGAGCTCCCGGTTATCCTGGAAGTGCTGAAAGCATTGACAAGCCTTAATCCTGGTAATCGGACTGCGTTTGACTATGCGATGCTTGCATTTGACGTACGGACCGGGCGTTTCGATTTCAAGCAAGTGGACCTAGTGGGTGAGTCGATGGCGTTGCGTGGTCGTGGCAGCGTTGGGTTCGGAGGGGACGTTGTGCTCGATTTCTATTCGCGTCCCGCCAGGTCGAGTCCCCGAATTGGGAATCTCATCAGCAACCTGTTGCTTAATAGTGCCACTCAGTGGGCCAAGGTCGAAGTGCGGGGAACAACCGAACGGCCGCAGGCCAGATTGCTTCCCACGGCCCAGCTGGACGATTCCGTGCGCCAATTTCTGAATGCCGTCAATGCGGCTCCGGGAAACGTCCCGAAACTGAACGTACCTCGTGTCTTTCCATTTGCCGGATCGCCGCTGACATTCGGTCCGTTTCCTTTCCAGCGCTGAATGTCACCTGCCACCCGCAGCAGATGTGGCCGCAATACATAATTACGTCATGATAAGAACGATCGCTTGAACCATGACCTGATTCCAAAACGCCGTGAATATGTCAGTTGGGATATCAGTACGCTTATCCTGATCATCAGCCGACTGCTTGAACCTTCCCGTGAATTGTTCACTGCAGAACACTGGTGTCCTAAAACCGCTTTACCGAACCTGCTCGGAGTAACTGAGTCGCTGGTTGATGGCCATCGCCTGTACCGTAGGTTTGATCGATTGCTTACGCTCAAGAAAGGTCCCGAGTCTCATCTGAAGAATCGACTTGGCCAACTGTTCGATCTCGAATGCGAGCTGCTGATCTACGACATCATCAGTACGTACTTCGAAGACAAAGCCGACTTTTGACCGGAACAGTGAGGCTACTGGTGTGGCAAGCACAGTGACTGCAAACAGGTATGCATCTTCATGGTCGTTTCACGTTGTGGCATGCCACTTGGTTACGAAGTCTTTGCTGACAACACATCGGACTTAACCACGGTGGAACACATTGTTGAACCGATGGAAAACGCTATGGAAAGAGGGACGACTCTTGTCAATACAACGCCACAATTCCATGACGGGTTCGCACGATTCGAGGCACTGGTATTCCAGGACCTGGAACTATCCTGCACTGACCTGTCAATTCCTGTTAGTCCGCAACGATCGCGAACCTGTCTGCTACGAACTTGGTGCCAAACATAACAAAACAAATGATCCACTCACCGGTCACTCGTCGCCTCTATGGATCGCACAACGCCACTCAGCAGCTGCTGACAGATTCAGCCTGGCGTGAACATCATTCACTCGAACTCAGGCAGGAATTCGCGCACCATCTCGAATGCATGAACGGCTTGGTCCTTGGTCATAGGGGTCTTGGGTGGCGCTACCCATTTTTCCATGATTCCAAGTTCACTGAGCACGGCCTTACCGGTCGCTTGCAAAAACTGGTGCAGTGGTACAAAGGCATCAAAAAGTGCGTTGGCCCTTCGCTGTGCTGCAAAACCAGTCCGGTAGTCACCGGCCAGCCATGCCTCGTGGATACGAACTGCTAACTGCGGAGCGATATTGGCCAACAGACCTGTTGTGGCGCAGATACCAGCGTCAAGCAAATGCAGAAAAAAACCATCACCTCCAACCACAACACGAAAATCTGACTCAGGTCCCAGAGCAGCAAGGTAAGCAAGGGTGTTGGCTGGTATCCCGGAACTGTCCTTGACTCCCTGCACGCCGACGTCCCTCAGTCGCGGAATCGTGACCGCTTCCACGGCCACACTGGTCAACGTTGGAATGTTGTAGAGCATGACGGGAAGTGGTGAGACGTTGACCAGTTCAGAGAAGAAACGCACGATCTCCTCCTGACTCATCGCGAAATAAAATGGCGGGTTGACCAGCAGACCATCCGCGCCCAAGTCACTGGCAGCCCGGGCCTGGTCATGCGTGCGCCGGACATTGGCTTGGCCGCAGCCAACGATGACAGGAACCTGACCGGCCACCTCCTCGACCACGGACCGGATTGCGGTCTCGCGCTGATCATCGTCGATACCAGCGAACTCTCCGGACGTACCGAGGACAACAACGCCCCGACAACCGTTGTCGATCAGACGTCGCGTAATCCGGCGCAGAGCCACTGGATCCACAGCCAAGTTGCTGTCCAGTGCCGTCAGGACGGCAGGCACGTTGCCACAGATGCGTTCCTGAAAAGGGGTCATAATATATCATCGTCTTCTTCAAAGACATCCCCAAGTTGACGACCACGGTTCAGAACGTGGCGGACGTATCTGCACTGCGGTACGGCAGCGGCACGTGGTGTGCCTGGATGATACCGAATGATCACGTATCAAAAAAGCAGCATGTCCCTGCGCCACACATTCGGGTTCTCCTGGATTGTGGGAGACCCTGTCTTGTCGACGAATAATTCGTCACCGTAGATACTGGACGTCCAACTCAAGGCTCGGCGCTGCTGCACCAGGCTCGCCGAGTATCAAAACCCACTCATGTGTCCGTGGTACCTGTCACACAAGGATACTGGTAAACGGATGCCGTGGATTGACCGATGACCGTGTATCTTCACGCTCTAGAAAGTGCCTGACAATCTCCGACAGATCAATGTGATTCTGTTTTCGGCTTTGCCTGCGCCAGGCAATCTCCATAAAAGTCAGGTGAACTATTTATGGGTGGCAATGTAGTGATCAAACCAACAACTCGCAACTAGTCCCAGGCTGTGTGCGTTTCCAAATGCGCGCACCGGCATCGTGTACAACATCGCAGGGACTCACGTGGGAATCCTCGATGTCTTGCTGGCAAAACTCAATGCTGCCAGCGAAACTTATACACGGCAGATACCGGCCCGGACCCAATGCAGTCAGGTTCAGAACCGGCGGTCCCCAATCCCGCCGGAGTTCGACAAATTGCAGAGCTAATCCAGCCCTAACGATGTCCACAGGACGGGCATCGCCATTCCACATTGAACTGAAATAAAAACCAAAATGTTCCTGCCAATTTTGTTCGCGGTCGGCGCCAGTGACTCTTTTTGAATCAGATACTGTCAACTGCACGGTTGCCCAATTGCACCACGGATCTGGCCGGTTTTGCTGTAGCGGCATCCATGCTGCAAAGAGGGGAATTCATGAAGTAAAAGGATCTGCTCTGATTTCACGGAGAACCGTTCATGATTAAGCTCCTCGAAACCGGCCTGGTCTATCGAAATCCTCGTCCACAACGACGATCGGTACACGCGTGGCATCCGACCTTGGTTATTCTCGCCGATGGCTGGTTGCTGTCGGCTTGTGATCTCACTCAGGCGGCGGAAAGCGTTGACTATCGCACCTGGTGCTCACACTCGTCGGACAACCGGCATACGTGGACTGCTCCCGTTCGAATTTTTCCGACAGTGACGACAGCGTTCAGCGTCACAGCGTTCGGCTGAGCCGAATGCGTGACGGAACGATCGTTGCGATGGGGGCGCGCCGTTATCTGCAAAATGAAGTCGAGGATGTCTTTGACCGATCGACATTCGGTGCTGTCCGCGGTGAGTTGATTCTGTTGCGCAGTCATGACGAGGGGCACACATGGCTCGGTCCCACCGTCGTCGAACCTCCGCTGAGCAATCCGCTGGAAACGTGCCACGCCGTGGTGGAGCTGGCGGACGGTCGCTGGTTGATGCCCACGTCGATTCTCCGGAATCGGGACGGATCAGCTCCGGACGGTGTCAGGGCGGTGGCTTTGGTCTCGGAAGACCGAGGACAGACCTGGAATAGACTCCTTGATTTGCTCGACAGCTATGAGCAGGGGCTGACCCGGTTTGAAGTGAGCCTGATTCAGTTGCCGGACCAATGCCTGCTGGCGGCCAGCTGGGCATTCGAATTCAAGTCGGGCGGGAGCCATGTCCTGAGGTACTCCATTTCGAAGGACGGTCAGAGTTTTGGGCTGGCCCGCTCGACGGAACTCAACGCCGAAACCAGCAAATTGTTGAGTCTGGGTGAGGACCGCGTCCTGGTTGTCTCGCGCCGCTTCGACAAACCAGGACTGCGGGCCACGCTGGTCCGTATTGACGGCAACACATGGGTGAATATGGAAGAGATACCACTGTGGCAGGGGCCGGATCAAAATGTACGGCCAGCGTGCATCAGCGGACGAACTGAGTGCGCTGCAGTTCGGTTTTCCCCAGCCACACCTGCTTCCTGACGGATATGTGATGGTAGTGTTCTGGTCCCGCGAAAACTGCGTTCACAATATCCGCTGGCAGCGGACCGCGGTCAATTAACTTGGTCTGTGCGCTCAGGTCATCATCCAAACCGCTGTGGGATGATCCCGCCACCGGGGCTGGGCGGAAGATACAGCCAGCGTGCGTCGTACAGCGCACTTTCGGCGTCGAAGACACGGCCGTCGGGCAGCATGTACTGATTGGGGGTGGACGGTTTCCGGCCCGATGCAAATTCGTTGACACGCTCGCGGTCTCTCGCCAGCTGCGTGTGAACATTCTCCCACGAGAATTCTTCCATGGCGCCGCGTTTCAGTGTCTGGAGCGTCTCCGCCAGCTCTCCGCTGTCGGCAAGATTTGTGGATTCACCGGGGTCGCTGATCATGTCGAAGAGAAGCGGCGCCTCGCCTTCAATGGCGACGTATTTCCACGCGCGACCGCGCCACACCCGGATCGCACCGGCCGATTCATGCTCCGGCAGCGGCACGCCTGCGCTCGGTCGAATGCCGTAGGCGATGTATGTACTCGGGGCGTACTCCCGCGACGGCGGACCGTGATCGGGATCTGTGAGAACTGATGTCTGATCGACGCCGTCGAGTCCATCAGGAATTGGCAATCCGGCCAGCGTGCAAGTGGTCGGAAACAAATCCATGAGGGAAATTGGGTGGTCGACACGGTGGCACCCCTCACGAATTTGCGGACCGGTCAGCAGCAGTGGAACACCAATCGAAGGCTCATAGGGTACGGTCTTGCCCCACATACCCAGTTCGCCAGCCATCTCCCCGTGATCCGATGTGTAGATCACAATCGTATTTTCCAGCAGACCATCTGCTTCCAGCCCGTCGAGCAGCTCACCAATACAATCGTCGACGAAATCGACGCAGGCGTAATACGCCTCTCTGGCTCGCACCATCTGCTCCGCTGTCATCGCGCCGCTGGCCGATTCCAGTTCCCAGATTTTGCGGCTGTAAGGATCCATGCGCTCGAGAAAATCGTCCGACAGTTCGATGGCCGGCACTTTGTCTCGGTAGCGGCGGATGTAACGACCGGGTGTGGTAAACGGCGAGTGCGGGCGGGAATAGCTGGCACAGCAAAACCAGGGCGTCTCGCGTTCGGCATCGGCGTGTTCTCGGAGAAAAGAGAGAGTCTCGCGTGTAACGACAACATCCTGCAGGAGACTTTCGGGGATCTCAGTTACGCCCGCACCCTCAGCACCAGCATAGGAGGGAAACAGATGAATCGGATCCGGCTGATGTCCGAGGCCATGACGCAGGTCTCCGTACGGACGGAGCTGGAAGCCCTGCATCTGGTCACGCCCGCCGAAGTGCATCTTGCCAATGAGCGCGGTACGATAACCATGCTGCGCAAAGTACCTCGGCCATGTCATATGCTCCGGGAAGATCACCCAATGGTTGGCCCAGGCGGAGCAGTGATGCACGTCCTTGCCGGTGAGCATCGTCATTCGCGAAGGGGTGCAGCAGGGGGAAGCACAGCACGCAGCATCGAACTGCACCGATCGCAACGCCAGCTGATCGAGCGCCTGGGTCTGTACAACATCATCACCTGCGAACCCCGCAATTCTCCGCGCATGCTGGTCGGTGAGGATGAACAGGATGTTGGGACGTTTTGGCATGCCTCCACCGTCGCTCGTGTTACTCGTTCTTCTGAGTCGCAGTAGCTGGTTTCAGCAGTTTCTTGTACCGCTTGTTGAACTTGGTCATTTTGGGAACGATTACGAACCGGCAGTAGCCCTGATTCGGATTCCGTTCGTAGTAGTTCTTGTGGTAGTCTTCTGCGGGGTAGAATTTTTTCAGCTGTTCAAGTGTTGTAACGATCGGATCACGGAAATCTCCGGAGTCATCCAGCTGGCGGATGATTTCTATGGCCTTGTCTTTCTGCTTTTTGCTGTTCCAGAAAACGGCAGAACGGTATTGGGTGCCAGCGTCCGGTCCCTGGCGGTTGAGTGTTGTAGGATCATGAGTGTGGAAAAACACATCCAGAATCTGATCGAATGAAATGACATCCGGGTCAAATTCGACACGAACGACTTCGGCATGACCGGTACGACCGGTGCAGATTTGTTCGTACGTAGGATTGGGGACAAATCCGCCGGTGTAGCCTGACGCCACTTTGCTCACACCACGCAGCCGTCGGAAAACAGCTTCTGTACACCAGAAACAGCCACCGCCGAGTGTGGCAACTTCTTTCTTAAGTTTTTCTTCTGCTGTCATAGGGACGTCCTTAAGTGATTGTTCGTGCCCCGTTCAGCGGGGACAGTGAAAAGTTGCTGCGGCGGGACATTGTCGCTGGACCGGCAGGATTGCTTCCGCGCCTGTCTAATTCGCACCAGCATACACGACGATCGGTGCGGCGTTAAGACACGCTCCGGTCCCAATATTGGCCGCTTCCTCGGCCGTCAGAGAGTTACCTGTGTGTGGTCGATTCACTCTGAAAACTCCTGCCCCCAAACTGGCAGAGTTCTTCCTTGTTTCATCTCTTCCGCAGCTGTCACCGCGATTTAACATCGCTCCGACTCAGCTGATTATCTGCATCCGTGCGGCCACTGGCAGAGATGCTGGACGTGAGGCAGTTGCGATGAAATGGGGCCTCATCCCGTTTTGGGCGAAGGATACATCGACCGGCAGTCGCATGATTAACGCACGATCTGAAACCGTGTCAGAAAAGAGAGCCTTCCGTAAAGCGTTTGAGATTCGACGGTGCATCATTCCAGCAGACGGGTTCTATGAATGGCAAAAGAAGACTACGCGAGTTCGGCAACCATGGTTCATTCATATGGCCGACGACACCGTTTTCGGGTTTGCCGGCTTGTGGGAGTCGTGGAAACCTCCAGGAAGGGACAAGAGAATCGAATCCTGCACTATTCTGACAACGACAGCCAACGGCGATCTGGAGGACTTGCATGAACGCATGCCGGTCATTTTACCCATTGAAAAACAGGCCACATGGCTGAGTGATTCTGCGAGTGCTGGTCAACTGCAGCATCTGATGCAGCCGCTGTCGGATGGAGTTTTGGTGCGACATCCGGTAGCCTCGCTGGTCAACAAAGTCACAAATGACCAACCGGAGTGTATGGAGCCGATAACCATTCCCGAGTTACCGGATCAGTGGACAAAGCAACAAACGCAAAAAAATCTGTTCGACTGATCTGACTTATGCCTGAACGTGGGTCGCAACTTCGTTACTCAATCCGCAGCGATTCAATATCCAGCCCGGGCCCTGTTTCGCCATCTCGCCAGGCAACCACCTGTTTCAGCCACCGATCAGATGGCCATGCAAACGGGCGGAATTTTTCGACAGCTCCGGTCTGATCCCGGTACAACAACGCCCGGTCCGGTCCCAGACTCGCAGCGACTGGCGAATCCACGAGGCTGGCCGAGTCCGTTTGGTTCATTCGCAGAACAATCCGGTTCTCAAATTCTCTCAGCAGCGAATTCGAAAGCCACCGCACCGCGTTGTTGAGCGTATCGACCCACACGACCACGTGAATTCCGACCAGTGGCCCGCGTCGAATTAATTCACCAAACATCGATGCCGGTGTATCCGTTTTCGTTTCCCCAAAACTGCCCAAGCTGAATTCGTCATCTTCACGGCGCAATTCACGGAACTGGCCTATGTCGCGGATGACCAATAAGACCTCCGCCGCATCCGCATAGTCGGACTGCTCTTCACGACGTCGCATCTCCTCGGACGTTTTCTGAATGACGTCCACACATGATTCAACCCCGCACAGTAAGGCACCTGGAGCGGCACCGGAAGCCGTCAGTCGACGAAACCGCTGAATTGCTTCCTCATTCCCACCACTGTACAGCATTGTGACAGATGTGTCGGTGTCTGCTCCTGCACATGCACTGAGCACGACGAGTCCCAGCATACTGTCCATGAGCGATTCGTCCTGACCCACCAGCAGAACGTTCTGACCACCTGCCCTGCACAGTTCCACGTGTGTCGGGCCGGCAATTGCCACCGGTTCACCCAGCCAGAGCGGGCGAGCGTCGAAACGACGGCGTGTCGCATCCGAGGTCGTGCGAAAGGCCACCTGCATTGGACCACACTGCTCGACTCTGGGGGCAATGTTGCCTTCAAAGACAACCATCGACCACTCGGGTACCGGGATATCGGACCGGGTTTTAAGCTGCCTGATCATTTCCTCGCGAACCTCTTCTTCCAGCCAAGCAATCTGAAACGAATGGTTGCCTTCTTTAAGTCCGTTGGCATCGTTGTAGATCGCTTCGCCCGGTCTAGTAAGCAGCCGAGCCGCCGGGTTGTCTTCACTGAGAATCAAATGAGCATCGCTCTCACTGCACTGTAAGGCAATTCGTACTGCCATCTGGCCCATCGTACTGCGAGCCAGTGAATAGGCTCCACCCAGTGTCTGTGAGCCCAGTATCACGTGAATCCCGAACGCACGGCCCTGACGCACCAGCCGGTCCAGTAACAGAGACGTGCGCGAGGCAACACGGTCTTCCGCAACAAAAAATTCCTGGAACTCATCGATTAACAGCAACAGACGCGGCATTGGTTCACCGGGAAACTGTTTTCGAAACGACGGCACGTCCTGGACACCACGTGACCGAAACAATTCCCCTCGCTCCTGCAGAACGGCATCCAGGCGTTCGAGAACGCTGAGCCCAAATTCCCGGTCGCTTTCGATCGCAACCACACGGACGTGAGGCAATCGATTGGTCGCGTAGGTACGGAACTCAACACCCTTTTTGAAGTCAATCAAATAGAACTGAACCTCCGACGGACTGTAATACAGTGCCAGGTTAGTGATCACGATGTGCAGGAACGTCGATTTTCCTGATCCCGTTTTTCCGGCCACCAGCACGTGCTGGGACGTACCTCGCCCCAGTCGCATAAACTGCAGTCTGGCAGCTCCTGCTCGTCCAATCGGCAGGTCGATACCCTCAACGGCAGACTGACTCCAGACTGCATCATCTCGAGGTGCCACGCGGCGGAAGCTCACTTCGACACGGCGGGCATCTTTGGATTTCTCGCCCACCGCCTTTACGACGTTGACGTATTCTGCTGCGGCGGGTTCCGGAGTGGCTTCGAAAAGCAGCACCTCCGGAAGGTCCATCGCCGGTATGACCGTCTGATTTCGTACACGAAACGATACACAGTTTGTTTTGAGTTCGCCGACGTCGAATCCAGGTGGACACGCCATTGCCGGGTTCCACGTGATCAGTACGTGCACACCGCAACTCGGACCACTCGTCAGGATGGACGACAGATGACGTGCGGCTTCTTCTGAGAATGCCTGCGGAAACCCGGCGACCACGACAAAGTGATACGGTTCGGCGACCTCACCGGCCGACTCGTTGTATTCTTCAATTGTTGAGAACTCACTCCGCAGATACGTCTGGAACACATTTTCCATGTGTTCTGTAATCTTTCGCAGTTGGTTTCTGAGTTGTGACTCGTCGGTCCAGATACGACTGTGAATCAGCAGTTCATCGTAGTCAGCCAGGTGCATCAAGGCTGAAAAACTCTGACCCAGACCAATCGGATCGATCAATGTCAGTCGAATGCGGCCGGGCGGGATGAGTGTGAGCAGTCGTAAAACCTGCGTGCGCAAAAAACTGAGCGCTGTTGTCCGTTCAGAGACATCGTGTTCTACGAGAATCGAGGTATCCTGGGGAAATGACAGCACTGCCGGCATTTCGATGCAGAGATTCGTTGTCGGTGCCTGGACTGCGGAATCGGGTACTTTCGGAAGCGTGACCAACAGGTCTCCCGGTGACATCACTGTAGGCATTTCTTGGGGCGCGGCCCACTCGGTGCCTAGCACCGCCGGCCAGTAGTGCCCGAGTGAACCGGCCTGAACCGAATCCTGTCTCAGACGACGGACAGCCTCCAGCTGCCGATTCCAATCTTCAATCAGCTGATCCGCCACAGCACGTAATGTCTGCGATTTTCTGTCAAATTCACTGACGCATGTGGCCTGCTGTCTCCTGATACGATCAACAGTCACCTGTTCGATTCGCTGGCTGTTATTTCGCTGAGATTGATTGATCTGTTGCTTCTCTGTCGTCTCGTACTGCTGCTGCCGTGCCGCATGAGATGCAATACCGTCCTGGGTTTCCTGCTGTACCAGTACAATTTTCTGTTTCAGTACTGCCTTTTGACGGCCGAATCGTTCCTGAATCTGTGCGGTGTTTCGTTCGCGCCGCCTCGTCACTTTCTTCCGCCATTTTTTAGTCGCTCGTTCCATTTTGTCCAGCCGCTGTGTCGACCGTTCCTGCCACAGGTCGGCCAGATACTGAACATTACTGGCTGCCTGCAGCATAAACCGAAAACCACTGCGCAAACGGCTCTGCACAATTGTCACAATGATTGCGGCGATACAAACTGCAGCAGCAAAACCACACAACGCCGATACCATCACCCACCGCCAGTTTGGAGGCACTATGTCGGGGTTGAGCAGCATGGCCGGGCGTATTTTGATCAGCAACACCGGGAAAAAGACAAGCAAAGCTGACACTAGTGACAGGACCCATAGCTGTGAACCACGAATCCACTGAGGCAAAGATTGAGCTTCCAATTCTCCGGCTTGCGCCAGCAGTTGGTCCCCTGATTCACGGATGAGATCTGTGAGATCCCGATCGTCATCGCTGTAGATTTCCGGAGGCAGTGCTGGTGTCTCCGCGGAGGCATGGCATTCATCAAGGAATTGCTGCGTCCGCCTGATCTGCTGCTCCAGGACTACCGTACGCTGTTCGATAGTAGATCTCTGATTCCGAAACTTCTCTTTTTCCCGTTCCAGCTCGTCTGTCGGACTATCGGCCGCGCTCTCGTCCAGAACTGACTCCAGGACCCACAGCTCACTCGTTTCCTTTTCCGTGAGCCGCAGGACCTCGTCACTAATGTCGCTGATTTTCTGCTCTTGTGCCCGTTCCATTTGCGTGAGAAACGACTCAGCCTGACTTTGCAGATCCCGTTGCAGTGTTTCGTGTTCCTGATCGGCTCGAACCTGCAGTTGTTGAAGCTCCTGTTGCAGCTGAGCTGCCTGCTGCTGCTGAATCTCATTCAGTCGCTGATCCCTCAGTTCTGCGTAATCTGCCAGTTCAGTCTGGATATTTGCGAGATCATTGCGTGCTGCTTCGCAGGAAGTGACAGCCTGCGCCAAAATCTGCAGTTGATGCTGCAACGCGTTTTCGCTGAACTTCATGGTTGTATCCACAGTCAAGATCACAAAATTCAACCGTGGCGGACCGGAATAAACACCTTACTGTCCCGGACTGACTCAACACCATTAACGACTATTGAGTCGTCAAATCCGCACGACCTGTTTCACAATGCCGGACCGGATTCCCGTTTATGTGAACACGCCCGTTCTGCCCGCCCCATCACCTCTGAGATCTTGTTCACGGCATCCAGCATCAGGGCGACACGATTATGCAGGGGAACCAGATAATCCTCTTCAATGGTCCGGCTGACAGGGTCCGACCAGTGCTCTTTTGTTTGTTGCCATGCATGTTCGAGTCGATTCATGGCGTCTTCCAGCCGGGCGGCTGGTGATACAAAGTCGGCGTGTTTCATGATGGTTCTTCGGCTGCGTAGTCGGTTCCAGGTGGGAGGTTATTGGCCACTGATCCGGAGTCATCATCTGTGTCCACGACTGCTGGATTGTCATCGGGCGTGGAAGGCTCGGAGTATTTCGACGCATCACCGAAGTCGAGTTTCGATGCTGACCAGCTGGGCAGTTGCACCTTACTGTAGCCATCCAGATTTTCGATCACACGGTTCAGCAGTGCGATGAGTTGGGGAACGTCACGTTCGAGCATCTGAACTAACTGGACCGCTCGACCGTAGTACTCGTCGGATTCCTGCTGAGCCGTGATTGTCCAGTGTTTCACGACACCCAGCTGCTGTTGCGCAAATTTCAACTGCTGTTTGCAGTGTTCCACCCCCTTTTGTTCTTCGAAGCAGGTCGGTCGGAAATCTCCAACACGACGCATCCGGCAGGTATGCAGCATGACACGGGCTTCGGCTAGTTTGCGGTCGCATGTTTCCGATTCGCGTTTCCAGAATCCCGGTCGATCACGTTCCAGCCAGCCAATGATTCTTCGTGATTCAATCTCCAGCCGCGTGACGCAGAGTTTCGCTTCTTCACGAAACTGAAGCACCGCCGCCGCAAAATAGCGGACTGCGTCGAGTGATTTAACGTTAGCTGAATCAGACATACGTCTCGGGTGACCGGCAGGGTGCTGCAGAAGGGTGGGATTGTCATCGAGTGCTACTGTTGCTGCAGATACTCTTCGATGAGCTGCGCTTTACGCATGAGATATGGAATATAAGCTTCGTTCATTTCCACAAAACGGCCGACGGCTTTCATACTTTGGCGGAAGTCTTCAGTGAATTTCAGATGTTCCTGATCTCGCCAGGTCTGTGAAAGGGTATTCAGCTGAACTCCAATGGCTGCCGATTTGTCGTTGAGATCTTCATTGAATCGTCGTAGTGCCTGAGCGAACCGTCGCAGTTCCGCAGGGTCCACAATTGCCTGAGTCATCAGGGAATCCTTGTCTTGATATGAGTATCTCGCGTCGACTCATGAATAGAAACGATTTCCCGGGTCATTCCTAAGTGAAAATCATGCAAAATGCCATTGTCATGTGGGTATCAGACCGGAGGTAACGACATAACCTGCACTTAAAATTATTTGTGGCGACGCTGAGTGCGATTCTGCTGTGAGTGCAACATGAATTACTGCCGGCAGACGCGTTGAGTGCAATTCATCTGCTATGGAAGTTGCCGGAACAGTTGCAGTACTGCTTGACTGACTCTTGCTGTTGCCCTAAGAATTCTGTGGCCACAGGATGAACAGCAAACGCTGAAAAGATTTATGGAAGCTGGACACCTGAGATTGCGGGCCGCTGTTTTTGCATCGTTGAAGAGGCGTCACTATGCGACCTTGCGACACACGTCCGTCGCGGGTTCGGTCCCCGTGGATGGCTGGTATGTGGACGGCCGGTCTGTTGTTCGGACTGATTCTGCTGACTTATACGCCAGTATTGAGAGCGGGGTTCATTTGGGATGACGACCACTACGTTACGGACAACGCGCACCTGAAAACGGCAGACGGTCTGCGGCAGATTTGGTTCGAGCCGACGGCGACTCCTCAGTATTACCCGCTTGTGTTCTCCACCTTCTGGATGGAGTATCACCTTTGGGGATTAAACCCGGTCGGATATCACTGTGTTAATATCGTGCTCCATGCGCTGAACACAGCACTGCTGCTTTCAGTGCTGAACACACTGCGAGTGCGGGGAGCTTTGTTTGCTGCGGCACTATTTGCCGTGACTCCAATGCATGTGGAGTCAGTCGCATGGGTCACCGAGCGGAAAAATGTATTGTCGGGCCTGTTCTATTTCCTGTCATTTATTTCGTACTGGCGATTTGTTTCTCTGGAGCACGATAGAGCTGCATCAGGCTCCGCCGGTCGATGGCGGTGCTACATTCTGGCATTGGGGCTGTTTGGTTGTGCCCTGCTGAGCAAATCGGTGACGTGTACGCTGCCTGCCGCCATCCTGCTGGTGTTGTGGTGGAAGAAGATCAGTCTGGCATCTCGCAACGCTGTTCTGGTCCTGCCGATGTTCGCTATCGGAATTGCAGCGGGTGTGCACACAATCCTCCTGGAAAAGCACCACGTCGGTGCCCATGGACTAGATTGGGACTGGACGCTGCAGGAACGCTTCCTTATCGCCGGACGTGCCCTGTGTTTTTATGCCGGAAAACTCGTCTGGCCGCAGCCACTTATTTTTGTTTATCCCAAGTGGCAGCTTGATTCCTCTGTTTGGTGGCACTACGCCTTCGGAATATCGGGAGTGGGCCTGGTGATCCTGTTATGGCTTGCTCGCAGGCGAATCGGACGGGGCCCCCTGGTGGGAGTGTTGTATTTCTGCGGCACGCTGTTCCCGGCCCTTGGATTTATCGACGTGTACCCAATGCGGTTTTCGTTTGTTGCTGACCACTTCGCATACCTGGCAAGTATCGGAATCATATCACTCGTGGCAGCCGGGACTGCTGCCGCCGCATCCAGGCTGCACTTTCCTGCGCCGTGGTCGCTGCTGTCAGCAACAGTGGTTCTGCTGGCCCTCACATATATCTCTTTCATGCGCTGCTTTGACTATAAGGATGAAGAGACGCTGTGGGTTGCGACGCTGGCGGAGAACCCAAATTGCTGGATGGCGAATTTCAATTTGGCTGCAATACGTCTTGACCAGCAGCGTCCAGACGAGGCAGTCGTACTTTTCCGAAACGCCCTGCGACCTGAAAGAAAAAATGAGCTGAGCCACGACGAGCAGGCACGTCTGCACCATTATCTTGGCGACAGTCTGATGGCGACAGGGCAACGCTCAGAGGGTGTCGAGCATTATCGCCAGGCGACGAAATACTATCGACGTCTTGCAGCACTCGAATCGCCACTGAGCACGGAACCACACAACAACCTCGGAATCCTGTACGGAAAGCTGCAACAGCACCAAGAAGCAATTCAATACTTTCGGCGTGCGCTCGAAATTGATCCGTCTGACGTCGATGTAAACCTGAATCTGGGCGAACTGTATTATCGTCATCAGCGATTCGAAGAGAGTGCGGATTGCTTTCGAAAAGTGCTGGAGATTGAACCTCAAAGCGTCAGGGCGCATTACAATCTGGGCACCGTCGCATTGACTGCCGGTCAGCGTGATAAGGCCATTCAGCATCTGCGTCAGGCCTTAGTGATTGAACCACACTTTCAACAGGCGAATGTTGTCCTTCGCCAAGCGCTTGGAGAAACGGGGTCATTGTCCGAGCCACTGCAAACTGATATGCTTGAAGAGTGATCGCTTTGTTGCGCACGGTTGGTAACAGTTGCAGACATTTGGCGCTGGCTCGTCCATGACTTGTGGACTGTCCTTCCGTACTGCCTGCTGCAGTGTTTTTTTTCGTACGTGTGTGTTCGCGCGCGGTTTCCCGGAAGCAGGCAGTTTTGCCTCTGGAACCAGTCCAACGCGGGGACAGGAAAGTGACAGTCGCTCCGGAACGGGATGATGCAACACCATCGCAGGATGAAGGCTCGTGCGTTCTTTCTGTCAATCCTCGCCATCATCATTCCGGCGGTGACTTATCAGATCCGGCCGAAGTCACCTAGCCCGGAACCGGCTCCGGAGACTGTGATTCGCTTTCCTCGTTCCGCTTTGCCGCTTCTGCGACAGACGCTGGGTCCTGAAGCTGAGTTTCCGCCCCGTATTACGAACGTCCAGATTGCTGATCTTGATGAAGACGGCATCGAGGACGTTTTGGCATGCGATGCTCTGCATAATCAGATTTTGTGGTATCGGCAGTCACCGCGTGGCAACTGGACGGAGAGTGTCCTTGCCAAAGATCTGCTTGCTCCGGCACACGCCACAATCGTCGACCTGGATGCCGATGCCGATCTGGACGTTGTAGTTTCTGTACTTGGTAACATCTTTCCTGATGATGGCCATGTTGGACGTGTCATCTGGCTTGAACACGTCGGCGATGATTTTATTCCTCACGTGCTGCTGGACGATGTGCGACGTGTCGCGGATGTTCAGGCGGGAGACCTGGACGATGATGGTGACCTGGATCTGGTGGTCGCTGTCTTTGGCTACGCTCGTGGACAAATCCTGTGGCTGCAAAACATGGGCAAGGGACGTTTTCTGGACCACAGGATTCATTACGCACCTGGAGCAATCCATGTGCCTCTGGCCGACTTCGATGGGGACGGTGATCTAGACATCGCCACCGTGTTTTCGCAGAACGAGGAGGAGGTCTGGGGATACGAGAATCTCGGTGACGGTCAATTTCATGCACGGCTGCTGCACTTTACCGTTAACCACGACATCGGCAGCGCCGGTCTCGTCGAAACTGATCTGGACAATGACGGAGATCCGGATCTGCTCTGGCCGCTGGGGGATAACCTCGAATATCAGTACACGTCTGCTCAGCCATACCACGGTTGCATTTGGCTGGAGAATCAGGGGAATTGGAAATTCACTGCACGGCGGATCGCACACTTCGGGGGCTGCTATGCGGCAACTGACGCGGACCTCGATGGGGACGGTGACCGTGACGTGGTGCTGGTCAGTATGTTCAATGACTGGCGCAAATCCGGAAAAGCCAGCATTGTCTGGCTTGAAAACGACGGTCAACAGAACTTTCGGACCTGGAAGATCGATGACCAGCCCACCCATTTGGTCACTGCCGCCTGTGGTGATATCAATGATGACGGACGCGCTGATATCGTCGCTGGGGCATTGCACATTACCCGCTCAGATGACAACACTGGTCGTATTGGAATGTGGATAAGTAGCGGAGGTGATCATCCGTGAACGGAATTATCCGGATGCTCTGTATTTTGGTTACCTGTGAGATGGTCGTGGCGACGGCGGTAATCACCCGGTGGTCACTGTCTCCGCACTCCGGACCAGGACTACAGCCACCACGGCCAGACCTGGCGTTCCTCGACTCGGTCACCGCCCAGGAAATTCGCGATCGGCAAAAGCAAGTAACCTCGGATCGAGCTGACGACTGGCGAAGCCTGGCCGAAATTTATGTCCTTTACGGCTTCTTTAACGAAGCCAGCATCTGTTGCCGGCGTGCTGCTGCCCTGGATCCGGAAGCATTTTGGACGTATCTATGGTGGGGCACCGCGCTGTCGCGATTGGGGATAACAAGTGAGTCAACTGAGAAGTTCCTCGCAGGAATCCCTTATGCAGAGGACTCACTTGCCGACGTCAGCTGGTACTGCATTGGATTGAACCTGCTCCGCGAGGAAAATCCACATGATGCAGAGAACGCCTTCCGCACATCACCAGGCTACGCTCCGGCCGATTACGAACTGGCAAAACTTCTCGTCCGTTCCGACCGCGTTTTTGAAGCTGTTCCGATTCTGAACAGACTGATTGAAGACCACCCGGAAACGGAGAAGTATTATCAGCTGCGTGCTCGATCGGCTCGGCTGCTCGGCAATTGGGATTTGTCCGCCGACTTTGAGGACCAGGCCGATCGCGCCACGCAGGTGCTCTCGTCCGACGAACTGACCGGTTTCCTCGAAGAACAGATCGGTCGACACGGGCTGGATGTATTGATTCACGACAGCAGGGAATTGCTGCGTTCACGTTCGGTCGCTGCAGCGGCAGCGCGGCTGGGAAACGTGCTGAGTGTTGAATGGCGGCACGATGCCGCCGATCTTCTGGTGCATGCCGAGCTCGAACTTGATCATCCCGATCAGGCTCTTCGTATTTTGAATAAAACGCTTGTGCGATCCGGCCCCACTCCTCAAAGGCTTGTCGCGCTGGGTGAAGTTCATCACCGCCAGGGTAATCACGACCGGGCAAGGGATTTGTGGATTCGCGCCTCACATCTCCGACTGCACCAACCGGCGCATGAACGATTGTCTGAATATTACGAACGGAACGGTAACGAACAGGAGGCCTCACGGCATCAGGCATTTGCGTTGCTGGCGGCGGGGATCGCGGCCGAACGGACTGATCATCTCCATTCAGCCGCGGAGATGCTTGAACAGGCTGTCGCGATCAACCCCCTGCTCTCTCATGGGTGGTTTCATTTGGGGGAGTGCCACCGCCTTCTCAATGAATCCGGACCTGCGGAGCAGGCGTACCGCCGATGCCTCATGATCGAACCCTACCACGGTCGTGCCAGGAGGTCGCTGGACCGTGTGATTGCCTCGCACTGACAGAAATCGTGCGATTCATCCGGATTCCCTAGTCTGTATTCGATGTCGCCAGAAGCCCAGTGACACCCGGTGCATTCTTCGCAACAATGATATGGTTCTCCGGGTTTCTGCGACCAAACAACCTACTGTGCCTATTACCACCTGGCCTGCCGATAACATTGCTGCTTCAGCCTTGGTTGAAAGACACTCCTTTGAAGGCGAATTATTCCTGAACATAACGGACTTGGAGTGGCCCGGCTCTGCGTCATGATTTCGATCCTTGTTCCGGTCTATAATGAGCAAGCACCGTTGCCGTTACTCCAGGCACGTTTGTGAGCGATGGAATATTGGCGATTTTGGCGATGGTGTTGCATCGACTAATAAGGACGAAAACAACACATTATCAGTACCGAAAAATGCTGCCGATCCACCGTGACGGTCTTGGGTATCAGACCATTCCGATCTGGTGCATGCTCGCAGGACTATCACCCGCATTTATCCCGGCCAGTTTGAACATCGGTCTTCGACAGGTGCTGCATCTATCCGGCGATGTTCGTCTTAGCCGATACAAGTGGGCGCTGGTTTTTTTCAGTATCACCAATGGTCCGAATCCTTCCGAGCCTGCTCCTCACATGGTTTGTTGTGAAGTCTGCCTAAGCCTGTCCCCATTATCTTTGCTGCTTCAGTCAATTGATTCCGTGTCAGCGGGTGAACTGGCCTGAAGGTCCTCAGGAATCAGGTCGCTCAAACGTCTATCTGACCTGATTCGGACAGAGCGACCACGGCTGTCACGGCATCCATGCGTTTGAGGTTCCCGTCCGTATGTGGACGACCTCGTTTCTGAAAGAGCTTCGAGGACCGGTGTTCTGCATCTGTACGCCACCTCATGAACATATATAGGGCCAGTGGACATCTGAGTATGAGCAGCAAAAAAAAAGTGGTGTCATCGGCCATCAAACACCAAGTTCAGAATCTCGACCCCGGCTTGCCGGAACCACCGGCTGGTTTTTCAGCGACAGTTTTTCCTTCTCGCGATTCGTAGCGTACATGCGCGCGACCCGAACGATTCCCGCGGTTATTCGACTCAGATCCTCGATTTGACCGACCAGGACGTCGCGGAAGCCATTCACGGTTCCGCCGGTCGAACTCGATGCAGGATAGCCTGTGTTTGATCGCGGTCACTGACGAGACTGAACCGCGGTCGTCAGGTTGTGGCGCGCCTCGCCAAATGCCGGAGCGATCTCCACGGCCTGAGTAAAGTGGCGAATCGCTTCATCGAGGTGCCCCTGTTGCTGCAAAACGAGACCGATGTTGTTGTGCGCGATGGCGTACCGAGGATTGATCTTCAGCGCATGATTCATATGGTCAACTGCGAGAGTCAGTTTTTCCTGCTGCCGGTAGATGTTGCCGAGATTGTTATGAGCCTGAGCGTTCTGAGGCTCGATGTGCAGAGCCTTTTTCAGATGGTCGGCCGCGAGATCGAGTTTCTCCTGTTGCCAGAAAATTTTACTGACAGACAGGTGGGGTGCGATCTTCCGAGGATCGCAGCGAATTGCGTGCGTGAAGCATTCCACTGCATCGTCCAGTTGGCCCTGGTTTGCGAGAAGACTGCCCAGATTCGTCGAAGCCAGAGCACTCCCCGGATTAACCCGAAGCTCCTGTTGGAACTCATGAGCCGCTTTAGCCGGATCGTTCTTTTTGAGACAGGCCACACCCAGATTGTTATGCACATCGATGGCTTGAGGATTAAGCTCGATCGTCCGCAGCAGGTGTTCAATCGCCTCATCCACATCGCCGTTTTCCAAAAGGAACTCACCCAGCTTACCACGTAGCTCAGCCTCGTTTGCTATGGCGCCGGCACCGTGAATCCGCAACAGGAGTCGCATTTGCTCAATGCCTTGTCCGTGATTCCGGTTCTGTATGAGTGACGGAATCTCATCCTGTTCACGAATCGATATGCCAGGGATCGACCCATCCCTCGACACTGAAAAGTAGAATCCTGCTGCAATGGCAATCAGGAGAAACGTGAGGCTGAGGTCGAACATGGCACGGTATGCCCACGGTATCTGCACAACCGGAACTGCTTCCGCCGTGATTTCCCGCTTGCTCCGTTTGCCAGTCATACCGCTGCCTGCGTACCAGAGTCCACAACCCGACGATTGCTGTCCGCCTTTTTCAGGCGCCAGATGTAACCGTCTACGATGAAGTGATGAATGTTAATGGTCGCAACCACCAACATTACGCTTTCCACTCTGCCGAATCCTGCGAACCGGTAGGCCAGCGGCAGAACATTGAACAGACTGTATCCCAGCATCAGGCACGCTCCATAAAACCAGAGGATGTGGTAAAACGCACCATGCGTATTGCCGTCCCGGACCATGTGATCCTTCACATGAAAGATTATGACGATTGCCAGATACTGGATTCCATGAAAGATAGTCGCCCAGGCGAATGCATCGAGCGATGACAGTACGAGCCACCAGATTCCGTTGCTGAACAGAACCAGCAGACTGATGATCGGGAGAGGCCGGCCGTGACTGCGCCAGACTCGGATGAACAACAGCAATGGAGTCAGAAACGCCAGGACGGCGAGGACATGGGAAGAAATTCTGCGAATATCGTCGGTTAGGGGCTGGTTCAGAACGTTCTGTGGCAGCACCCAGTCGATCCCCACTCCGCTTCCCGTCAAGAATGCGTACAGAAACGGTATCATGCTGATCGACCAAAGTGTGTTCTTCTCCCTGCCACTAAGCTGGCAACCGGACCGATAGCAATACATCACCGCGAGGCCATACGCCTGAGCGGCATAGTGATACGGAGACCAGGTGAGATAGAGGGCCTGCAGACTTGGTCCCAGTCGCGCAGCCCGAAAAATGCATACGCTCATCAGCAGCAACGTCACCAACGGGAGGCCCATCGTGACGAATGGGCGGGAAGTCCGTGCATCCGGTTTGGTATACAGCCGCACGGTCGACGCAGCAAAATGAGCGCTGTTGCTGAACAGAATGAAGTATGGCAGCGTCACGGAATCAAGCAGTCCCGCTGTCCGGGGAACCATGATCACTGTCGCCGTGACCAACAGACTTAATCCACCACCAACTAACAGGTAGTCGAACGTCGGGTGCACAAATGCGCGTCCAACCAGCGGGCCTGAACGCTCGGACAGTGCAGCCATTCGATTCACTCCCGTTCACCGACTTCTCCGGACTTCAACGATTCCGGTGTCGTTGCAGAGAAGTATCGACGCCACCATCCGGAATCTGGATACCCCGAATGCCGATGCGCAATCATCACTCGCGCTTTTCGTTCTCGTCGACGCATCTGCAAAGCTTACCGGCACAGCACCACCTCATCGTCATAACTGCGACGCTGCCAGCCCGTCACTTTTCCGGTCGTATCCATCTGCGGGAATACATGCACGGGAGTCAATTGAGCTGTCCAGGTACCATCTGTTTCCTGAGAAATGTTGACTTCCAGATGTCCGTAGTGTTTGCCACCACTCAACAGCAATTTTCCGTCCCAGGTCTCAGGTGCATTCAGGTGGGCAAGGAATACCTGGTGAGAATTCGACTTTGGTAACTGACTCGAACCATCATCACCGCTGGAAGGCTTTCGCAGGCCATCACCACCGATTCCGATATCGTAAAAGTGGATGCCACGGACGATGGAGTGTTCATACATTTCATCATGTCCACAGAAAACGGCATCCACTCCGTACTTCTCAAACAGCGGCAGCAAAACACGAACCGGCTGACCCGACTGAGTGTCTAGTCCATCGCCTTGACCGGCTGGGAACCCATGCGGACCGACAGAATACGGCACGTGGTGAAACTGTACGAACGTGAATTGACTTTTTGACTCCGCCTCGGCCAGTTGCTGTTCCAGCCATCGGTACTGAGTTGACCCAGGTTGAAAATCGGGGGCTTCTCCACCGTCGTGCTCCCCCAGGAGGTAAAAGTTGGTATCGGATTCGGACTTGTCGGGCGATCCGTCACTGGTGTCGATTGTAATCCAGGTGAGCGGGCCGTAATCGAGCCGATAAAACCGGTCCTCAAACGCTGGATTCCCGCTGCCGTTGTCGGGCGTCTCGAAATACGTCTGGTATTTGTCCAGTCCACGTCTGGCGCCCTCAACACTGTAACCACCGTCGGAGCCGGCATAGTTTTCGTGGTTACCCACCGCGGGCAGGATCGGAATCATACCGGCAATGTCGCTGAACTCCCCGGCGTTGTGTCTCCAAAATTCTTCCCAGTCCCGTTGCTCGCCGCCTGTCTCGACAAGGTCTCCTGCAATGGCGATGAAATCCGGCTGACGTTCTCTCATGACTCGGAGATTCTGTCGATATCCCTCGGTCTGGTCCGCAACATACCGGCGTCTGTCCGGTCTGAACGGCGCAGGCCAGGCGGCATACTTTCCTGTTGATTCGGGTTCGGTTTCACAATCCGCGTAGACGATGAAACGTACCGCGGCGGCAGCACCAGGAGCGGTGTGGAACTCTCGAGAAAATGTCTCACCGCCTTGCTGAACACTGTAACAGTACAAAGTTCCGGACTGTAATCCTTCAAGCCGAATGCGATGCAGGTGCGGCGGGTCAGGCACTTCACCACCAGGCAGATGAACAGCTTCCTGAGACCGATATGTAAGTTCGTTTTTGCGCACCGGGGTGGATTTCAGAATCTGTAGCTGCCTACCGTCTGTCTGGCTGACTGTCAGCAGGCCCGATGCATCAGACTGAGTAACCCAGAAAATCGTCATGGCGTCCTGCGCCGGGTTCTGCACATACGGACCAACGATCAAGTCCGCCGGTGCTGCCGGCGCAAAGAAACAGCAGGTCAATGTCGCCGTTGCCATCAGTTCAATTGGAATTGCTCGCATGTAGAGCCCCCTCATTATCGCGTTGCCCGGAAGCTGGAACCCTGAGTCTGTCGATCAATTCCTACTCGTCGAGATACCGATTGTACGGTGGAGTAAAGCAGTGTGGCAGAAACGGCAGGAGACTCGCAGCCCCCTTGCGGGTGACCTTCGTATTTCCCACATGGAGAATCCTCAGGGAACTTAATTGTCTCAGGTGAACGAGACTATCGTCGTCAATCTGAGTCCCCCAAAGGTCCAGTTCGTGCAGATCCGTCAGGCTTCCCAATTCAACAAAATGTGCGAGGTGAGCCAGACCTTCGCTGCCGACGCGCGTGCCGCGGAGCCACAATTGATGTATTTTCGGCGTGCCTTCGAGGTGCCCTAAACCAGCATCTCCGACCTGCGAGTCAACCAGGTCCAGTTCCCTCAGTTCCGACATACCTTTCACGTAAGCCAAACCGTCATCTCCGATGTCGGTGTTGCTCAAATTCAGGCTCTCCAGACTGGACAATCCCTGAAGATGCTCCATTCCGGCATTAGTGACATTTGTTCCTCGGAGATTCAGTATCTTCAATCTGGACAATCCGTCTATATGCGCGAGTCCGTCGTCGCCGACCTGGGTATTTTCCAGCCACAATTCCTCGATATCGGTCATTCCCTCGAGTGCCTGCATCCCGGCGTTACCGACCTCCGTTCCACTCAGGTTCAGCACTTTCAATTTTTTCAGGCCGACCAGTTGCGACATCCCTGCATCGGTCACCCTGGTCTCCTTGAGGTTCAGAGAGGTGAGTGCCTTCAATCCCGCCACATGAACCATTCCGGCATCCGTGATGGAGGTGCCCAGCAGCTGCAACTCCTGAAGCTCGCTCAATCCTGCCACAACCGCGAGATCCCCATCATCGGCGTCCGTGCGACTAAGGCGCACTACAGTAATCGGATTGTCCTCACTGCTGCCGTCACCCACGGTGGCCCCGCCAAGTTTCTTGATCGCAGCGACGGTGGGAGGCAAGTTAGGGCTGAGTTTCGAATCACTGCTGCATCCGACTACGCCAAACAGCATTGACAGACCACCAATCGCGATGACACGGGTGCGAACAGCAGTAACCAGTAAACGGCCCGTGTCTCGTTTGATTTTCATGACTTCTCCTAAGCCCGATCGCCCCGGCGTGGCGTATAGCCGTCAGCACATGCAGTGAATAAAGTTGTGCAGCTTTCAAGCAGCCAACGGCACGCAACTGGCGACAACTGTTTCATTGCCAGCGCGAATGTCACTTTCCGGTTTCTGCCTCGCGCCTATTGGGCAGCAATTCGTTTACCTCCGGCGCGGTCGCGCTCGACTCAGTTGAAAATCACTGTTGTCTCAGCGTCCGGCACAGCGGACAAGAATAGAAAACACCGGCTTGGGCTGCGAGTACCGAAAATCCCAAACTCTGAAGCCAGACGACACCATTCCAGCAAACGCCGGTGCACCCCGCACCTGGAGGATGTCAGCTGATCAGGGCACCGCACTGTCTCGAAATCACTGAGACGTCAGTTTGAAGTCAAACGTATTGTTCCCCTCAACGACCGTCTCCTCCAGGGTAGTGTCCCTGCCGTAATATCTCACAGGGATTGTTTCAAACTCCCCTTCACCCGGTTCACCGTCCGGCCAAAATGTCATGATTGAGACCTTATTTGGCCCCAACTTGGTACCTTCTATGCCTTCCAAATAAGTGAGTACATATTTCCCTTCGCTGTCGGTTTTGCCGACAGCAACTCGGCCTTGACCTTTTCCCTTGGAAAAGGGATGGAAGTTGACGGTAACACCATCCAGCGGTTTACCGTCCATCGTGACAGCTCCCGACACGTACCCCAATTCCGGGACCTTGCGTCCATCACAACCAAGCATGACGAGCGAGAGAACACACACCACAAACCTCCGTCCCCATACCATTTTGTTTTCAGCAATCATGATATTCCTCAGTGATTCACGGAATACGACTGATTTCAACAGCTGACCGACATCAGAACCTGCTTAGTGGCAGGGCTCTGCCGTCCGCAATACCGGAACGTATCCCGACGGTGCGACTGACCGCATTCGGCGAAACCACCCATGACCCGGAGCGACACCCATTCAGTACTCGTCTGGGGAGAGCATTTCTATCCGGAAATTCTTCCACCACTGATCCAGCAGAACTGTGTCCGGCTGCGTTTACCCTGACTGAACTGTCACCCAATGAGACCCACACCAGATGATGGCCCTGCCAGCGTCCGAACAGCAGAGCGCTAATCCTCAAGTGTAAGGCCGAAACACTCTCGATCAGTCAATTTAAACCGCGACCCAAATGAAACAAGGGGTGTATCACGACAAACCAGCGCCGCGATACACCCACAAATCACACTCAGCTACGCAACATCGACCCCTCATTCCTTACTCGAAGGTCGTGGTACCGAGCAGCTTGCCGTCGTTGCGAGCACCCAGCCGGTCATACACGCTGTTGGTAACGCTGTCGGGATAACCTGGGGCTCCGGTCGACACAAAACTGAAGTCAATATTTTCACTGATCCAGTTCACTGACCCATCACAGAAGAGGAAAAATAGTCCGCCAGTGTGGGCACTGCTGAACGCACGCGGTGTATGCGAGGGATTAACGTAGGCATCATTCGGGCCATGGTACGTCAGTGACAGAACGTTGGTCCCTGCCGCTTTGACATTCCAGCTGCTGCTGGCAGACAAGCCACCTGGCTGACTCTGGAGAACGTCTGCACTGATGGCAGTAATGGTACCCGCGCCCGAAAAAACGTCTCGGCCAAACTCGTACGCTCGCTCACCAACATGAAAGGTGTTCGAGGTTCCATCCGTGATGTCGCGAATTCGAACGCTGGAATTCTGCCACGCGACGCCCAGTGGAGGCCCATACTGTGATGGGAACACTGCCGGCGTCGTGCTGTCGCCTACGCCCATACACATAACGTAATTTGAAGTGGCAATCTCATACACAGTGGACCCGTCCCAGATTTGACGACAATAGTGCCCGGCCCCTGCTGTATAACCTGAGTGTTGGTCGTTGAAGTCGTTGAGCGTCGGACCGGTGTCACTTGGACAACGCCAAGTTGGAATCGGCGTCTGGAGTGCTTCAATGATTCTAGGATCACCGAGGCGCTGATCCAGTGGCACGGCATTTCCTGAATCAAGTCTCTCAGCAATATTGTTTTGATCCATAAATGGCAGAATGGCCGTTCCCCACGTAAACATACTTCGCTCAGACGAAGTTTTGTTGTTCGGAATCTTGGCCGTATAGCCTGGAGGGAACGTGTTGTAGTTATCGTGGTAGTTGTGCAGCGCAATGCCAATCTGTTTCAGATTGTTCCTGCACTGAGTCCGCCTCGCAGCCTCCCGCGCCTGTTGTACCGCGGGCAAAAGCAAAGAAATCAGAATCGCGATGATCGCGATGACTACCAAAAGTTCGATCAGCGTGAAGCCAACTCGTCTGCGCTGTCTCATTGTTCTATGTCCTTCCAGATATAGGGAGTTGAACACTACTATCACAAGACGACAACCAACAGCCCAAAGTGACCTGCAATCATCAATCCCCGTTGACCAGTTTCACCGGAGTGAGCACAGATTCACGTCACGGCCAAAAAACCCGTCACAACACTGCATTAGTCTCTGTCGAAACGAGTCAACCAAAAAAACCACAACTGCACTTCGTCCGCAGACTGCATTGTCAGGAATTAACTGCCGGTTTGTCAAATCACCTGTCATTTAATCCTCCCTCGAATTTGCCTTCAGTCTCCGAAGTCTGATTGAGAATTATGGGGAATTTGTCTGGCCATTATGTAAAGGGCTGTGTTGTGTCCGGTATTCGTCGTGACGTGAATCCGTCACAGCAGGACGCGGATTATTCTCGACCACCCTTTACACAGGAGAGCCCCGGTGGCTGCATGGATGCTGCCGAAACGAATCCGGGAATGGACGTCCCGAATGTCCGAACCTGTTGATCGTCGTTCCCCAAAAAATACCGGCTTCCGATACTGATCGAAGGGCCGTTGGCGCAGGGCCATCGAGTCCATACATCATCAAAATCCGGACACCCATCAAACGACTGACGAACCTCGCTGCGTAACTAACCTGATGTCAGAAACTGCAGACCTTGACAGGAACCTAAGAAATGCAATTCCATTGACACCGACCCCAGATTGTCCGGACACTCGATCTGGTGCCATCCTGTGGCCGAGTGAGTCATTGATTTGCCACTTGCCTGGCCAGGAGCAGAGCGCCCGCAGCAGGACAAGGCACCTCCACAGTACAATCCGGACTCACTCCAATTCGACTGATGACGTCCGACCGAAATCCTGCCTGGTTCATCAGCGTCCCCCCGGCAAGTGCAAGTACAGATGCGGTCAATTGCAGATTTAACTTCTGTGACAGTATTGTCACCATCTCGGCAAGATCGGTGCTCGCCTGGTCGAGGATCATTTGAGCGACCAGATCATTTTGTGCGGTTTCAAAAACTACTTTCGCGCAGGCGGCAATTCGTTCTGGTGACCCTGCAGCAGTGTACGTCCATTCAATCAATTCGAATGGCGTCGACGCACCGAGCTGCTCCATCATCGCATTCAGAAGCTGTGTTTGCTCGCCACGACCGTCTGCGGCGCGGGCCGCAGCACGCAGCCCCGCTGTTGCAATCGAGTATCCGCTGCCGTCGTCACCAAACACACGTCCCCAACCGCCAACACGTCCCGCTCGACCGTCGGGGGTGCGTGCCCATGCCAGTGAACCGGTGCCACTGATCAGAACAATCCCTACGTTGTCGGGCGAGGCAGCCGCAAGAATTGGTTCCGCGTCTCCGGTGACTGTTACTGTGCGGGCAATACGGTGAGACAGCGCCCACTGACGCAATCGTTGCTGGTCATTCGGGCGCCCTGCGCCAGCAACACACAGACAAAGAACGTCCACCGGTAAAATGGCTACCCCCGCATCCACCAATGCTTCCCTGATCGCAGCGGAAATCTCTCGGAACGATCCTTCGAATCCCACATCCCCCGGATTCGCGGCACCTGCATGCCCCATCCCAACTGGCGGACCCGTGGACCCGCCGCCAGCTTCGCCGATCCACGCGGTCGTCTTTGTACCGCCTGCATCGACCCCAATCACCAGATCCTGATGGACGCCGGTCATGACGACGCACCATCCACCGCTTGTTTCAGTGCTCGCTGGAGTTGATGATCGCAATCCTTCAGGATGTCTCGGGCAGTGTCTGCACTGACACCCCGCTGGACCATCACCACGGCGGTTTTGAGTTCACCATCGCACCTGAGGAGTGCTGCCTCGGCCTGGGCTTCCGACAGTCCCGTTAAAGACCGCATCAACCGACGGCTACGGTCTAAGAGCTTCGTATTGGTGGCTCGCAGGTCGACCATCAGATTGCCATAGGTCTTTCCCAGCTGCACCATCGTTCCGGTGGTGAGCATGTTCAGAATCATTTTGGTTGCCGTACCCGCCTTGAGTCGCGTGGATCCACCGATAATCTCCGGACCTACGACAGGCGTGATCATCAGATCGGCTGTTTGTGACAGCACCGCCCCCTTGTTACAGGCCAGTCCGATCGTGAACGCTCCAACCTGGTGCGCGTACCGGAGTGCCCCGATCACGTAGGGAGTACGGCCACTCGTGGCGATACCGACCACGACGTCGCTGGCTGTCAGCACTGTTTTGCGCAGATCTTCAGCGCCAGTCTCAGGGTGATCCTCAACCGTCTCGGCGGATTTTCGCAGTGCCGAATCACCGCCGGCAATCAATGCAACGACCATCTCGGGCGAAGTGCTGAATGTAGGAGGACACTCCGACGCGTCGAGCACACCCAATCTCCCCGACGTGCCTGCGCCGACGTAAATTAATCGCCCCTGGTGACGAAGACGATCTGTGATGACTTCAATCGCCCTGGCTATTGACTCGGTCTCTGCTGCAACGGCGGCGGGAATTGTAGCATCCTCCGCATTCATCAGCCGCACAATGTCATGCGATGAAAGTGTATCAATCTGAGCAGAAGCGGGATTGACCGCCTCTGTCGTCAGAATACTCGTGGTGCGAGCAGCCATATGAGATGTCACGTCAATTCAATATCAACGAAGGTCTAATCTTCCGACCGCTGGCAGATAAATTGTCCGAGCGGCCAGGTTACTGCTTCGGAACCAGCCGGTTGAGCACTGCAGCCCACATCCTGCGAAGCAGTGCTGCAAGATTCATCCGTTTGTCCAGTGCAGTTCTCACTGTTGCTGCTCCATTCTGCCAATGACCGGTCACATGCTGCAAAACAGGACATCTTATAGTTTCCGCGTGGCGACCAAGTTATTACAACTGGAAGCAACGAATTTTTGTTACGGGAGCGTTCATCTGGCCTGAGGCAGCTGAGAGTGAGTGCAGACCCTGGCATTATCGATGTTGTTGTTCTGTCTTCGCTGCTGCTGGCCGCAATCGTCGTCGGTATCTGGTCCGGTCGCAAAAACCCGGATGTGGAATCCTATTTTCTTGGCGATCGGTCGTTACCGTGGTGGGCAATTCTGGGTTCAATCGTTGCCACCGAGACCAGCACCGCTACCGTTCTTAGCATTCCCGGTGCCGGCTACGGCGAAGTCGGAATGCGATGGCTGCAGATCGCATTGGGTTTCGTTCTGGGGAGAGCCGTCGTAGTTCGTGTCTTCCTCCCGCTTTACTTCCAGGGCAAACTGTTCACCGCCTATCAGGTTCTGGATCAGCGGTTCGGTGGTGCCACGAAATCGATGGCGTCACTATTGTTTCTGGTCACCAGAAACTTTGGCGACGGGTTGCGACTGTTTCTCGCAGGGTTGGTTGTACACACACTGCTGGGCTGGCCGTTCGCAGCAAGCGTCATCGCCATGGGCGTCGTGACCATCGTCTACACGGTCTTTGGCGGACTGCGTTCCGTCGTCTGGAATGACTGTGTTCAGTTCGTAATTTACATACTTGGTGGAGCCGCTGCAGTCCTGATCATTGCCAGCAACATACCGGGCGGCTGGAGTCAGCTGTGGGTTTTCGCCGAATCATCCGGTAAGTCACAGCTGTTTGAAGTCGGTTTTTCGATTTCTGATCCCTACAACATCTGGGCGGGAATCATCGGCGGAGCCGTATTAACGATCGGTACACACGGGACCGACCACATGATGGTGCAACGGTATCTGAGTGCTCGGAGCAGGCGCGACGCCGGGCGAGCCATCTTCCTGAGTTCCTTTGTTGTCCTGTTTCAATTCGCATTGTTCCTGTTCATCGGTGTCGAACTGGCCTGCTTCTATTCTCTGGAAGGCAACGTTCCTCCAGCAGAAGCAGACCAGGTCTTCGCTCACTTTATCGTGCACAGTTTTCCGCAAAACACCGGACTGATCGGTCTGATGCTGGCGGCAATCCTTTCAGCCGCCATGTCAACACTGTCAAGTTCACTGAATGCTTCTGCCTCAGTCCTGCTGAACGACTTTTATCTGCCGCGGTGCCGTACTCCACCAGTCCCGGAATCTCAGTTGAGATTGTCACGATGGCTGACAGTGGTGTTTGGTGTTGTGCAGATCAGCATTGGGATCTGGGCCATCACACTGGAAGAAACAGTCATACATAATGCACTAACCATCGCCGGATTCTCGGCAGGGATCCTGCTGGGTGTTTTCTCTCTGGGTGTGCTTTCGCGTCGAGCCGGTCAGACTGCCGCACTAACGGGGGCCATTGCCGGTCTGGCAATCCTGCTGTTTGTACAGTTCAAGGCACCAGACCTGGGCTGGAAGGTCGCTTGGCCCTGGCTCGCGGTGATC
This sequence comes from Planctomycetota bacterium, assembly GCA_963581585.1. Classification (GTDB taxonomy): domain Bacteria; phylum Planctomycetota; class Planctomycetia; order Planctomycetales; family Planctomycetaceae; genus S139-18. The sequence goes on from CAUZPL010000028.1 coordinate 44,646, forward strand.
GGTTCAGTGACCACTTGTGTCGTCGGCGAAACAGTTGCTGTTATCTGGCCTCGAACTCAGGAGCCGGCCTGACAGAAACCGAACACTGACGGAAATCAGACGAATTGCTGCCCTAACGAGCCCGGTGCCGGAACAAAACAACATCCGTTGTCATCGTTTTCCAACGAGGATTAATTTATGAGTTCATCGAACAGACACACGCTCATTATTGGTGGCGGCGTGATCGGCGCCTTTTGTGCGTGGTTCCTGCGCAAGGCCGGACGTCGAGTCACCATCATCGATCGCAACGAATTCGGTGCCGGGTGTTCGCACGGTAACTGTGGTTATGTTTCACCGAGTCACGTGTTGCCGCTGACATCACCAGCACAGTTACGCCGTGGGCTGAAGGGTATGATCAGTCGGAATTCAGCGCTGCGAATTCGACCTCGGCTCTCTCCATCGATGTGGGCATGGCTCTTCAAATTTGCCATGCGGTGCAATCACCGTGACATGATCGACGCGGGTCGGGGACGGCATGCAATCCTGGAATCATCACGGCGGCTGTACCAGGAATTCATCAAAGATGAAAATGTCGAAGTCGAATGGAAAACTGATGGGTTGATGTTTGTCTTTCGAGATCAAAAGGGGTTCGATCGCTACGCAGAAACAGACCGTCTGTTGACGAACGAGTTTGGTGTTTCGGCGGAACCGATTCAGGGCGATGAACTTGTGAAACTTGAACCGGCCTTGCGGGCTGGAATGGCAGGGGCGTGGCACTATCGCATTGACGCGCACCTGCGGCCGGACAAGCTCATGTCCGAATTGAGTCGAAAGCTCGTTGATACGGGTGTAGAAATCCTTGGACAGACGGAAATGCAGGAGTTTGTGGGCTCCCGGCAGAATATCACTCACGTCCGAACTCCTGATCGCGAAATTGCAGCCGATGAATTCGTAGTGGCCACCGGACCGTTAACTCCGCTGCTGAACCGCGTGCTGGGCTGCCGGATACCGATCCAGCCTGGTAAGGGCTACTCCATCACCATGGCCCGTCCGGAGGTTTGTCCAAGATATCCACTGCTGCTGCAGGAGGTTCACGTGGGGATCACGCCCTTCGACACCGGATATCGCATCGGCAGCACGATGGAGTTTGCAGGCTACAACACTGAGCTCAGTCCCGAGCGACTGCAGTATCTTCGCAAAGGAGCGGCCAAGTATCTTGTGGAACCAACGGCGGAACCCGTGAACGAGGAATGGTACGGCTGGCGGCCAATGACCTGGGACGGACTGCCGTACATCGATCGCACGCCGGTTTTCCAAAACGTGTGGGTGGCAGCCGGCCACAATATGCTCGGTCTGAGCATGGGGGCGGCAACCGGCAAACTGATCAGCGAGATGGTCACTGGGCAGTCATTACATATCAGTCCGGATCCTTACCGAATTGGCCGCCGTTAAATGTCCCACACGAATGGGCCGACCCGAGTGGACCGTGAATGGCTTAGCACTGCCCGAATTTTGCGTCCTTCCATTCGGCGCTTGATTAGGTTCGACATCGTGTGTGTCCTGTCGGTGGATTCGCAATTCGCACCTTTCAGCGAACTGGTACCATCACCACACTTTCCCGATGCCTAACCCACATTCCGCATGGCGGTTAGAGGAAATCGGACTGGCTCCGAGGAAAAGTGCTAACCTGGCAGGAGCTTGCGGCGAAAATCTGATCGGTGGCTGTTCCATTTCCGGATAACACCGTGCGACACCGTCAAATGGTGACAGCCACATTGGCTCGATATGATATGCCATGGTGGACAGCATTCCAGACAATGAGCCAGTCCCCGTTTGACTCGATGGTGAGAAATACAACCGAAGAGCCAAACACCGGACTTCAGGGACATCAACGGCTGATTCAGCCCTGTCTATCATGTACTAGGCACCAGGGACATCTGCATGAAGTCGCCGCGAAGACGACTAAATTTACCTCTCGATGAAATCCCCGATTGTGGTTGGTACTCAGAATCGACAGACTGCAGCCTCGCAATCGGACCACAGCTGCAATCCATGACTGTTTAACAGTGGGATACGGCATTTCATCCGGCGCTGGTGGATGTATTCTGGATCTTACTTCGCACGGGACTCCGGCGCGATTAGTGGTTTCCATCTGGACCACCGGCAAACAGGGGAAAAAAGATGGTCAAAAGAACATCTGACTGGATGCGAAGTACCTGTCTGGCCGTCTGCCTCCTGACCGCAAAGTCGGCCTTCTCAGGACCCGTGATCGATATCAACACTCCAATGGCCCCCCCCGACTGGGCGTTCGCCCAGTGGGCGCTGCTTGATTCCAATGTCGAAGCCGCGTTCGTAGCCGCAGACAAATACGTCGACGGCCGAGGCTGGTGTCGGGTTACACCGAACTGGGGTGCGATGGATGGTGCCGACGACATCACGGAGACATACCGCGACCTGCCGATCATATATGTCCTCGGCGGTCCACCGGAGATCCTGGCGCTGCACAACAAAATCTGGGAAGGACACCTCGACCAGTACACCGAAGCGCGCGAGCCTCTCGTTGCGGCCGCACGGGACGGCATGATGTACCAGGAGTTTTGCCCGCAGCTCGACTGGGAACACACGGGCGAAGCGATGGTTCCCTGGTATTGGCATGGGCTCGCCTTTCCGGACGATCCGCAATATCTGATTCGCGCCCGTCGGTTTGCCGGCTTCTACATGAATGCCTCTCCCGAAGCTCCGAACTACGACTCGGAGAAAAAACTCATCCGCAGTCTCTTTAACGGAAGTCGCGGACCATTGTTGACTCGGGCGAAGGAGTATGAGTGGGGCGGTAACCCCCGTCCGCGTCACGACCCGCGTCCCGGCCAGCCTCCACGCACGGAACGGTGGACGCGAATGGGATACACGGTCAGTTTGCGGGGAGACCATCCGCAAAATCTGTTGACGACAAATCTCGCCCTGACAGCTCACATGCTGACAGGGGAGAAAAAATACCGTGACTGGATTCTAGAATACGTCGATGCGTGGGTCGAGCGCGCCGCGCGTAACGGCGGCAACCTCCCCAGCAACATCGGCCTCGACGGCTCGATCGGTGGGGAGTGGGATGGTAAGTGGTGGGGCGGCGTGTACGGTTGGAACTTCCGGCCGAAGTCGGAAGACGGCACGGACAACCCAGGCAACAACTATGTGATGCGAGGTGCGCGTGTCGGTTTCGGGATTGCGTTCCTCCTGACGGGCGACCACAAGTACATCAACACGCTGCGGACGCAGATCGACAATATGTATGACGCAAAAAAGGTCATTGACGGCAAGGTAATGGTCCCGCACAAGTACGGCGACGATGGCTGGTACGGATATGTCGACAACACAATTCGCGCCGGTGGCAACGTCAATTTCTGGTCCCTCCCGGAACTGACGGACATCTACACGTGGACACTAAAAGACTCCGATGTGCCACGCGTCGCTGATGAACCCTGGGTGCGGTATTCCCGCGGAGAAGCCCCCGGGTTTCCCATGGAAGCGATCACCAACGACTTCTCCGTGATTCGACGACAAGTCAACAGGGTACGCACCGACTCCAACACAGCGGATATGCGCGGCTCGTCGGACATGCCGGTGGTCACGTCGGTGACTAGTCTCATCAACCTCATGCTCGGGGCGAACGATCCGGGCAGCGGTGGCAACGTCCTGCACGCGCAGGTGCGTTACTTCGACCTGGAGGCCAGGCGGCCAGGCTTGCCCCGCGGCGTCGGGGCTTTGGTGGAGCGGGTCGAACCGGAGGGAATCACGTTGGTGCTGATCAACACGAATCCCGTGACCAGCCGCAAACTAATCGTCCAAACCGGCGCCTATGCTGAACACGATACCGTAAGCGTTACGGTCGACGGCGAGCGGGTCACAGTGGGAGATTCGCAGTTTGCCGTGCGTTTGAACGCCGGAGCAGGAGCCCGTCTGTCAATTCGGATGAACCGCTACGTGAATCAGCCGACGTTATCGTTTCCCTGGAATCGGTGAGAGGACTCCTGCAATAGTTGTAAGTCGCTCGTAACAGGAACAGTAACGCAATGAACTTCGAGCCTGTAGAGCATACGTTGGCAACGCGGCATCAACACCCGCAGCAGACAATGCTGTCCGCTGGGTTGACGGCAGTCTCCGGACTGCTGATCTCGATCTGCGGGTCACCTGATGCGGATTGTGCCAATGTACCGCGAGACGGACTGATCCTGTGGCTGGATGCAGCCAGCTGTGACAGCAGGTTCGACGCAGCGCAACAATCTGATGAACCATCACGGTGGATATCTGTCTGGTCAGACCTCAGCGGGCTGAAGAATGACCTGACTCAGAACGACCCCTCGCGGCGGCCGCAGTGGGTTGGTTCCGGGGTTGGAGGCCGACCATCCGTTCGGTTTCGCGGATCCGCACTGCTGGATTGTGATGGTGTTGCCGGATTGTCGATCGGCGACCAAACGTTTCACATCGCAATTGTGTTTCAGGCTCCACGCGGTGGACCTGCATCTCAGCGGCTGATTGATCTGAATTCACAGATAACAGCAACTGCACAGCCCGAGAAACGGCGCGGATTCTGGGTTGGATTTCAGCAGAGTCGTTACATACCACGCCTGGGCATTCATCACGGTGACGAAGGTGAAGCGCTCAGCACCACCTGGGACGATCAGCCACATTTACTTGAACTGGTCTACAACGGTGAGCAACTGTTTGAGATTCATGTGGATGGCCGGGCTGAACAGCAGGCAGCATTCAACGGCACTCATTTTCTGGGCTTCCGCAAACACATCACGCTCGCGATTGGACAGCATTTCGGACTGCAGGACAATCCCGAGATCTGGTTCAACGGAGACATCGCAGAGGTTCTCATTTACCGCCGGCCGCTGACGACTCAGGAACGGTTAAAACTGGGCAGACACCTCAGCACCAAGTATTCACTGAAGATGACCTTCGATGCACTGCCGCTTTTCGAACGGGATATTCAGCCGATTCTTGCCACGTACTGTTTCGATTGTCACGGGGCCGACACCCGTGAAGCAGGACTTGACCTGCGAAGTGTTTCTTCGATGCTGCGGGGAGGTAACGCGGGCCCGGTCATCGTTCGCGGTCATCCGGAACATAGTGAATTATTCTCGATGGTGGACGCGGGAACGATGCCACCGGACGATTCGCCACAGTTGTCGTCCACAGAAACAGACCTGATTCGGCGCTGGATTGTGGCGGACGCCGCGTCCGAAGAAAAAGTCGTTGTCGCGAGACCCACACGCAGAGTCACAGCCGAAGATCGCCGGCACTGGGCGTGGCTAATGCCCACTGAGCAGAAGCCACCCGAGGTTATGGATGCCGACGCTGTGCGAAACGAGATTGACAGCTTCATTCTCGCGAGACTCGAGGACGAAGGACTCGTCTTTTCTCCTGACGCTGCACCTGAGCAGTGGGTTCGTCGTATCTACTTCGATTTGAATGGACTACCGCCATCTCCGTCAGAAATCAACGCTTTTCTGCACGACACGGAACCAGGACGCTGGGAACGACTTGTCGACCAGTTGCTGCAATCGAGACACTTCGGCGAGCGCTGGGGGCGATACTGGCTGGACGTCGCTGGATTCGTCGACGTAAACGGCAGCGACCCCGATGCCTCAAGCATCAGTCAGTTGCCAGGCAAATGGCGATACCGAGACTACGTAATCCGAGCATTCAACGAGGACAAACCGTTCGATCGTTTCCTGGTCGAACAACTCGCCGGTGACGAACTGTTTGACTGGCGCGAATCTGACACCTTCACTCAGCCGGTGCTCGATTCGCTGACGGCCACAACATTTCTACTGAGCGCGAATGACGACACGGACCAGAACGTCCTGAATACGCCCGACATCCGACACCACGTTTTGCAGCGAGTCTCTGAAAACGTGGCCAGCACACTGTTTGCCGTTACGCTGGAGTGTGCGAAATGCCACGATCACAAGTACGAAGCTCTTTCACAGCTTGATTACTACCGATTCGAATCTGTGTTTGCTCCGGTGTTCAACGTGCGCAACTGGGTCACATCGGACGCTCGGACCCGGCCGGATGTGTCGGATGCTGAGCGGAAAACGATTGACCATCGCAACGGCGAGCTGGATGCCGAAATTAAAACACTGGAACAGCGGCGCGAACAGATTCGGAAGAAGCACCGTACGAGACTGCTGGAAGTCCGGCTTGCCACCATTCCGGAATCCAGCCGCGGGGCGGCACGTGTAGCCGTCACGACAATCGCAGCAAAACGCGACGAACAGCAGAAGCAGCTTGTAGACAAGTATCAGTCCCAACTCACGATCAGTGAGGAAGAGATTGACGCGGCGCTCTCCACCCACGAGCAGCAGGAACAGGAAAAATTCGCCGAAAAAATCAACCAGCTTGAGTCAGGTCGCCCGTCCTATGAGCAGATTGCAATTGCGACCGAGTCGATGGCCCCGACGACCACGCACGTGCTGCGACGCGGAAACTACCTGCGACCGGGACTTGAAGTGAATCCGGAGCTGCCAGAGATTCTGGCACCCGATTCCGAATTTGTCGCACTCACGACCCATTCACCTGCTGGTCTCAGCGGCCGACGCCTTGCTCTGGCACGATCCGTGACCGATCCTGGTTCGCTGGCCGGAAACCACGTGGCACGCGTGTTCGTTAATCGTGTCTGGCAACAGTTGTTTGGTCAAGGTATCGTGGAAACGAGTAACAACTTTGGTGTTTCCGGAGCCATACCATCGCATCCGAAATTGCTGGACTGGCTGACACTTCGGTTCATCGAATCTGGCTGGCGTCTCAAACCTCTGATTCGGCTGATGGTATTGTCGACCACATACCGACAGAGTTCGCACGGTGAAGCATCCGGTGTCGATCCGGAAAACCGCCTGCTTTGGCGAATGAACCTCAGACAGCTCGATTCCGAGCAGCTGCGCGACGCGATCCTGACTGTCAGCGGCAAACTCGATCGTCAACTCGGCGGGCCGCCAATCCCGCTGCAAGCACGACCAGACGGCATGGTCGTCCTGAAGTCTGACGCCCTGCCGGCCGGTACGACGCCTTGGCGCCGCAGTGTCTACATCCTCGCTCGTCGAAATTATCACCTTACGTTTATGCGTGTATTTGACCAGCCAATCGTCGCTCGAAATTGCGCCATCAGAGAGCCGACTGCTGTTGTGACACAATCATTGGCCCTGCTGAACGACGACTTCATGCTGGAACAGTCGGAGGTTCTTGCAAGCCGCGTCACCAGCGAAGCTGCCGGAGAAACCGCGAATGATCGAGTGCGGAAAGTCTGGCACATCGTGCTTGGGCGACTTCCGGACGAAGAGGAAACCAGACTGTGCCTGGAGTTACTGGAACGTCATACACGGAACTATTCGAAAATCGAACAGCAGCCTGAGCATCAGGCACTTGTTCAGCTGTGCCACATGCTGCTCAATACCAGTGAGTTTTTGTATGTCCAATGACCTGAATCGCCGTCAAATGCTGGAAACCAGCGCTCTTGGGTTCGGTGCACTGGCCCTGGCCGTGTTGAATGAGAGCAGTCACGCAGAAGGCTCAGAAAACACGGGCAACGCGCACCGACTGTTTCCGGCACGAGCGAAATCTGTGGTTTTCATGATGCAGAACGGCGGTCCGGGGCAGATGGACCTGTTCGATCCGAAACCGGACCTCACGAGATTCAGCGGGAAGATCCACAGCGAAAAAGTCGAGATGTTCCAGCCCGGCAGTGAAGGCAACCGACTTCTGGGCAGCCCCTTGAGATTTCAGCGGTACGGTGAATGTGGAATGGAGATGGCCGAAATTCTGCCGCACATCGGCTCGGTCGCTGACGATGTCTGTCTGATTCGATCAGCATGGAACTACCACAACAATCACACCGAATCGCTCCTGTCGATAAATACGGGGAAGATCTTCCAGGGTCGGCCGGCACTTGGTTCGTGGGTCAGCTACGCACTGGGAACCGAGAATCAAAATCTACCGGCGTACATCGTTCTGCGCGATCCGGACGGCTACAACACCAGCGGCACGCTGCTTTGGCAAAACGGGTTCATGCCAGCTGTTTATCGCGGCACAGAAGTCAGCACACGCGGGACTCCTGTGCTGAATCTGAACCCATCACGACCGGTCCCAACAGAGATCCAAACAGACAATCTGGAACTGCTGGCAAAGCTGAACCACCGACATCAGCGACAGTTTTCTTACGAGTCGGCGCTGGAGGCGCGCATTCAAAACTACGAACTGGCGGCACGGATGCAGCTTGCAGCTTCAGAAACACTGGACATATCAAGCGAGACTGTTGCCACCCGAAAAATGTACGGTCTGGACAACGAACTGACTGCCGGATATGGAACGCGCTGCCTGATGGCTCGACGGCTCATTGAGTCGGGTGTCCGCTTCGTCCAGATCTTTCCGCCCGTCAAACCAGGCAGTCAGCCCTGGGATTCGCACAGTGATGTGAAGACTCAAAACGAAAAGATCTGCGCCCGCTGCGATCAGGGTTCCGCGGCCCTGATCCACGACCTCAAACAGCGAGGTCTGCTGGATTCGACAATCGTAATCTGGACAGGCGAATTCGGTCGGCTTCCCGTGTCACAGAACGGCAAAGGCCGCGATCACAACCGTAACGCTTTCAGCCTCATCGTGTCCGGTGGCGGCTTCAAATCCGGACATGTCCATGGTGCGACGGACGAAATTGGTTACCGATCCATCGAAGATCGAGTCAGTGTTGCCGACCTCCACGCCACCGTGCTGCACCAGCTGGGTATTGACCACAATCGGCTGACCTACCTGCACAACAGTCGTCCGGAAACATTGACCGACTCTGTAATCACGAATGCCCGGGTCATGAAAGGACTTGTCGACAATCCGGTGCGAACTGCACGCCAAACAATCTGAGGTGTGATCAAACGCGGCAAAATCACCACCGGTATACCGGAAAACACCACAGCGACTTTCACAACAAACGGCAGGACGACGAACGTGTCTGTCTTCATCCCCACGCTGACCGGCACAGGACCGAACTCGATGCGATTCAGCATGCCATTTCAACTTAAATCCGTACTGGGCGGCAGCGTGATCTTCTGGTCCACACTGTTGCTGGCAGGGAAACAAATAACGAAATCGGATGGCAGCTGCGTCAGCATTCCGCAAATCACAGTCAGGACCACGCAGGATTTTGAGCTGACCGGCGATGGAAGTGCCGAAGCCTGGAATCCGGCGGAATGGATTGAACTGAAAAAAAGAGCAAATGCCGGACATACGTACACCACTCGCTTCAAGACGCTGTATTCTGAAACCGGCATCTATTTCGTGTTCGACGGGACGGATTCTCAGCTGACCGCAACGCTGACAAATGACTTTGATAATCTTTGGACCGAAGATGTGTTTGAAGTGTTTCTTTGGACTGATGAGTCATATCCGGTCTATTTCGAGTACGAGATTTCACCGTTTAATAAAGAGTTACCGATTTTGATCCCCAACTTCGGCGGCAAGTTTATGGGATGGCGACCCTGGCGTTACGAAGGCAGCCGCAGAACCAGGACGAAGGTCTGTATCAGGGGCGGACCAGCAAAGTCCGGCGCACGGATTAAGGGCTGGACGGCGGAAGTCTTCATTCCATACGCGCTGCTGGACCCTTTGAACAACGTGCCTCCGAAATCCGGCACGAAGTGGCGTGCCAATGTGTATCGCATCGATTACGACGAGGCAGCCGTGACACAGTGGGACTGGGCCCGAGTGGGGCCCAGTTTTCATGAATTCGAAGAATTCGGCACACTTGTCTTTGAATAAGCTCACATTATTTTCGTCGGTGACTGTGTCTGCCAGGTAAAACATTCAGCGGACACCGTAACGGACTCTTTGAGGAATCTCGAAGTCCGTCACAGCTGGTGGCCCCGGTGATCGAACCGGAACACTCTGAAAAAACAGACGATCGGTACCTGAACCGGCAGACCACCGGAGTCATCTCATCAATTGTCCCGATCGCTGAAGGGTCGAGTATCTGGACCTTACACACCTCACCACGACGATTTCGCGGGCAAGAGGCGATGTAGAGTTCAGTATGTGCCGGAGATCGTTCTGCTGCGGTTTTCCAGACGTAACCAATGTCCCACGTCCAAAATAACCTGGAACAGACCTCGGCGGTTCACCCGACTCGACCAGTCGGACAAACGCAGATAACCGGCAGGAACCATAGTCAACTTCATGCCTTGCGATTATCGCCGCCTGTATCGGAGATGGCTCCGACGGTCAGTCGAACCGATGCCTCTTGCGGGACAGGTCAACAAGCCTTCGTTGGCTGGATGTGGCTCAGCACAGATGATGCAACTACGGAACTGCTGAAACTGAGATTCAGCGACGACACATGACCCACATCCGAACTGTGCTAACCTTTGATTTCGTTTGACACAGTCCAACCACGCCACCGGCGATATTCCCACACGGTCCAATATCGACTTCGGCTCCGCGGAAACCCGTCCTGGGTTCCCGTCGCGACACAACTGATGTTCTGTCCAGTCGGACAGCTTCGAGAAAATTTGCGGGATCTGACTTTGTTATGATTCCATTCATGACTTCTCCGGTTTGTCGTGGCGCGACAGACGCTACTGACAAATCTGCTCCCCGGTTGTCATTCCTGAGCGACATGACACTGCACACACGTGTTTGTTAATGCCTGCGAGTCCATTCGGTGATTCTCCTCACTGTATGGAGCCAGTTCCGCATGGCATTGAAGGCAGTCCAGTCCCCGCTCCAGTGCCACTCGATGAGCCTGTTCAAAGTGCCAAAATCCGTCGCGAGGATTATCGGTCAGCAGTTCAACGTCATGGCAGCTCGTGCAGCGCTCTGCATTCCCGATGGGCAGTTTTTTTTTGGACGGCGACCGCCCAAGGATTGACCACGCCGCCGCGCGTCCGGTGACGATACAGGGACCAAGGAAGGTGCCCTCCAAAGCTGCCTTGCCGTTAATACCCGCCAAGCCGGTCAATTCGCCAACGGCATACAGACCGGTAATCGGCTGACCGTGCTTGTCGGTCACTCGGCATTGACGATCAATGGCCACTCCGCCCATGCTTTTTCGAGTGAGCGGCCATGACTGCATGGCATAAAAGGGAGGAGTTTCAATTTTGGGTGATGCGGTAATGTTGTATTCCGTCGTGTCAGGTCCGAATCGATGGAAGTCTACGTCCAATCCCTGTTCAACAAGGTGATTGTATCGCTGGATCGTGGCAGCGAGATTTCGCGGTGGCAGCCCGGCAATTCGAGCCAGCTCCGAAATAGAATCAGCCTGACTGACCAAATCAGGATTGCAGATAATGAGACGATCGACCTTCTTGAAATCAGTCCAGTCCGAACCGGATACGGTGAATTCCGGCTTGCTTGATTCGTCAAAAATCCACCACACCGTCGCTCGTTCCTGCTCAAGCATCGGAGGCATGACGTCTTTGGCCCAGTTGTGAAGATTGGCAAATCTGTTGCCATCCGGGTTTACGATGATTCCGTGCATATTGGCCGCGCTCAGTCCGTGGTTGCTGTCCGGATGCCGCGGGTCCGGGATGCCGGTAAAGTAATTCCACTGGTGATCCATGTTTACAAGACGGCCACCTGCCTGCTGAGCAAGATTGTGTCCATTACCGACCGAATTCCGTCCGGACCCGGCAAGGATTCGCTCGGGGAAGGTCATACTCTGTGGCCAGTACTGGCGGACCATTTCCAGATTACTCTGAAATCCACCCGTCGCCAGAATCACGTATTCAGAGCGGACATTTTTCGTAACGTCGTCACGGATCCGGCGCAATTGGACTCCAACAACCCGGCTGTGCTCGACTAGCAACTTCGTTGCCTGATGATTCCAGACAAAGTGAATGTTCCTGTGTTTCAGGCACTCGCGATAAATCGGCGTCACCAGACCGATACCTCGACCGACGGGTTGATGAAACCGATCGACGGTATTGCCTGGCGCCGGCAGCACGCCCTCAAAGCGAACGCCGAGCTGAACCAGCCACTCGTAGATGTCCTGATATGAATGGTCGACGTAGTATCGAACCCACTCGGCATTCGCATCCTCACCCCAGTTCATGAAGTCCCGATAGGCGAGGTCGGGTGAGTCCTGCAGACCAGCCTGCTGGTGCACCGACGTATCGACAATGCAAAGACCACCCTGTGACATAACGGCATGCCCGCCAAATACGGACGACATGTCGTAAACGGTCACTTCGGTGCCGGCGCGTCCAAGTTCGAGTGCGGAACAAAGCCCCGAAATTCCCGCCCCCACGATGATCACTGACTGCGGGTCATCGTTGACCAGTCGCCGTTCGGGATGGACTGACGTGTCTGTTTCAGCCGACATACGGCTGACTGTTGGTCTGATTAACCAGACCAGTGGGAACACGAAAACAACAACAGTGACAATCGCGAAACGCCAGAGAAACCGGTGCATTTGATCGGCTCATGGGGTAGAAGTGGCGTTCCTGCAATCGACCTTCAAGGCTGCGTCGTGCACGGCTTCTTCGAAACACAAAACGCCACGTTTGCTTGGTTAACCTGCACCACCCTGGGCTGCAATCAAAGCAGTCGCCACGCTCCGCGTGACGAGTGGCGCAGAATACGGAAACAATAAGAAGATATCGTCATCCGAACGAGAGACGAACTCACAACTGGCTTCCAGTCTTTGGGCTCCAACAAAGCTGCGGGACTGGGTCACGGACTGCCCGCCTGCTCATCACTCGGAGCGTGATATCTGAATTCGGGCGACCGCTTGGGAAAACAACAAATCCCAAAACGGTAATACGAGAACAGATTCGCTTGCGCCATTCCATCACGGCGCCGAGAAAATTTGACAGAATTCTCTTACAGATGGACACAGGGATACAAAGGATTGATACTGTTTCGTCCGTTGAAATTTCTCAGCTGAGTTTCGCCTGTAAGGCAAGACTGCCGTTGAGCCGTGGCCTGTGGAATCGGCTCACACGCGGAGGTTCGCCCTGTCGTCAAATCCGACTTGCAGCGCCAGACTCGGTATTACGTTTCTTTCAGAGGAAGCACTGCAGAATGAATCGCCGGATCTTTTCGCAACTGCTGGCGTTTGGTGCCGGCCTGTTTTCCGCAGCACCGGTTGCCGTTGTGGATGAAAACGATCGTGCTGACAGCGCAAACACCACCCGGCCCGCCGGTTCTGCACCATCGTCCGACCATCCGGTAACAGTAAATGATTTTGTTAGCCAGGCAGAAGCCAAGCTTCCGCGAGCAAGCTTTGAATACGTCACGACTGGTTCGGAAGACGAAGTGACTCTGCGGGATAATGTGGAAGCCTTTCGCCGCATCCGGGTTCTGCCTCCCCTGCTGCATGGAGTGAACACGACTGATCTGTCGACCACGGTCCTTGGCAGGAAGATTTCAATGCCCATTCTGCTGGCGCCCGTAGCCGCTCTCCGAATGCTCCACCCACACGGCGTTCTTGGTTCGGCGCGAGCCGCCGAGCAGGCAGGGACAATCTGCACCGCCAGTTCGAGCGCATTAAACAGCGTTGAAGAAATCGCCCAGGCATCAAACGGACCAAAATGGTTTCAGCTCTACGTCCCGCGCGAACCTGATGTCGCGAGAAAACTCGTCGCGCGGGCTGAAGCCGCCCGGTTCGAAGCGATCGTGGTGACCGTTGATCTGGGTGAACGAAAGGATGCCGATCTGAGAAATCGATTTACGGTGCCAAAGAACATGCTGCTGAAGCATCTGCGTGATATCGGGTTCAATCACCTGACAGATCACAACAGCCATGAGGAATTGATTGAGTTCAGTAACAGCGCATGGGAACTTTCCCTGAATGTGGACTTCTTCAGGTGGTTACGTGGCGTGACCGACCTGCCAATTCTTCTGAAGGGAGTCCTGTCTCCTGAATCCGCGCGACAGGCCGTCGATCTGGGGTTGAACGGCATTGTCGTATCCAATCACGGTGGCCGGCGACTTGACGGCATGCCCGCATCGATTGATGTTCTCAGCGACGTGGCACAGGCGGTCGACAACAGAATCGAGATTCTGCTGGACGGTGGCGTTCGTCGTGGTGGCGACGTCATGAAGGCCCTGGCCCTCGGCGCAAAAGCCGTGCTGATCGGACGTCCGCAGGCATGGGCTCTCGCTGCGGGAGGTGAAGCTGGGGTCAAACGTGTTCTTGACATCCTGCGTGACGAGCTGACAAACGCCATGATTGCCTCGGGTTGCGCTACGGTCGAGGATGTCAACTCATCGTTGCTGCGGTAGTTTTGATGCCATCGCTGTTTCCGGCCCGCGTTCCCCGGAAGCCACAGAAAATTGCCGTTATTCCGGGCGTGCTCGCTTAAAATTCCGGATGAGACCAGCTTTCAACCCCATGGTCCGCAGTTCGTTCAGCATCTGCTCCGTTTCGTGGTCAGTGATTCACTCAAACATTTTTGCGACAAATCTGGTACGAACGAGTTGCACAGGCGCGTGCGAAGGGTAGCTGAAATCTTGGGACCTCTCTCGGCGTTTCTGCGCGACTATGTTTTTTCGCACTGAGAATCCTCCCGCAGTGGCGCAGAGTTTACGCACGTTCTGGGTTCCAGGCACGACGGAACCAGTGATTACGCACGGTAGCTGGAATAATTGGCACTACCCAAACTCACCGACTGACGACACAGAGACGATGATTGGATTGCTGCGTGGATTCTGTGCTCTCAGTTGCCCTCCTGTGCTTCCATTGTCAGATTCAGCTATTCAACGACCCGTTTTTGCTAACTTGCCGGATCGGTCGGTTACAAACCCACCCCACCAGTCCGCTGGTACCGGACGGGCTATTCACCGCACTATCAAATTTCAAATGGTGGCAGCAGTGTGACACCGGACCACCAACGACGACCCGTGCTGCTCAGGCTGCTGAAATATTGCTCGCTGAAGTTGTCCTGCCGATTTGCAGCAGCCACGAAATTTGTACGTGCTGCGTTTCCAAGCCGATCGATGACCCACAACCCCCTTCGGAAATCTCCGTCTGAGACTACCCTCCAAATGATTAAAAGTCGGCAAATGTGTTGGATATTTCCTCTGTGTGACCCTGAAAATTGCTGTGGGCGCAACGAAAATGGGGAAAGACGAGCTGGCGCATTATTCTTCAGCTAGTTGATAGATGAAGGGGCGGCGGAACATGCCGCCGAAATGGTGTTCGCAGTTGCATCGCAGTGCGATTGTGTTCCTGCCGGGTTTTAACTTTTCCGCCAGATCCACGTCCCATTCGAAACGATAGTCATTCAACCACCACAATTTGCCTTGTTTGCGTCGGGCCACTTCCTGGCCGTTAATGTACAGCCAGCACTCGTTGAACAAACCAGGAAAACGGATGTGCGGTGAACCTGCTGTCTGGCTGGCGGTGAGTTCGATATCTGTGCGGTACCAGAGCCCCCCGGTGTAACTTTGCCGATCCGGATCGCGGATGCCCTGTGCCTGCGCGTAAAGATCGACGCGAAGCATCTCCCACTGGTTGGGATAATCCTTGCGGCTGTCGAGGGTGAACTGGTTCCTGTTGGCCTTCCAGTATTTGAAGTCCATCAGTTCCGAGGCAAAGCCTTGATCGGCACCATGGTTCTGCCTGTCACGGCGGAATGCCCATTCGACGGGCAGTTTGGCGATCAGCCTGCCCTTCCTGCCGTCAATGAAAGGCAGCAATTCACGATACTGCCTGACTTCCCCGGGCCACCAGGCGTAGCCGTTTTGTTCTACTTTGTAGTTGCGATACGTGGTGAAAATGCCGTTGATATCGGTCAGCTGTTCACGGACAGCCAGGGCCTTTTTACCGTGTGACACGGCAGTTTCGTAGTCACACTCCGTCGCCGCCGCCCGGACCATTGCCAAGTATCCCTGGATTATGGCGTGGCTCATCTCAGTAAAGCGAATCCGCTCCACAAATTGCTTCTCATTTCGTGACAGCTCCTGCCCCTGCAGCTCAGCGGCAATCTGCCCGGCTGCGGCCATCTTCTCCTGCAAAACCATCAGTACTTCGGGCGTGTAAATTGCCGGCGCCACAAAGTATTCATGCTCGGTGACGATCGTCTCTTCCCAGGCTTTGAAGATTGCGTTCCAGTATTCACCCATTGGCGCAGCGGCGGGTCCGTAAAACCTCTGGTAGAAATCGGCCAGCAGTTCGTCGACGTTTTCGTCCGGATTCCACAACAACCGAGCTCGCAGATAAAGGTTCAAAAACGTTGTGGCGATGGCGTTGCAGCTTTCTGTGTTTACGCCCAGGATGCCGGCTTCGCGGTAATGCTGCACGTCCTGGCGAAATGCCTGGTGTGACGGATTCGGCAGATCGCGCCATACGAGCATCCCCTGGTCGTAGTCATAGATCGCCAGCCGGCCCTGCATGACTCTGGCCCATTTGTGCAGCATGTCACGGTATTCCTGCCGCGGCGGCGACTGCGGATCGTCCATGCCATGAATCGGGTCAATGTCGATCGGAGCCAGTTCGCAGAACAGCGACCGCTCGGCCGTCATCTGCCGCACAGGCGGGACCGTCATGTTGGCATAAGCCAGAAAACCGATCTTACCTCGGCTCTTGGAGTGTTTCTTTTGCAGAATACGAGCCACGTTGTTATACAGTTCGAGCATCGGATCAGTGACCGACCAGCGCATAAAGTACTTGTCCCACTGCAGCTTCATCAGCTTCTGATCGGCGGCGTAGTCCGAATCGTACGAGCCGTCTTCCATGCCCAGCGAAAACGACTGGTTCTCGGCGTACATCGTCTCAACCTTGTTTGCGACGTGCTGCGCGGTACCCGCTGCGGTGATTGGAAAGTGAAACATGCCTTTGCCAAGTCCTTTAGTGTATTTGCCCAATGCATGACCGGTAGGCGACATTTCGCTGTGGCTGATCATCATGTTCCGCAACCGAAAATCCGATGCACCTGTCGCGTCGCCGACCCACGAAATCCAGTACTTGCGGATTTCAAACGGAGACGAATACACATGATTCAATTCACCAATGTTCAGGTCCCGCTCGATTGGTATACACTCGCCAAACTCGGTCGGGATATACCAGCGGCAACCCCAGCGGCGTAAGAGATCCGTCATCGCAAAGTAATGGCTGCGGTCATTGTTCCCTGCCAGATAGACACGACTGCCTTCGCGGCGGACCACGATACCGTCAGTTCGCAGATACGGCTGTTTCTTCAGCACTGCAGTGAGTGCGCCATGCAACTTTGGTTGAGCTTTCAATGCCTCCTGCCCCACAACCAAGAGCGGCTGCCCTCCATGCAGCGCCGCCTGAATCGTCGGCTGTGTATTGGCGATACCCGGACGTGACCCACACATCAGCTCGATGTATTTTGCCAGATCGTCCGCCGCCTGCTTTTCGTGATTGCCCGCAGCAGGCGAAACAACAATCAGCGCCACACATTTTCCTGATGCGGCCACGACCCGTTCGTCGACGACCGCCCTGCCCGCGGTGACCGCCATGCAGTCCAGAGTGGCTGTCGAGAGATGCCAGACAACAGCGACCATCAACAGTAAATGCTTCATCCTGTGCTCCTCATGGCTTCTCGGAAGACAAATTGTGCGGACTTAAATCGGGTCTTCAACGACTGGTGTTGTACTCCCGACCACTGATATCAGTGAATTGTGACGCTACCCGTCGCCGGATATGTTGAGATGACGTTTACAGGAGAGTCAACTATTGCGACCGGGCGGTGAGAACAGGGACGGGTGATGTTGGAGGATCAGAGAAGTTCCCACAGGACATGCTCAAACGTCGTGAAAAATCTGCCTGGGACCGGTTCACAACCTGCCAAATCCCGGCAGCAGATGTCCGGCATTGCTCTCCCTTTGGGAAGCCGAATCGGCTTGATACCACCCGTCATCTCCGGAGTTGGAATCATTCTTGGCAATGCGAAGGACCCTCTTAATTGATATATCCCCACTTTATTCTGTCTATACCTTTCACCGACATGCATATTGCACGGAAAGTAATTGGCACCCTTATTTAAGTACTTGACACCCTGGTTTTACCAGGTTACCTTTTTTGACTGTAAGGCACGGTCAGGATGGCCGACGTGACCCTTTAGTTGCGGAGAGAATTTGGACGGAGTGTTCGAATTCTTTGCCCCGTGAAATATGAGAATTACGTTAATGTCCGACCAAAATTCTGGTGATCCGACAAATAAGAATGTGCAGCAGGTTGATTGCAGTCAGCGTGCCGAACGACGGCGGATTATTAAAACTGCGATCGCCACGCTGCCTGTCCTGATTACCTTTACCGCAGGATCAGCGTCAGCCCAGGCACAGGGCGGGGGCGGATCAGGCCCATCCGGCCCGTCCTGAAACGATCATTCAACCTGAACCAGTGCAGGCGTCGACCTAAATGGATCGACGCCTGTTTTTCAGTTGACGACGCCATGCCAGATTTGCAGTGGAGACTTCGCAACCAGGATGAACTGGTCACATGGCGCAGTAACGACGAAACAGTTGTGTACGACGCTGGATCGGGCGACACGCATCTGTTTGATCTGGTGGCCGCTGAGGGGCTTAACAGCCTGCTCGAATCGCAACTGACTGAACAGGAATTCGTGGAACGGCTTGCGAACCGCCTTGATATCAAGCCCGATGAACAACTGCACCGATATGTCGGCAGGTTGATCGAACAGCTTGAAGCTGCTGGCCTGCTTGAGACGGCAGATTCTTGAACGTCGGCAAACTGAACAGAACGGAATTAATCAACCGTCTCAGGACGAACGGTTTGCCAGTGCGCATCGGGCCGTTCACAATGAATTTCAAAACGAATGTGAACGGCCTGGCGGAAGCCATTCATTACCTCTACGCCGACTTTTCAATCATCAACGAGTGTGACTTTATTGACTATCGCGTGTCGCTTATGCGTGCCGGAGGTTTGCGCCGCTGGATCGCGCCCTACATGACGGTCGTCGCCGAGGGCACATCAATGTTCAGCAAATTTCCGGTGAACGCGGCCATCCCGTATTGGGAGTGGGGGCTGAACAGGTGTATCGCCAGGTTCGCCCAACATTATCTGATTCTGCACGCGGCTGTCATTGAAAAACATGGCAATGCCCTGATGATCGTGGGAAGCAGTGGCAGCGGCAAGAGTACATTGTGTGCGGGACTGACGTTCAATGGCTGGCGGTTGCTTTCGGACGAACTGGCACTGGTGTCGACCGAAGATCATTGTATCACAGCGCTGGCCCGCCCCATCACACTGAAAAACGAATCGCTCAAAATCATCCAGCAGCTCGGTTCACATGTAAAAACCGGCCCGGTGAGCCACGGAACGGTTAAAGGCACGGTCGCGCACGTCAGACCGCCCACCGACAGCGTTGATCGAGTCAACGAACGAGCAACGCCTGGGTGGTTCGTACTCCTAAGTTACCAGCCGGACGCGGAAATCCAGCTTGAGCCGGTCACGAAAGCTCAGGCGGTGATGCAGATTGCTCACAACGCATTCAACTATGGCACACTCGGGGTGGATGGTTTCAAATCACTTACTCAGGTCGTGGATACGTGCGACTGCTACAACCTGACCTACAGCAATCTCGATGAAGCGATTGCGCTGTTCAACGGTGATCAATTCGCGATAAAGAACAACGTCGAACTTCACGAGGCCATCTGAGTGGAATTCTCCGACCACATTCTGCTTCAGGTTCTTCGCGATCCGGAGAAGATGGCGACGTTGAGCCTGTCGGAATGGGACGCACTGAAACCGCTGGCGCGATCGACTCTGGTGATTTCAAAAATTGCCGCGCTGGCACACAAACTGGATCTGCTGGATCTGCTTCCCGAGCAAATCGTTCCACACCTCACTTCTGCACACGTGTTCGCTGCACGACACGATCGTGCGGTACGTTGGGAAGTCAATCGCGTTCAGCGTGCATTGCGTGACGTGAACACGCCAATCATCCTGCTGAAAGGCGCTGCATATGCGATCTCGAATATGGCTTGCGCCACCGGGAGGGTATACGGCGATACAGACATACTGGTGCTGAAAGACAGGCTTGGCGAGGTAGAAAATTCTCTCACTCGACATGGTTGGGATACTGATGAGGACAACGAGTACGACGAACGATACTACCGCACATGGCTGCATGAACTTCCGCCCATGCGTCATCGTGAACGCGGTACCGTGCTCGACGTACACCACAACATTCTGCCGCGGATCGATAAGCTGCAGATTAACATACAACTACTTTTTGAATCGGCGATACCCATCAACGGAACGAAAGTATGCGTGCTGTCACCACCAGACATGGTCCTGCACAGCGCGGCACACCTCTTTCGCATCGGCAACTTCGACCACGGGCTGCGCGACCTGGCGGACCTGGACGAATTGATCCGCCAATTCAATAACCTGGATGGCTTCTGGGACAGCGTGCTCGATCGGGCACAACAGTTGAAGCTGACCTTGCCGTGGTACTCAGCGACACGATATGTCGAATACTTGTTTCACACACCGATTCCGGACAGGGTCAAACGGACTGTGGCTAAATGGGCGCCATTATGGCCTGAAGTCCCCATCATTGACAGACTTGTCAAGCGCGCTGTGCTGCCTCGGAAAATTGATGATAGGGACGTTCGTCGTCAAATGGCAATAAGTCTGCTCGGCCACTGGCCTCTTCCTAGATTGAAAGTAACCATGACCGGGCTGTTCTGGATAAAACGAATGCCGTGGTTCGCAAAACAGGAGAAGACCTGACTCGGCCGATATCTCAGATAATCGTTCGGTCTTTTGGAGTCAGCCGAAGGGCCCGGCCGCTTCAACGCCGGCTTCCTGTTGGCCCGCCGACAAGGGTTGGCGGTGTAGAAAATTTGTTCCTGCTTCGCGCACATCGTGAACCACGAATCCGTGGCAAGTTCACCTTCCAGATGATCGCATGACTGTCCGTCACAACCAACAAAAAACAGCATCGAAACTTCGGTGTGTTCGACAGACCACTTAACACTGTGCCTGTCGGATGAGTACGACATTCCGGCGAAGGGCGGAATCAGTCTGTTGAGGCACTGTACCTGCCCCGAGGACTTTCTCTTTGTGAATTCTCAGCAACATTCCCTCTCAAAAGAAAGCAGCTACACTTTCACTGACATGCAGCTGAAATATCCAACGTGTCGATTACATCTCAAATGCGGCAACCGCAAAACGAACAGGAAGAATTGTCCCTTCCCGGATGGCGACAAAGGAAGAAAGGAAGCGACCATTCTGTACAGCCTGATGACTGGTGCAGAGGCGAATCAAGTGCTGCGGTTCACGTACGTCCGGGAGCTGGTAATCGGAGGCTCCGGTCATTCTTTGGAAATGCTGCCGGATGACTGACTCAGGACATCTCCCGAATCTCGATGCCGCTGTTCGCCATGACTGCTGCAGCCCGTACGGAAGCCGGGTATAATTAATGCCGCGCAAACGGATGCACGACTTCCTCACGTGAAGGAGTCCCGAATTATGGATCACCTGATTTCGGGAGCAGGCGCTGACGTCGACTGACGCACTTTTGCCCTGTCTCGCTGTGAGGCAGCAAAGATTGTTACATAAGAGCGCAAGTGCTGACCGCATCCGACGGAGTTCCACAATGTGACGAATCATCAAAGAAAGGTTATGATGGCATCAAAAACCATCCTGTGTCTGCTCCTCTCATTGATTGGTGTTGCGGCTGCTGACGATCGCCTGCCAAAACAATACCTCCCGGCGACGGCGTATGTCGTCCCCAAGGAAACGGCACCTGATGGTGAAGGCTATTTCTCTATCATCGAGGGACACAATCGCCGGTTGTACGTCGGGACGCACGCCAATGGGTTGAATTCATGGCTCGTCGAATTCGATCCGCCCACCGGAAAGATGAGGGTGGTCGTCGATGCCCAGCGGGCGATCGGCACTGATTTGAAGGGATTCGGATCGCAGGCCAAAATTCACACTCGGAACAACACCGGAAAACTGAGCGGCCGTATTTACTTCGGTACAAAACAGGGATACCCGTCCCGGGACGAGACTAGGGAAGACTACCCCGGCGGTTACCCGATGATCTACGACCCAAAGACCGGACAGACGAAGGTCTATCCCATTCCGGTCCTCCATCAAGGGATCAACAGCATCGCGCCGGACGAATCGCGCAGAGTGGCCTACGTTTCCACCTGTTCCGATCACCGCCCCGGCCCCGGAGAGAACGCCGTCTTCCTGAGACTTGACCTGGAGACAGGTGAATACCGCGAGCTGATTGATACCGAACATGTTTACGGCTTCATCGTGATCGACTCCCTGGGACGTGCTTACCATCCGGTCCTCGGCGGTGACATTGCCCGGTTTAATCCGCAGACCGATCAGCTCGAACGGCTAACACAAATGATCGACGGTCGGCCGCCGACAGCTGAATCCCGACTGGCGCTGACTCCGAGACCCGATCCCATCAACTGGGACATTTCTCCTGATGGAACAACGCTGTTCGCACAGGCAATGTCAGGAAATGCGCTGTTCACTTATGACCTGACTTCCGAGGGAAATGTGCTGACTGGCAGAAAACTCGGCACGCTGATACCGGGTGCAACCGACACCGACTGTCGCGCCCTTTGTGTCGGCCCGTTCGGCACAGCGTGGTGCGCCCTAACCGAAAACGTCAATGGAATCCACATGCTGCATATCGTGCGTTATGGTCCGGGCGATGCGGCACCGGTCGATCTGGGTGTCGTTGAAGTCGTCAATCCCGATTTCACTGAGTTCAATGACGCGGACGGAAAAGCGTTGCCATTTCACGGTGGCTTTACGAAGCTCCCGAACGGGAAAACGGTCACACGCAATGTCATCCTGGGCGTTTGTGAATCACACAACGGCAACGTCTATGTTCTGGCACTGAGCCCCTTCAGTGTCCTTGAGATTCAGGCCAAGAATGTTCTGGCACACGTGCGAGGGACATGATTCTGTTCGACAGGATTCGGACATCCGGAGCTGCGGAAGGAATGATGAGACACGCAGTCGAAACAACAGCTCATTGAGGTCGACTCCATGAAGACAGTCAACTGCGGAGTGATTGGACTTGGCTGGTTTGGGGAAAAACACTGTGAGGTCCTGCAGGATCTGCCCCATGCCAAACTGCGGGCATTGTGTACTCGGCGACCGGATCGCCTCGCCGAGGTGGCAGAACGATTTGGTGTGACGTCCACATATAGCGACTACCAAGACCTGGTGGCGGATTCCGAAATTGACGTGGTCAGCATCGTGACCATGTGGGATCAGCACACCGAACCGGCAATCGCCGCACTCAAAGCGGGAAAACACGTATTTCTCGAGAAACCCATGGCGTCCAGTCTGGATGACTGTGATCGCATTCTTGAGGCCGCAGCGAATTCACGTGGAAAACTCATGGTCGGTCACATCTGCCGCTTCAATCCTCGGTATGTTACAGCAAGGTCAGAAATTGCGGCCGGCAATATCGGCGAAATCGTGTCAATCTACTCGCGACGCAATCTCCCCATGTGGGTGACCGAAGGCGTGCTGGACAAGATCGGACCAATCATCGGTGATGCTGTCCACGACACTGATCTGATGCTCTGGTACACCGCTGCCAAGGTCAGGACGGTGTATGCCCAGACTCACTGGGTTCGGGACCTGAAGTATCCTGATATCGGCTGGACGATGTATCGGTTTGACAGCGGAGCCATTGGAGTCTGCGAGACTGTCTGGTGTCTGCCGGACAAGAGCCCGTTCCAGATCGATGAGCGGATGGAAATTGTGGGAACGACCGGATCTATTCAGATTCAGGACACGACACCCAATCTGCAGCTTGTCGCAGACGACAGAGTGAGATTTCCTGATACGACATACTGGCCGGACCTGTATGGTTATCGCAGCGGTGCTTTACGAGATGAGTGGGCCTATTTCCTGCAATGTGTCGCTGAGGACCGCGCGCCGGAGATTGTTCCCCCGTCAGATTCGCGTGCCGCAGTCGCCGCCTGTCTGGCCGCCGAGCAATCGGCAGAGAGTGGCAAAGTCGTTGTGCTGTAAACCTGTTTCAGGATTTACCGCCCACCGGTCTTTCTGGCCGGACGGGTCCTGTAATCCAAAAAATTACAAACTATTCGCGATTGATCACAAAAGCCGACGGGCGGCCGTATTCTTCCTGGATTTTCTGCTGACTGACGACCCAGCGTTTCAGGATTAAATAGCCCGGGTCCGTCACCTGGTAGCGGCGACCGCCCTGGTGGCCGTCTTCCCGGCCGGTCTGAACATTCAGCGGTTTTCGAAGCAGCTTGCTTTGTTCCATGGCGTTCACATTGACACGCTGCTGCAGGACTCGGTAATTCGCCAGCAGCTGGTCCACCGGCAGATAGCCTACCTGATCCGGCGCATGCAATTCCATCGATGGTACACGGCCCGGTTCGCCATGACAGATCATGCAGCTGCGTTCGTCGCCTCGAAGCACTTTCGTCATTTCCGGAACCACGTAGTCTCGGAAATACGTAATATCGTCAATGAAGTTCTGCGGTGGATGCGGGTTGCCGTCTTTAACGGCAAAACTATGTCCGGGCTGTTTCTTCAAGGCGGTAACCAGGTCCTTAAGGAACGTATCACGGCTCTGGGACAGCACTTTATTCGCATTTTTGACCACGTCTTTGTCTTTTTCGAACTTCATGATCTCAGCCAGCGCTGTGAGTACTTCCGGATTGCGGCGCATCGCGGTTTTGTTCGCCAGGTTTACGGCCTCTCTGAGGTTTCGGGGATCCGCCTCTTCGCTCAGTTGAGTGAGAAACAGCTGCAGGGCTCGTGTCCTCAACTCTTCATAAGGATCGACCGGTGGCAGCTTTTTGGGATCAACCTGCACAACGGGCAAGTCACGTTTGAACTCCAGAATCCACGGAACATTCCGCATCCAGAATCGAGCCTGAGCGTGGTTCTCGAATTCTTCCGGAAATACTTCGGCGACATGCTCGAAGTGCAGGTCCGGATTCGTTGTGACTGCCGCCCCGAGTCCGTCAGCAAGGTACCAGGCCGCTTCGGAATCCCGTTCCGCCTGACCGCGAACAGCAACGTCGCCCATTTCTTTCAGCTGCTCAACAGTTCGATACGCCACCAGTTTGGGTATCAGGAACTGCAGGATCTCTTCACGTTGTTCGTCGCTTGTCGGCAAAATCCAGTGCACGCTGCCGTACATCTTCAAAATCGGATCGGACAGATCTTTGCGCCGAGGAGATTCGTCGGCTCCACGTAACAGCTGCCGGTACATCGGTTCCAGCTGCTCCGGAACGGCAACCAGCGACACAAGCCGTGGATCAGAAATGCTGCTGGCCGCCAGGCTGCGGAAGCGTTCCGGGCCATTGATCGAATAGTCAACCAGTTTTTCCTGGAGCTTTTCATGCGGGATGTTCGCGGCCCCTTCCAGTGCGCCTCGTAACAGCAAATTGCGACGATCACCTTCCGGCAAAGATTCCACATCAGCAATACGGGCGAGCGAAATTTCACCGAACAGCGATCCTGAGCCGGGCGTACTGTATCCCAGCTGTCCTGGTCCACCGTCACCTCCGCGCTGGCTGTAAAATGTCGAAGCAACCCCTGACAGTCGCCGGCTCAACAGATCTTGCAGGTGTCTGTCACTTTCACCTGCATTTTTCCATAAAGTGTGCAGATCGCCGAACAGCTTTTCGAGCTCCCGGTACTGGTGCTGTTTTGATCCGTTGGCGATGTGACCGTTGGCGATGAACAAAGCATGTGTCTGATAGCGAATCGCGTTTTCCGTCAAAACATTCTTTTCATCGCGAGACAGCAGCTTCTTCCAGGCCGTGTTGATGCCATCCCGGACCGACGGATTCCAGACCCACCACTGCCAAGCAGCCCGAGTCGCCCAGGCGCGGACACCCGGATGCGGGTCTTCGTTCAGACTGTGATCGAATGCGGTAATCAATCGGTCGTAATCTACGACACTTCCCGGCAACTCCGTGTCGACCTTCATAATCAGCGCCCGCATCGCCGCTTCACGGGTGTAATCATCGTCGGCACTGAGTGCAGTGAATGTCGAATCCCAG
>CAUZPL010000029.1:0-70534 GCA_963581585.1 Planctomycetota bacterium
AAAGCCGCTCTGCAGCCACAGATTGAAGCGTGGATTCAGGAAATGTCGTCTCTGATCGCTGCGAAGTCCTCAACTCCGGTACAGTTGCATCGTCTGCGTCTGGTGGATGCCAAAACCACCAGCAAGGCAAAGCTGGAACTTCAGAAAGACGGTTCTCTGCTGGCTTCCGGAACGGTGCCCGACAAAGACACATACACTTTGGTGGTGGAACTTCCGGCAGAACCAGTTACCGGTGTCCGTATTGAAGTACTGTCGCATGATTCGCTCGCCGAAAGAGGACCGGGGCGCGCGTCCAATGGAAATTTCGTGCTGACTCAAATTCTCGGTCACGTTAGCGAGCATAAAGATTTCAGGAACCATACCGCGGTACAGTTTGGAACTGCGGAGTCTGATTTTTCGCAGGAGCTGTTTTCAGCCGACGGTGTACTTTCTTCAATTGAGAATTCCGGATGGGCGATTGCTCCGAAGGTTGGCAGGAATCATCAGCTCACGGCCTATACCACACAGCCGCTGATCGGGGACAACACGAAATATCTTCAGATCGTTCTGGATCAACAGCATGGTGGCCAGCACGTCATCGGATGTCTGAGGATCAGCTCGGTGTCGGGATTTGATCCGGTACGAGCTCTTCCAATAGGCGTCGCCGATGCCGTCAGAACAGATTCAGCGGAGAGAACAGATCAACAGCGGGCGGTTATTGCGGAACATGTTGCGTCGGTCATGCCTGAAACAGCGACGATTGCGGCGTCTCTGGATGAACTGCAGAAGAATGCGCCAGTGGCTCCATTACTACCGGTGCGCGTTATTGGGCCCGCCGAACGCACAACAAGGGTGCTGCATCGCGGTGACTTTCTTCAACCGGCCGAGGAAGTTTCCGGCGAGGTTTTGTCCGTCGTCAATCGCCATCATCCTCTTCAGTCCCGGGAAGTGGATCAACCGGCCGACCGCCTGGACCTGGCGCTCTGGCTGGTTCATCCTGAGCACCCACTGACCGCCCGTGTCACCGTTAACCAGGTCTGGGCACATCTGTTTGGTCGCGGCATCGTGGTGACGCAAAATGATTTCGGCGTTCGTGGTGCATTGCCGACACACCCTCAACTGCTCGACTGGCTGGCGTGGCAGTTCTCACACGATATCAAGTGGAGCCGTAAAACACTGATTAAGATGATTGTGATGAGTGCTACATGGCGGCAGTCATCTCATCACCGACCGGAATTACAGGAGATCGATCCCGCAAATCGTCTGCTCGCCCGGCAAAGGCGAGTACGAGTCGAAGCCGAAGTCGTCCGCGATCTGCATCTGGCTGCCAGTGGATTGTTGAGCCGCAGGATCGGTGGTCCGAGTGTCTTCCCGCCGCTGCCGCCTGGAGTCGCGGAGCTGAGCTACGCCAACAACTTTAAGTGGACGACCAGCGACGGGGAAAACGTCTATCGACGTGGGATGTATACTTTTTTCAAACGCACGTCACCACATCCAACGCTGATCAACTTTGACTGTCCGGATTCCAACACCACTCGGTTGCAGCGAGACACCAGTAACACACCGCTCCAGGCGCTGGTGACGCTCAACAACGAAGTGTATGCCGAAGCGGCGCAGGCGCTGACTCGCCGAACGCTCACCGAGGGAGGCAATGACGATCGACAGCGTCTGACATGGGCGTTGCGCGTCTGTATCGCGCGGATACCAGCTGAATCCGAGGTTGATGAATTCGAATCTCTATTGATGAAATCGCGTGAGTTTTACCAGTCGCATCCCGATGATGCCAGGAAACTAATCGAGCGACATCCGGCGGAACGAGTGACCGCGGAAGAAAATGCCGCCTGGGTGGCGACCGTACGCATGATTTTGAACCTGGACGAATTCATTGTGAGAGACTGACCTGTCGGACAGAAAACATGTCGGCAGAATATTAGTGTGCCATTTCGCTGTACCAGTAGCCGGGTCGCAGTCGCTCGTGGAATTCAAATTGAGAAAACAAACCATGAATTTACAACGGCAATACAGCGTTAATGAGTATGTCACAAGTGCCCGGCGTGAATTCCTCAACACAACGGCAAGTGGGTTGGGGATGGCGGCTTTGGGTTCCATGTTGTCACAGGACGGCATCATGCCAGCCGCCGCAGCTGCAGAGGGCAGTAATCCACTTGCTCCGCAAGAGCCACATTTTGATCCCCGTGCCAAAGCCTGCATCTTTATCTTCATGGCCGGAGCTCCCTCGCATATCGACCTGTTTGACGAAAAGCCGGTGCTCAGAGCGCGCCATGGTCAGCCGTTGCCGGAGTCGATGCTGGAAGAGGTGCGATTTGCCTTCATCAAAAAAAAGAACGCACTGCTGCAGGGTTCGCCTTACCGGTTTCATCAGTACGGCGAATGCGGAATGCCGCTGGGCGAGCTGTTGCCTCATCTGGGTACAGTCGCGGACGACCTGCTGCTGATCCGTTCGCTGCACACGGAACAGTTCAATCATCACCCTGGTCAGCTGATGATGCAGTGTGGGCGAGGCACCTTTGGTTTGCCTGCGATGGGATCCTGGCTGAACTACGGACTTGGCAGCGAATCGCAGAACCTGCCCGGATATGTCGTATTGAACAGTGGTCGTGGATCGTCGGGTGGCGCCACCTTGTGGCAATCAGGTTTTTTGTCGTCGACATATGCCGGAGTACTGTTCCGGAATCAGGGCGAACCGGTCCTCAACCTGACCAGTCCTGCGGGGATACCGCCTCAACTTCAAAGACAGGGCTTGGCTACCCTGCGAGCTGCCAATCAACGGCGTTATGAGGAAGTTCGGGATCCAGAGATTGCCGCACGGATAGCGTCCTATGAACTGGCTTACCGAATGCAGACGGCTGCACCGGAACTCATTGATTTGGCTGGTGAATCCAGATCGACAATCGATGCATACGGCTTGGAACGTCCGGAACAGAAGGATTTCAAAGGTCGTGGCAAACACGGAGAAACTTACCGCAGTTTTGCAAGTAATTGTCTGCTGGCACGACGGATGGTGGAACGCGGTGTTCGCTTCATCAACATCATCTATGCATCGTGGGACCACCACAGCAACATTCCCAAAGAACTTCCATATAATGCCGGCTGCGTCGATCAGCCGATCGCAGCACTAATCCGTGACCTCAAGCAACGTGGTCTGCTGGATTCCACGATGGTGATCTGGGGATCAGAATTCGGCCGGACTCCACTGGGCGAAAACCGCGGTGGTAAACGTGAGGTTGGAACGGGCCGCGATCATCACCCTTACTCATTCAGCATACTGATGGCCGGCGGCGGGCTCAAAGGCGGTCAGGTGTATGGTGCAACAGACGACATCGGCTGGCACGCAACGGAAGACCGAGTACACATCAATGATTTACATGCCACCATGCTGCATCAGTTTGGCATGGATCATCTAAAGCTGACGCACCGTTTCCAGGGTCGCGACTACCGCCTCACCGACGTTGGCGGACAAGTGATTCATGACTGGATCGCCTGATGCTTCAGGTGTAAACAGGAACTGCGTACTGATGCAGAAATGCGTCGACTTCCGGTAATGGATTTCTGCCTTTCATCGTCTGACGAAACTGTTTGTTCGACGTGATGGTTATTCAGCAGGCACGGTCACGGAGCGCAAAAGATCCGGATTAAACCCTTTTCAGCAGAAATCAAAATGAATCGACAATCGATTCTCGTGACCGGCGGCTACGGTTGTATCGGAGCGGAAACCGTAAAATGGCTGTTAAGGAACTCAGATGCGGTGGTTGTGATCTGCAGCCGAAGCGTGAGTCGGGAACGTACCCAACGCGTCTTCCACGACATAGATTGCGAGCGCCTCGCAGTTATCAGAGCCGATGTGACAGATCAGAATGCGCTTCAGGAGGTGCTGACCAGGTATCAGGTGACGCGTGTGGTCCACCTGGCAGCTCTCCAGACACCCGACTGTAATTTGCACCGCAACCTCGGTCTTCAGATCAATCTGGCCGGGACGCAGAATCTGATTGAAGCCATGAAAGCCAGCCAGCTGGAGCTGGAAAGATTTGTCTTCGCCAGTTCGGTCGCCGTCTACGGACCACGACAGGCATACCCGGCAGGACAGGTGCCCATGCGTGCTGAGCCGAGTCCCGTGAACGTCTACGGAGCGTGGAAGCTGGCAGGAGAACAGATTTCGCGATTCTTTTGTGATGATACGGGTGTTCCGACGCTGAGTCTGCGGCCCGGAGTGCTCTATGGCCCAGGACGTGACGCGGGACTCACCGCGAGCCCGACAACGGCGATGAAGCATCTGGTGCTTGGACTGCCATACGAGATTCCATTTCGTTCACGGCAGGACTACCTTTTTGCCCCGGATGTAGGCGGGGCTGTCGGAAACGCAGTGCTCGAATCGTTTGACGGCTACGGTTATTTTACTCTTCCAAGTCTCACGCTCACAACGGAACAGATTGTGAAAACACTGCGCCTCGTATCGTCTGACATGGGACTTGCCAAACAATTCAGAATTACCTTCGGCAGTCAGGACGTTCCGTTTATCTGCGACCTTGAATACGAGCCCTTCACCATAGCATTCCCTGACGTGCCACACACCCCGCTCGATCGGGCCCTGCGTACGTCGCTTGAAGTATTTCTCGAACACGCGCGGCGCGGCTGGATTGTCCAGTGACCGTGTGGCACAGTGTCGCTACATTAGATGTTTATTCCAGGTCTGAAATTTCGAGGCTGCAGTTGCAGCTTTCTGTGACCTGGCATCGGAAGTCCGACGAGTGATACGCTACAGTTCCGGCATGTGCTGTAAGGGGGTGTTTGACGTCGTGCATTTCCTGCCCGTCAGTTGCCGATGTGATCTGGACAGTAGAAAATAAACAGGCTGAAGATGCCCCTGTATCTTCAGAGATCCGATCTGAAACAGGTTGTGCGATGCAACTCTCTTGGCTCATGCCTGAAGCAGCCTCCGGTTTCTATGGGAACGTCGAGTAATCGCCGTAATGACGATGCTTTTGGATTTGACGGCAAAATGAACTTCAACAGTCACCTCGAAGCCGTTCGCCGATATGAGTCAACTGTAAAAGCACTCGTCGGCTGGAATGAAGAACTGTCTCGCCTCCGTGCTGCTGCGGCCGGCGAAGGGCCTTTGGCCGGCTGGGCACTCGGTGTCAAAGACATCATCCATGTTGCAGGAATGCCCACACTCGGAGGTGTCGACTTTCTTTCAACTGATCCGAGAGAAAAGAGTGCAGAGATCGTCGAGAGACTGGAAGCCCAGGGGGCCTACGTCTTTTCGAAGACGGTAACGACGTCTCTGGCTTATTTCGATCCGGGGCCGACCACGAACCCATGGAATGCTGAATACACACCCGGCGGTTCGAGCAGTGGATCAGCGGCGGCAGTCGCCGCCGGTATGGTGAGATTCTCATTGGGGTCACAGACTATCGGATCGATCGGCCGGCCAGCCGCTTATTGTGGTGTTGTTGGATTTAAACCAACGTATGAACGAATGGTTTTGTCAGGGATGATTCCTTTTTCTCCTTCAGTCGACACAGCCGGATTCTTCACGACCAACGTGGCGGATCTGCAGACGGTGTGCTCGGCCTTTTTTAACGAATCGGTGGCTTCAACACCCAAAGCATTGAGAGTTGGTGTGGTCGAAGACCTGCTTTGTCCGATCGCAGATGCCGAGATGATCAACGCCGTGCGCGCGACAGCAGACAAAATGAAGGCCGTTGAAGGAGCTGTGGTGCAGTCAGCCCAACTTCCCGAAGAACTGCGAAACGCTTACGACAACCACGTGGCGCATGTGGCCGGGGAGCTTGCAGTTGCCCAGGCGGACCTCTTTGAGAAATATGGATCACAGTACCCGCCGAAACTTCGCAGTCTCTATTTGCAGGGCCAGGAAATTACCGACTCGGATCGCCGAAAATATCTGGATCGACGCATCGAATTTCATGCTGTTCTTGATTCAATGTTTGACAAATTTGATGTTCTTCTGACGCCTTCAGCGCCTGGAGCGGCGCTTAAAGGATTAGCTGTCACAGGAGATCCTCGGATGAATCTGATCGCGACTCATACGCGAGTGCCGGCGCTGACACTGCCGGCGCAGCTGAATGCCAACGGACTCCCCCTTGGAATCCAGTTGCTTAGTCGAACGGGACGGGATATGTCGCTTCTCGCCGCCGGCGCTGTCGCCGAATCAGCAATTGGCTTCAGCAGTCGACCTGTACAGTAGGTTCCGATTACGCAAGGCTGGTCCTGGGACGATTTATCTCGCCCTGTACGGCGCCTTCAGTTACAAAAATCAGAAACGAATAGACCTTCAAGGAGATCTGTATGGCAGTCATTCGCCATCTCGCAATCCGCTGCAGCGATATGGAAGCAACACGCAAGTTCTATGAGGAACTTATTGGCTGGGACTTTGTTGGCTATCGCCCCGGTGGAAGAGCGGTCGATCTGAGTGACGGGACCAGTAATATCACTCTGATCCAGCAACCCGCTGACTGCGAACGTCCACCACAGGAAGAAGGCAGCGAATACCTCCATTTTGGAGTGATCGTTGATGATCTCGAAGCCTGCCAGCAACGTCTGGAGCACGCCGGTGCGACGTTTTCACGTGACAACATCAAACTGCGACGCGAGTTCAAACCCGGCACCATCGCCAAACAGTCATTCAAGGTGCTTGATCCGGATGGAAATATTGTCGACGTCACGGCGAACTGTAAAGAATGGCGCGGCAGCAAAATATAGGGATTAATGTCGCTCTGTCTGTCAGTCGCGGATTTCAGGTGTTAGGTGTCTGTCACGAACAGACGTCGCCAAAAAAGAAGCCACTACGGCATAACCAGTAACTCAATCCGCGAAGGCATATCGCCGGAGCGGTACACGCGCTGTGTTGCTTTCTGAAAATCCTTTTTTTTGGCAGTGTAGATGTCGACATACGTCTGTGGATTACGATCGACCAGTGGAAACCAGCTGCTTTGTACCTGCACCATGACACGGTGACCGGCGCGGAACGTGTGACACGTGTCGGGCATTGTGAATCGGACCCGAGCAGGCCGGTTCGGAGTAAAGGGTTCCGGATTCTCAAAACTGTTGCGGAACCGGCCGCGCAGCGGTTCGCCACGAACGAGTTGCTGATATCCGCCCATGCGCACTTCTTTGGGGTTCTTTTCAGGATTGGGATAATCATTCGGATAGACGTCGATCAGTTTCACCACCCAGTCACTGGCCGTACCGGATGTCGAAACGGTCAGGTCCACCTTAATCGGGCCGGCAATCGACAGGTCGTTTTCCAGAATGTCTGTTTGGTAGACAAGCACATCGGGCCGCATCGACGCGAATCGCTGATCGGCAATCATGTATTCCGCCGTCATGCCGGTCGAAATGATGTTCATGTAAGGCACCGGCCGACCCGGGTCGCTGAGGTATTCATCAAACTGCGGCTGGATGCCCGGGTCGGGTGTGTTCGACGCCAGTCGGCCATTGGCATCGAAATACAGTGATTGCGGTCGAGCCTGTTCCGGAGGCCACTGGTCATACTGACGCCATTCGTTCAGACCGGTGATAAAAACCCATGCTTCCGGGTGTGTGAGTTCCCCTTTGCCTTTGAGAAAATACTGAAAGAACGGGAACTCAATTTTCTCACGGTAAAACACGGCGGTTTTTGAATTGAACGGAATGTCGCCGAGCGATTCGCCGTCGGTACTAGCCCAGTGACCATGTCGCCACGGACCCATTACCAGTGCATTGAATGGCTGATTTGGGCTGTTGGCTTCCATGTGCTTGTAGCACTCCAGCGCGCCGAACACATTTTCGGCATCGAACCAGCCGCCGACGGTCATCACCGCCGGCCGGATATTTCTGAGGTTCGCACTAATGTTACGGGACGTCCAGAATTCGTCGTACGTCCCGTGTCGCATCACCGTATTCCAGAAGGCAACGTTGCCTTTGAAGTGTGTGTCGTCGATGTTCGACAAGGGTCCGAGCTTCAAAAAGAACTGGTAAGCGTCGGGGGTTTCGTAGTCGAATGTGTGGTCAAATGTTTTTGTGGGTTCCGGACGCGGATGACCAAATCGAGACATGAAATTGAAACAGTGTGCAAGAAAAAATGCACCGTTGTGGTGCCAGTCGTCGCCGAGGAACCAGTTGGTCACCGGAGCCTGAGGTGAGGCGGCGACAATAGCAGGATGTGCGTCGATGATTCCGGCTGCCGTGTAGAACCCGGGATAGGAAATGCCCCAAATACCGACTTTACCGTTGTTGGTGCGAATGTTCTTCAAAAGCCAGTCGACGGTATCCCAGGTGTCAGTACTTTCATCGATGTCCTGCAGCCCTTTCTTTACCGATCGATGAGGGCGTACATTGACGTATTCACCTTCCGACATCCAGCGCCCGCGGACGTCCTGATACGCAACGATATAACCGTCTTTCATGAACAGTTCGGACGGTCCCAACTTTGAACGGTACTGATCAACTCCATACGGTTTCAGAGAGTACGGCGTCCGTGACAGCAGGATGGGGTACTGTTTCGACTGATCTTTTGGCACGTAAACAGCCGTGTAGAGCCGCCTGCCGTCACGCATCGGGATGCGGTATTCGAACTTTGTGTAGTTGGCTTTGACGTATTCGACACCCTGTTCGGTGTCGCTGTTTTGGGCGGCGCTGCTGGAAGGCATGCCCACGCTGCCGACAACAGTAAGAAACGACGTTGCGGTGGTTAAGAGAAGAAAATATTTCATCCTGGTTATCCTGTCTCGCGTCAAAAGGTGTCAGGAACCGTTGATCAACAAGTTGGTCGTGGCACGAGGCTGTTTTGGATTACGGGACGACCAACACGTGTCTCGACCTCTGGACTGATCTGGCATGTCTTGTTAAGCCACCTGCAGGGGGTCACTCCACCGCCAGTCTTCGGCTCGCTCGACCTGCCCGGATTGGAACACGTACCGGACCTGTGCTTCTCGTTTTGTTAGTTTGTTCCGTGCAGTCATTATGTTGAGCGGTAGCGCGACACGCATTTCGCCGGACGTGGTGGCAGCGAAATGACCGTCGTCATCGGACGGGATATCGCTGCGACGGTGCTCCTGGCGGTGACTTTGTTCACTGTTATGCCACTGTCGTATGGTAACCCATCGTAGGCGTGCAGTTAATTGAGCCCATGAAGTGAGGTTATCTTTGACCCAACAAGGTGTCTCGGAACGGGTGGGAATGGTTTGTCATGGCCTGTATTGGTTTCGAAAGCCGTTACAGACGGAACATTGAGTAAATCAGCAGCCAGCCTTGCCGTGTTCTTCCGTAATCGGCCCGTAGAACTCGGGCCGTCTGTTCCGGGCGAAATTAAACAGGTCCTTGTACGGTTTTGTTTCATCAAGATCGCAGTCGTGAATTACCAGCTCGTCACCGAGTGTTTTGCTTTGAGCCACGACTTGCCCGGACGGTGCGATAATCGATGTGAGTCCAATCTGACTTATACCTTCCTCGACACCCGCCTTGCCGACCGCCACCACCCATGTGCCATTCTGATAGGCACCGGCCTGCATGCATAACTGATGATGGAAGTCACTGAGATGATCGAACTCCGGATGATCCGGGTGATGGTCGGGTGTGTTGTAGCCCAGCAGGATTAACTCCACACCACCCAGACCGAGTACCCGATATGTCTCCGGCCAGCGACGATCGTTGCAAATGCACATCCCGATGATTCCATCGAAAGCATTGCATGTCTGGAATCCCAGGTTGCCGACATTGAAATACCGCTTTTCAAGATTCTGAAACGGATTGTGCGGGCGATGCTCTTCGTGGCCAGGCAAATGTATCTTTCGATGTTTTCTTAAAATATGTCCATCCGTTCCAACCAGGATGCTGGAATTGAATCGTTTTTTTCGACCATCGACAGAAGCCAGTTCTGCGTAGCCTAAATGGAATCCCATTTGCAGACGCGCAGCCTCATCGAATAGCGGCTGCGTGTCAGGACCGGGCATTTGTTGTTCAAACCATGCGTCAAGTTCCCGTTCGTCGTCGATCCACCAATGAGGAAAGAACGCAGTCAATGCACATTCGGTGAAGACGATGAGCTGACAACCCTGCTGATATGCCTGTCGCATCTGAGTAATCAGACGTTCAACAACATCGGTTCGGTCATTGCTTCGTGCAACCGGGCCAGACTGGGCGGCCGCGATCGTCATGATTCTTGACATTTTGTTACCTCGTTCATCTGCCTTTGGTCGTGGATTCGGTCCGTTTTTGACGGTCTTTTGGAGCGACCATCCGGAACGCGGTTACCCGCTGCCGCTGATCACTCCAAACATGTCTGTGCAGGCTCTGCTCACCTGACGTATGTAGAGCCGATTTCAGCGTCCCGGGTGTGCCGACAGAATTTAGTCCCGGAATGTTCCGTGCTGCTCAGTTCAGTGGCTGCACTGGTTTGAGCCGGCGTGGATGTGAGACATTATTTTAACTCAGCAATGATGCGTACGTTGACAACTTCGCCCGATGAATTTCGACATTGTTTTGCCGTAACCAATGAACGTTCTTTGGACTTTTCGGCTATCGTCGACTTCGAAACTCTGGTTACGGTCATTCCTTCGGTTGGCCAGTGCTCGTCGACCAGCCGACCGTTCGGATCGACGGCCAGCGACAGGCCTGGGAACCAGTCGTTGCCGCTATGGCCGGCCTGATTGGCATAGAACACATACATGCCTGTATCGACTGCATGTCTTCGCATCAACTTCTCATGTAGTGACTTGTGGTATTCCGCCTGTCTCGTCTGATCACCGTCGGAGGTGACGAGGTTTGCTGCGCCGCTGCCACCAACCGGCAACAGAAATAACTCAGCGCCGTGCGAGGCTGTGGTATGGAAATACTCACCATGATTGAGATCAGCACAAATGCCGACACTCAGCTTCCAGCCCTGTGACTCAACAACTAGCAAGGTAGTTCCGGCAATGAAATATTTTTCCTCAGTCGCATTTGGCAGCCACAATTTGTGAAACGTTGTCAGATATCCGCTCGGTCCGACAACCAGCGCACTGTTCCGGAATCTGTCACCCTCACATTCGATCGTTCCGACGACCAGCGTCATGTCCAGACGCCGAGCTATTGCCTGCAGACGGGGTATTGCCAGCTTGGATGCCTTGTCAGCTATCCGCCTGGCTTTGTCGAGCGGAATGTCCGACTTGTTCAACGATCCGGTAATACATTCTTCCGGAAATACTGCAAATCTTGCGTGGGCCTTGTGAGCCTTGATGCACCATTCCTCGATACGGTCAAGATTCACGGCGGGCCGACCCATCTCGCTGTGCATCGCAACGGCAGCCACGTCCGCAGTCAGTTCGGTACTGGAGTCCTCAGCAAGGATCCCTGAAACTGTCAGAACGAAAATGGCTACTGTCCGGCACATTGCTGCAGTGCCATGAGTGTTGGTCGTTTGTCTGGTGTTCTTCTGTGAACCGAAGTGCATAATATTCTTCACACACCTAATGTCGTTCTTCATGTGGTGGAAACACATCATATAAACGGTGGCAGTTCAGGACAGCTATGCATTCGAAAACATCATTGTCACCAGGGAGACTTCTCATGCGGATAATGATCCGATTCTGCCTGATTACGGCCAGTTTGTTGACGACCGGTGTCCTATCCTCCTCAGCAGAAAATGCCGATACCATCCGCCTCACGCCGATGGCACAAGCCAGCGCAGAGCAACTCAGGCTGCCGGGCCGCAAACCGTCACCCTATGAGATTGACTGGTCGATACTGGTCGAGTGGGAAAAATCCCAGGTGGGCTCTTTCAATTTTCCGTTCCCGAATTCATTACAAGTTTAAAGCGTCGTCATGTGGATTTTGTTTGTGGCCAGCGATGGGTGGAAAATGGTAGCGATGGCTGGAAAACAGAGGTCCCGTTTCAATTGGTCCGGCGGCCGAGTCCAAAAGACGGCATCGTGCCTTACATTCCCTATCGTGCAACGTTGTCTGCATGGGTCAAAGCATCGTCAGATCGTGTCGATATCCATCTCCGGTTTGTCAATCGATCGGGTAGGCAACTCGACTCACAGGTCTTCTGGATATGCCTGCTGAGTGGTACCGGAGGGCCGGACTCTGACCAGCTGACAGTTCCTGGATTCTCCCGCGAGACTTTTTTCTCGCGCCAGGGCAGGTTTCAGCCCTGGTATCCGCAGGAAAACAGTTTTGTCTTCATGCCTGCCAAAGGTTCCGCACTGACTCAACTGGGGTGGGAGCATCATGAATTTTACCGGAAGCGAGACGGGACGGCGATTGCTGTCCAGCAGCATCTCGCGGTGGATGGTGTGCGAGCAGCAATCATCGAGACGCAAAGCGGACGATGTGCCGTGGGGCTCACGTCAGAAAGTGCGGCTATTCTGGGCGGGAAAATCATGAATCCCTGTACCGATCTGGGTCTTGGTTTTGGTCCGCTTTCCGACGGAGATGTTGCGGATCTCTGCGCCACCGCCGGGTTTGTTGAAGGAGGGCTTCCGCAGTTGAAAAAGAACATCAGCCTGGTTGATTGATTTGGCACCCTGCCGTGCCAGCAATTCGGGCGCAGCACCACTTACCGCTGTTGATGTCACACTCCAAAGTGGTGTAGTACGTTTTGGAGCAAATGGGACCAGGCTTCGTCCTGAGCAAGAGGCCAAGCGGCGGCAATGCTCGGAGCAGCAAAAACTCGGCCGCCTTCCGTCCGTTCCCAGTAAATCATTTCGCACGCCAGGTCATGAGACCTGCTTAAGTCCGCCGGCAGAGACCGATGGTAATAGTCGAACAATCGCCCTCGGTGACCCAGTTGGTTCCAGTCAAAGAATCCTTCGGCGATTACGCTGATCCCGGGCGGATCCGTTAAACCGTTCGGGGCATCCTTCGGGATCGGTTCGGTCGCAAGTCGCATCAAAGTCGACACGCGAACGTCCGATTCATTACCGAGCGCCTGGCGGACAGAGTTGTTCCGGTCAAATCCAAAGCGTTCTCCGTTCTTTAATCCGATGCGATTCGGTGTCTGAAACAGAAAATGGTCTGCCTGAGTTACACGAAACGAACACGCTCCCGGAGCGGCCATCGGGTTGAACGACAGAAATTCGACGCCGAGAAGTTTCCACGCCGGAATTCCGCAGTCACGAGGAACCCCACCACGTCGGCGATCGTGACTGTGCCAACACTCCCCACGATACTCGGGTCGGAGCTGCGCCCCCCAGCCGTCAGCCTTGCGACACTCCATGATCGAATAGTCTTCGTTGAAACTCACACGCCAGTACAGCGTATTGCCCGAAAGACAAATGACATTTCCTCCAGTCTCAAGGTACTGACGCACATGTTCGTACTGCCTGAAAGACCAGTATTCGCTGTGACCAGCGATCATCACAACCTTGTATCCATCGAGCAGGTGGGGGTCCTGATCGACGTCGAGTTCGCTGTAAGCGTCATACATGTAACCTTCCCGCGCGAGCCAGGATTCCGTAAAACGGTCTGCACGGCAAAGATGGCTGAAGTCGGTCTCTGGACTTCCGTCAAGCGTATAAGGCCCGGCAGCGGGCCACGGCAGGCGCATTCCCATCTGGTAAGCGGGCTGTCCTCCACGGTGGTGCCGATAACAGCAGTACGGCGCCCGGGGATCGTTGGCGTCAACACCATATCCTTTGTTACCAATTGAGACCTTAATACCCGGCCAGGTGGAGCAGAAAGGAGTCGCAGAGTAGGCTTTCCATGTGTTCGTCGAAAAGAGAAACGCAATGGGAGCCTGAACAGCTGAAGCGGATTTCTTTATGACGAAAAGACAATGGTTCAGTCGTGCCTCACCATGCAGTTCAAACCGGATACGTCCGACATAGACTCCCGATCTGGCATCAAGGGGAATCCGGTACCGGAATGTGGGTTGCCAGCGGCAGTCATACAGATCGTCTGAGGCCAGTCGCAGGCCATGACCGCGTGTCGCATCGGTGTCGGGATCATAGGGACCGAACTGAGACACCGCAGCGTTGAATCTCGGACCGCCAATCATCCAGGTACCGTGGTTGACGATCCGTCCATGTCGTTTGTGTGCACTTATATCGGCGACATGTTCACCTTTTTCTTCCGTTAGCGGCCAACAGCCCAGCAAGCCGTTCTGCGACGGTGGTCGCATCGCCTTCGCTTTAAAGTGTTCTGTGATCTCGTCTGCGTGCAGAGCACATGAGTAAATCGCGGGCATGGCAATGTCGGCGTCAAGGAAACCGTCAGCAAGACCATCTCGACCCGTAGCACCGATCCGCAGCGGAACTTTTTGTGGTCTCACCCGGCCTGCGAACGCCCACTGGCCCCTGCACCGGCCATCAACAAAGACGCGGATGTGACTGCCGTCGAAAGTCGCGGCAAGATGGTGCCATGCCTGGGCAGGCGGTATTGTGTAATTGTCGTCCTTATCCTTTTCTCCCGGGCACGTAATCATTCCGGAGGGCGTGGCATGTATTTGCTTCGTGTCTCCGACACCGCCAAGGTAAAACTCCACGGAGTGGTCTTCTCGCACATACAATCCATAACCGTCCGGTCCTGTTTCATCACGCTGCGTGATCACGCCCTGTTTTCCAACCACGTTCCATAACCGGATCCAGCACTCCAGCGTCATCGCCTGCAATTCCTGATTTTCAGGCAGGTGCGTCTCCACATGCATGTAAGAACCTGGATGGATCGGCTGCATTATGGGTTCGACGATCTCCCATGAATGGAGTATTTCATCCTGGTCTGGGCCTTCAACGTCCGGTCCAAGACGACACACCTGAAACTCATACGGGTGAGTGCTGCTGACGTGGAAATCAATGGTTTCACCTGCCGCCACACTCACTTGATCGGTGTAGGCATGCACGCCGTCCAGAGGAAGCGGTCGGTGTGGGGGCATATCCGGTTCAAGTGGCTGGTTCGGCAGTGCCGCGGTCAGCTTGGCATCGGATCCCAATACCGTACCCGCTGCGACTGTAACGCCTGACGTTCTCAAAAATTCTCGACGGTTCGGATCCGCCATGCTGCCACTCCTGACAGTTCAGACCTCCATCGGTTTGAACTGGCAGCCCTCCACGAACATGTCAAAGAAGTCAGGCATCGTCTCCAGTTCAATGTGCTCCACCTTCTCGATGAGTCGAGCAATTGATTCACGCTTGTGGCGCGATTGCAACATCTGTCGTGCACCGGATGAAGCGGCATTACCCACTTTTCTTAACCGTTCAATCGGCACCGGCGCTAAAAACCCGATATCAACCGCACTGGCAGCATCCACGTAATTCGCAAAACCTCCCGCCAGATAGAGGCAGTTGATCTGGTCGGGTGTAACACCGAATCGGCGCATCAACAGCATTTGACCGCAATAGTTCGCTGCCTTGGCCTGTGCAAGTTCGCTGGCATCCGCGCGTGAAAATGTGATCCGCGGATCGGCCACTATTTCCAGCTCTCGTGCCTTGTTGGCAAACACTCCTTTGGGAGTCATCATCTCGTGCCGCCGCAATTCTGCCAACAGCTCGATCAGGCCGGAACCGCACAGGCCTCGAGGGGACTTCTGGTCGATTGTTCTGTATCGGAATTGACCATCCTCGATACGGATGGATTCAATGGCGCCCGCGCAGCCTGGCATCCCAAAGGTAACCAGCCCTCCTTCAAATGCCGGTCCGGCCGGACATGAGGCTGCCATCAGCCGGTTCCTGTTTCCAATCACAACCTCAGTGTTCGTACCGGCGTCGACCAGCATTACGGTTTCGTGCTGCGAGGGCATGTCGATTGCTAGCAGGTCAGCTACGACGTCGCCTCCGACATGACTGGCAATCAACGGAGCCCCAAACACGCGGGCGTTCCTGCTGGCACGGATGCGCAGCTTACGAGCCAGCTGGACCAGCGCCGTCGTCTTTCGTTTTCCTTCGCGATATTCATTCTCAACGATAGACTTGTACGGTTTCTGTCCGATCGACTGGACATCCAGATTGAAAAACAACTCGCGCATGGTTGAATTACCGACCACCACGAGTTCATAAATCACATGACGATCAATACCCAGCTGATCGCACATCTGGTGGATCTCGGTGTTCAGCGTGTTGATGATCGCCCGGTGCAGCTCGCCCTGATATGTCCCCGCGTCGTAGCTGATACGATGCATGATATCGCTTCCACCGAATCGTTGCGGGTTCTCAAACGACGAAGTGTAGATCAACTGTCCCGACTCCAGGTTCACCAGCTCAGCCACGACGGTTGTCGTTCCCAGGTCGATCGACATTCCGAGGATTTT
The DNA here is from genome assembly GCA_963581585.1 of Planctomycetota bacterium. Lineage (GTDB taxonomy): Bacteria > Planctomycetota > Planctomycetia > Planctomycetales > Planctomycetaceae > S139-18. The sequence goes on from CAUZPL010000029.1 coordinate 16,220, forward strand.
TCCGCGATATGTGTCGATCTTCTCGCCGTCGTAATACACGGAATTGCCTTTCCTGGTGACCAGCGGATCGAGCTGTCCCATCTCCTCGTCCTGGGCGGTGAGGATCTGTGGCGAACGCTGTAACAGCCCAAATTCAATCACCGCCTCCGGATGCTCGATTGTGGCCTGACATGCCAATCGGTAACCATCGGTAAGAAAGGCCTCCGGGTCACCGGGCGACGACAACGCATCGCTGCCTCGTTTCACCTGGATAATGCATTCGTGACAAATTCCGGATCGGCCACACGAGGAGGGAACGGGAATGTTCAGTACATCGGCAGAATCAAACAGGGTCGTTCCAACGCGGGCCGGACAGCTGTCACCCTCACTGCTGACTGATCCGGTGGCTTCTTTCGAGCCGGCTGTCGACATGTTATGCGGGTCGACGTCCCATGCGCTGCGATAGTCCAGTTGGTCGTCGCTCGTACAGATGAGCAATTCCCCCTCAACCTCGGGTTTGCGTTGGTAGCGGCATCCGAATGCCGCGGTGCATCTGTCGAAGCGGTTCTTGTACGGGCACCGCAGCAGGGATTGCTTCTCGGCCTGCTCGGAGATCTCCCCAAAGATCTCGCTGATCCGGTCAAGTCGTTTTTGGAATTCGTCAGGGTTGATCTTGTCCATGGGCAAAGTAGAACGAAAATTGATCCGTTTGTCATGTGCCTGTAACAGGACGAATCGCGTACCTGGTGCCAAAACAATCTTCGTTTGATGGATTCGCCTGGGAAGGAGTGCCCTTCCGCGCCGTCAGACGGAGTTTGTACGAGTGCTCCTGCTCTGTTAGTCGCCAGATGAAGGGAAGGGGCACCGTTCCTGGACTGAGTCAAGTGATTGATGGGCCGGGCGCTGGAACTGCATCCTGCAATCCCGGCCATACCTCAATCCACGGCTGATACACTACCAGGAATCCTAGGAATCCTTCGCGCACAAACGCCGTGCCACCTCCACGCATTCCATGGCCGTGGCACCGTAGGCATCGGCGCCCATGTCATCCGCAAATTCAGGTGTAACCGGAGCTCCGCCTACCATGAATTTAACATCATCTCGCAAATCGGCATCGATGAAAGATTCGATCGTCCGGCCCATGTTGGGCATGGTGGTCGTCAACAAAGCGGACATTCCCACCACGTTGGCGTTATGCTCCTCGACCGCGTTGATGAAGTCATCCGGCGACGTGTCAACACCCAGGTCGACAACTTCAAACCCGGCGCCATTGAGCATCATGATGCACAGATTCTTGCCGATGTCGTGTAAGTCTCCCTTGACGGTCCCCATGATCACCTTGCCTATCGGCTGGATACCGGATGCCGAGAGAATCGGCTCAATGTGCTTCATACCGGCTTTCATTGCCCGAGCACATGCCAGCACTTCCGGAACGAAGATGAAGTTTTCCCGGAATTTGATTCCCACCAGACCCATACCCGCAATCAGCCCATCGTCCATAATCTTCAGGGCGTCAAGACCGTCGGCAAGGGCTGCCATCGTTAACTGGTCTGTTTGTTCATGAGCCCCATCGATGATGGAGGCCGCAAGTTCCTGCATCTGCGGGGTCGATGCCGCATACAGCTCGATCATCTCCTGACGTTCATCGTCTCGCTCGACAAACTCAACAAGTTCCTGCCGGATAAATTCGTTTTGAATATCGCCAAGTTGGGACATGTCTCTTCGCGGTTGATGGATGTAATAGAAAAATGAGGTCTGTGTGATCAGTCTGGTTTCAGACGATCAGTCCGATTTTCTTCGGCAATCTCCACAACGGAGCGTGATCGTAACTTCGAATTGCGACAGCTGTTAATTCGTCAGTACTTAACCGTGCCGCAATTTCCGCACAAAGGCCCGAACGTGATCGGGACCGGTCCCGCAACAGCCACCGATAACGTTGGCTCCGGCCTCAACGAGACGAGGCATGAATTCCGCCATTTGGTCGGGTGTATCAGGATAGATAATCTCGCCGCCCTCAATCTTTGGAATGCCGGCATTCACATGTGTCAGGATAGGTTTGCCGGTCGCGTGGCGCATCTGGGCGATAATTTCCACCATTTGCGGGATTGCAATCCCGCAATTGGACCCAACGACATCGGCACCAGCCTCAGACAACTGTTCAGCTGCGACCGCCGGCGTAATTCCCATCATTGTAAAGTAGCCACGTGGTCCTTTGTCGAATGTCATGGTGGCAACTACAGGCAAATCCGATACATCCTTCGCCGCGCGGATACCCAATATGATCTCGCCCATGTCGCTCATTGTCTCAATACAGAAAGCATCCACGCCGCCGTCAGCGAGTCCTTTTGCCTGGGATGCAAATGCCTCATACATTTCTTCTTCCGTGGCTGTACCGTTCGGCTCAAGGAACTCACCGGTGGGGCCGATCGAACCCAGCACGAACCGACCTTCAGGTGCTGCGGCACGCACGTATTCTGCACCCAGCCTGTTGAACTCCTCGACTCGATCGCCAAAACCATACTTCGCCAGCATATATCGGCTGCCGCCGAATGAGTTCGTCTCAACCATATCTGAACCGGCATTGAAGTAATTTTCCGCCATCCGGCGAATCACCTCAGGTCGCGCCAGATTAAACTCCTCAGGACAACCACCGGGCTCCAGACCGTTGGCCTGCAGGTACGTACCAGTAGCGCCGTCCGAGATGAGGACCTCTCCTGATTCCAAACGTTGTAAGAATTGACTCATTCGGGCTGGACCGTTTGACAGATGAGTTCCGAAGTTTGAAACAAGCACCGATTTTGTCTTTGATTGACCAGCAGCAGCCAGCCTCAGTGAGGTCGGCTCAAGGCGAAACACGTCAACCGAAGAATGACGACGTTCCAGAGCAAGATCACTGACGAGGCCTTCACTGATCCCCGTGTTCGGAATGCCAGTCCCGTACGGCCAGCGGTATCTCTTTCAGGTTCTCGATGGCGGTCTGCAACGGGATGGCACATTCCGGCCCCACGAGTTGCACACCCGCGTCCAGGTTGCTGTACACTTCTTCACGAACCGATTCGGGCCCTTTCGCATACAGCGTTTCTGGATTGTTGATATTGCCTACGAGCGAAATACGATTGTTCACCAGATCCATCGACTCGGCAGCGCCATTTTTTGAATCATAGTGAAATGCAGACATGCCCGTCTGGGCAATGTATTCCATACGGTCGACCGTGCGACCGCAAATATGAAGAATGAGAGGAATCGGAATCAAATCGACGAACTCAGTGTGCAGTTCACGGAGAAACCGATTGTAATATTCGCCGCTGACCAGATCGCCGGTGGCGTGGTCGGGCAGGGTTAACGCGTCTGCTCCGGCGTCAATCTGGGCCCGTCCGAAACGGATGGTCGCTTCTTTCATTTTTTCCAGACACAGCATGGTTTTCCCGGGATCATCCAGCGACATCAGGAGGAATTTTTCCACACCAAAGCAGTGGTATCCCAGTGACCAGGGCCCCATGGTCTTGCCAATGATGGCTACTTCGTCGCCAAACTCTTTCCGCAGCAGGCGAATCGCATCCAGTACGCACTTTGTGTCCGGATGTGTCAACAGATTGTCTGGAATCCTGATGTCCTCGGGTCCGGACCAGATCGGCTGGTTCATTTTGACCGTGGGCCAGTTGTCCTTTTGTTCCCACTGCATTTGGCAACCAAGCGCCGAGGACTCCTGAATAATTGAAAACACGGGCATGATCGAATCGAAACCCAGTTCGGTGTAACTGGTAGCCGCGAGACGCGCCATCTTTTCCGCGTGACGATTGGCGTCGGGGAAATGCGCATCCACCAGATCCATCAACTCGACAGTGGCGACGGAAGTAGGATTGCACACGGGAGTGCGATCGACCGGGTCGCGCTGCAGCGCCGCCAGTACACGCTGGCGGCTGGTCATTGAAGGTCTGGGCTCACTGATTGTCACCATGTCGCAGCTCCTATTACTATTGCTGGCTCGGGGGCGCAAGGACGCCTCGTCCGGCTGCAGCATCTTCTTCCTGCATTGAGCTGCGAACGTTCTGGGCGCGAAACAGCAACATGCCAATCAGGGCGTCGTGAGTGGATTGACAGCCAAAGTCAAAACGCAGTGGATCCGCTTCGTCAGCCTCCAATTCACACAGTTTCACAAATCCCCGTGCGAGCGCTCTGGCCCGCTTGCTGCCCGTATCCGTGTCATCGACCGCTTCGGTTCGATAGAGACCGTCTCCCAAGCTCACCACACGCAGATTACCTTCAGCTTTTTTGTCGAATGCTTCTAACGGCTTTGGCTCCGGCACCTTTCCCGTCTGGAGCTTGCACACGTCAAGAAATGAGCGTTTGAGAGCACGCTGATGAATCTTCCTGCAGGGAAACTGCAACCATCCCGGTCGGTCTGCAGGCTCAAGACCGATCATGCTGATCAGAGATTGGCGTATAAACCCGACTCGCTGCGATGATCCCTCAGCGTGACTGTACGTGTGGACCAAAAACTGGGGACACTCCACATCCTGACAGTACAACCCCAGTGAAATGTCTTGGCAATGCGTGTCCATCGAGTGGACCTCAATGCGCCGACCCAGCTCCAAAGTCTTTCCCATCGGGCGGTAATTCCTTAGCGGACTGAAACCTCATGCAGGCCTGGTTGAACAGTAGCATTTTTGCAAAAGGCAGCAAACACAAGCACAACGCACAAACCAGGTTGTTTCCACCCAAAAAACATACACTCGTCTCAGTTTGGAGTTCATATTCGCGACAATGTGCTGCGGTGCCACCACAATGCATTGTGGTGGCCGTCTGGTCTCTGGTCAAGGCGACGGGGTGGATCAGTGTCGGTGGCCCAGCTGATTGTGTGTCGTGACCAGTTGGAAGAATGTGCGAGTCACTACGGCATACAGTCAAGGCGTACGTGCATTTTTTTGAAGTCGCTTGTTGAGAATCTCAGCGACATACAAATTTCCGGCCGTGTCTGCCGCCAGCATGTGTGGTGCGTGAAATTGACCAGGGGCAGTTCCCTGCCCGCCCCACGACTGTACAATCGCACCCGAACGGGTCAAGTCGGAGAACTTTGTGCGCTCGGCCGTCTGCAACCCACAGGACATCGTCCTGACCAATCTCGCGACCGAACGGGGTCAGCCCCTCCCAGATTTCTAAATGGTCACCGACTGCATCAAAAACCTGTATGCGGTTGTTCAGGCGATCGCCAACGATGACCCGCCCGTCCGACGCCGTAACGATGGTATGTGGCAAATTGAATTCATCCGGATCCGCCACCCGGAGTGCCCCAGGAGGTGAGGAACTTACCGTTCGCGTTAAACTTCATCACCCGGCTGTTGCCATATCCGTCAGCAACGTAGATTGCCCCCTCTGTGCCGAAGGCAACATCCGCCTGGTCGTTTCCCAGCCCGGCGCTGTCCGGTCTGCCAATCGACCGGAGGAGTTTGCCGGTTGAGGTGAATTTGAGCACGAGGTGCCTTTTAATGTCTGTCACCCACACGTTGTCATCACTGTCAATCCGCAGGGCATGTGCACTGCCGAGCAACTCGTCGCCCCATGACCGTATGTAATGCCCGGTTGCATCGAAGCAAATTATAGGGCGCTGACCACGATGCGCAAGGTAGACGTACCCCTTGCTGTTCACCGTGACTCCGCTGCAGTAGTTGAGCGTGATGTTCTCTGGCACCTGCGGGAATCCGACGACAGGCTGGAAATCATACTCGTCACTCGCCCTGATCACGCCATTGACGGCTGGAATTACAACGACTAAGAACGACATGCCGGAGACCGGCTTTGGTATTTTCAAAACCATGACCTCTTCCGGAATCAAGATGTCGGTTCGGGTCTCCAGTTAAGTTTGTAAACTGCTGTGAACCTCAAATCAATCTCAACAGAAAGCATTGTCGGTTTCCACCGATCCGCAATTCATCTGCGATGCCTTTGGCCGGCAGGGACCGGTCCTGCTCGATAGAATTAATTTCGGTCAGGTTTGCCAGGTTTGAAGGATGAATGATGGCTCAGCATCAACAGCACAGTGGTTTGTCTCGACGTGAACTGCTTACGGCTGTCTGCGTGACAGGGCTGACAGAAGGTTCATGCGATTCTGCGTTGGCAGACCTGGGCCGCCATCTGCAGCATCAGGGCCTGCGGGTTTCAGGGCTTGAAGTCTTCCCCGTGCGTCTCCCACGGGGCAGGAAATGGCTGTTTCTGCGGCTGCAGACGAACCAGGGAGTCAGCGGTATCGCTGAAGCAACACTGGGAGGGGCTGACAAGCTGTCCGAGCTAAAAACCATTTTTGGACTCATCAAAGGCGAGTCCCCGTTCAATATCCGCCAGTTCAGAGAGCGTGGCTGGAATCATATTGCAACCGGTGGCCTGAAAATGGCAGTGGCGTTCAGTGCTATCGAGCAGGCACTATGGGACCTGACCGGCAAAGCGCTTCAGGTACCGGTGTATGGTCTATTCGGTGGGAATGTCCGGGACGCAATCACCGTCTATGCCAACATCAACAACGCCACCACCACCCGTTCACCCGCTGCATTCGCTGAAAACGCACAAATGGCGGTTGCAGATGGGTTCCAGGCGTTGAAGGCGGCTCCGTTCGACGGCTTCCCACGACTCGACGCACCCGGTGCACAAATTGAACAGGCGACGGGCACGGGCATCGATTGTATTCGCGCGATTCGCGAGAGTGTTGGTGACGATGTCAAACTCAAGGTCGACTTCCACAGCTACTTCGATGTCCAGCTGGCCGTGGATATCGCGCACCGCGTTGAGCCGTTCAACCTGTCTTGGATCGAGGAACCGATTGATCCCAAGGACGTAGTCGGCTCGAAGGCAATTCGCACTGCAATTCGTCAGCGACTTGCGGGCGGTGAATTCCTGTTTGCTCTGAAAGAGTTCGGTCCTTTGTGTCAGACACAGTCTGTGGAAGTACTGATGCCGGATGTCCAGGCTTGTGGTGGGCTCCTGGAAGGACAACGGATTTCGACGGCAGCCGAACTGCATGGTCTTTCTGTTGCGCCACACAATGCACACGGTCCGGTCGCGACGGCCGCCTCGGTCCAATTGTCTGCTTTTCTGCCGAATTTTGAGATCCTCGAATACCAATGGGGCGAAGTGCCATGGCGAGCGGAACTGATCGATCCGCCTGAGTCCATTCACGAGGGGAAGATTCACTTGAGTGATCGCTCTGGTTTTGGCGTCGACCTGAACGATCAAGTCGTTGCCGAGCATCTATGACCGCCTGTTACTCCACGTTCGCCGGAAGCGATGGAACTGCAGCGGTTCGTGAACTCCCGTATGAGAGATCCACACTTTGTTCGCGGTGAGTCTGATCGTGGCAAAAGGCAGAAAGATGAAACAGAGTATCGATGTGATTAGCTTCTTCGTTCGCACTCGCGGTTTCTCTATTGCCATGGACTCGTGTCTAACCCAAGCTTCTCGGCGCTGGCGCAGATGTGCGACCAAGTGGTATCGTCGATTTCGATTCCATTGCGAGTTCGCTCTTCAGACGTTCGAAACTCCGGCTCGCCCGGCACGAGGATCTCACCAATGTCCGGATTCACTCGACTTGTGCGTACGTGACGGATGAGCGTCTCGATCTCGTCGTAATAGGTGTCGAGGTCTGTAAAGTGCTCAATGTCGTAAACAGTAAAGAGAACTCCATTGCTGGTCATATCAACTTCTCCGGAAGCGACGCCCTCACCGCTCAAAGTTCCGCCGAGCACTTCTACGATATAACTTAGACAGTAGCCCTTGTGACTCGCGACACCCCCGAGTGGCAGTATGGCACCGCCAGACTCTAAATAATCGTCCGGTTCTACAGTCGGCTGGCCGCCATTGTCAGTGATCCAGCCGGGCGGAAGTTTTTCACCTCGGTTACGAGCGACGCGGATCTTACCTTCGGCAGTGACCGATGTCGCCATATCGACCATGATTGGGTTGTGGTCTTTACGTGGAGCACTGAATGCAATTGGATTCGTGCTGAGTTTACCATCGAGTCCGCCATGCGGTGCAATCTGACGTCCCAGGCGACCCGCATTGACGAAGGCGATCGCAATCATTTTCTTCCGTGCCGCCATCAGAGGGTAGGCACCGCAGCGACCGACGTGGCCACAGTTTCGCAACGTCACCGTTCCTGTGCCATATTTGCGAGCCTTCTGCATGGCGATTCGCATGGCGAAAGCGCCCGAGATTTGTCCCATCGCCGAGTCTCCATCGACGATCGCCGTACATGGCCGTTCGGAGACGATTTTGGGTACGCCACGAGGGTTCCAAACGCCCTTCTCGAAAAAACTGAGATACTCGTAGAGGCGAATGATTCCGTGCGAATCGTGCCCGTAGAGGCTCGAGTCAACTAAGTGGTCGATCACGATGCGGGCGTCTTCAGGTGAACAACCGGCAGTCTCAAACAGTTGGTAGCCGATCTGTCGCAGACGGTGAGGGGAAAAGGTGGGCATTGATCTGGTGGGTTTAGTTTCAGGTTGAAGGAGGAGAACCATTGCGGCCAGGTGCAAGATGACAGCACTTCACTGAGGCTGGTTTCTATTGCGCGCCAGCTTCCTCGAAGTGGCCGGCGCCTGCCTGGGGAACTTCCATTACAGCGGAAAAGTCACCACTCTATGCAACCATGCAAGCGTCTTCAACGTGCAAAGTCCCGAGAATTTTAAGGCGGCACCTGGTTGACCCCACCCTGTACTCTGAGGTTCAACTGCCGCATCCACTCCTGGTATCATGCTGAAGTCGGGTATCCCGCTGTACCGTCGACTCGGGTGGTTCCGCTGAATCGATGGAAAACACGTTGTCGCCACCAATTGTATTGCGTTGTCGACACCATGGGAATCACCAGGCCGACAGCCCGTATTCAAGTCCACGTACGCGTGCGGTCTTGCTGGCACGCTAATTCGAGAGGGTCATACTTTGATGCATGAAAGTTCCACCTTGAAAGCTGTGGAGACCAGACCGAGCTTCGGAGGCCAGTCTGGGGATGGACGGACGAGTCCATGGCAAACGGCACAAAAGTGTCGTCTCCAGAAAGAAAGGAAACAGTATGGGAATTCTGGACAGGTTCTCTTTGAAAGATCGAATCGCCCTTGTCACCGCTGGTGCCGGCCCACAGTTCGGCAGCAGTGTCTCAGAAGCGCTGGCCGAGGCAGGTGCAACGGTTATCACTGCGTCCCGCTCGTTGGAGACTAACGAAGCGTTCGCGGAAAAGCTTCGAAGCAACGGCTACGAAGCCCACGGCATGCAGTGCAATATCAGCGACCCCGAGTCCATTCAGGAGTTGCACGCTCAGGTGATTGAGAGGTTTGGACGCCTGGACGTGTTGGTGAATAGCGCGCTAGCGCGCGACGGGCATACGGGTCCTTTCGAAGACCAGACTCCGGATCTGTGGATGCGCTCCGCTGCAGGGGACTACATAGGGTTATTTCAGATGTGCCAGTCTTTTATCCCCGAAATGGTGCGTCTGGGACGCGGGTCGATCATCAATATCTCAAGCATTTACGGTGTGGTGTCCAACGACCCGAACCTTTATGTGGGTACCGGCATGAAACAGACGCCGACCTATAACTTTGTCAAGGCGGGAATGATTAATTTTACTCGCGTTCTCGCCTGCTATTACGGTAAACAGGGCGTTCGAGCAAATTGTATCAGTCCTGGCGGATATTTATTTGGTCAACCTGAGTCATTCCTGGAGCGCTATAACGAGCGCGTACCTGTGGGTCGCATGCTGGAGAACGATGATATCAAAGGTGCCGTTGTGTATCTCGCCTCGGACGCTTCGAGCTATGTGACGGGCGAGAATCTGATGGTTGACGGTGGGTGGACCTGTCACTAGAAGCATCTGCACTGTGGGCTTATGGCACCGTTACAGGCAGCCGGTGGATCAACGGGTGTCCTTGGCCGTCTTCAATGCGCGGCAGGAACCGGCCGAAACCGGAGGGGTGACCTTCGTCCCATATGGAAAACGGCAATTCACAACTCAGTACGGTGGCGTGCCAAAGCTGAATGGCCGAATCCGATGCCTCGGCGAGTTCGGAGGATTTGTTATGAATGTCTTCCAGGTTAAACCAGGTACGCCTCTCGTCGACAAAACATTGGGCGGGTCGCCGCCGCGGAGTCCGTCTGTCGTTGGATTCACCGAAGCAGTATCTGCATCGGCTCGATGGACGTGAAAAGCAGGTGGCGATGAACGTCCCGTCCGGGCGCAGCAGCGCGTTCATTAAGTGCGACGCAATTCGGTGAGGGGGATCTTTTCGAGGATCGGCCTATCGAAGTTCCAGGTTCGGTCTAGATCACGGGACCGGGGGGCCATCGTGGTGCCGCTGATCACATGCTTGGCTTCTGCCACCACGAAAAGTCAGGGTGGTTGCCCAAAGACCGTGATATGAGTCCAGGAAAGTCCACGTGGCGGCTGCGAACAAAACTCGTGAGTGGCAGTAAAGAAACAAACTTAGCCCCACGTCGTTTAATCCTGTATAGAGTGTTCCCCTCAAGGGCCGCCCTCCACATGACCAAACTGCGCGGTCGGTTTCCAACTGTCCAGCGTTTCAGTGGCGAGATGAGAGATCGTGAAGTTGGGGTCATCCTTGCACCTGACCAGCAACTCGGTGGCCTCCGGTCCGATTCTGGTCAGAACATAGGTGGCCCCGACGCGGACAAACGCGTCATCGTCGTCGAGCAGTTCGCGCAGCTTGGGCATCGCCGGCGCTGCCCCCGGGCCCAGATTGGCCAGGGCCCGAAAGGCGACAATGCGCACCTCCAGGACATCGATCAGCTCGATCAGCAGCGGACACGCCGACTGGTCCTGGGCAGCATCGCGCCGGGCCAGGGCGGCAGCGGCCTGGCGCTTCTGTTTGATCGTGCCGGTTCTCAGGGCCGATTCCAGGGGGAATGACTCGGTCCGCCGAACCTCCGTGGGCTCGCTGTTTTTCTCGCCTTCGGCCGGGGGCAGCCGCACGATGAACGCAACGGCCTTCACACGGATCGCATCGTAGTCGTCCGGGGTCAGACCGGGGTGGGGATCCACCCAGTCTTCGGTGAATGAATAGGCCGGGAGAAATCCGGGCCGGAAACTTTCCTTGCGCAGGCGATCGAGCCAGCGTTGCGCGGCCCTGGCCACGGGATCGTCCTGCGCCGCGGCCCTCGAGCAGTTGCAATGTTCGATAGTCGTCCACCCCCTCTCGGCGTCCTTCAAAGCCGACGCCGGGCACCGGGCCCTTGCTGGGAAGCCACACGTAGTTGTAGGACGTGTTGGCCGCCAGTCCCAGTGACCAGGTGTAGAGGCCGGAATAGTAGCGGCCCGTTTCGGCGTTGGTGGTCCGCAGCGAGAAGTTGTAGGTCGAAAGTCTCGCCCCCAATTGCGCGGCCTCGCGCTGAAGTTCCGGCGTGACGTAGCCCGCGTGCACGATCCACAGGTCGTGCACATGACCGACAGCAAACGCCGTGAGGATGCTCATCGCGCATGTGGTCTTGATGCCTTCTCGCTTCCATTGGCTGACGTGATCGATGACCCTGGCGAAGACGGTGGGGCCAGGCTCGTCCCGCATGTACAGGACCATGTCCGGCCAACCCTTCTCGGCGCTGAGCCTTTTGATGGCCGAGGCCACGTTGGCCTTGTTTTCGGCAATGTAGCCGCTCGGCTGCGTGATCAACCACTGATCGCGTTGGATGAGTCCGGCCTGACGGCCCATGGCGAGCTGGGCATCGATGAATTTGATGGCGTTGTATTCGCCTTCGGTCTCGTAGTCACCGGGCTCCATATAGTTGTCGCAGTAGAGTCGTGACGATGTGGAGTACCAGACCTCTTGGTGCGGCGTGGTCGACGTCTCGTCGTAGCCGGCTTCCGACAGGACCTCGTAGTCCACCGTGGTGAACATCGTGTTCATGCCGTAAGCCACGAGGTCCTCCAGGTAGAGCTTTTGAAAAGCCCGTCCCTGGAATCTCGGATCCAGCCGGTATGGGAGAAAGTAGAGGCCGTAGGTGATATCCGATCTGGGCAGTGAGAAGGCGTGGACCTTGATCAGAAACGGCACGGACCGCAGGAGCTTGTCGGCGGCGTAGACCTCGTTCTTTCCGCGGTGGACGCCGGGAGCAATCGTTTCGTCCGTCTTGAAGGTGATCCAGAAGACACCGTTTCGCGCGGGCTCGATCGTGTCGATTTGATTCCTCGGTATGACGACATGGGGAAGCACGTTGCGTTTGCCCTCCCATGGCTTGCCACGATCCGTATCCAGGTCTGATACCCATTCCAGCGTTTCCCTGGGCTGGTAATAGAGATGGCCGATCTTGCTTGGAATGTCTGCGTGGACTTCGACGCGGACATCCTGCAACGGATTGGCACCGCCGGGCACGTAGAGAGCGAGCTGCATCGGCTCATATTCATTGCGGGCCATTCTCAGCACGAATGGTGCCAGTACTTCTTCAACATCCGGCACGTAATCGGCGAAACAGGGGGCCGTCGTACTGCGGTTATAGATGACGACCGAGGAATTCCGGTCCTGCTCCGCCAGATCGCGCTCGTCGTTGACCGGCGGCACAGGACCGGCCCGGCCTGAAGCGGGAACCAGTAGAAGAAATGCCACCAGTGGCAGGCGAAGTGCCTTGGAAGTGGTCATGGGTGGTTTTCCTTGATTGTTCGTCTTCAGTCCAGTTTCGTGAAGAGCTACATTCGTTGTCATTCCTCCGGTGTGATCTGATCGCCCGACGAAGCATAAAGGATACACGTATGGTCACAGTTCATGATCGGACCGAGATTCGTGTTGGATAGCAACTTATTCAGGACTATTTCCCGCGGTCGGTCTGTTTCTCTTCTGCTACGCGATGATTTCGTTCACCACGCGCCCATAAACATCCGTGAGCCAGAAATCCCGGCCGGCATAGCGGTAGCGAGCTGCTGTTGGTTGATTCCGAGCAGATACAGAATCGTGGCATGCAGGTCGTGGATGTGAACCTTGTCCTGTACAGCGGAGAAGCCAAAGTCATCGGTCTGACCGAACGCGATGCCACCACGCACCCCGCCACCAGCGAGCCACATAGTGAATCCCCAGTGGTTGTGATCACGCCCGTTCCCATTCTCTGAGACGAGTGTACGCCCGAACTCACCGCCCCAGACGACCAGCGTGCCGTCGAGCATGCCGCGTTGCTTGAGATAAGTGAGCAGCGCGCTGATCGGACGATCAATATCAGTCGAAAGTTTGCGCGCCTGCTCGTTGTGAATATCGTGCGTGTCCTATGGCTGACCGCCACTCGTAGCAACGTTCGACGAGAACCGGGCGGATCCGCGTTTCAAAAAACGCAAATTCCGCAGGGCCAAGTTGATCATCTGCGCCACGAACCGAGACCGGAAGCATCCCTGTCAGCAGTGCAACAGATAACAGAAGCGCAGAATTACATCTGTTCGTTCTCGCGGTCCGCAACTGTCGCCTCCGAGACACAATGGATTCACATGTATTTTACTTAACGTGTAAGAGCAGGTGCGAGGGTTCTCTCAAGCTGGGAAACTGCACAAACGACTATTGTGCCACTGAAGACACTCCGGTCAGCGCAAAATTGCCGTGGATTTGTCGTTCTCCATCCGGAAAAACGGAACGGTTGGTGCTGATAATTTATTCACGTATATAAAATACGTTACAGAAAAATGTTCAGTACCGAATGCTGGCGCAAGAATTACATGTCAATGTGCCTGACCTGGAATCGTTTCGTTTCCTGACTGTAGGGTGTACGCTAGGTGTCTGGCTTGTAAATTCAGGAAAATAAGATGGCCTGTGATATCGGTTTAAATTGTTTCAGTGTGCGGGCCCAGTGGACACGAATGAATCGGAAGTTGTGCTGACACTGGTGTTGATTCCATTGTCCTGGAGCCGAACTGGCTGTTCGTGAGACAGCCCTGGCGGTTTGTCGCGGATGATGGCCGGTTCATCGGTGCTGGCTGATGTCAGCGCCTCGTCGCTTGTCAACAGCAGGAGGGGGTTCAGTTGGGTGTCAAACCGGTCGATACGGCCCCCGGTACAACTGCCTCAGTTCCAGCCGGGAGATGCGTATTGTGGAGTTAAGCTGTCGGAGCTCCGTGGCCGGAGCAAAGGCCAGATCTTCATCCTGTATGACATGCGTTTTTGGTCAAATCACATTCAGAAAACTGTAAGAGGCCGGGTTTCCCGGAAGATCGAGTCACTGGTGCTGATATTCAATGGCCCAGCAAAGTTGTGCGATGCATGACACGCTTGAAACGGCCAAAGTCCCAGGGCCGCCCCCGGTGAAGGCAATAGCGATTATCCCACATGACCAGATCATGAGCTTGCCACTCGTGTTGGAAAACAAACTGTGGCTGTGTTGACCATTCCAGTAAGTCCTTTAAGAAATGTCTCCCCTGGTCGACGGGCCAACCGAGGATGTGAGAAGCGTAAGCCCCGACGTGAAACATTTTCTCACCTGTCTCTGGCAGTATGCGAATTAAAGAATGCGTGACAGGCGGAGCCGCTTTCTGAAATTCTTCACTCATCAGATTCGGTGCGATCTGAGAACGTGAGTGGGCCATGCTGTGTTCGACTATCAGGTCGTCCAGTGCCTTTTTTTTTCATTGGGATAGGCTGCAAAAGCAGCCCGAACACTGGCAAATTCGGTTTCGCCGCCACTGGGCGGCACAACTCTGGCCGAAAGAAAGGATGCCTGCAATGGCACGGCCCTGAAGGAACCATCTGAATGCCACAACATGTTGCCGGCCTGGTACAACGATCGAGTGTCATCTGCCGGGATGAGTTGTCCCTGTTCATCGACGTTAGTGATACGATTGACAGGTCCGCCTCCTCCGTAAGGATCACTGGGTAACGTCAAAGCAACCGTGCCAAATTTCTTTGTGAACGCCACCTGTTGCTCATCAGAAATTACCTGGTCATTAAACACGAGTACACAGTGTTCACGAAAGGCATCCCGAAGACGCTGCACAGCTTCCGGATTCAGGGACTGCGCGATTTTCACGCCCTCTACGCATGCTCCAATGTGCTGGCCTAGCTTTCTGATCTTAATGCTCATGATCTTCAGCGATTCAAACTATGCTCGCGTAGGTATATGCAGCAAACCGAACCAAAAACGGTGTTCAAATCCTTTTTCCCTTTCAGTGAGCCAGTACAACTTCATTTCACGTCGATCTGCACCTCTTCCAGTACGGGTGTACTTCCTCCATCGAGTGTTTGCAGCGCCACGCGATACTGAAGCCATCGGCAGTTATCTGCGAGGTTCAATAATACTGCGTCCGACTCGTCGAACCAGTCTCCTCCACCCGTTGCTCCGCACCACGCTGCTTTCTCAAGGTTTTCACGGATTGATGCAGTGCGAATTTGAAACCGCACTGTCGTCCCATGAGTTGTACGGGCTTTCCACTTCAATCGCGTGGGGGTGCGATTCACCGGGCACTGCAGCGGCGCGGATACATATCGTTCCTCCAGACTTCTGTCGTAAATGTTGCCAATGTCCCGACGGGTGCTGAAGTGAGGTCCGAAGGTTTGAAACCAGTGGCGACGGGAGCTGGAATACCCTCCCTGTGATCCCCAAAAGATGCTGGCCCCCACGCCGTGGTCACCATCGAGAATATGGTTGAAAACGACGATGTCCATCCAGCTGTCCTGATTCAGATCGGCAACAGTGAGTGCACTGGACGATTCAGCGGGGAGACTGCTGCGGCGTGACTTGCTGTACTGACCATCCGAGCTTCCCCAGTAGATGAACACAGGAATCGTCCGTGTTGTATATGCGTGGTAATTCGTCATCACAATATCCAGAAACCCGTCACGATTGACATCGGCCACCGCTTGTTCAAGCGAGTCATAGGCCTCCAGACGCAGTACGCGGTCTGGAGAAAAACCGGCCGGGTCTCCCCACACAATCATAGCATGGCGAGTGGGCCTCCCGAACCGCGTCTCATCCCATCCGCCACCGAGAATCAGGTCCAGCCATCCATCGCGGTTCAGGTCAGCGATCTCTACCGTCGCCCCATTGTTCAGACGCAGATTCGTCCGACGATCGTCGCGAAATTCACCAGAGTCGCTGCCCCAGAAAATATCGACGTTCGTCGAGTCGACATCGCCAAAGACAATATCAAGGAAACCGTCTTTATTGAAATCGGCGATGTTCATGGAAATACTGAGATGTGTGTTGAGTTTTAATGTCGTTCGCCGCACCGGGTTGTAGCCGCCTTCGCCACCCCAGAAGATCAATCCCTCACCATGGAGCGGTTCCCCTGTGACGAATACCAGATCCAGGTAGCCATCACGATTCAGGTCGGCGATCGACACTCCAGTTCCTTTGATCTCACCAAGGCTGTAACGACGCTCAATTGAAAAGCCTTCTGCTGAGCCCCAGAAGATCCCGCCATTCGGAAAAACGATGTCGACAAAGTCGTCCTGATTCAGGTCCGCAATTGCTGACGCATCTGAGCGTCCCGGGATTTCTGTCATACTGGCCTGCGAATAGTGGTGGCGAGGGTTTCCCCAATAGACGAACGAATGGGCGTGCTCCAGCGAACCACTATGGCGATTAACTAACGCAAGGTCCGGATGTCCATCGTGGTCCACGTCCGCGGTGGAAGCACTGACGGCACCAAAGCCCTGATATTCGCTGCGAAAGGCCCTATCGAATCCGTCCGGGCCGTTCCAGTAGCAATACGAGTTGACGTCATAGGTGTTCCCGTCATGTTCGTTGGCGAACACAATGTCCGTCCATCCGTCGCTGTTGAAGTCAGCAAGGCAGACGTCGGTGGCATGCAGTGTGGGCAGCTCAGTCCGCCTCTTTTTGGAAAAACCACTGGCGGCTCCCCAATAGACATATGAGACCTGAGCTGTGTCTGTACCGTGATTGGCGAAGACCAGGTCCTGGTGTCCATCCTGATTCAAATCGCTGACGCCGCACTCGGTGGCGGCAAGGGTTGCCAGTTCGATCCATCGTTCCAGACCCTCACCCGTTCCGCGCCAGAGCTCTGCCCGATTATCACCATGCATGACGATCAGGTCGGTGAAGTCGTCTCCGTTGAGTTCGTGCAGGTGGAGTCCCACTGGATCACCGCCTGTCCACACGTCGCAACGATCTTCGGAGAATCCATCTTGGCTGCCCCAGTAGAGAGAGATGCTCTGATGCTGCGTGTTATTGTTGGCAAACAGGAGCTCTGGATACCCATCTGAGTTCAGGTCCGCCGCGGCACAATCAGCCGCACTGGTTGTGGCCAGCGAGCTGCGATTGTTGCGACTGAATCCCGTCGGGCCGTTCCAGTAGACGTATGACTCGAGATGCTTGTCGAAACCAAAGCGTTCGCCTCCTTCAATTCCCTTATTTGCGAAGGCCAGATCGACAAAGCCGTCTTGATTGAAATCCGCCGCCGTCAGGCCACCAGCCATCAGAGTAGGCAACTCCGTCAGGTGGTTCGGTCCATAGCCATTGACACTGCCCCAGTACACTATGGCTTTCATGTATACCGAATAGTTGTGAATGTAGTTGCAGAACACAAAATCCAGATGCCCGTCATTGTTCAGATCGACGAGCAACGACCGCCCGCCTCCATCGCTGGGCAGTCTGGTCACGGCCTGCTGCCGGGACCGAATCTGCCGCAGCAGGCGTGCAAGCGGTTGATGGTCCGCCAAGGGTGGCAGTATCGATTTAGGTCCAGTGGCGCTGCCATGATAAATGAACGCATCTACGTTCTCGACCACGTCATGGTCCTGTCCGACCCACAGGTCGAGGTATCCGTCGTTGTTGAAATCCCAGCGATGGATCAACTGCAGCGTTCCATCGCGGGAAATAAAAAGATTTGTCCCTCCATCCTCAAGCGTCCCCGCGGCGAAGTCCTCGAAGCTCAAGTGTCGTACCCAGGGTTCGTCAGTTTTGGCATCGACACATAACGCCAGCACGAGGATTCCCAGAGCGAGGATCTTTTTTGTTTCGCTGCAAACCCGAATGATCAACATAGGTAACCTCGCTTCTGTGTGCACGAATAGGAACGCAGCCACGGGTGGCATACGTTTCATGTGCCGGTCAGGCAATCGTTGACATTGGTGACTTGAGGCAGTGCCAATGACGTGAATGACGAAATTGGCCTCTGGACGTGTCTGGTTCGTGTTAAGTCCCACAGAATCGAGAATCCAGGCCAGCCCACTCTCCCGTCCTGGTTTGGGATGATCCGGCTGAGATTCATAGAATAGTCTTCAATGAGTATTGTTCATCGTAATCCGGAGACGGAGCGCGTGCCATTCACCGCCATGGCCCGCTGCAGCGACTTCTCGATTAAGTGGGCAGATCCTGTCCGGGTCATTGGGCAGCTTCGAGAGGCACGCAGCGACGAATACGTGCAGTCCGAGGAAACGCAGCGGTCCAAAGCAGATACGTTTGCCTTTAATGATATTCATCGTATCGGTCGCGTCTTTGGTACGGTCGAACCCGGTGGCCATTTTCGTTGAGCGGCCGATCAGTTTCGGTAACATGGAGCCGGGAAAGAAGATCAGTGCCTTTGGTGACTGGTTCAGTCCTTCGCCGCACGGACAATTCGCGAATGTCTTGATGCTGCGGCGGAATCGCCAAACCATACGCGGAGAATTGCGATCATGCACAAATCTATCGGATTCGTAGTGTTGGGCGTGATGGTGGCAGCACCGCTGTCCTCGAAGTCTCCAGGTTTCGACACGAAACCCAGGGAGAGGAGCATCCGTGACGATAACAGCCTTCAACTGAATCTCGCCTGGTGCCCACGAGGAAGTTTTCGGATGGGGAGTCCCCGGGATGAAACCGGACGACAAGGCGATGAGGACCAGGTTGATGTCACCTTGACGCGCGGATTCTGGCTGGGTCAGACCGAGGTCACGCAGGGTCAATGGAAATCCCTGATGGGCACCGAGCCATGGCTGGAGCATGGAGACCCGCACTTGTACCGTAGCGGATCCGACTATCCGGTAGTGTACGTGAGCCACGAGGAAGCGCTGGTCTTTTGCAGGATACTGACGACTCAGGAGCATCGTGCGGGGCGGCTGTGCGCATCTTGGAAATATACGCTGCCCACCGAGGCGCAATGGGAATATGCCTGCCGCGCGGGGTCACAGACACGCTACAGCTTCGGTGACGACGCATTGCTGCTGGCTGAATATGCCTGGTTCGACAGCAATGCCGCCAACGTGGACGAGAACTACGCCCATCGTGTGGGACACAAAACACCGAACGCCTGGGGCTTGTCGGACATGCCTGGCAACGTGTACGAGTGGTGTCGCGACACGTATCGTCGAAAAATGCCTGGCGGTTGCGATCCGCTGACAACCCAGGGCCCGGACCGGGTTTACCGTGCCGGGAGTTGGAGCTATTCAGCCGAGTATTGCCGCTCCGCGAACCGCGGCTGGAATGCACCAGGGAACCGATTCTACTACTTGGGGTTCCGTATCGCTTCCGTTCCCTGTCTTCCACGGGGAATCACTGAAAGTCCTTGAATTGCCTAGGTGTCGGTCCGCATTCGTCAGTAATCCGACGCCCAAATTTCTCTATAGTTACCCGTCTGCCGATTTGAAGACCCAGCTGGCAACCGGTGACATGACCTGCACAGGTGATTTTTGCGCAAGTGCTTTCCGGATTCCACAATATATTACGGTACGGCCGGAGTGACAAAACTTTGTAGACCCTCGGGCTTTGGTGGAATTTGCGATAACTCTTTTAACGCAGCGGTGCAGTACTGTTCATGGATGCCTTCCTGCTCTGACACCTTTATTTCGGGCGCATGTGAAACGACTCAGAACTGCCACCGGGGCAATTCTGAGTCGTCGTGTTCTCGATTGAGGATGTTGCAAATTCAACCACACCAGGCGGCTTTGTTCACGATCTCCCTGTCTCGAGAGGAGTACGGCCTTTCCCGTGACCAGCACGGTTGATGAAAGACCGTTCTCATAGGGATGGTGGCTGCCGGTGGGACAGCCTGCCGACCGTCACGTGGCGACGCCACCTCGCTTAGGACTACAGTATTCGTTCACCGAACCACCTCCTTTCTGAGACAGGGATCCCATTGAAGCACGCTGTAGAATCACGACTCCGCCGGGCTGATGGATGTCGGATGCATAGTTCCGACCCATAATTCAAGTATTCTCACGGAACCCGAATGGATGACAAGGCCAAATGCGGTTGAGTTCGCGTTCGGACGAAGACTGTCCGGAAATCCTTGGCATTCGATCCATAGGACTGAACCGACTTTTGAGCAGTCCCGGGAGGCATTCAGGTCAATAGGACGAATTCAGCGTGCTCAGGACGATTCGGATCTTGCAAAGAAAAGTTTCGAGCCACATACTTCCGACATCGAAAAATCGAACACAAAGGCGGCCGGAACAAGTGATTTGGGAGGCGCAAAGAGCCAGTCCTCCCAGTGCCATCTGTCTGTCTGTTCTTTTGTTGATACACTAGGTGAATAAAGGCTTCAGGAACTGAAACTGGAAATCAGTGAGCGGTAGTCCCGCTTTCGGACTCCTGATAGTTTTTTCATGACACAGCAGGGCGATTAGCTCAGTTGGCTAGAGCACCTCGTTTACACCGAGGGGGCCGGGGGTTCAAGTCCCTCATCGCCCATCCTATTCGGGAGAGAATTGAGGCTTCATGCCTGCGATTGTGAACGACTGACTGGCCATTCTGCCATTCGATTCCCCATTCTCGTCGTTCTTTCCACTTTTCCTTCAGAGGCGAAGATACGAGAACGACCGCAGAAAACATTGGTGTCTTTGCGGTTTTGCTGCTTTATGCAGAAATGTCGCGGATCAGGTTACAGATGCGGCGCATCGCCTATTTCGTTTGTGTGCTCATTACGCCGCTCCATCTACATGCAGATGACGTTGACGACACGGTGCATCAGGCGCTGGACTACCTGGCGTCGCTACAGAATCGTCAGGGCTACTGGATTGCCAACGAAGGTCAGTACCGTGTTGCGATGACTGCACTGGCTGGAACGGCGCTCCTGGCTGAAGGATCCACCGCCACGACGGGCCGTTATGCCCGAGCGATCAGCCATGCAACAGATTACCTGATTTCAATGAGTCGTTCGAATGGGTTGATCGGCTTTCGCGACGACTATCATTATACGTACGGTCACGGCTTTGCGATGCTGTTTTTGAGTCAGGTGTACGGCGAGGAAGAAGATCTTAACCGACGGGAACAGATTCGCGAAATCCTCACACGGGCGGTCCAGTTTTCTGCAGATGCTCAGACGTCGCGCGGCGGCTGGGGCTATGTGTCGGCTAAAGAAGGTGGTGGATTCGACGAGGGATCCACGTGCATCACGCAGGTACAGGGCCTGAGGGCCTGTCGCAATGCCGGTATTCCGGTATCCGTGGAAATCATTGACCGAGCGAAGAAGTATATTGCCGACTGTACGACGTCGAGAGGAGGTGTCCAGTACAGTATCAGAGGCGGTGGGGAGCGTCCTGCGATCACAGCTGCTGCACTGGCAGCGCTGTTCAATGCGGGTGAATACGACACCGAATTGACAAAAAAAATGCGAGCCTATTGCGACGATACGATTTGGCCAAAGAAAAATGTTTCGCAACGCGCTGCTCACTGGCACTATACGCACTTTTATTATTCACAGGTAATTTATCGTCAGGGTGGTAAACGCTGGCAGGATTATCGCCATCAAATGAATGAGGAACTCCTGCGCCGAATCCAGCCGGGGGGATACTGGGCAGATTCCGAAATCGGACACGTGTATGTAACCGCCATCAACAGCATCATTCTGCAGCTGGAACAGGGCTACCTGCCGATCTATCAGCGTTAAGTCCGGATTCAATCCGATACAGGCCCGATCGAATCGTGAGGAACATAAAATACTTTCATCTGAGTCTGATCATTTTTGTCGCGGGAGCTGGTACCGCCTCTGCCGACGACCATGTACGTGTGGCGACGTTCAATATCAGTTTCAATCGTCGGAGCGCAGGGGATCTGACCAAAGATCTCAGCGACATGAATCCTCAGGCGATTAAGGTTGCGACGATTCTTAGGACAGTCCGGCCGGATATCGTTCTGCTGAATGAAGTCGATTTCGATGAAGACGGGACTGCGATACTGCTGTTTCAACAGCAGTATCTGCAGGCGATCAGTCTGCCGGGAGACACAGACCCACTGTATCTATCCCATCTCTGGTCAGGTCCGGTCAATACGGGTATTCCCTCCGGACGGGATTTGGACAACAACGGTCTCATCGGAGGCCCGGCTGACAGCTATGGTTTCGGCTGGTTTCCTGGTCAGTTTGGCATGGTAGTGCTGTCGCGTTTCCCAATTCAGACAGAATCCGTCCGGACGTTTCAAAGGCTGTTGTGGAAAGACATGCCGGACGCTCGACGACCTGTGGATCCTGACACCGGCCGGCACTGGTATTCCGATGAAAACTGGAATGCACTGCGTCTTTCGTCAAAAAGTCACTGGGATGTGCCAATCAATGTAAATGGGAAACGGCTGCACATTCTGGCATCACATCCGACGCCACCTGCATTCGATGGTCCCGAAGATCGTAATGGCTGTCGCAACGCGGATGAGATCCGTTTTTGGGTGGACTATCTGACTCCGGGCCTGTCCAACTGGATTCAGGATGACACGGGTGTTTTCGGCGGGCTTGCAGCAGATGCACACTTCTGCATACTCGGTGATCTCAATGCAGATCCGATTGACGGAGGCAGTGTGACAGGAGCGGTCGGCCGATTGATTGAACATCCGCGAGTTAACAGTCAACTGGTTCCTCAAAGTGAAGGTGCAGTCAGAGCCAGCTCAGAACAGGAAGGAAAGAACAGGCAGCATCACGCTCCGGCGGCGAATGATACTGCTGATTTTTCGGACAAAACAGTTGGTAACCTGCGAGTCGATTTTGTGCTGCCGTCGAGAACACTGCAGGTGATGAGCGGGGGAGTATTTTGGCCGGCGCCCGGCGACGCTGGCACAGAACTGCTGGATTGTTCTGATCATCGTCTGGTATGGATAAATATCGGGTTGCCGGAGAACGCCGCCGATTAAGAAGCCTTAGCAAGCCGAGTGGGGGCGATCAATCACAGACGTTGATACAAATCATCCACACAGTCGGGCTGACAAGGTATCATCGGGCGAGGCCATTGCGTCGAGCCTTCGAACTTGGTGAGCATTCAAATGACCGCCCGTTATCGCTGGCCGGACAGCGGACCATTGAATGTTTCCAGCTCACGCAACAAGTCTGCCAGCTGTTGACGCAGCTCCACATCGATTGACGAGTCGTGCTGCCGGGAATCCACATCCACCTGACCTGTGCCCACGGGATCCGTCACCAACGGCACAGATTTCACCTGATCAGCGCTGCTGTCCCGCTCCCTCGCAACCGTCAGTCCCAGTCCAAATGCCAGACAGATTGTCACCGCTGTCGTCAGACTCGGATGGTGATACCAAAACCCGATCGGTCGACGCGCCGGCTCAACCACCGATTTTTCCGGCGGTGGACTGAGTGGTGGTGCCTGACGAATGTTCTGACCGACGAGTTGCTCTTCAAGAAATGTACATGCAAGTTGCTTCCAGCCATTGGGCTGATACTTGACGAGCTCCATCAACTCGTGTCGCTGATCAATCGACAGCTCTCCGTCTGCCGCACGCTGCATCAACAGTTCCAGTCGTTCGGACACAGTCATGGTGTTTCACCCTTACGTTGGAGCACGGCTTTGAGATATCTGCGGGATCTGAGCAACCGATATTCAATCGTGTCTTCGGAGACACCCAGCATTTCCGCAAGCTGTCGGTAGGTCCAGCCTTCCACGTACTTTAACATGAGTACCTGACGATCCAGTTCATTCAGCTGTTCAACCGCAGAACGGACTGCCTCCTGCTGTTCGGTCGCCAGCACGCTGGCAACCGGATCGACAGACTGAACAGAACGTGCCTGTTTTGCCAGTCGATTTTCAAAGTTTCGACGGCGTCCGGCTGTCCGCCGGTACATCATTACCTGACGAACTGCCACCTGATATAACCACGCGCCCAGCTGGCCGATGTCTCGCAGGACGTCTCGTTGACGGACCAGTGCCAACGCGATGTTCTGCATGATGTCTTCGACGGCATCCGACTCCTGTACGCGACTGCGCACGACAGTGCGCAGCCAACTTTCATTCTCAAGATAAACGGCTTGAGGAGTCACAGTCATTCGGATTCACCGTGTCGACATTTTTTCCGAAGAATGACGCGTCCGTGAGTTCTCAGACACAATCGCCGGGTTCTTTGAGAGACATGGTTGCCGATGGGATCCGCGATCGGGAACCACAAATCGAAAAATCATGGTGAAGTCCGGAAAAATCATGTGCAGATGTGTATGCTGGCGACCTGTTATGCCTCTGTCAAATTCGGCGCTATGATGCCGTGTTTCGTGAAATAGTTGCTGCAGACTTAACGCATCGTCCAGAAAAGTCAGTGGCCGGTCGTCCGGCTTGTTGATTCCGCAGGAACATTCCTGTTCCTGCAGCCCAAGGACTTTCCGAACGATTCGAGAACGGCAACCTGCCACAACGGGAGCAATCGGTGGTAACATCTCAACCCACAGATTCAGCTTCAGTCGATGAGTCAGCAGCGCGTGTCGACGGTCTCACCATTGGGCAGACCCTGCACCAAACCGCCAATAAACATGGTGACCTGGATGCGTACGTCTTTCATGAATCGGGACTGCGATCTTCCTGGCAACAGCTTGATCATGATGCTGATACGGTAGCTCGTGGATTGCTGGCACTTGGGTTTCGTCCCGGTGATCATTTCGGTATCTGGGCCACCAACATTCCGGAATGGGTCGTGCTGCAGTACGCCACCGCCCGCATTGGTGTCGTACTGGTCACTATCAATCCCGCTTATCGCCCGAATGAATTGCGTTACACGCTAAAGCAGGCAGACATCAAAGGCATCGCCGTCATCGATCGGTTCCGGTCGGACGATTATCTGGCAATGCTGAATGAAGTCTGTCCGGAAATAAAAGAGTCTCCTGACGGGGTCGTGTCGAGCGCTGAGTTTCCGAAACTGGAACGGGTGATTCAGCTCCGAGGCGACGTGCGCAGGGGTATGTTGTGCCAAGACGATCTGATCAAAGCGTCAGGTGAGACTACTGTCGGGCATCTACAAGCAGTGGAATCTTCACTGGCCTCACACGATCCCATCAACATTCAGTACACATCGGGAACGACGGGACGACCGAAAGGTGCCATGCTGTCGCACCGGAATCTGCTGCTGAACGGATTCTATTGTGGTACCTGCCAGAATTTGACTTGTGGTGACCGGGTTGGCATTCCGGTCCCGTTGTATCACTGCTTCGGTTGTGTGCTGGGTTCGCTGTGCTGCTTGGTCCATGGCGCTGCGATGGTTTTCCCTTCCGAGAGTTTCAGTCCTCGATCCACGCTGAGTGCCATCGAAGATGAAAGACTGACCTCGATCTACGGCGTACCCACAATGTTTATTGCTCAGCTGGAATGCCCGGAGTTTCCTCACCGGGACCTTTCGACGCTGCGTACGGGCATCATGGCCGGCAGTGCGTGTCCGGTCGAGCTGATGAACCGCGTGATAGACGACATGGGTGCTACCGAGATTACGATCGGCTACGGCCAGACCGAGGCATCGCCACTGATCACACAAACGCGACCTGATGATCCGATTGAACTTCGAGTCGGAACAGTGGGCCGAACCCTTCCCGGATTCGAAGCGAAGATTGTGGACTCCGAGACCGGAGAAGATCTGGGCGACAATCAACAGGGGGAATTCTGCGGACGAGGCCATGGGATCATGCTGGGTTACTACAACATGCCAGAACAGACGGCGGCTGCGATTGACGCAGACGGCTGGCTTCACACCGGTGACCTGGCTGAACGTTTATCGAACGGGTATTTTCGGATCACCGGACGACTGACCGATATGATCATTCGCGGCGGCGAGAACATTTATCCCCGTGAAATTGAAGAACGCCTTTACGGGCATATGGCTGTACAGGAGGTGCAGGTCGTCGGCGTGCCTGATCGAAAACTGGGTGAACAGGTACTGGCGTGGGTGAAGTTGCGATCTGATGCGCACGTCACCGAAGAAGAACTGGTAAAATTCTGCCGCGAAACGCTGGCGCATTTCAAGGTCCCGCGATTCTGGAAATTCGTCGAAGGATTTCCGACGACAGTGACGGGTAAGATTCAAAAGTATCGAATACGGGAAACGGCTATTGTCGAACTGGGGCTCCAGGATCAGTTCGATACGAGTATGTCGTAACCTGCAGTTTCTTCACGTCATATCCGAATGTGTTGCCTTGGAGAAATTCGACTTCATGAAAGCCTTCATAAGCACTTATCCTCGACGTTCCACCCGTAATCCCTGTGTTTTTGGTGGAGCTGCATTCGTGCTGACGGTGCTGATTCTGCTGATACATTATGCCGCCAAGTATGGTCTGAATGCTCCCCCTTCGACGACCGGCGACGAGATCTCATACGATCGCATTGGCTGGAACCTGGCCCATGGCGCCGGCTTCTCAGAAGGTGGTGATGACCCGGAATTCTTCCGCCCTTATGATCAGGTCGGCGCATACAGTCCGGAGCATGTTGCGAGACGGCATTTTTCTCAGGCTGAACCGGTCGCTTATCGTCCGCCAATGTTTCCCCTGGCTCTTGCCGGGTTGAATGTAGTCTGCGGACGACAGTTTTGGGCTGTTCGCATATTGAATGTTCTGGCTACTGCCGGGACCTGTGCTGTGCTGGTCTGGTATTTGACAAAGGCTCACGGACGTGCGGCGGCGTTGACTGCCTTTTGTATGTTTCTGGTTATCGACACACGCACACGACTGTTTGGTCGCGCCATTCTCACAGAAGCCACAGCCACGTTTTTTATGACCATAGCCACAATGCTGCTGATTCAACTCAGTGATATCGTGCGTTTGCGAACGGTGATGCTCCTTGGAATTGTCGCGGGAGTAATGGTCCTCGATCGAACGATATTTGCGCTGTGGCTGCCAGGTATGGCACTCATCGTATACGCGCTGAGTCGCTGTACATCATCTGATGGTGCAGCCAGTGGAGCTTTGCGTTGCATGCGCGGCGGGTTTCCTGTGGCAGCCGTGTTTCTGGTTGTCACCGGAATAGTTGTGCTTCCCTGGGCCGTTCGGAATATCAGTGTTCTGGGGGCTATGATGCCACTGGGGACTCAGGGCATGACGCAGCTTCCGGCTGGATTCAGCGACCATGCCGTTGAAATGGAGGGTGTCTGGGATCCGGAGCCTGCGGCACAACTGGTACGCATGATCGATGCCGGAGCAACGACTCGCCTGGAACGAGATGTGGATCGAGCTCATCTGGGAAAGACGACCGCCCTCTCATGGATACGGCAGAATCCTCAGGCATCGCTCTGGCTTGCAGGGATGAAGGTCTGGCAGGAGTATCGCCCGCGGGCATTTACAGAATGGTTCATCTCGGTGAGTGCGTTGGCAGGACTGCTGCTGTCCGTGGGCCGCCGGGATACTCGCATATTTCTGGCCCTGCATACAGTGAATTGCTTCTCGATTGGATGTACCTGGTCAGTCGAGGGACGATTCGTGGTACCCCTGATGTTTTCAATTCATGTCCTGGCTGCGGTTGCCCTGTCGTATCCTCTTCGTGCAGTGCGACATTTATTGACATGATTTCTGCCGGTAACATTGTCAGACCAGGGAGAAAGAACGTGGCTGCTGACAGGAAACCAAACAAAGAGACATACTGGTTCAGCAGATCGCTCTGTTGCATCGTGGTCATCGGCGGTGATAGTGGCGAACAACACCAGGGTCGGTACGTAGAACATGCCGGCGTTCCAGGAATAGGGCCGGGGACGCGATATGATTTTGGCCCACCCAAAAGCAGTCACCCATGTCTCAATGGTGCATTTTTCCCGCTGAAGACGACGGACAGCTGTGGTTTTACGATTCCTGATGACAGATGCCGAACAGCTGGGTTGCCGCAATTGTTTACGGTCCATGGCATTGACCGTTGATCCGGTGGTGTTGAGTGTTGATCAAGTGTCACCAGGTTATGCCGGACCGAGACCCGCGAAAATTGTTTAACTTCTGCTCGCAACTCTTTCCCCAAATTCCCGGTTTCATTAAATTCTGCAGACTGACACAGTCGGATGTCGGGATGATGCAAAGTTGAGACGAAATTATTTTCCCTGAACCCGGTGTCTCACATGATCAGCGACCTTCGCGATCATACAGTGATTGTGAGTGAACGCGTGTACTGTCACGGAGAAAGGAGTCTGACATGCCGTATCAACCACAGCGATTCATTCACGCGGCCAACGTTCGTCTGGATGTTCCTGTCAGCGTGTACCTTTCGGAACAGCTGACCGACGAGTTGCGTCGCCAACTCGAAGATGCAACGCTGATCTCATTCGATTCTGTGATTCAGAGCTGTATCGAACTGGCAGTCGACTACCTGTTGCTGTCCGGGAATATTTTTGTCGAAGCGGACCGCAGCCTGCGAGCGCGGCTGGCATTGCTGCGGGGTTGCCGGGCGCTGTGCGACAAAGGTATTCCTGTCTTTGTGCTGCCCGGGGACACCGACCCGCCCGAAGCCTGGCGAGCGATCTCTGGCCTGCCCGACAACGTGCGTGTTTGTTACAGCTCCAGTGCGGAACCAGTTGAACTGCAGCACTCGGACCGAACAGTGACTACTGTTGGTGCATCGATGTGGTACGGTGAAACCGATGCATTTGGCATTCGCGTGATCCATTCGAATCCGGATGGTATCGAGCCCTTTCGTATTGGTACGGTGAGTCGTGCCAGATTCGACGAATCACGGCGAACGGCCACCCTGACGAATACTTCCGAAAACAATCTCATCGGGCTCGACGAGCGCACTGGTGATGAGCCGAAGGATGACAGCGTAAAAGAGCCCACGTTGCCCGAAGGACGGGGATCAGGATACGAGGCGAGTTTTCGTGACTACATGCAGAAACTCATGGGTGAAGGACGGCTTAACTATCTGGCATTGAGCGGCGAACTCGAGCGGTCAAAATTCCAGCTGGAAACGGGGATCGTCCATTGTCCAGGAACGACTCAGCCACGTACTCAGCTGGAAGCAGATTCGGGACTCTGCAGTCTGGTGATAGTGGACGGTTCCGGAAATGTCAGCATCCAGGAAATTAACACCAGTGCCGTCGACTGGAAGAACGTCACGCTTCGACTGGCGCCTGGCATGGAGCTGAATCACTTACTTGAACAGATGCGGTGCCTTCTGATGAAGACCTCCTGCAGTCCGTCGAACCGAATTTGGTCAGTGAGCTGGATATTTACTGGTCCACTGCCCGTCCTCCGGAGTTTCGTTGAAAACGACCTCGAACGGGCCGTAACTATGGAACTGGATGAATTGGAAGGTGATAAGCAACCGATTCGATTGTTGCACCAAATTCGTATGCTGCCTGATGCATGGGATCTTCAGGATACCGCTCATCTGGCTCAGCAGTATGCCGACCTGATTCCTCAGAATGCTGAAATCCAGCGCAATGCATTGCTGGCCAATCTGGACGAATCTGAGCTGTCCGAAGGGTGGGTGCAACGCCTGAACGCTTTGGCCGATGGCATCGATCCCCTCCGATTGATTGCTCAGCTGCGGAACGATGGAGCGGATTGGTTCGTCGCAAATCTGGACGAGCTTTTACCACCCGAACCTGAAGAAGGAATCGCGGCGGAAACTGATTCGGATGCGGTGCCGGTCGAATCCACTGGAGCAGACGCAGATGTTGAATCCGGTGACTTGATTTCGGAGTTGACCTCAGAATCGGCAGTAATGATGACAGAAGATCATGGCAAGGAAGACCCGAGTGAGGCCGGCCCAACTTTCTGACGCACCTCGCCATGACGGCAGGAACCACGGATGAGAATTTCAGAGATCGACATCGACAGGTTTCGGATCTGGCGCAGTCTCCTGCTGCGTCTGGAGCCCAGTGGGTTGAATGTCATCTATGGACCAAACGAAGCTGGCAAATCCACGTTGATGCAGTTCGTGCGGTCGATATTGTATGGCTTTGATCCCCTTCAGGACGAACCCGTATGGCATCATGGCGAGTCTGAGGCGCCGTGGTCTGGCGCTTTGCGCTGCGAACACAATGGGCGGTCATGGCGTGTCAGCCGTAAAGCAGCGATGTCAACGCGTGGCAGATGCCAGGTGACTGGTGCTTCGGCAGACTTATCCCGTGACGATGCCATTGCGATGCTGCTGAGCAATACACGCGAAAGTGTGTTTAATGATGTGTTTGCCCTGGGCGTGCGTGAACTACAGCAGCTGTCCACGCTCGGAAGCGAACAGGTTGCAGAGTATATCTATGGGCTGTCACTGGGACGACTGGGGCGGCAACTGCTGAAAGCCATTGGAGATGTTCGCCAGCGGCAGGCGGCCTTACTGACAGACGAAGGCACACTGGGGCGTTTACCGGAATTGTTTGCGGATTACACACAGCTGACTGCCGATATCAGACGCGACGGTGAACCCCGGGAAAAACATGCCCGGCTTACGCGCCAGCGTTCAGAGTTATCGGAAAACATCAGTCAACTGCAGGACCGACAGTGCGAAATTGAAGGTGAGTTGAGAGGTTTGCGTTTCCTCAGCACTTGTTTTCAGCCGTGGAAACGTATTCGGGAGCTGAATGACGTTCTGAGCGACCTTCCAGTCATCCGTTATTCACCAGCAGAGGGACTCAAGCAACTTGCCAGTTGCGAGCGCGACATCGAACAGTATTCAGCGGCTCACGAAAAACTGTCCGATCAGGCAAATTCATTGCGCAGCCAGGCGAAGCGACTCCAGATCGATCTGCCGTTCGAAAAGAATCGTTATGCGATTCAAAGTCTCGTCGATCAGGCTGACTGGCTGCGTCAGATTGATCAACAAATCACTGAGGCTGAGCATCGGTCCATGGATCTCAAACGTGATCTGGATCGTCAGCTCGTGGAATTGGGAGACACTTGGAACATCGAACGATTGAAGGCTGTCGACACGTCAGCATCGGCGCATCATCGACTTCTGACAACAGCGCGCCGCTATCAGGATGCTTCTCAAAGACGGTGCAAACTACGACGCTGGAGTCGGAGTCTGTCGCGCCGCAGCCAGCAGGAGTTGATGGAACTTAGCAACGACATGGAAGGAATACAGGTCGAATCGATTCCGGAAGCTGTGGAGCGCGAGCAAAGTCGTCTGACAGAACTGGAAAACCTTGGTCGTCTTCGACTGCAGCGGGAACAACTCGCCCTTAAAATCCAGACCGTGCGAAAAATTATGAGTCGTGTCGACACAGATGACGCGATTCCACCGTGGGTGGATCGGGCGGTCACGGGGATTACCGCCGTCGCACTAGCCTTGTTCTTCTTCGGAATGGTGACCATGGGGCTGGGGATGTCCGGACCCAGCGCTGCCGGGGGTTCTCTGGCGGCAGCGGCTTTCGCGTTCGCCGGCATGATGTTGTGGGGAATTCGCAATGGCATGCGAAATTATTTTGATCGAAAAACCGGGATTCGACTCGACGATCTCAATGACGAAGCACGCCAGGCTGAAGTGCAATTGACAAACGTTGACGACCGTATCCAGCGGATGCAGTCGCAGGAAATCACCGGACAGCAGCTGATGAAGATGGACGCCGGGAAGTCCTCAACTGCACATCTGGTGGAGTGTATCGGTGAATGTTCACGGCATATCACTGAGCTGGAGCGACTCGCGCGTCGTCACGAGCAGGCCAGCAGACGGCGCCGGCGACTCAAGACGCTACGAGAGCGATTTCGATCTGCTCAGCAGGCATTGAACGAACGGCGTCAGGAATGGTGCCGTATGCTCAGCGGTCTGGGCATGGATGAAACAGTCAAAGTTCAGGAAGCATTTGACTGCTGGCAGACGATTCAGGAGGTTCGAGAGCTTCATACACAGTGGCGCAATTCCGCTCCTGAGGTCGAGGGTCTGCGGCGTATGTTTGATGGTATGGGCACACGAGTACGACACCTCAGTGAACAGGTAGCGCCGACCGGAAAACTGGATTTTAACCGTCCGCTGGAAGTTTTGTGTGCCTGGGAGCAACAGCTGAAGACTCATGAGCGCGATCGTGCGGAACGCGATCGACTCACCAATGAAGCGGATGCCAAAGCCCATGATGCGACGTTGGCTCAGCATCAGGTTGAAGCCGCTGAATTGTGTCGCGGTGCTGTGCTGGCACGTAACAGTGTACTCAGCGGGGAGGAATTAACTCAGCAGCTGGAACGGGTCCGGAAACGCTGTGACGCTGAATCGCAGCTCAAATTGGCCACCGAAGAACTGAACGAGGTGGCGTTTGAAAACCCTGAGCTCGCAATTGTTGAAGACGATCTCAGCCGTTTTGATTCTCAGAACGCTCGGCAGTCAGCTCAGTTGCTTGAGCAGGAACTCGAAGATATCGAAAATGAACTCAATTCTGGCCACGAGGCAGTCGGCAGCCTGAAAGAACAGATTCTACTGCTGGAATCATCCCGTGGCTCGCAGCAGCATTACTTTAAGCGAGCGCAACTGGCGTGGGACATTCATCGTGCAGCCGAAGAATGGTATGTGCTGCAGTATGAGCAAAACGCCGTGCGGCAGATGCGTGAGCGATTTGAAAAAGATAACATCTCCAGCACACTACGCATGGCTTCTTCTTACCTGCATCGCATGACATCCGGTCGCTATCACAGACTCTGGGCCCCCCTTGGCGAGGACTTCCTGTGCATAGACGATGAGTACAATCGGACATTTCGTGTCGAACAGTTAAGCGGCGGCACGCGCGAACAATTGTTCCTCGCTATCCGCTTTGCCTTGGCTCGAGAATTCTCAGATCGAGGTGTCGAGTTGCCAATGGTGATGGATGACCTGTTTGTTAATTTTGACGAAGAACGCACGACAGCTGCGATGGACTGTTTGATGGAACTGGCAAGCAGCGGTCAGCAGATTCTGTTCTTCACCTGTCACCAGCACCTGGCAGAACGTTTTCGCAACCACGATGTCGAAACATTGTGGCTGCCCGGCCATCGCATTGGCCATGATTTGGATCAGCCGGAAGACAAAACGGCAGCCGTCGTGGAAGATAACGAACATACGAAGACCACGAGAATTGACACCGCCGAGTTGCCGCTGAACCAACATCTGCACCACAGACTCCGACAAGAGTCCGATGAAAGTCAGCATTCAGAAAACTGAATTGCGGCTTTGAGATTTCTGTGCGAATAGCATCCATCAGTCAGCTGGTGGCTGCGTTGAGGCACACGCCCGAACAGAAGGGTCCTGGCTCGCTGGACTGAAACCGCCGATAACGCGCAAGTTTCCAGTCGCAGTCACGTCCGCGAGTTGCAGAAAAATGTGAATGTGAGTCGGGAGTGACCTGCGTTGTCTTTGCATGAAGCTTCATGTGTGTCACGTGCAGCGAATTAAGATCTGCCATGCAGGCTGGAAATTATTGGGAGTGAGATTCATGAGTAAGTACGTTACTGAGTTTATCGGTACTTTCTTTCTCGTTCTCACAATTGGCCTGACCGTCACGGCTGAATTGCCGATGGCTCCACTGGCGATTGGTGCTTCACTGATGTCGATGGTCTATATGGGTGGTCATATCTTCGGTGCCCACTATAACCCTGCCGGCTTCACTGGCGGTCCTGATGCGGGGAAAAACGGTTCCGCGCGAAGTCACCCCGTATGTTCTTTCTCAGGTTGTTGGAGCTTGTTCTGCAGCGGTGATTGTCTGGATTATGACTGGTCAAACATTTGCCCCCGCACTTGGAGAGTCAGTAGATACCATTGCTGCTCTGCCCGTCGAAATTCTGTATACGTTTGCGCCGGCCCCTGGTGATACTCAATGTCGCCACAGCGCCAGTCAGTGAAGGTAATTCGTTCTACGGACTTGCAATTGGTTTTACGATAGTCGCCGGTGCGTTTGCCGGAGGTCCAATTTCAGGTGGTGCATTCAATCCGGCCGTTGGAGTGGGGCCGGCGATCGTTCATGCAATCATGGGCGGTGGCTCGTGGCAACATTTGTGGCTCTAGCTGGTCGGGCCCTTCATTGGAGGGGGTCTTGGCTGCTGCAGTTTATTCACTACAGCACCGAAAAAGCGAAGACGATACGGATGATAAATTCTGACTGTATTGGATGACACGGCGCATGGATTGAGTGCCATAGAATGTCGCCAACGCGTGGTCCTGGCTACCCGTTCTGCTGCGAACAATTGATGATGCTGCAGGTGCATCACGAGAGCGTCACATTTGACTGTGTGGTTTGATCAGGACACAGTCGCTGGCCGCACGTCTGACCGCGCACGAATGACTCGAACAGCCAGTTAGTGGCGAATCCGGTGACGAGAAGAAAATCCATAGTACTGCCAACCGGAATCTTCCGCCTGAATGCCGGCAGCAAACCGAGGATTTTGGCGATCGGCGCCAAGCCGGTTCGCGATACAAAATCAACAAGATCTACCGCTCTGCGTTTCCATGGTTCAGTGACCTCGTATTGAAAACGGACACTGTCCGTCGGCTGTGTCGTCACATGAGTATCGACGATATTCCTGGTAAATACGATGACTGAACGACGGTCTTCTGTTAATCCACGGTGGTGACGGAACAGTCCTGTTACCAACGGTGGCAGATCACTGTTTGTGATGCAAGAACTGGCATCATATGTGAATTTGCTTTGAAACTCTCGATACGGCAGAGATTCGCATATCATCGTTCGCGACAGACGCAGGCTCACATTACACTCACAGGTCGTTGACGATTGGCGTGTATTGTATAAACGGAAACTGAAAAAAGTCTGAGCACCGCATCTGTCAAAACTGCCAGTTCGTTTCCATTGTGTTCTTCCTTCGACAACTGGTTCTATGAAACAGCAATTCAAACGATCAGACCTCAAGCCGGGCGAAGTGCTTTGCGAACACTGCACTGCGAAATGCTGTCGTTACTTCGCCCTCCCAATCGACAAACCCACCGACTGGGAAGACTTTGACCACATTCGCTGGTACATGATGCACGGTAATGTATCGGTGTTCGTCGATGATGGCAGCTGGTATCTGATGATCCACGCCGACTGCAAACACCTGTTGTCAAATCACTTCTGCGGGGCTTATGAAACCCGACCTCAAATCTGTCGTGAATACACCACCGACGAATGTGAATTTGACAACAGTGAGACGCATGAGCAGCTGTTTGAGACTCCCGAACAGATATGGGAATACGCTCATGCGGTTATGCCGGCAAGACCTCGCAGGAACGACGCTGACCCGTTAAGTCTGCCGGTGCTGAGCGTCGTCTAAGCTTCATGGTGCAGTGACGGCACACGAAACACCAGTCTCGCCGTGTTTAGCCCTTCAGGGACCGCAGACCTCGTAACTGGCGCTGGGTATTCACTCGAACCAACGCGTCAGGAACCCGGGCCACGAATCGCACGAGTTGTGACGCCGAGCAACCCAGCGCCGCTGCGGCGCGACGAACATCATAGTCTGTGGCATAGAGAGCATTCAGACACTCTGCAAGCAGGATTGGGAAATCAGCGTGCCTCTCACTGCACTGGATGCGCCGGCCACGACACCTCGATTCCCATAAGGCTGATGCATGGACACCTGTTGACGTCACCGTCCGGATGTCGACCGCCAGGCGAACACGCAGGCGATGGAGGGCCACACGCTGATTGTCAACCTGGCTGCGACGTTCTGTTGCCGTGGCTGTCACGCCGCTCGGTTTATGAATCAACTTGATCGCCGTTTCAACTCGGTTCCTGTGTTGTCCGCCGGGTCCACTTTGTCGATAGCGCCGAACAATACATTCCCGCAGCAGAACATCGTTGGGCAGAGACACCGGATGACGCGCCTCGCTACTGTCACCTTCCTGATCCACGTATCACTTCCGTTACGCACGTACTGCAAACCGGCCCCGAACGCCATTCAGCCGATTTATTACCGCTGACTGCGTCGACAACAAGACCATCTCGTGCAGAACACCTGTTTTTGCTGTCGGGCATCTGCTTTTGCGATCATCGCCGTCAGTAATCCAACCTCGCAGCCAAGTCGATCCGTTTGTTCCGGAGTGAGCAAATGATCGCCATATCAAACAGAATTGAAAGCATCCGCGATGCGACCGGGAATCTCCTGAATATCCGGTGTCAACTGATCTCGGAAGTGTCGTTCGGCCGACCTCGCGTTTTCACGCGCTGTGTGACTGGCTGGAAATTTCAGACCTGAGCGTGCACATGCTTTCTGAAATGTTTCGTAGAATCTCACGATATGAGTTGTCGTTCTTCGTTGTGGGCTGATGCGGTCACGCAACCAGCGCAACAGCGACAGCATCCAGCACCATGGTCGAATTCTTAACAGCAGAGCCGGTGGCAGCAGACAGGCAATGGTTCCAAGCATGCCCTGCCAGCTGATCCAGAGGGAGGGATCAGAAAGCAAGCCTCCAACAAATGAACGAATTGTTCCGCTGATCCCTTTTTCCCGAACGACCGTCGTCACACGCTTCCAGGCCGAAATGACCGGTTGAATTGCTGCGCGCTGGCGTTCCGGAGTGACGTTGTTGATGCCGACCTTCCACAAGTTGGTGACGGCCTTTTGAAGACTTCCGAGAACGCTCCGTCCTTGGTCGATTCCCAGAAAATCACGGCGAGTGGCGGGAGTAGGATCTATCGTATGCCAACGGCCATTGAAACGATATCCCACCCACACATGCGCATGTTTCTGAAGAACTTCTGCGAGACCTGAATCAGTGTTATCCTGGGTTCCTTTGAACCCGTTGACAATTCGGGCAGGAATGCCGACAGACTGCAGCATCAGTGCTCCTGCAGACGAAAAATACTGACAATGTCCCGTCCTGGTGTTGAGCAGAAAATCATCAACAGGATCAAGATCAG
Organism: Planctomycetota bacterium; assembly: GCA_963581585.1. Taxonomy (GTDB): domain Bacteria; phylum Planctomycetota; class Planctomycetia; order Planctomycetales; family Planctomycetaceae; genus S139-18. The sequence goes on from CAUZPL010000029.1 coordinate 53,057, forward strand.
TGTCAGTCGATAACATGTCCAGTGAGTATTTGTATTTACCCGAATCCTTCAGCAGATAAACAATTCGGTGAACACATTCCGCAACTGACACATACTGACCATTCTCTGTGCAGAGCTGTTGTGACAAATTCCAGGTTTTCGGGACGAGTTGTTCCAGACCTTGTGTCACTTCACGTCTGCGAGCATTGTTCTCAAGAGACTGTTTCCAGCCGTGTGGTCGTGCTTTCGGGTAAAGCCACTGTCTAAGTTCCCCGGAAATTTCATCAGGAGGACCACGTTGCACATGTTTCTCAGGCGGCGGGCAATAAACCTCGAACACGATCACCTCGGAATTGAACGCTGACGCTGTATCACCCTGCCAGGAATTTTCTGAGACGAGGTCAAATACCAGGGATTGGCTATGGCTTCGTTGCAGCAGACGACCCTCCGCGTTAATGAGCCGTGCGGCGATCACTGGTGTAGGCGCAAAGGCAAACGTTCCTATCGGTGGTTCCTGAGTGATTTCAAGTCGAATGCACTCAACTGGCGCGGTGTTTTCGCTCAAGTGTCGATGGTTGACTTCAGAATCATAGCTATTTGCCCTAAGTCCACGATCCCACGTTCCACCGCTGTACCAGCCCATCGAATTCCCTCGGAACAGCAATTCTTCCATTCCAAGTCGCTCCGCGACCCCCGGCATTGTCATCTTATGTCCTGTCATCTGATCGAATGCGGAGACCTGCAGGACGATTTCATCACTCTGCAGAATGGGACCGATTTCACCAAGCTTCACGTGCTCTCGAAACCCGACGCGCTGGATGATACCTGAACGAGTGATCGACAGGTCCCGCGCAAATACGGGTTTGCCCACGAACACACGCGGAAACGCAGCGAACACCACTCCAGACAGCACCAATGACATCAGGCACATGCTCAGAATCATCAGTCTGAATCGTGGACCAAGCCAACGGACTCCGGAGTCTGTCTGCAGTCCGTGTCTTACGACAGTTGTACCGTCTGCAGAACACTGTGTTAAAGTGTCCATTACAGTTTGTGTCACCTCAGGTCTGCTCCTGAGACGCAGCAGTGTAAACAGAGAGAGAGTCCATATGATGAGGAACATCATCGTCACCAGTGTCAGTCCCAGATAAGGCTCCTGTGACAGAACACTCGACACTGCCAACTGCAGAATGCTTAAGGCTATCAGCCACCAGTATTGACGGTCCTGTTTTCGCATGAACAGAACGATCCATGTCAGATAAACACTGACATGTGCGCCTGAGAGAATTCGAGCCTCCACTGTTCCCAACATCAGCTCAGCACCGGCAGCGCAGACTGCTGCAACTCCAAAAAAATTGGCAACGACTGTCGACAAGATCAGCCAACTCTTTCGCTCGTTCAGCTGGAGAGCCGCCAGAGCAAATATGGGTGTGAGTCCAACAGGAAAGAATGTACCTTCCGCCAATGCCAGCACGATTGATGCACCAACGACGGTCAGAGTCACAGCCAGCAGAAAGGCAGATTTGATTTCCCCGATGGAGTTCATCGAAAAATTCCCCTGGAACTGCCACTAAGTCTCTTCGGCAGACTCCGAACGTATCCGGATGCTTCGTTCTCACCATCCAGTTTGAACACTTCACGCAGTGCTTCTGCAGTTGCGGGAACAATGACCATCCGTTTCATCACACCCTGCGAGTCGGGCACCAGGTCAGCACACAGTGGGCTCAGAGTGAGCTTGCAGTATTTCGGCCGGGACGTAATCACGATCCCTTGAGATCTTTGCAGTGCCCCAGCGTCTGTCAGGCGCCGGAGCGCATGATCCAGGGGTGGTGATTTCCCCGGTTGACACTCGGCCAGAACGTCTAACGCCTCGTTTGCGAAACGAGATGCTCTTGTGTCACAGACAAATGCCGCTGTCTGTCCTGTTACAGCCAGCGCTGACTGAACGTCTGAACTGTTGTAAGTTCTTGAGACACACAATGTTGCGGCCGCTGAAACGGCCAACTCAATTTCACTGTCGGAGAAATCGTCATGAGCACACAGGTCCAGAAGAATGAAGCAGCCTGACTCGTAATTCTGATGAAACTCCTGGACCATCAGCTGGCCGCACCGAGCTGTGGAACGCCAGTGAATGGTGCGAGGATTGTCTCCCGAGCGAAACTCTCGGATACGGTGAAACTCGTCATCAAACATGCCGCTGCGCATTGACTGAGTTTGAGTCGCCTCGGCCTGATCCTGTCGACGACGTGCCCAGGATGTTCTCAGTCGGCCGGTTCGGGGACGAATCAAAATCGAATCAGTGTCAGATATGATCTGCCCTCTTTCACCGATTCCCAGAGGAAAGCGAGAGCTGATACGAATTGGTCCGAGCTGATAACGACCACGTTTTTGTAATGTGACACGATAGTGTCCTGTTCACTGTTCTCCGGCTGGCAGTCGAACAATCGTCACGACTGCGGCACTCAGCACCTGAGAACCGGTGGCAGTCGTTCCAGTGATCTCGTCACGAATATCAAGCATGCGCGACGTCAACCATGATTTGTCATTGATTACGGTCAAGTCAACAATGACGGGCATACCTGCCATGACTCGGTCCAGCGCACGCCGTTCGACGCGAACTCCCCGCAAAGCCATAGACACAAACCAGCCGTTAAGAATCCACGGGCCTGCCATCAATCCGAAGACAAACAGCAACATGTTGGAGTGACCAACCAGTCCTGCTACGGCCAGCAGCAGCATCATGCCCAGATGTACCAGGCCTTCTCGTGGAATCACGACCCGTGATCGCATTCCCAGACGGGTCATGAACTGAGAGATTCGTTCCCCCAAAAAGGCATTGGCCATCACGGCAACGGTGGAGATACCTCCCAGGATAAAGAGCAGCACCTGCGTGACACCCCGAAAATCCGGGTGGTAGATCGGAAGAATAATACCACCCAAGATACAGGCAATCGCAACCAGTGATTGGGTAATGATGCTGGCGCTGAGCGGGATGGGGTGATTTGACTGCTGGAAAGCCAACCAAGTCTCCACGGACGCGATCACTGGGATATTGACTGGTGGAATTCTGTCAGATTCAGCATCACGGTTCCACAGCGTCTCCGGACATGTTCAGAGTCCGGGACCACGTATCGACCAACCGCAATCTGACCAAAACGGTGAGTTGACATTAAACACAGGCACAATTGGGTAAGTTTTATCCGGTCGGAGCCCCCGGTCCTCACTCAATTTTTCCAATGCAGTCCGTGACAGGTCATTCTTGCAATCTTTTCGGGACTGCTGTCCATCGCATGACCAAAGACAATTGTGTCGCATCAGAGCTGAACAACCCTGACGGGAAGAGCAATCACGGGTCCCGTCTGTGCCGGGCATACGGGTGTTGCCATGGCATATGGCGAAAACTGCTCCGCTGGCCGGCAGGCTGCAGCAACCGCTCGACGTTTGTTGTCTGAGTGAGGGACGTATAGGCGCAGTGTGAAGCGGATCCGACAAGTTGTCGAACCGCGACTTTACACTCCCTTTCGTGATCAGGTCCTGTCTTCCAGCGACGTACCAAACAACCGCAGGGCGTTTCCCCTCAGGATCTGGTGTTTGTCGTCGTCCGACAGATCAGCATAATCAATGCGGGCTCGCTGCATCGCGGTGTGGTACAGCGGTGTGTCCGTGCCGAACAACACGTGTTCAACGCCGACCTCGTGCACCGCCCACTCGATCAATCCAGGTGTAATCGAACGGGCACTCGATGTATCGGCAAAGACGTTGCCATGGAGACATTGCTGGATCGCTCGTACCTGGTGTGTCATATCACCGTCCCAGCCGCAGCCGATGTGAGCAAGGATCAATCGCACTTCAGGATACTCATTCACCCAGGGAATGAAGTCGGCGGCCTTACTGTTTTTGTGGCTGCTGTGCGTGAGTACGATCGCACTGTGTTCCGCGGCGAATTCGAACAGTGACCGAGCGTGGTCGCGAATCAGGTAACCATGCTCTTCCGGGTGAAGCTTGATACCGACGCATTGAGACTGGGCCAGCATTTCCTCCGCCTGCGCAAACGTCGGTGGCCGTAACGGATCGATCACCACATATTGCTTCAATCCAGGTGTCTCTGTCACCACACGAGCGGCTTCGATATTTCCCACGCCGGCGTCGGCCTGAAAACGCGGTTTCAAGGCGGTCAGCGGAGAAACAATCGTCACCACGACATTAACGTCGCTGGCCCGACGCACTACTTCCTCTGCATCACCGGAACAGAGTTTGTCACCAAAAGGATTACTCCCGTCGCCGACAAACTCACCATAGTGACCGTGAACGTCAATTGCGGGAATCGAGTGAATCGGACTCATGCTGATCCTAAAGCCGAGGGCACCCATTCGGGCAGACGTTGACGGAGCAGTTTCACAAACGCCTCATACTCATCGTCACTTGAACCAACGTACGGCGGCAACAGACGCAGTGGAAACTCGGAGTCATACATTTTCTCAAACAGCTTGTCATACGATCCGTCAATGCGACCAGCCGTGACGGTTTCCCACAACGATCGGCCGACAATGTCCACCTGGCGCTGGATTGAGACCATTGCAGCCACATCACACTGGCGGCCGGCAGCCCACAGGGCTTTGAGTTTCGGCCAGTTCATGATGAACGACGCAAGAATTCCGCATTCACCAAACAGCGAACCGTATACGTACCCCGATTCTGACAGGAAGTGCTGCAACTGCGGCGCGTCTTCGATGAGACTGCGAATGTGCGACTGTGAGTCACCAGTGTTTTTTGTCGCGACGAGATTCGGGTGTGTCTCGGCAAGCCGCCCGTATTCCTGTCCGGTCACCATCCGTTTAGCTCGTGGTAAATTGTAGTGCGTGAACTGACAATCAGGAAACCGGCCACAAACCGCGTCGAAGAAGTTGAATAATTCTCCTTCCCCCAGCACCCCCCAGCAGGGCAGCGAGATCTGAAATTGCCGAACACCGATATCACGGCAACGTTCAATCCGCTCGTGAATTGTTCCCAGCGACAAATTGATTAAACCGACCATCGGTTCGGCCTGTCCTTGACGCATTTCATCGGCAAACGTCGTGACAATCTGATCGAACTGCTGGTCTGTGACGGCGTATCCTTCCCCCGCGGTGCCGAAGACATATATGTGCTTCGTCCCGCGCGACAGAGTTATGTGCACTCCACGGCGGAAAATCGGTTCGACGAATTGTCCTTTGGCGTCCCACGGAATGCAGCAGGTCGCCATGATACAACTGGGATATCGCTTCATTCGTACATTCCCGCGTAACAATTAAAAAGCGGGTGTCTGAGAGCCTTTCGATTACCGCGACGAACCAATGAGCTGTGTCTTTGTTGTGACCGGCGGTCCGGCAACCATAACTATCCGTGTTACAGACTTGAAGCCACAATGCAGTCACTGATTCGTGGCACGTCGTTGCCGGATCGAAAATCCTTTGGTACTGCGGTCCGTTCAGCCACTCGGTCACGAAAAGAGCTCAGTGAGCGGACGACCACCATCGACAATGTCGACAGGCCGGCCGAGTCGGTCGGGGAGACGCAAGCGAGGATTAATCCCCAGTGCAGTGTAGATCGTGGCCGCCAAATCTTCAGGACTGGTCGGCCGATCGACTGGGTACCCCGCGTGTTTGTCAGATGTGCCGTAAGTAATTCCGCCGCGAATGCCTGCACCGGCAAGGATCGCCGGGAAACAGTGGCTCCAGTGGCCGCGGCCCCATTCCTTGTTGCCTTTCGGAGTGCGTCCAATCTCGCCGATAGCGACGACGAGAGTCTCGTCCAGCAGACCACGCTCCGCAAGATCATCGATGAGTGCCGCAAATGCCTGGTCAAATCCAGGGACCAGATAGTCACGGACGTCTTCGCTGTTTCTGTGAGAATCCCAGCTGTAACCATCCGGTGTGTCCCAGAGCACGGTTACAAATCGACTGCCGGCTTCGATCATGCGCCGACCCATCAGCGTCGCCTGCCCAAACAGGTGACGCCCATAACGATCACGGAGTCTCGGCGATTCCCTGCGGAGGTCTAGCGCCGTACGAATCGGCTCTGAAGCGGCGAGTGCGACGGCCTGCTGACGAATACGATCATAGGACTCTAGAGTGCCAGGTTCTTCCAGGTGGCGACGGCAGTCCTCGAACTGATCAAGGAGGCTGACCCGTCGATTGAGCCGGTCAAGTGACATTTCCGTGTTTGACATCAGGCCCTTAACGCGGAAATCCAGCTCATCATCCGTACAGTCGCGGAAATACGGATTATCCGTCGAATTGCGTTTTTGGATGTCGGTCGCCAGTCCGTTGTAGGCGTTTCCAAGCCAACCGGCATACTGTCCCGTGCGATCATATCCTTCAAGATGACCGAGACGGTTCGGCAGATATACATAGTCCGGTAGTGTCCTTGTGGCCGCATTGGCGGCATGCTGTGAGAGATACTCGACAACTGAACCCATCGACGGCCAGTCGGTATCTCGCGCATTGACATCACTGCCGTTCGCGGCCGAACGCGTCCACTTGTGGCCTGTCTGAATGTAATGGCAGGCATTATGATCATTGTGAGAGTGGGTCATCGAACGGACGACACAGAACCTGTCCGAGATTTTTGCCAGACGCGGCATGTGCTCACACATGAGGAGGCCAGGCGTGCGCGACGCAATTGGCTGAAACGGACCGCGTATCCCGCTGGGAGCCTCCGGTTTCATATCGAACGTTTCCAGCTGGCTCGGACCACCAAAGAGGTAAAGGAACATCACTGATTTGGCGCGCGCATTCGGGAGAAACGCAGCCTGCGATTCCTCGGCCTGAAGCAGTTGTGGCAGGCTGAGCCCGAACAGGCCCGCACCAGCGACCTGGAGCATTTCGCGCCGCGTGTATCCCGAACAGACTCGTTTCGGCCTGCCGTTGATTGTCAGCATCGCACTCTCCGTCTCTCAACTTCGTCCCAAGGTAGCCTGGCCGGAGGAATTGAATTTAACCTTCCTCGACATTCCAATACAAAGTGGGAATTAGGTTTCTGAGGATGGATACCGAACGCTCGATACCAATGCTTCACGAAAGACGGAATGCCGTTAACACAGTAACTTGCCATGGTCCCATATGCCAGACATCGACGGTGTGCTACGTTTGCCCGACCACAGCCAATGAGGACAATTCTCAAACGTTCAGGATTCGGCACAGACCTATTCTACTTTGGAATGTGATTCAGCGTGTACCACGCGTACGGATGCAGCAGTGGCTCTCCATCGCGGCTGCGGACTCCGGCCGCAGACAACTCATGAACGAATAATTCCCGCAGGCCGCTGATACTCAGCCGGGCTCGGAGACCATCGTCAGAAATACTGGTACGCTCCACATCAAGATCTTGTTTCTGTATTTCATCGCTGCCATACGTGGAATGGTACAAATAAGTGTGACTTTTTAGTGCATACGAAGCACGATCTGAGGCACTGTCGATGTCGACCGGTTTTGTAAAGACAAGCTCAAAGCCATCCGACATAGCCCTCATTTCCTTGATTTCAAATGGTGTTTTTCCCGTCCACACAAGCCGCTGCAGTCCATAGGAGTCTGTTCCCAGACTGCTCCAGCCACGATTGGTGAGTCCCGCAAAGATACTGCCGTCGCTTCCCTGCGCCAGTCGCAGTACTGCCGATGCAAACCGTGAACGAAATGGAAAGCAGGCACCCTGATACTCGCCGTCCACTTTTTCCAGAAACACGCGAAACATACCCGCCTGAGTGAATTCTCCTACGAACAGCTGTCCACTGAAGGGACCGAATCGTCCGTCGCTTTTGTCCAGCAGAATATCTGTGATGGACTGGCCGGCTTTTTTGTAGGGAAACCAGACCGCCGGAGGACGCAGCTGCGGGATTTGGCGGATCGCCTCCGGATACGGCAGCCCATCCGGGACCGGCCTGACATTAGTGAACGGCGAGCCCTCCAGATTCACGGACGCCAGTGCCTCGACGTGATGAAAGAACACTCCGTCACGCATATGGTGCAGAGAATTTGTGGCAACCCAGTTACCCTGCTGGTCAGTGTAGAACATATCGCCGGAGTGGTTCATTCCGATGCCACAGGGGGATCTCATTCCTGCACACACGGGAATGAGGTCACCTGCAGGAGTCACTTTCATTCCCCAACCGCGCCAGCGGCCCTGTCGGTATCCGAACGGGGCTTCCGGAATCGTTCGCCTGAGCTGTGATTTGGACAGCCCTATGCCGATGTTCAGTGTGATCCACAGGTTCCCGTTGCGGTCCAGGACCGGACCATATGCGTACTCATGATAGCATCCCGTGACACCCCAGCCTTTGGCCACTGTGAAATATTCGTCGGCCTCACCATCCTGATCGGTATCTCGCAGACCGGTCAGTTCACTCCGCTGAGCGGTATAATACACGTCACCGTGTTTGAGTAATCCAAGCGGTTCATGCAGTGCCGAAGCGAAGCGGTGATACGTGACGTTCTTCGGCGGATCGTCATAAACGCCGTCCAAAAACCAAACTTCCCCCTTGCGAATTGCGACTCCGATGCGGCGGTCATCCAGGACCGCGAGTCCGCCGACCTCCAGGGGCAGTCCGTCGGGTGCCGGCTTCCAGTTCTTCGACCGCGATTTTGTTGGTGACTCCGACGTTGTAACGGAAATCAAACGGTAGTAGTCATTCTCCTCACCTGTCAGCGTTGTCAGTGTCACGCAGGTACATACAGCAAGCAGGATCGTACAGCTGGAAATGTTTACCATTGGTACCGCAATTCAATCAACTGCTGCTTGTCAAGCGACAGCGGAATTATCCACTCCATACCGTCCTCCGCGCTGCGAACAGCACCTGCCTGTGCGAGGCATTCGTCAACAGATACTGTCAGACCGTTTTCGCTGGTGCATGATGCGTTACCGGTCAGCTGCAAAATTTTCGCCTGATGAGCTCGCAGCCAGACGTGTTTTGATGACGTCGTCGGGATGCGTTTTATAAGTCGAAATTGGCGAACGAGCTGCTGTCCTTCCGGCTCGATCCGATCTTCGACGTCGATGGTGTCGGTACGGTACAGGAACGTGGGCACTCCTGAAGTGTCCAGTCGATAGCCACGAAATCGATATGGTTTGACTGCTAACGGTGATTTGCCGAGTGTTTGTGCTGGCCAGACGGCATCGGGATCTTCCAGAACAGCAAACGGGACTCCAGGCGGCAGGTTGACTGCATCTTCGCCTAGGGGCTGAGCAGTTGGGGCGAGGCGAACAAACCACGTTCCCTGAGCGTCCAGAAATCGGCCACGCCAGGCGTGGGCCAGTCGAACCTGCTCGGCATCAAACGCGAAGTGAACCTGTTGAGGAAATCCGACGGCAATCGCATGAGTTCCCGCCTGATCCATGAACGTCCGCAGCAACAGAGGTCGATCAACCGGTGTCAGTTCGTAGTTCTGTGCCCGAGCCTGCTCGAGCTTTGCGGGCATCCGTGCATTGCCAATCCTTTTGAGATAGGACCACATGGCAGCAATCTGTCGCTCAGCATTTCCATGAAGGACAGTCTGGTCCTGACTTTTCCCCCGTGGAAAGAACGATGGCATTCGAGTGCGAGGTTTCAGCTTTTCCGGGTTCAGTAAAAAATCACGAAACCACTGTGGTTGCACACGTGCTCCTATGCCGTCCAGGTCAATGCCGACCACTCCGGGCAGCGATTCACCTCGCAGTGGATGACACTGGACGCAGCCAATGTCAAGCAGTTGCCGGCCCGCTTCCATCAGCTCCGCCTGATCCCCGAACACTGCCTGCTCAGACGCAGGCTGGTTGCCGCCATCTGCGTCTGCCAGCAGGGCCGGCAAAGTTTTAACAAATTCACCGGCAAAGACGGGCATACGAATTCGCATGTGGCCGCGAACGTTTCCTTTACCCTGCAGAATTTTTTCGATCCATTCGGATTTCAGTTTTCTGCCGATGCCTGTCAATGGAGGAGGCAACCTGCCTTCATCACCGATATCCACGTTACGGTATGTTTCAAAATACGCTTTGCGATAACGTCCTACGCCGCCATGTTTATTTCGTTCATGACACGCCAGACAGTTCAGACTCAACATTGTCAGTTCTAACCGGCTCCACGCCGGAGAGGATTCCTCATGTGTTTTGAAATGTTCAAGTGCAGTTCGAATTGAACTAAGCTGCTGGCCATCAAGAGAAAACCGGGGCAGAGGGTAACCGCCCGAACGAATACAGTTTTCTTCGCTGTCGAGTTTCAGGTATTTCAACAAAGTCGCCTGGCGCAGCGAATTGATTCCGGCCACACTGTGGCAGTTGGCACAGCCCACTTTCACAAATAAACGCCTCCCTTGGCTCACGATCGAACGATCTGTCGTCTCTGCGAGCGTAATTGTGGCTGCCTCAGCCGATTGTTCCCGTAACAGCCATGCTGCGATATCAGCCGCTTCGATCACTCCCAGCTGAAAATCGGGCATCCGTCCGCCTGGTCGTACACGATGCGGGTCCAGCAGGAAGAATGTTAAAGACTGACGCGTGTATTTCGCTGCAGGGTCGCCTAGCGAGACGGATTCCACGCGACGGGTGGCCGAAAGAAGTCCGGCTTCTCTGAGTTCTTCCGGATCCAGTTGGACCAAAGCGGCGTCCAGCGGCGTGGGATTGGTTGCTACTGTTTCATACGTGTCATCCGGTGCATGACACGCAACACACCCGATCTGGTGATAAAGCTGGCGACCCTGTCCGACCTGGCCAAGTGTCCAAAACTCAGTGGGTACCGGGCGGGACCCCGTTCCTTTGATTTCAGGAAACGGGTCCTTCAGCGACCCCAGAAATGCCACCAGGCTCCGAATGGATTCTGCTTTGGTCTGTGGCGAAAGGTCGTCCAGAACGGCCGGCATGGTGGTACCGGGTTTCATCTGTCCGGGATCGGCGAGAAACTGTGCGACCCAATTGAGGTGAAGTCGGTTTCCGGCACCATCCAGTCGAGGACCTCGTTTGGGATTGAGCGAAACGTCGTCACACGTATGGCAGGCAGTGCAACTTAATTCCCGGATCAACAACCGCCCCGCAATCAGGAGGTCGATATCTCTGTGTCGTGCGAACCGGTCAAAAGCAGCCACAAACGGTGAATTACCATCGGCTGCTGCGGTAGCAGTCACGATACCAAGAAGCAGCATAGGTCCGGCAGCATGTTGCCAAAGTTTTTTCCGGCGGGCCATTATGATGAATCCAGTGCCCCAAGCATGTTTGCCATCAACACTATCTGTCCAGCATCGGTTATTCTGACGGGAGAGTGTAATCCTGTGCGAGGGACTTGCAGGAAAAAATCACAGGCTTCGATTTCTTCTGTGAGATTCTCTGTTGCTTGGAATCCGTGGTGCAACGCTGATCAGAAGAGAGTATTTCAGAGGACAGGAAACTGCGATCGAGGAGAGTGCGCCGTCCTGCACGGTCTAATGATTCGCAGGTGTATCCTGAACACGAACGGTGCCGATGTGCACAGATTCTCGCTCTGATTTGTTGGCACCATGATTGCTCCGACTATCACTGCCGGTAGTGACAATACTACAGAATGAAACTCCGATGATCCGGAGGTGCTGACTGCGACTAAGCTTTGAATCCCAAGTTTGCGGGTCAGGCAATTCAGGCAGAGTTAATCTGCACGGGGCACATCGGTTGAAGTCCGCCTTTTTACCGGGTCGTTTCCAGTATGTCTCTAAGTTTCGGAAATTTTCACATTCTTGGTAGTCCAGCTTCGATGGAACTGAAGTCTGTCCGGAACTCATCCTGGCCAGAATTTGTGAATGTCAATTGTGGAACGTATTGAACGTTCCATTCTGTAATGACTGTCCCAATGAGATTGACTGGGCATTGAGGGCAATTCAATGAACGGATCACTTCCAACTACTGATTCTCTTGGAGCGAATGCCGTATGGTTCATGGGGTCACTTTCGGCCCGGGAAATACGACGACGTGTTTGGCACATGAGCCCCGGATTCGTGCCCATTATTTTACAGGCAGTTCCACATGCGGACCCCGTTTCACCGACACTTCGCTGGATTTTTCTGGCTGTTGCCACCGGTATCGGCCTGCGAATCCTGTGGGGATTCCGGCAAATTCAACGAGCGAACGAATCCGGAGGGATCGCACCCGTTGCCGGATACGCGCTTTCCGTGATTATGCTGCTGCTGCTGTTTCCGCGGCACCTGGACCTTGCGTTCGCTCTATTGGCGATTTTAGCGTTTGGTGATGGATCGGCGACACTGTTTGGTCTGTTGATATCGGGCAAAAAACTGCCATGGAACAACGGGAAGTCGTGGAGTGGTCTGCTGGCGTTCATTACCGTGGGATCACTGATGGCTGCATGGATTTACCGGGGTGAATCGCTGAACCGGGAAGCCATTGATGTTCCGGTGACGTTTACGACGGCTTTGATGCTTGTCACCCCTGCCGTTGTCGCAGCTGCGTTGTGCGAGTCCATCGACAGCCGGATCAATGACAATATCCGTGTCGGCATCATTGGTGGGTTATTTTTGATGATGACTCACCTTTTGCGGCCGATGTAACTGGCAGCCGACAGAACAATGATCATCAGCCTGGTCAGCAAGACCGGAGAGCCCTATGGCTCCACTGCTTGAAGTCAAAGATCTTCGACGCGCCTTCGGATCATTCACCGCCGTCGACGGAGTCTCCTTCACAGTCCAGGCGGCTGAAGTCTTTGGCCTGCTGGGGCCGAATGGTGCCGGGAAATCCACCACGAGGATGATGTTGTGTGGGCTATTGCCAGTGACGTCCGGACACGTGACACTGGAAGGTCATTGTGTGAACGACGGAATGCACAGAGTACGTCAGATTCTTGGGGTTGTGCCGCAGGACCTGGCAGTATATCCGGAACTGACGGCCGAAGAGAATCTGTAGTTCTTCGGTTCACTCTACAATCTTTCCGGTGACCTGCTCAAACAGCGAGTCGACGACGTTCTTACACAGGTAGGGCTGTCCGGCCGTCAAAGTACCATCACCCGAACATTTTCCGGCGGTATGAAACGTCGTCTTAATTTTGCTGCCGCCGTCCTCCATCGGCCTCGTCTCCTGATTCTGGACGAGCCAACCGTCGGTTTAGATCCACAAAGTCGCATTCACCTGCTGGAATGCGTGCGGCACCTGCAGCAACAGGGAACAGCGATCATCTACGCCAGTCACTATATGGAAGAAATCGAAGCGATTTGTTCCCGTGTGGCTGTGATGGATCACGGAAAGATTCTGATCAGCGACACGCTGTCTAATCTGATGGCTCGTGTTCGCCGTGAGATTGAACTCATCGTGCCCGTCGACATGTCGGCGGAGCATCCTGATATTCCACAGGGGGCGCAGACATCCGCCACAGATGCTGGTTTGTCAATTCGACTGACGGCAGGTGTGTCATCTGATCATCAGCTGAACGAGCAGCTGGCCCGTCTGATGACACGTCTTTCCGACCAGCAGATTCCTTTACTTCACATCCGCACCCACGAACCAAGTCTGGAAAGGTTGTTTCTCGAATTGACCGGCACACGGCTGCGCGACTGATGTCGGAGCGCCAGACTGCCGACTGCTATTCCCTGCTCATCAAACGTCATGCATCCCTTAACGATTACATTGAAAGATCTGCGTTTGCTTAGCCGAGACAGGCGTGCACTCATCGTTCTGCTGGCTCTGCCACTGGTGCTCATCTCCGTGATCGGTGCCTCCGCCGGCAAGCTGGCAATACAGAGAGCGACAGACGAAACAACAGTAAAGGAATCTTCAGTATCGCACACGCAACAGACCAATGATGAGGCCAGTCGCTCCAGACGCGTGTACCGCTCGATTGTGCCGGGATACACCGTGCTGTTCGTGTTTTTTCTTGTGAACATTATGGGCCGGTCGTTCATTCAGGAACGTGAGCTGGGAACGTTACAGCGAATGCGGATCGCGCCGGTATCATCTGCCTCTGTCATGGCCGGCAAGACACTGCCATTTATGCTGATATCAATCGTTCAGACCGCAGTGCTGTTGGCTGCCGGAGTCTTCCTGTTCGGAATGGATCTGGGCAGTCGTCCCTGGCTGCTCCTGCCACTGGTGGTCTGTACATCACTCGCGGCGACGACCTTGGGACTGGCTTTCGCGGCATTCGTCAGGGCAGACGCGCAGGTGTCCGCCTGGGGCAATCTGGTTGTGCTATCCACCGCCGCGATCAGCGGCTGTCTGGTACCTCGACATCTCATGCCCGAATCCTTGTAGCAGATCAGTCTGATCACTCCACACGCGTGGTCGCTAATCGCCTACCGGGAAATTCTGGTGGCTGAGCACCCCGGCGTGTTGACTGTCCTGTCTGCGTGCGGTGTGCTGCTGTGCTTCTCGTCAGCATTCAGTATTGCAGGTCTGGTCGGATTTCGTCGGTAAGTCGCGCCTGCTTCCTGCCGGCCGGAGCAAACAGCCAAACGGTTGAACTGCGACGCTTTCGCATTTAGTTACATAAAGCGGAACCATCCCACTATTTGACAGTCCGTGAAGTGTTCCCTCCGGACGCCGGAATGAAGTTTGATGCTCAGTATCTGCGACTACTGTTGGGCTTCGACGAGTGTGGTGTCTGACCAGATGGCCATGTTTCCATCTCCGACTGGAAACGAATTGAACATCGTTCGTGTGATCTGACGGTCGTCGTCGTGCAGCGGCGCTCCCATACCATCTTCATCCGGAAAACTGTGCCGAAGCCCGGCAAGGATCATTGTCCAGACCTGCTTCGGGGGCTTCATCGGCTCCGGAGAGAACCGATCCTGATAGAACTCCTGAGCTCGTGCCTTGTCATAGGAATAGTCCCACAATTCGAACTTCCCCATTAGCATCGAACACAGCAAATCAGACCAACGTTCAGCTGACACGCGCAGCTGGTTGATATAAATCATCTGAGCCGGAGCAAGTGATTTGTGATGCATGCAAATACTTAATGCCTTGGCACGGATCGTCAAATGGCCCCGGAAAACATTATGAATCAGGTTCTGAACACGGTCTTCGCCACGATAATGGTCGGTGCTGATTGCAGCCACTGTCCACACGCGATTTAGAAGATCATTCACCAGAATCTGCTCGGTGATTGACTGAACGGCGGGTCGAACAGGATTGAGGCCAATCAGATGCAGTGGATCCCGGATCTCGACGCCATTCTGCAGATCGTTTAGATCCTTCAGCCAGCGATTAAACCGGTTCCGTGACTGGATAAAGAAATCACCCAGCAATGTGGCGGGCAGCGGATCAGGCTGTTCGATCAGCAGGTGGGAATGAGCAGAAATCAGAGCTGCAACTTCGGTAATGTAAGCGAGTTTCACAAATTTTGTCCGGTGGAATTCTTCGCAGTTGCCGCGTCGGTGAGGAACATTGCTCTGGTGACAGGCTGCAAACGGGATGCCGGTTCAACTCAGAGCACGGCACCCCGTGTATTCTGATCACGTCACATTTTTCTGTCGTTTTCAGGAAACATTTGATGCCGCAAATTCATTGTGTTTCCGGGACATGCCGGCATCCGCATGGCGGTCAAATCCGAATCGCCTGATGTCTGGCGGCAATTTCTGCTGATGCCAAGTCTCACGGTGGCACAATTGTCATAAGCATCAAGTTCCGACCACGGTACTGACGATTGTAAACGATGGGTACCAACCCGTTGTTGGGCAGAATGACACAATCAGAGCCTGACTCGAGGATGAATGGTGGCGAGCAGCAACGACAAAATTATCCAGTCGCGAAGCGACAAGGGATTCGCTGGTGATCACTTGGCCCATTTCTGGTCAGTGTTTTCCGTTTCAAAACGTGTGAAGATTGGTGGCGTGCTGGCACTGATGTTCTGCGGCTACGTTCTGATTGATGATCGGCCGCTTCCAGGAACGTTCGAAAATTCTGTCCCGGGGACACCGAAGGCAGCGTCTCGAATGCCAGAACCCATTGACGATCTGGACTTCGTCGACGCAAGTGAAACACGACGCCTGCCGACGGAACAGATAAAATCCTTTCCACAACGTCAGTCCGACGCCTCCCCCGCACCTGTCGACGAGCTGCCACAGCATCCGGTTGGGCCATCTGACGACACAATCGTGACAGCGTTCAATCAACAACCAATTGCGCAGGTCCAGCGTCACAGCGTACGACAATTGCCGCGAACATCACGGCAGATCTCCGTCATTCGCCCCACACTGCGATTTACCGGGCGCATTGAGCCGTTGCGCTGAATTTTCAGGTTCACTGTGAGGCCATCAGTTCCACCCCCTCTGCCCGGGAACGTGAGAGCTCTGTCCGGGAACCGTGGATTTCGTTTCTCACTTTTCTTTCCATCGGCAGAACAATTGCTATGTACGAAGAGTATTGGCGACTCACCGATAAACCATTTCCGTATCGCGTTTCGGCATCCGACTGTTATTCCACTGAGGCTCAACGGGCCGCATTACTGCGGCTGCAGTATTGCGTGGCCAATCATGCCGGATGCAGTTTGGTCCTGGGTCAGTCGGGGCTGGGTAAGACCACGGTGCTGCGGCAGCTAGAGGCAAGCAGCACGGCTCTGAAGCCATTCGTCTATCTGTCTTTCCCAGGTCTGGGTGCCAGCGAACAACTCAGGCTGCTGTATTCCCAGCTGTCGGGTACACCGTTCGCCGCCGCCGGTCAACCGGATGAACTATTGCAGGACATCGCCGCTAACCTGCACCGATGGTCCGCTTCAAAACGACATCCGGTGATCTGTTTCGACGACGCTCAGTTGATGGATCCGGCCGTTATGACGAACGTTGTACTACCGTTACTGAATCTGCGGGAAATCGATGACGCAGCCAGTCTGACACTGGTGCTGGCAGGTCAGCCCATCCTGGCGACCCATCTGTCCCGACACCCGCAGATCCGTGAGCGCATTGCTGTGACTGCCCGTCTTACAGGAATGTCCACAGAGGAAGTCAGTACCTATGTTCGGGGTCGGATGACTGCCTGTGGCGGATCGGAGACAGTCTTCGCCGAAAGTGCTCTGCAACAGCTTTACCGGGTCAGTCAGGGCAATCCCAGACGGCTCAATCGCCTGTGCGATATGGCGCTGCTGGTTGGTTGTGCCGATGAATTGTCGGTGATTGAGGCGCCGCAGATCGACGCTGTTGCCACGGAATTGATGACTGCAGCCTGAGATACAGGTTGCTCGAAGACCTGGAAGGAGTCTGAGTCGGCAGAACGAACACGGTTGATATGCAGACTCAGAGGGCCAATCGTTGTTGCCACACGACAGGACCTCCAGCTTCTTTTGGATCCGCATTCCGGGGAGAAGGCCAGACCACAGGCAGTGATTTTTTGCCAGACGTTCCGACGCGGTGAAGAAACTGTCGCCCTCATTGAACAGCAAATCTGCAAAACACGGTACGTCGACCAATTAACTTCGCAGCGACTCCGGACCCGGTTTTTCGGGCTTCACGCCCGATTCGTTAAGCAGTCGGTTTGCACTCACGATCCGTTTGGCGACGCTGCCTTCCGGTGTCAGCAAATCATGAATGA
>CAUZPL010000030.1:0-68005 GCA_963581585.1 Planctomycetota bacterium
GTGTGTGGGGATTCTGCAGTTGCCCTGTTGTTTTTGAGAACAAGATAATTCTGAACGGCGACCATGATGGTGATGCGTATCTCGTAGCACTCGATCGTCAAACGGGTGAGACCATCTGGAAGGTGGAACGCCGGCATCGTATTCGCAGTCACTCGACACCAATCATCCGCTACGTCGACGGGCGCACACAAATGTTCATGTCGGGTGCACATGAGATCGTCAGTTACAACCCGCGCAACGGCCTGGAACACTGGCATATCAACGGACCACAGGGGCGCGCAGTCGCGTCGCTGGTTTTCGACGGCAGCCGCCTGTTGGTACCGTGTGGTTATCCCAAACGCCGGATTTGGGCTGTTCGCCCGGATGGTCATGGGAACGTCAGCGATACCCATGTTGAGTGGCGCGTCAAACAGGCGTGCCCTTACGTGCCTTCGCCGGTGGTCGTGGACAACTACTTTCTCATGGTAGCGGACAACGGCGTCGCGAGCTGTTACAACGCTGCTTCCGGAGAACAGCTGTGGGTTGAGCGCATCGGGCGACGATACAGTGCGTCGCTGGTCAGCTCGGGCCGTCTCGTTTACTTTCTGTCAGACGACGGAAACACGAAAGTTGTCCGCGCCGGGACAGCTTTCGATCTTGTCGCACACAATCCTCTGGGTGAACCCTGCTTTGCCTCACCGGCGATCAGTCGGGGACAGATCTTCGTACGTGGTGAGAAGCACCTGTTTTGTATCGGGAACACTGCCGGCAGTGGCGAAGGATCGCAGTAATGAACCGGACCACTCCGTAGCTCACAACCTGCGGTGCTGGGTCCTCATGGAATGCAACGCACCGGTCACAGCCGAGTCCAGGGATGATGCTGGCAGTCATAGCGCACGGCGTCGCTGGAATTTCTTCGATCTAACTGAGGAGCCGGAGAAATCTGCAGCGCGGCACATCGGGGATTCGAGTCAGACGTGATGACGTAGCGCAGTTCCCGCCAAAGCTTCCGTGGAAATGCCCTGACGCAGTGCCCACTGGCCATTTACCATCACGTGCTCGATTCCTTCAGGCGCCAACTCCGGGTGTTCATAGGTGGCTTTTGTCCCGATTTGTTCCGGGGAGAACACCACCAGGTCGGCCCAGTAGCCCGGCGCCACGACTCCGCGACCGGAGAGTCCAAAACGTTGTGCTGGCAAGCCCGTCGCCTTACAGACACCTTCTTCCAGGGACATCCAGCCCTTTTCACGCACATATTCACCAAGGAATTTTGGGTAAGTGCCGAACGTACGGGGATGAGATTTGCCGCCGACCACCAGACCATCGGTGATGACCGCTGTCCGGGGATGGCTCAGGACTTTCCTCAGATTCTCTTCGGACTGATTGAAAGAGATGATCTGTACCCTCGCACTGTTCTCCAAGAGCAAATCGAGTGCGGTATCCACGCAGGCGCTGGCGCGGCTCTCGGCGATGTCCTGAACAGTCCGACCGATCAGGTCATCTTGCGCCGGTACAGTGCAAAGCAGGATGTCCTTCCAGTCATTGCCCATATTCTGTTCGGTTTCAGCGGCAATTTGACGGGACGTGTGAGCGTCTGCCAATCTCCCCAATAATGCCTCGGTGCCTCCTTCCAGCGCCCAGACAGGCAACAATTGTGTCAGATTGGCCGAACCGGCCACGTAGGGATAGGCATCGATACCCACATCGACTCCTTCCTCCAAAGCACGGTCGACCAAAGTCAGGACCGCGTCCATCTTATCCCAGTTCCTGCGGCCGACTGTTTGCAGATGACTTAACTGCACCGGCACTCCGGCACGACGACCAATTTCGAGAGCCTCTTCGACCGCTTCAATGATGTGAAATTTGTAGTCTCGCAGATGACTGGTATAGAACCCGTCGTAGCGCCGCACCACCCGGCAGAGTTTCACCAGTTCGTCCAGGTCGCCGTAACTGCTGGGCACTTCGTTGAGACCGGTCGACAGACCAATGGACCCCACAACTTGTTCAGGAGACTGCGACCAGATAACGTCCACTCAAACCTGAGCCGCCACCGCTAGTTTCAACTGCGGCCGGGCATCATCCTGAGAAGCCGTCCACGCGTTTGAATAGGAGTAAAAATGCCCGCCTGTGCAAAGTGTGAAAAGTTTGATGCTGTATCAAAACAATGCCTGGTCACAGACGGTACACCAGTACGAAAGTGTGTAATTGCCTCACTGGACGCCCGCATAAGACAAATTAAATCCAGTACAGTTGTAGAAGTTGGTTGTGGTGGCTGGACATACTCTAAAGAGCTCATTGAAGCGAATGGAAACACGTGGTTTGGTATAGACCCAAGTCCAGAAGGTTATGGCGGAGCTCCAAGCATCAGGACTCATGACGGCACTGTTGCGAATCTTCCGTTCGACAGTAATTCAATTGACTACATAGTCGCAAATCAATCTATGGAACACTGGTTTCAATTCGGCACATCTTTTAGGAAGGGTCTACTGGAGATTCATCGCGTACTTAAGCCGGCCGGAAAGGCGATTCTTAATGTGCCTATTCATTTACATGGCCACCCGATTTTTATAAAGGGGGATTTGACGGCGGTGAAGAAAGTCTTCTCAAAAAACTTATGGGAACTGGTTGAACTTGAAGAATGGAGGCGAGATTTTCGCCCACTGGAACCATATGCGGGATGGAATAAAAAAAAAGTCCATGACAGGGAGCGTGCGTGGCTCCCGAATCCAATGCCAGTCAACACTTGGATGCTCGAGATTGTCGCGACAAAAAAAGCAGACACCGAAGGCTGGAAGTTGCGACAGGACCTGGGCGTAGTCTGGATCGACTGGTTTTATGGCGTTCGCTTGAAGATGCAAAGATTGTCAGAACGGTTGAAAAGGCTACCCAGTTCTATCCGTAGACGCCTCGCAAAGCTGCGGTGATTTTGGAAGGCCAAGTCACTCGAGGAGCAAATCGGGAGCACGCAAACTACTGTGAAGGGCAGCAACGCTGCCTCAAATTCCCGGCAGCTGTCCGGAACAGCTTCGCCGCGACACAGTGTTGCACCTTCCAGTTTGGCTGCGGACATGCCACTAACGTGTGCCCGCAGACTGGAATGTCCGGTGAGCACGGCAACGTGAGTGTGACTGCGTTGCTTATCCACGTCGTCGAATCAGGCCGGGTGTCTTCCCACCGCCATCCTCCAAGGTCCCTGAAGATTTCAGACGTTGGCAACAGGTCCCCGAGCGTCAGTGCGGGGAAAACAGAAAAACCACAGTATCCTGCTGAGACGGTATGCCGCCCATTGATGGTCTTCATCAGTCTCATGCCAATTGCCAACCGGAGGAAGTCGAGACGCGAATGGAAACTTTGGATCATATACTCGGTTCGACGCAACGCATCCTGCAATTCAAATTACGGCGGCAGATAACAGCACAACCAAGGACGCTTTTCAGGAAGGTGTCAGAGTTTCCAGTGCATACAGTGGCAATCTGCAGCCACCGGACTGTCCGACCAAACAGGTTGGCCTGTTTGGATATTCATCCTTGTAGCGCATGACCCGGTCCGCAATGCTTACGGGTGTCCGATGATGTCTCCGCGACGTGCGCGGATCATACAACCCGGGCGCGAAGCAGCCTGTCGTCCAGTCATGTACTTCGATGACGCAGGGCACTCCACCATCCGCAAGCCCACGCGCGGTTCCGAGATTGATGGCGTTATGCCCCTCGGTGCCATGCAAAACAACGACCAGGCCCTTGTCCGGTCTCTCGGCAGACACCAAATCATCGTTCCCGCAACACCACCAATTCCCGAACGCAACGCCTGGCACAGCGGGCGACAATGAGAGGCCTCGCCAGCGGCGCTGCACACGGGCACAGTGAGTAGCGTCTCGGCGAGCTGGCCGCCGGTAAATCCAGTCCGCTTGTTTTTCATCGATGACATTTCGCGCGGGCTGCAGCTTCTCACACCCACTCTGGCTTACGCATGACTCACCTCATTACCTCAATAATCCGCCACGGAGCCGTCCTCGAAAAACACCTGGTTGTTTGGCTCCGCGGCAGGATACTGCTTCGCCACCTCCTCATTGAGCTGCAGGCCGAGACCCGGCCACTGAGGTAATTCGGCATAGCCGTCCGTGACTTTGACAGAACGCCCATTGAAGAGGTCTAAGCGTTGTCCGGTTGGATTCGGGCGGGATTCCTGGATCACACAGTTTGAGGTTGAGGCATCAATATGGAGCGACGCCAAGCCCAGACCCGTGGAGAGGCTCCCCGGGCAATGAGGGGCCACTTCGATAAACTGAGCCTCAGCCATCGCCGCGATCTTCTTCAGTTCCGTGATGCCTCCGCATTGGATGACGTCGGGCTGGACGTAACTGACCAGACGGCGGGCGATGATGTCCTCGAACATCCACTTCGTCGTGTGCCTTTCACCTGTGGCCAGGGGGACCGAGGTTTGTCGGCCTAGCCATTCCAGCGAGTCATTCCCTTCCAGCTGAATCGGCTCCTCGAGGAACATGATGCGATAGGGTTCAATTGCTTTAGCGAACTCCAAAGACATCACTGGCGTCAAGAGGCCGTGGGCGTCGATCAGAATGTCGAAATCATCTCCAGCCTCGAGTCGCATCTCTTCGATGATCTTGACTGCCCGCTTGAGGTTCCACGGCCGCTGGATGATGCGGCGGCCGTTGACCAAATCAGTGACATACGGACCCGTCTTAACAGCAGTGAAGCCTAACTGCCTGGCACGCTGCACTCCTTCTTTACCACTGCCATGCATATAAAGACGTATGCGTTCCCGCGCTGCTCCACCTAACAGCCTGTAGACGGGTGTCTCCAGCAGCTTGCCCAGGATATCCCACAGAGCCAGATCCACTCCACTTATGGCGGCGTTGAGAATCGGACCTCCGCGCCATCTTGGCCACCGATACATTGCTTGCCAAAGAAACTCAATCCGCGTGGGATCCTGACCGGCAATCACACGTTCCAGGTCGTGGACGGCCGCTTCGCAGGTCGCTGCCTTTCGGTGTACCGTGGTATGCCCCTCGCCGACCACGTCCTGGTTCGTGAAAACCTTGAGATACACTTCGTCGTCAATACGAAATGTCTTTAATCCCGTGATCTCGATTCCCCTGGGAATTTTTGCCCGGAGATTCTCTGACAGGAAACAGGAACCAAACGGAGTCGCAGCGACTCCGATCCGTCTGAGGAAATCACGTCGTTGCATTCTTATTCTCCTTCTGGAGTGTTGTTATCAGGGTGTACAACTCATCGGTTGATACGAAGCTCAAACGTCCCGTCCCATTCCGTAGCACAGGACAGGCGAAACGCCTGTCCTGTGCTTTTCCAGTCCACTGGAGTGCCGTAACCGCAAACACACATCCGGCACCTTAAGGTCCGGCAAACGACGCTCCCATTCTTGACACCGGGAAGCTTAAATACCATATGCTTGCGGAACCTTTATCACTCTTTAGAACTGGACACGAACCATGAGGCTGGAAAATAAAGTGGCGCTGGTGACGGGTGCTTCCGGCGGACTCGGTGCGGGGATCTGCCTGGCGTTCGCCCGTGAAGGAGCGAATGCGGTCGTCGCATATCGCAGCAACCGAGCTGAAGCGGAGACCACTGCAGCCGCAGTTGAGTCATGTGGTCAGCGAACGCTGTTGTGTCAGGCCGACATCAGCGACGAGACCGATGTAAAGAAAATGGTCGAACTGGCCGTCGCAACGTTCGGCCGCCTGGACATCGTCGTCGCGAACGCCGGGTTCGGCATGTGCAAGCCGTTAATGGAAACGACGCTGAAAGACTTTGAACGGCTGATCCAGACGAATCTGCTTGGGACTTACCTGACGGTGCGCTACGGAGCCGAGCCTATGGTTGCACAAAAGTCAGGGAAGATCATTACCATGTCATCGGTGCATGGTGTCGGTGGCACCCACTGGGCCTGTCTCTACGAGGCAACGAAGGCCGGCATTGCCAATTTTACTCGCGGAGCCGCGTTTGATCTGGCAGAACACAACATCCAGGTCAATTCGATCGCCCCTGGTGCAGTGCCGGTCCCTAACGATCCGCCGCCGCCCGAAGACTCAGAGTTGTATCAGGCCTGGATGAAGTACACACCGTGCGCCCGATTCGGCACTCCGGAAGATGTCGCGGCAGGTGCCTTGTATTTGGCCTGTTCAGACAGCGATTGGGTCACAGGCCAGGTGCTCAGCATCGATGGCGGCATTACAGCTGGACCGTTGATCCCGTCTTTCAAGCACTACGGCCCGAAACCGAAGATGTAATCGAATAACAAGTACAAGTGGCCGGCAGTCACTGCAGCCGAACGTCACAGGACCTTGTCCATTCCCATCGTCTGTTAATTCTGTTTGATATGCGTGTGAAGAACATCGCTCACGATGACGCAAGCCTGTGGCAAACGTGCGTTCCGGACCAGAGCGCATTGTGCAGTTTGCAGTTTGCAGTTTGCAGTATCGGTATTCGAATCACAAACCTGGTCCATCATATGAGACCGTCTTCAGGAACAGTCTTCCATGACGATGGAAACCAGAACTGTATGTGATCCGGTCAGACAGTCAGAACCGGACACGGGAGATCCTGCTGCGGACAGTCGGTTGTTCCACCATTAACCAAAATTGAACCAAACCAAAATGATGACGATCTGAAAGCCGGTATCCTGGTGCGGGATCGGAATACGTCTGAACGCAGGCTTTAATTCTCAAGACTGTACAGCGAACTTGGTGCTGCTGTTCGGATGATCTGTGAATAGTGCAATGTGGTGGCAGACTGCCCGTCCACAACCGGGGTAGGTACCCGGAGTGCAAATTCCGCGGAGTCGAGGTGATTGTACATCACATAGGCCAGCTGCAGACGCTCAACAGCAGTCGGCGCAGACACAGCGAGGTCGGGGTAGATGATCGGGCCAACGTCGACCTGGAAGCGACCTTCCGGGGGATGGACATTCATATAAGCAACGGGGTACTCGAGTACGGCATTCCAGTCGTAATCCACATCGCGCAGAATGGTGCGGCCGATCAGAGAATCACCTTCCAGGGTGGCACGAATGATCTCGTCCGTGGTTTGCAGCGGCCGGACCGTTGCGTCTTTCAGGATAAAACGCAGGCTCGTCCAGTGGGCGTAGCCGCCATCAAATCCTTTCCGCGGCACGGTCATTTCACCGGGCTGGACCACATCGTGGTCGTGGCTGGCAAATTTCTTCAGCAGTGACGAATCACCAGTACTGAAAATGACACACACCTCTGAAGTCGGCACCTGGGCGATACCGCGTTCCTGATACATGTACTCGCCAATACATTCCTTGCCCAGGAAAAAATCGCAGGTCTCACCGCTGCGTTTATTCGTCAGACTGCAGCGGGCCAGAAGCTGGCTGCGGCAGGTATTTTTCTCTATGCCGTCCCGGGCCGATGAATTAACTGCGAAACAGCTGCGGTAATCCAGGTATCCCATTCATTTCTCCCGCTGAAACCCGGACTGAACCATCACTGTACCGCAGACAAAACCACAAATGTTCGGATCAGCTCTGCAGAACGGCCAGTCTCCGCGGGGACTGATCTCAGATACTGAACCTGAGTGTTTGCACGTACTGACGGTCATTGAGATTTAAATCAGGCGAACTGTCGGAAATTTCACTCATGTTAAACGACTGCCGTCCCCTGAAACTGCAATCCGCACGGTTCAGAATTTCCAGAACATATTTGTAGCACCAGGTCGTCTTCAGCGCTGCAGACACCGGTGACAAGGCATGCTGTACCGCTGAGTGAAGAAGACATCAGGGCATGACTACAGGACAATGTACTTTGCTGCATATGCTTGTGGCACTGTGCGATCTGCTGAGAAGGAATCTAAAAGTCAGCCAGACGATTGCTGGCGTCCCCAAAAGACTCAAGTCTCAGGCCCATGCGGTCCATAATCGACAGATACAAACTGCACAGACGACGGTTTTCGTCACCCCGATCGAGATAGTCCAGGACGCGCCCGGTCTTCACGGTTCCACCCAGACTGCCAACGGTAATAACGGGGACCTTCGTACTGTCATGTGCTTTACCCGACCACATGTTGTTCACAAAGTACAACAGGGAATTATCCAGCACGGAATGCTCGCCCTCCGGCATGGACTGCAGCTTCTGAGCCAGCCAGGCCAGTTGCTGGCAGTAGAATGCGGAAATTCGTTCGTAGTCCACCTCGGTATCGTGGTGCGACGCGTAATGATGGGAAATACGAACGTTCAGGAACGGATAAACGAGGCTTGAGATGTCACGGCACATCAACAGGCTGGCCACTCGGGTCTTATCGGTCTGGAATGCCATCGCGACAATGTCACACATCAACCTGATGTGCTCCCGAATGTCTTCGGGCATTCCGTTGTCCGGCCGCTCCATGGTCAATGCGGACTGTCCCCGGTCTCGCGCACGTTCCTCGGCACGTCCCTTCAAAACCCGCAGGCGTTCAATACGCTTCTCAACTTCCCGAACGCTGCTCAGGTATTCCTCGATCTTCAACCGGTCATCGTAGCTCACCTGCCGATTGAGGAATTTCGCATGTTCCGCGACTCGATCCAGGATGCTTTGAGTACGACGGTTACCCTGGTTATTAAAGAGACTGTCGAACGCCAGTGACGGATAGACCTCCATCGGCACGGGTGCGGTCAGGTTCCGCCACGAAATGTGAGAACTGTAGGCCATCGAAAAATTTGTTTCATGGTAACCCGTTACCGGCTGTTCGCATCCCAGCACGATGCTGGACTGCAACGTTTCATTTTCGAAGTGCTTCGCCAGCATTTGGTCGATTGAGACACCACCCTTCAAAACGGCACCCTTCTGCAGCGACACACCGGAGAGGATGTTGCCCGTTTGCCCAGGGTGGATGCCCACACCGGTGGCATTCCTGTTGAACAATCCGGAGATCACATTGACCTTTTTTTTCAAAGGTTCCAGGGACTTGAGACAGTTGCCGAACTGCATGTCCTTACCGGCACCCTGCGCCTTCCACTCAGTTTGATGCACGCCATTGCCCATGAACATGGCTACGAACCGCTGGGGTGATTTGACCCCGGCTTCGCTCCCCCGGACCGGCAAAGATTCCAGCCAGGGCAGCGACATCGCGACACCGGTGCCCTGCAAAAATATGCGACGGCCTGTCAACGTTTTTGAATTCGCCATAGTTCAGCTGCCTTAATCTCAGCGTCATCTTCAGTTAAGCTGACTGATCGTTTATA
The DNA here is from genome assembly GCA_963581585.1 of Planctomycetota bacterium. Lineage (GTDB taxonomy): Bacteria > Planctomycetota > Planctomycetia > Planctomycetales > Planctomycetaceae > S139-18. The sequence continues at coordinate 9,199 of CAUZPL010000030.1, forward strand.
CGTAACAGGAGTTGGACAGCACAAGCACGAAGCGCAAACAAGCGAGTTTCCGCTGGTCCCGCCACGCACTCACTGGCGCGGTGCCGGAATCGTCGGCACATGCGGACGTTTTTTGAGGAACTGCGAACTGGTCACGATCACCTCAATCAGACTGCTGAAACTCCCTTCATTCTCCGCAATCGTTCGCTTCATTCGATCGATGATGCGGTCGTCGGACAACAACAGGCTGCGTCCCAGTCCGTAGCCGAGCAGCTTGCGGCAGAAATTGTCATTGAACTGCTCCTGCCGGTGATCCGCCAGATAGGTCTGTAACCCGGACAGACCGTTGCCGGTCGTGCCGTCGGGGAACACCGTGCTGTCATCTACCGCCCTGCCGGCGAGGTCCCGTGAACGGCGCTGACCGACCGGACCATAGCCTTCGAAGACCAAGCCGGCGAAATCAAATTTAGCATGACAGGCTGCACAGCTTTGAATCTCTCGATGCTTCTCCATCACTTCCCGCAGCGTAAGATCTCCAAGGTCCATTTCGTCCGGCGGAATTTCCGGGACGTCCGGTGGTGGAGGAGGGATTCGCTCTCCCAGCACCTGACTGACGATCCAGTAACCACGTTTCACTGGACTGGTTCGCTGCCCTGGCGAGCTTTTCGTGAGGAAGACCGACATTGGCAGCAGGCCGCCACGACCATAGTCCCGCGCGTTGTCAACCCGCATCCAGCCGTTTTCATCGGCTGCGCCGGCAACAAAGGGAATCTGATAGTGATTTGCCAAGTTCCGGTCGACATAGGTATGGCCAGCTTCCAGAAGTTCACGGACGGCTCCGTCCCGTTGGATCCACTTACTGATGAAGCAGACCGGCTCCTGGAACATTGACTCACGAAGTTCATCGGTAAACTGCACAAATTTCGTGCGGTCGACAGCGACATGACTTTGAAACTGGCGGAAATCCAGCCAGTTCCCGGCAAACTCGATCGCCAGCGCCCTGGCACGAGCGTCTTTGAGCATCCGCCGCGCCTGCGATACAAGAACGTCGAGGCGCCCCAGCTCTTCGCTTCGTGCAAGTGCGATCAGCTCTTTGTCCGGCATACTGGACCAGAGAAAATAACTCAGCCGATTGGCAAGCGCGAAATCTGTGAGGCGACTGCCGCCACGTGATGTTTCCGCCAGATCAACCCGGTAGCAGAAAAAGGGAGATGCCAGGATGCTGCTGACTACATCACGAATTGCCTCCGCGTGTTCCAGATCTGCCTCGTCGCGCAAATTACGGTAGAACTTCAGCAGTTGTCGACTTTCTTCGGCGGCCAGCGGACGGCGCCACGCCCTGGCTGCAAATCTCAGCAGCGCCTGCAGATGTACGGGCTCTATCTGCACCAGCAACTGCTCGTGAAGTCGAATTCGTTTCGACTGGCCGGAAAAATAGCTTTCAATTTGCTCGATGGCTTTTCCGTCCAGGTCCTTTTTCTTCACTGCAGCCAGATATAATCCGGCGATCTTCTCCATTGATTCCCGCGACACAACCGACCGGTCCTCGCCACGAACAAAATCAAATTCCGGCTCAGTAATAATATTGCCACCCTCGGAACGTTCGAAATAGATATAGTCCTGAAACTGTCTGACCACAACATTTGTCACGAAATATAATTCGTGCCACAACTGATCCAGCTGAGACCTCTGTTCATCAGTCAGCAGCATGTCGTACAGAGGCCGGTCGTCGCGATAATAACCAACTTGCAGATGGAATCCGGCACCCAGCAGCCGTCCCTTGTTTTGCTCTTCAAACGGCAGGTTCATCCGTCCACGCTCCGTACGCATGAACCGGTCGGGAAAGACGTCACAGAAACGCTGGATGGCCCGTTTAAGATCTTCATGCTCTTTTTCTTCGTCGGTCAACATTCCTTTGCGGCGGTGAGCTTCGATCAGCCGGTTCTTCCACAGAACGCCTGGTTGCGTTGACGGATTGAGCTGGGGAATCATCACCAGTGGAAAGGAAAACCGGCGTTCCTCCCGTTCCTCGACAATCCAGTCGCGAACCGCCCGACACTCGTCAATCGGCAACGTGGCCGACTGGTTGGCCGGTACAGGTAACGCCTCCCACTGCTCACGCAGCTGAGCAATGGGCCCATGGTGGTTGTTGTCGTCGTGGAGCACTTCCCAAAACGTCGACAGGTAACGACGGCTGACCCCGTGAGAGGCGGCCACAACATCCAGTGTTCGGTTCGCATCACCCAGTACTTCGCGGTATCTGAACTGCCAGGCAGCCAACAGGAACTCGACATAATCGGTTTTCTGTTTCAGATAGAAATCGATAACTCGGCGCACGGCAAACTTGTCTCTGTCGGAATACGTGACTGCAGGGTACGGCGCAAAGCTGAATCCGGTCGGCATCAAAACAAGGTGATCTGTCACATGGCGCGCGGCAGCAAGGTATTTGTTAAGCAGCGCCGGTGACATGGTCAGTGATTCACCGGAATTTGCAAATCCGGCCACGTTCGCCGGATCCACCGGAAACTCGCGCGTCGGTCTCATGTCCACACCGGTCAAATCGCGAATGGTATTGTCGTATTCCGTGTTATTCAGTCGACGAGCCAGAACCGGCCCCGGATCACCTGCGTTCTTGCTGGCCTCGAATGACCGCAGATCCTGAATCCATCTGGTAATCGATTCTGACTCCGGACGGGAAGGATGCTTTGGAGCATCCTCCGGCGGCATTTCCTCCGCTTTGAGTCGCATGAGGATCAGTTCCCAGTGCCGCAAGTCCGCCTGCACCGTGGTGATTTTGGTGAACGGACTCAGGTCCAGCTTCGCTTCCTGCCGGGACTCTCCGTGGCAACTGAGGCAATAGGTTTCCAAAAACGGCCGCACAGAGTCATCAAACTCGCGTGTGAGTCGCTGCAGTTGTGGCTGGTCCGCTGAAACAGCAGACATAATGCTGATCGCAAACAGCAATACAGTTCTGGCACACATGACAAACACCTGTGGTACGTTCTGAAAAATCGTAACCGAACTGAGCAATTAGGCTGCTTCAATTTCCGTTGTCAGATTCTATCGGGATTCCGCAGAAATCGAAAACAGCGTACTGCCGATCCACCCCATGACCAATGTCGGCACACAGGTAAAGGCACCATACCACCAGTATGAAACATCAGTCATGCACCAGACGACCGTTAATACACCGACTCCGAAAATGAACCTCACCCACACACCGCTGATGTTCACCCGCGAATTTCAGCCCCGGCGCGATCACGACGAACAGGCACATCGCAAACAACGTCCAGTCGAGCGAACCTGGAGACACTGACATTTTGGAATCTCGTTTCCTGCGGCTCGCAGAGCTGCAACGGTCCCTGCTGACTAATCCACTAATGCCGGTTTCGACTTCCAGAATCCCGTAGCCTGTTCAAAAGCATGAGCCAGTTGCAGGACCCCGAAGTCGTCTCGGTACCGTCCGACAATCTGTATTCCGACCGGCAGTCCGTCCTCGGTGAACCCGGCAGGAACAGAGATCGCAGGCAGTCCCGTGACCGTGACGAAGTAGCAGGATTTCATCCAGTCGATGTATGTCTCCATATTTGTTCCGGCAATCTCGGTCACGTATGGCTGCTCAACGGCAAAGGGGGGGACCTGGTTGACCGGCAACACCAGGTATTCGTAGCGTTCCATGAATTTTCGCACGCGATGATACAGTGCTGTCCGTTTGCTTTCTGCTCTGCCGACCTGAGGTCCGGTCAGCTTCATTCCCTGTTCGACGTTCCAGATAACTGTTTCCTTAATGTCTTTACGCCGAGTCCTGAGCAACTCCGCGAAATGTAATTCCATGCGCCACGCCCGCCAGACTTTGAAGACTTCGTCGGCGTCGCTGAAATCAGGTTCGTCGCTGGCAACCTCACAGCCTAAGTTTTCAAATACTGCTCGTCGGGCCTCTAAAACATCTGTGACCCTTGAATCAACGGGCAGCCCTCCAAGATCCCGGCTCCATGCAATACGAACACCATCGAAATTTCTTGCCAGGGGCCGACGGAAACACTCCCCCTCTTCAGTAAGAGACATGGGTGAACGGATATCGGGACCGGCGATGGCACTCAACAGCAGCGCCGTGTCTTCCACAGTCCGCGCCATCGGGCCCTGGACCGATATAGGAAACCAGGACACATCGCTGGGCCAGACGGGAACCCGGCCTGGTGAGGTTCGAAAACCGACGACATTACAGAAGTTTTCCGGATTCCTCAGTGACCCGCCTGTGTCGCTGCCGTCAGCAATCGGAACCATCCCGCACGCCAGTGCCACTGCTGCACCACCGCTGCTGCCGCCACACGTTTTGGATGTGTCGTATGGATTGAGCGTTGCTCCGAAAACTTCGTTGTAGGTCTGAGAACCGGCACCGAATTCGGGCACGTTGGTCTTGCCCAGCGTAATCCCACCGGCCCGGCGCAACCGTTCAATAATCAAACCATCATCATCAGGAACATGATCGGCATAGATGGGTGACCCGTAGGTCGTCCGGATACCTCTGATCGGCACAAGATCCTTGTGGGCGACGGGAAGTCCGTGCAGTGGTCCGATCTTTCGCCCCTGCGCCAGAGCATCGTCGGCTGCACAGGCCTGCTCAAGCGCCGACTCAGCCACCAGTGTTACGATCGCGTTGACTTTGTGATTGACCCGTTCAATCTGGTCGAGGTGTGCCTGCATCACCTCCCGACATGACAGCTCCTTTGAGCGAATTCGTCCTGCGAGATCCGCTGCTGTTAAAAAGCAAATCTCCGAAGACGGCATTGCATACCCCTCTCAAATGCAATTCTTAGGGAAAGGCAGAAGTCTGCGACGGAAGAATACCCCGAACCTGCAAAGACAGACCGGCCCGGCGGGAGAAACACCCCGACCTGCAGGAAATTTTTGACTCAGGCAATGTCCGGAAGCTCGAAACCACGACGATGTTCGCGGCCGATGTATTGATTTGCGTCGACGTCATCGAACATCTCTGTCGTGGCATCCAGTCGCAGCTTTTTACCCGTCCGGCAGGCAATGTTTCCCGCGTGACACATCAAACTGGCGACGTGTCCGGAATAGATTTCCTGATTCAGCGATTCACGTTTGCGACTGTGAACTGCGTCAAGAAAGTTTCGGATGTGGGCCTGCTGTCCGCCGTCACTGCTGCCCTGCTTAACCAGCCTGCCCCTATCATCCCAGGCCTTCCAGGCTTTGTTGCCCACCAGCACCCAGCCGTTTTCGCCATAAACAGCTGCGCCTTCGCTGACATCGTGCAGCCTGGGCTTCGACCAGAGTCGCATTTCATACTGCAGCACTTTGCCCGGGTAGTCGTAGTTGACCAGCATCGTGTCCGGCCACTGCTGATCGTCTTCGAAGAAAAATTTCCCGCCGGAACAGGAGATCGATTCGGGCATTTCCTCCAGTTCCATGATATGTCGGCAGTAGTCGATACGATGGACGCCGTCGTTACCTAAATCACCGGTGCCGTAATCGAACAACCACCGCCAGGCGCTGCCAACGATCGCCTTGTTATAAGGCCGCTCAACCACTGGTCCCTGCCAGATCTCGTAGTCAAGCCCCCTGGGTACCTCACTGTCCGGCGGCAGATGGATGGCTCTGTTGCGACTGGTTTCCCATGCCTTTCCATAGATCACCTTGCCGAGCGCACCACTCTTTACATACTCAGCGGCTTCATGCAGAAAAAGAGCACTGCGGGCCTGTGTACCCATCTGCACCATACGACCATGTTTGTGTGCAGCGGCCACTGCCGTTTTGCCTTCCAGAATGTTGTGGCTGGCAGGCTTTTCAACGTAAACGTCTTTGCCGGCCAGACAACCTTCAATGGTGAGCAGGGCATGCCAGTGGTCCGGCGTAGCAACCATGAACACGTCGATTGACGTGTCGTTAAGGAGATCGCGATAGTCATTGACCAGTTTTGGCATGTGTCCGGTCTTCTCCCGAATCTCTGTGCCTCGCTGTTGGCGGACAGACTCCCTGACATCGCAGATATGGGTAATCTCACAATCGGGCTCCGCAGCAAAGCTCCGCATCACTGAATTGCCGCGCCCGCGGACTCCAATACAGGCAACACTGATTCTGTCATTGGCAGCCAACGCACCACTGCTGTACCGGGTGACAAACCCCAGGCTGGTACTGAGGGTGGCAGATTTCTTGAGGAAGGCACGCCGGGTACTACGAGACATGAATCAGTCTCCTGCAACGATGAAAAGGAATCTGCCAATGAACATATCGTCAAACGGCAACCGGTCAACGATCGCTCGGAATCTGGTGCTCACTGCACTATACAGGCCGGGGTCAACCGCTCGGAATCTGGTGCTCACTGCACTATACAGGCCGGGGTCAACCGCTCGGAATCTGGTGCTCACTGCACTATACAGGCCGGGGTCAACCGCTCGGAATCTCACGCTCAGTTCCAGCCAACAGAGCAGGAATGCCTAAGTCGTACTCATGCAACCAAACCGTCATCCATCAACTGTAAACTCAGCATCGAAAAGCACAATGAATGCAGCCGATATTGAGGCAAACAGCATGACGAAATTTTGCGCAGCAGCCATCATCGGGTTTCGACTGTTCGTTTCGGCAGAGATTGTTCAGGCCCAGTCCTGGGTGAAGCCCGGCGAACTGCGAAATAAGGCACTAATCGACGCGGGATTGTACACACAATGGTCGATTCCTGCAGTGAATTCCCGCTCGCTGGCTGAACACCCTGGATTTACGACAACACACCCGTTTGACGGTATCGTTGTACGATTACTGCTGGATGCCAAGTGGTGTGAAGAACAGGGCTTCGATCCGAATCCGGACGATCCACCACAAAACCAGCAACCCTATCTGGACTCACTGGTCTGGAGTACGCATACGGTTCCTTACGGTGCTGTGGAATCGGCGATCGAAGATTTGAAGCGAGTTCAGTGGGGTACTTTGACGGACAACTTCGTGTGGTACCAGTTCCGTGACGAGGGTGGCTCACCGGTCGACCTGACGAAGCAGAACGACTGGGCATCGGTACAGGGAAACGCTGTCCTGACGGCACGAGTCTGCCGTGAGGCGGAACTGAAAGGCATCTTCTTCGACACTGAGCAGTACGGCTACGCACCGATGAAACTGGGTACGCCGGGATTGCGCCGCCAGCGAGGTCAGCAGTGGATCGAGGCAGTGCAGTCCGAATTTCCTGAGATCAGAGTTCTGTTCACGTTCGCCTGGTGCGAAGATCTCGACAACACTGCATTTCTGGTCGGCATGAAAGACTTTCTCAATGGTGTGCTGGACGGCGTTCGCGCGCCCGCCCAGCTGATTAACGCCTACGAAAACACATTCTATTACGGTCAGTCTCCAGGAAGCCGCTTTACGAAAAAGGGCTTCGCGGGAAATCGCACCCAATTCGCTTCGGCCAGATCTTCAATTAAAAGCTGGAAGCGACTCAGTGGCGCAGCCGACAAATACGACCACTTTGTGCGGATCGGGATGGCAGCCTGGCTGGAGAGTGATCCGTGGGACCTGACGCCTGGCTGACCCAGTGGCCACAACCACACCATCTGGTCCAACGTACCGATGGCCCTGGCACACAGCGACCGGTACGTCTGGTGCTGGAGTGAGCACACCGGATACCTGGCCGCTCAACTGAACCACGAAGCAGTGCGTGGCGCCGGGCCAAATCCGTTCCTCGCCTCGATGACAAATCAGACGTTTAATACGGACCGCGAGCGCGTCACATCTTTGGCAGAAGATTTCTCCACCGATCCGCTCCAGCGGGGCTGGTACTTCGATTTTGACATACTGGAGGTGGGACGAAGGTTTGATCCTCAGCTGAGTGTCCCGATCTTTTTTCGCGAATCGGTGCCCTATTTCTGGTCGTGCAGGGAGCGCGCGGTCCGCATTCAGGGCGTCTGGCTCACCGGCGAGAAAGGTGACACGATCGCAGGATTCGGTAAACAGCGCCGTCGCTACGTCCATCCCATCTGCATCGCAGGAAGTACCACTAATTTCCAGGCAGCGCTGGACTTTTCCATCAAGTCGTTCGGCCCCAGTCCCGGGAATCCGATGGTACTGGGATTGTTTCACAGCAGCTGTCCAGTCGACCGCCAGTCATTCACCCTGCGAATCAGCAGCGTGAAAGACTCAATCCTCTCGCTGTCAGACGACAATGCAGTCTGGCAGTCGAAATCCACCAGCCGGTTGCAGGTGGATCGCACGTACCGCATGTTACTGAACTACAACGCCTCAAAACGCCGGTTGCTGGCAACCGTGTCAGACGTCGAACATGGACTGCAAATCTGTCAATTAGACGGTGACATACCTGAAAACGTCGCCGCATTTCAGTTCGATGAGATCGGAGTTGCTCTGTCGGATCTCGGAGCGTCGGTACCTCCGTCAGCGACCGGCTACACATATCGCCTCGAGCAAGTGCGTTTGAAGATATCACGAGAATGAAAGTAGTGCAGCATATCGTTGAGAGAGCAGCCCTCGCGGATGCGGGATGTGCAGTCTCTTCGTTAGTTCATCCGCATCGCTGACGGCAGCCAGATTCCGTGGAATGACCTCCTGTTGAGCTCAGGAACGACCGGCCAACTTGCTGAACCAGAAATCGTGACCAGGCCTCAGCGCCCAGCCTCGAAATCGATGAGATTCGATACTCTGGACGTGATTTGTTTGATTCCAGAAGTTTTGCAACATTTTAGGAGATTTATCAAACCCGAATGGCTCCGACAACTGAGTGTGACGTGAGTCGATTCGAATGTTCAACCCACGGAAACCTGCTGGAGCTGAGCACCGAAGCTGTCCGGAAGACTTACCCTGATATCGATCGCCCGGAAACCACAGTGCATAAGTTTCTGCGGGAACTACTGATCGCTGTGTACCTGGTTGAACCAGAGCAGGTCGTTTCTGAAACTGAACTCTTCGGACCGCGTCTTGCCCCACGTTGATGCTTCTGTTCCTGTGACATTCTGGCAACGGGACACGCGTTAAAACTCTGGTAGCGGCTGAGAATCACAGGAATCCCGAGAATTCCTGGATTGTGGTGAGAAGAAATCCCGAATTCCGGCAACAGCCTGTCGGAATTTGATTCGTTTTGCAAAGCCGAAGTTCGCCGCTAGGATCGTCGGCCACTCGACGGTCATTCAGGTGGACTCTGGCTGATATATCAGAGCCACTCGTAATCCTTTGAGGTGTTGTTCGCCTGCCACCAAGTCAGCATCAAAAACCTTTCCTGGTCGGACTGTGGTTCACCCTCAGAACAAGTTCGTCTCGGACACGCATTGCCCGCTGTTTGTCCGATTGTCAGTTTCCGGAAGTGAGTGTTGGAGAAAATGGTTCATGTCACTGCCCGCAGTTAAAGTTGGAATCAATGGTTTCGGACGGATCGGTCGTATCACTCTGCGAGCTCTGATTGCTCGACAGACCTGCGTCAGCCGTGAAGCCGATATCCAAGTGGTGGCCATCAATGATCTGGGCGACACGAATGCCCTGGCCAACCTGTTCAAGTACGACAGCGCTCAGGGCCGATTTGACGGCGATGTACAGGTGAGTGGCAAAGATCTCATCGTCAACGGCAGAACCATCCAAGTCTGTGCTGAACGAGACCCCGGCAACCTGCCATGGAAGGACCTGGAAGTCGATGTCGCTCTGGAATCCACCGGATTCTTCACCAGCCGAGCAGCTGGTGACAAGCCAGGATTCGACTCCCACCTAAGTGCAGGGGCTCGCAAGGTTGTAATTTCGGCTCCCGCCAAGGGCGAGGATCTGACCGTAGTGCGAGGCGTGAATGATGATCAGCTGAATGCCAGTCACCGATGCGTCTCAAACGCGAGCTGCACCACCAACAGCCTGGCTCCCATGGTCAAAATTTTGCACGAAGCGTTTGGTGGCGTCCAGCATGGTCTCATCACAACCTGTCACGCCTACACAAACGATCAGAAGGTAGCCGACCAGCTCCACTCCGATCCTCGCCGATCCCGGGCCGCTGCCGTGAACATCATTCCAACATCCACAGGTGCGGCTAAAGCGGTGGGCAAAGTATTTCCGGCAGTGGACGGCAAGCTGACCGGGATAGCTCTGCGGGTTCCCGTCCCCACCGGCAGCATCACGGACTTCACTGCAATCGTCGGAACAAACACCACGGCCGAAGAAATCAACGCGGCCGTTAAGTCCGCGGCTGAGAATGGTTTGAAAAACATTGTCGAATACATGGAAGACCCAATCGTCTCCAGTGACATCATTGGTAATTCACACAGTTGCATCTTTGACTGCGGCTTCACGACAGTGGTGGGAGGAAACATGGTCAAAGTACTGGGCTGGTATGACAACGAATACGGTTACTCGTGCCGTAATGTGGAACTGATCGAAAAGCTGGCCATTCTGTAAACCACGCAAGTTCATCGCGAAGAGATTCGAAATAATGGCAGTCAGGCGACCTTCCAGCGGTGGGGGATGGAATGCGATCGGCTATTCCATGCAACTTGCCAGCCGAGTTGGCTGGTGGAAGATGTGGAAGGCATTGAGGTCGAAGAATTCCTGTAAGACCTGCGCGGTCGGCATGGGTGGCCAGCTGGGGGGCATGGTTAACGAAGGTGGCTACTTTCCTGAAGTCTGCAAGAAATCGATTCAGGCGATGGCTTCCGATATGCAGGATGCAATTCCGGATGAATTCTGGAGCCAGTACAGCATCGGCCAGTTGCAGGCGATGACGTCTCGGCAGCTGGAGTTCTGCGGACGCATCGTACGACCCGTGATTCTGGAAGAGACCGCCACACATTATCGTCCCATCGACTGGGACGAAGCTTTGCAGCGACTCTCTGATGGCATGGCAGCTGCCGGTCCCGAACGGAGTTTCTTTTATGCCAGCGGTCGGTCCAGTAATGAAGCTGGGTTCCTGCTGCAGCTGATTGCACGGCAATTCGGCACAAACTACGTCAACAATTGTTCGTACTACTGTCATCAGGCCAGTGGAGTCGGATTGACCAGCAGTATCGGAACCGGCACGGGGACGATTCGCCTGGAGGATCTCCGCAATGTCGACCTGTATATCCTTATCGGAGCTAACCCTTCGTCCAATCATCCCCGGCTGATGCGGTCTCTCATGGAGATTCGTCGTCGCGGTGGCAAAGTTGTGGTGGTCAACCCGGTGAAAGAACCGGGCCTGCAGAACTTTCGAGTTCCCAGTGATATCCGCAGTCTCCTGTTTGGTTCCTCAATCGCCAGTTCCTATGTCCAGCCGCACACTGGTGGTGATCTGGCAATGCTGGCCGGCATCTGCAGGGAAATCCTCAGTCGCAAAGCACAGGATCAGGTATTCATCGACGCCCACACGACCGGCTATGCTGAGTTCCGTGATTCGATTGAATCTCTTGACTGGAAGGACATCGAGACGTCCAGTGGTTTGAGCCAGTTGCAGATCCAGGAGATCGCAGATCTGTATCTGGCAGCGCAGAATGTGGTGTTCGGCTGGTGTATGGGAATCACGCACCATCTGCACGGCACTGACAACGTGCGCATGATCGCCAACACCGCATTGTTGCGAGGCATGGTTGGGCGACGGGACGCCGGCATGATGCCCATTCGAGGTCACAGTAATGTGCAGGGTCTGGGGTCGGTGGGAGTCACGCCGGCGCTGAAGAAATCAATGCTGGAGAAGTTCGAAGCGAGACTGGGAATCACTGTTCCGACATCACCGGGTTACGACACGATGCGATGCATAGAAGCAGCTCATGCCACAGAAATGGACTTCGCTTTGTGTTTGGGCGGTAACCTGTACGGCAGCAACCCGGATCCGAAGTATGCCGGTCGAGCCATGAATTCAATCCACACAGTGGGCTACCTGTCCACGACACTCAACACCGGACACGTCCGGGGACTGGGGCAAGAGACAATCATCCTTCCCGTGCTTCCTCGCGACGAAGAATCGCAGCCGACAACACAGGAATCCATGTTCAGTTATGTCCGCATGAGTGACGGAGGTCCTGCGCGATTCGAAGGCCCCCGGAGCGAAGTCTCCGTTCTTTCCACCATCGCCGGCCGGCTGTTCGGACGTAACAGCAAAGTTGACTTCGAATCACTCACGAGCCACGCGGCGATCCGGGACCTGATCGGAGAACTGGTACCCGGCTACGAAGACATACTGGGCATGGATGTTGCGAAAAGGGAATTTCACGTGCGAGGCCGTACGCCTGTGAATTTCAAATTCCCGACGGAATCGGGCAAGGCAACATTTCATTCGATCCCGCTCCCTGCGTCTCGCTGCAATGAAGACGAATTGCGCCTGATGACAGTGCGTTCCGAAGGGCAGTTCAACAGCGTGGTCTACGAAATAGAAGATGTGTACCGTGGCCAGGAACGACGGGATGTGGTGCTGATGAATCAAATGGACATGCAAACACGCGGGCTGACGGAAGATCAGCAGGTACGACTCACCAGCTCCGCTGGCGAACTCCGTTACCATCACGTGCGGGAATATGATGTCCGAGCGGGAAACATTCTGATGTATTATCCCGAAGCCAACGTCCTCGTCCCACACGAAGTTGATCCTCAGTCCAAAACGCCGGGCTTCAAAGGCGTGCCCGTGAAAGTGTCCGCCGAAAGGTTCATGTGAGAGTCTCCAATCCGCACCGGCACAAACCAGGCTTCGGGTCAGCTTGCTGCTGATGTGTGAAATCAACTTCTGCCGCATGCTGCGATGCAAGCCGACTGTGTCTCTCGCAGAACGCCACTTTGTCAGAGCAGACTGGGTTCGAATGAGACAGTCTGCTATAGTCTGGAAGTGGGGTGACGTCCTGTATCCGCACGAATATGACATCTGGTTCTGTGGAGCTTTGTAAATGTTGACACTCATGGGTCGACGTGCATTCGGCCCCTCATTCTGTGATGGCCTGTCCCGCCGCAATTTTCTGCAGGTCGGCACACTTGGCGGAATGGGTCTGACTCTCCCCGGTCTGCTGCAGGCAGACGCGGAGGCAGGTCGCGACAGTTCAAACAAGTCGGTCATTATGATTTACCTGGTTGGCGGGCCACCGCATCAGGACATGTTTGACCTCAAGCCCAGTGCTCCGAAAGAAATCGCCGGACCGTGGAAGCCAATTCTGACCAACGTCCCGGGTATGGAGATCTGTGAAGCGTTTCCCCGACTGGCGCGGATTGCGGACAAGCTTGTCACTATTCGGTCGATTGTGGGCTCTCAGTCAGGACACGATGCGATTCAGGTCTTCAACGGCCACGACCCGCAGAAGCCCCGGCCAAACGGAGGCTGGCCGCAGTTCGGTTCCGCCTTCGCCAGACTCCAGCAGCAAACAGATACAGCTGTGCCGCCTTTTGTCAGCCTGTGCTATCCGTGCACACACGGCCCGTATAATGAACCGGGTCCGGGGTTTCTTGGCGTTTCGTATTCGCCATTTCGACCGTTGGGGCCGACCAGGGACGACATGATTCTGAATGGTGTGACCCTTGAACGGCTGGGCGATCGACATACCCTGCTCCGGAACATCGATGTGTTCCGTCGTGACGTCGATAATTCCGGTCTGATGAAAGGAATGGATACTTTCACCGAACAGGCCATGGGCCTGCTGACTTCATCGAAGCTGGCGAAGGCCCTCGATCTGTCACTGGAAGACCCGCAGGTCGTGGAACGCTATGGAACCGGTGATCCGACAGTCTTTATGGATGGCAACGGTGCCCCGCGTGTCCCGCAAAGTCTGCTGGTCGCTCGTCGTCTCATCGAGGCCGGGGCGCGCGTTGTCACACTGAACTACTCGAAATGGGACTGGCACGGTGGCAGCTACGGCACGATTTTCAATCGCGAAGCGGAAGATTTTCCTGTCTTCGACAAGTGTGTCAGCGCTCTGGTCGAAGACCTACACCAGCGAGGGCTGGACAAAGACTGCACGGTGATCGTGTGGGGTGAATTTGGTCGAACTCCTGTCATCAGCAGGCAGGTGGGACGCGATCACTGGCCGCGTGTCAACTGTGCGTTGATGGCAGGTGGCGGCATGCGAACTGGCCAGGTGATCGGAGAGACGGACCGACTGGGTGGAGAAGCGGTGTCCCGCCCCGTGACCTACTCAGAGGTGTATTCGACTCTGTATCGCAACCTGGGCATTGACACCAAGTCGACAACGATCAGTGATCTGACCGGACGGCCTCAGTATCTGCTGGAAGAAGACGCAGACCCAATGTCTGAGCTGGTCTGATCACGTGCGAATTACGACAGCGCTCGCCTGACCCATGCGAGTGACGCTGGTCTTGAGAAACAGTCGGTTATCGGTGGGCTGATTGTCACCTGAGACGACGTTCTGAGGTGACAGCGGGTCGGGTGTTTTGCAGTTCAGCGTACGGATGATTTGTCCGCCCTGCAGTGTCAGGAGCGACGCCGCTACTTCCGCCAGGGAAGACCCGCTTGCCGCACTGCCAAGGTAGCTCTTGGGGGCCGTCACGGGAGTCACATCAGCTCGATCATCAAGAACGCTGCGAATGGCCTGCGCTTCAAACATATCGCGCCTCGGATTGCCGGATGCACACATGTTGACATGCCCCAGCTGCCTGGCTGTCACTCCCGCGTTGCGCAGTGCGTACGCTGCAGCCTGCTCCACGGCCTTCTGTTCATCCGGTTTTCCGTCAGACGACACCATACAGGCGGTTCCGCAGCCAAGTACTGTTCCCAGAATTGCAGCTGCTCGTTTTTCCGCGTGTTCACGAGATTCCAGCACCAGTGAACAGGACGATTCCGCAACGACCTCTCCCTTGCGAGTTGAATCCAAGGGACGACAACGTGATTCCGCCGGTCCTCCGGCAAGGACATCCCATTTTAGTGACTGAGCCGTTTTGATATTGTGCAGACGTGTGCCGGTGACTCCGGTGATCATCACATCCGCCCGACCACGTCGTATGACACCGACGGCCTCGGCAATTGCCAGACATCCGGATGCCTCATCATGTGTAATGGAGTTGTTTGGTCCTCGTACATCCAATGCAATTCCGATGTGGCAACCGGGCATATTTGGCAAATAACGCAGGAGCCAGAGCGGTTCCATACCTCCGATTCCATCCTCACCCCATCGGTCGTACTGAAACTCACCGGACTCGGTCAAACACCTCTTGACGCCATGGGCGAGAACCTCCGGAGCCGTCGACATGAGATTCGCGCCAAAGGATACACCAACACGTTCCGGATTGTACGTATCTTCCGTGAGCCCGGCGTGGTCCACTGCCTGCAGCGCGGCGGCCACACCCAGCTGAATCTCACGACACATCAGCTTGACACTTTTGCGAAGAGGCCGCAGATAGATCTTTCGAGCAGTGGCATCGTTGAAGTCCTGGACTTCGCCACAAACACAGTCGGGAGAACTGATATAGCTGAGTTGTTCTGTACGTCGAAATCCGGGTACGCCTGCCGCCAGTCCGGCCCTGAATGCGTCCACGCCGATGCCAATCGGCGACAGAATACCGACTCCGGTTATGACAACGTCATTTGAAGCAGATTGTGTCATAGTGAGTCAACCTGCCGGCTGAACAGCACAACATGGCAGACTTCGCGACGTTCGGGTAACACACAGGACCACACGTGTCAAAGTCCCTAACCTCGCCGCCAAAACGGACAGAAAACTCGCTGCAGTCGATTCCTTCCGCCGGTCAAATGTTGATTCGACCGGAGTCTGCGTGACTCCAAATCTCCACGACATGGCGTCGGGTTGAAATGCCGCGGGACACTCCGACCACGGCATCCCATCGAAAATTCATCACATCAGCACTTCGACTCGATATACTCGATGACATCTCCGACAGTCAGAATCTTATCGTAGTCTTCATCCGGAATCTTGACGTCGAATTCATCTTCAAGCGTCATCACCAGTTCGACAATATCCAGAGAGTCGGCTTTGAGGTCATCGACAAATGAGCTGGAATGAGAGATCTCCTCCTTGGGCGTGTCGAGCTGATCACTCACGATTACGACGACTTTTTCTTCAATGGACACAAAAACACCTCCGTTCAGATTTCCAACCGCAGGCGGCTGGCAATTTTTCTGCTCGTATCAAGAGTAATCGACCTCAGGCCGCAGAGCCGGTCTATACAATGCAACCCGGATGCATCGGGGAGGTAACCCAGCCCTGTCCTGTCCTCTGAAGACAGGCCGCACCACAGACTCGGGTTGGATCAGGGGCGACGCACATATACAGGGTTTGCGAAAGCCTGTAAACCCGACGGGCAGCACGAGATACGGGATTGTTGAGCCCTGAGGGGCATTGTCGCGGCTGCCAGCTGCTTCACCCCAGACAAACAGTCCTGATCATTGGTGACTCATTTTGTCCCGGAGATGCCCCTGCCGCCCAAAAAACCTTTAACTGCATCGACAAGTTGCTCCGTGGAGACTTCCCGCTGAGTCCCGCATTCCAACCCTTTGACCTGCCACGTTCCGGCTGCCAGCTCATCACCCCCGGCAATTAACGCGACCGGAAAGCCTCGTCGACTGGCGTACTTCATCTGACGACCGATGTTCTTCGGCTCCGGATAGACCTCAGCACCAATACCCGCCTGCCGCAGAAGTCGTGCCACCTGCTGGTATTCCACGACATACTCCTGCGAGAACATTGTTATGAGGACGTCGGCGAGAGTTGATGATTTTTCCGTCATCCCCATTTCTTCCATGGCCGCAAGCATGCGATCCAGTCCCAGGCTGGCTCCGACTCCCGGCAACTGCTGCGACGTGAACAGTGCAGCAAGATTGTCATACCGTCCACCTGAACACACACTGCCAATCTCCGGCAGGTCTCTCAAGACTGTTTCGTAAATCGTACCGGTGTAATAGTCGAGTCCACGGGCGATTGATGTGTCGAGACGTACACGCTCTTCGGGAAGCCCGCATGCACGGACGGTTCTGAACAAGTCCTGGAGGTTGCTCAGTCCTTCCTGGCCGGTCTCGTTTCCCTGCAATATACCGTCAAGTTGCCCAAGGATTTCTTCCGGAGTCCCGGTTAGCTCGGCCATATCCAGCACACGTGCCGCATTGTCTGCCGTCAGCCCCACGCGTTCCTGCATTTCCACCGTCACAGCATCTCGACCAGTTTTGTCGAGCTTGTCGAGACACCGCAGAACGGCGGCCGCCTGACCTTGGAGATCATTTTTTTCCAGAAATCCGTTGAGCACTTTGCGATTGTTCACACGGACGGTGAAACGTTCCACTCCGAGAGCTTCCAACAGGTCGTTAATCACCAGCAACGTTTCGATGTCAGCAGCGTTACTGGCAGTGCCGATCGTGTCGAAATCACACTGCATGAACTCTCGATATCGTCCCCGTGCCGGACGTTCACCTCGCCAAACCGGGCCAATATGATACCGTCGGAAGGGTGTCCCGAGTTCCTGAATGTGCTGAGCCGCATAACGGGCAAGTGGAACAGTGAGGTCAAACCGCATGGCGACGTCTCGATTGCCCTGATCGGTAAAGCGAAATACCTGTTTGTCGGACTCGTCACCACCTTTGCCGAGCAGAATCTCCGCGTACTCCAGAGCGGGGGTGTCGATCGGGACAAACCCGTAGCTCCGATAGACGCGGCGAGCGGTTTCGATGAGCTGTTCGCGAGCGATCATCTGATCCGGAAGAAAATCGCGGAAGCCTCGCAATGTTTGCGGTTTGATTTTGTTGTTGGACATCGGCGGTTTGTTCAGTTGAGTAACTGGTGTGTGTTTCCAGGATGAGGATTAAACCGCAGTTTAACCGCCTTTGGCCAAATGGTATTCCTCATCGCAGATTTTCAGAAACATCCGGACCGATCTGCACTGCTGGCGTATTCCGTGAAGATGTCCGGTCCAGAAATACAGAATATTGCTCCTGGGGACCGTTTCACAGCGTGGTGCGCACTGTGAGGTAGAGTTGCGGAACTACAACATCCCTACACCTTCCCTGTTATTATCATGCCGAAATTTCACAACATGTTTCACTGCTTCAGACACTTGTGGGACAACTCGGAGGCCAGAATCATACCTCCTTCGTCGTCCTGGTGGATACGATTCTGGTGATCGGCGCCATTGCGGGACACACGAGTCTGCAGCAGGTAGTAACACACGAACTTAACCACAGCGCCCGCGCGTATGATTCCTGCCATTTCATATCCAAAGAACTACTACCGGGACAACCACTACACCGTCTACGGCAGCAATGTCCAACAGGGATTGGCCCGGCCACAGCCATTAGATCGCGCCGTACGATGAAATCACTTCGCCGATGAGAAGACATGAGGCCCGGCAGGTGGACCTCGGGCCTCGTCTTGTTGGTTAATGGCTGGTCCTGGCAGTTGAGGGGATACTCAACAGTTCCGGTGGATAGACAACCTGAACAAGATGCAATCCGCGGGCAGGAGCAGTTGAACCAGCCTTCTGACGATCCCTGCCTTCAATCACCTCGCCAAGATAACTGGCTGGTCGCTGAGCGTTTCCGATGCGCAACAATGTTCCCACGATGGCCCGGACCATATTATACAGGAAACCGTCGGCTTCCACTTCAAGACTGATCAGCGGGCGCCGAGGATCTTCGTAAGGACGCACTTCGGTCGGTTCCCACGAAAATGTGGACATCCACAAATCCGGAGTTGGTTGTCGTTCGATGACCGCATCCAGGATGGTTCGCACACTTGTTGCTTTATTCGGATAATTGGTTTCAAAGCAGCGAAAGTCATGGGTCCCCAGCAGTCCCGCCAGGGCTTCGCGCATCGGCTCCACCTGAACTGCTCGCCGTGGTCGATAAACGTGATGCCGCAGCAACGGTGGAATCACGGGGCCATCCCAAATGAGATATCGATAGCGTTTGCGAATTGCCGAGAATGTCGCGTGAAATTCTTCAGCCACGCGTTGCGACCGCACAATGGCAATGTCATTAGGCAGGTACCGTTGTAAACCACGTCGAAAATGTTCAGCAGGAATCTGTGATGCGGTTCGAAAACTGGCGACCTGGCCCAGTGCATGCACGCCGGAGTCTGTCCGACCCGCACACAGCACTCGCAATGATTCACCGGTCAGCTTTGCAATCGCTGATTCCACGCATTCCTGAACCGTGACACCGTTCGGCTGGACCTGCCATCCGTGATAGCCGGTACCGTCATAGGCAATCGTCAGCATGATGTTTTGAGTTAATGACGTCATAGGCCGTTATGAGACCTAGCTTTCGGCAGTGTTCGCCTGTCCTTCATAGAATTCATGGAGGGATACCTGTGGAACCGGCTCCAGCAGCCGAGGTTATATTGCAGGATCCATCGGCTCGGCCGTAAATTTTTCCGGCTTCGCCGGCCGGCATACACAGGCCGCTGGCGAGAAAGGACGCCCACACGCCAACAATTGGATGTGAAAAATGTTTTTCTTTCGCGCTGCCCCGTCAGCAGTCACCTCAGTTCTAATCATCGGAACCATGATCGCTGCCACCATTGTCGCCGGATGCAGTACCGTACCAGTGAGTGGTCGGCGACGAGTGCTGGCAATCTCCGAAACAAAAGAGAACCAACTCGGTCTGACAGCCTACAGAGAGATTCTGGAAAAAGAACGGATTTCGCAGAACGAACGCTACAAAGCAATGGTTCAGCGGGTAGGTGAAAGAATTGCAGCTGTCGCTGACCGACCCGACTTTGAATGGGAGTTCAACGTCATTGAATCTGAAACACGGAACGCCTTCTGTTTGCCAGGTGGAAAAGTGGCGATCTACACGGGGATGCTGCCGGTGTGCCAGACCGAAGCCGGGCTTGCAGTCGTGATGTCGCATGAAATTGCTCATGCAGTCGCCCGCCACGGCGGAGAACGAATGACGCTTAAAAAAGCTCAGAGTCTTGGCAAAACCGGGCTTGGATTCCTGATGAAGAATCAAGACGAACACAAGAAGGATCTCCTATTGACGGTATACAGTGGCAGTTCTGAGTATCTTGGAATTCTGCCCTATAGTCGCAAACATGAGCTCGAAGCAGATTCCATCGGCCTGGGTCTGATGGCCGAGGCCGGTTATGATCCGTCGGCCGCTCCGGTATTCTGGGAACGCTTTGCCGCCATCAAGGGAGAAGGCGGGTCCGTTGAATTTATATCGACTCATCCGTCCGACTCCCGACGTTCTGCACGGCTGCGTGAACAGCTGCCCTCAGCGATGCAAATCTATGAGCAGGCTCCTGAAAAGTATGCGTTGGGTGAGCCCATTGAGAAAGAATAATTCCTGCTGAGAAATTATCGTTGAATTGACCGACGTTGGAGATTGAATCAGCCGCATGGCCGGGCGAGGACGGATCAACTACCGGATCAACATGGGCACAATATCACCAGATTTGCCTCCATCCGCCTGGGCCATTCTCATCTGAATGTTTGTTGCGCGTATGTCGATACGCTGAATACTCAGCTGAATGCGCCAACCGGCCGAAATGTTTGGATTGTGAAATCGCCGGTTGCCAAACAGCACACCGGTTGACTTTTCGATCTGCCGCATTAACCTTTCCGACATCATCACGATGGCGCTCGTCGCAGGTTGACATCGATTGGAAGGCAGCGGGAGTCGGCACGTGTCTGAAAGTGACGCATATTGGATTCGTGGCCATGAAGCGTTGCAGGCCGCAGAAACAGTCGATCTATCACCATTGCTGGACTTGTTTTCCAGGTTGCACGCGGATGCGTCTGCTGCGACTGATGTGTTCTGTTTTCTGAAGAGCCAGTGTGCCGAACTGGCAGCCGAACTGGGTGCGTCCTGGCTGGCCGTACTGCGTCGAGTGCCGGGACCGGACTGGGAGGTGGTCGCTGAGTTCGGCCGCAAGCCGGATGTACGTCCCGTCCAACTGTGGGAGTCCGCGACCGACCGCGAGGCTTTCGGCTTTCTGAATTCGTCTCCCTGCCAGTTTGCCCTGCCAGTCGTGGATTGTGGAGTTGGACAACTGGTCGTGGGTACAAGCCGCAACACAATTGCGGAATTGACACTTCCGGCGTCCATCATAATTCGCGGCCTGAACATTGCTCTGCCATTGGCTGTCAGACAGTCAGAGCTTTCGCAGCAGCTGGACCGACTGCGGTCCACCTTGGATATTGCCTCCCGCCTGTCTGTCACGGAAGAAACCGCGCCGCTGCTGGAACTTATCGCGGGTGAAGCAACACGCCTTCTGGACTGCGACCGCAGCAGTATCTTCCTTTGGGATCGCGAACGTGACGAAGTTGAGGCACGACCGGCGCTTGGTGTGTCTGGATCATCGTTCCGCATTCCTGCTAATGAGGGCATCGTTGGTGAAACACTGCGCACGGGTGAAGCTGTGATAGTTGACGACGCCTATGCGGATCCTCGTTTTAACGAGTCGGTTGATCGGCAAAGTGGTTACCGCACCCGTAATCTGATTTGCGTGCCTCTAAAAGACTTTGATGGGTCGATCGTGGGTGCATTCGAAGGGATCAACCGCAATCGAAACCTGGACTTTACTGCCAAAGATGTCGAATGTCTGCAGCACCTTGGCACTCAGGCCGCTGTTGCCTTGCGTAATCTTCGCGAACGGAGCCTGCTTAATCGTAGTCGAGACCAGCTCGCGCAGCAGGTGACGAGCGCCGTCGAGATCATTGGTGAAAGTTCGGCAATTAGCGCTCTGCGTGACACAATTCAACGGCTCGCTTCCACCGACCTTCCTATACTGATACTGGGCGAGAGCGGCACCGGTAAGGAAGTGGTCGCGCAGAGTCTGCACTACCAGGGACAACGTGCTCAGTCGCCGTTTGTCGCGGTGAACTGTGCCGCACTCACCGAGACATTGCTGGAAACCGAACTATTTGGACATGAGCAGGGCGCGTTTACGGACGCCCGTGAGACACGGAAAGGCAAGTTCGAACTGGCCGACGCAGGCACCTTGTTGCTCGATGAAATTGGTGATATGAGTCTTGGCGGGCAAGCCAAGCTGCTGAGAGTCCTCGAACAGAAACTGATCACTCGTGTCGGGGGGTCGGAGGTCATTCCGATTGACGTCCGTATCATCGCTGCCACCAACACCAATTTAGCCGAAGCTGTTCGGGAGAAGAAATTCCGGGAAGACCTGTACTATCGGCTGAGCGTCGTGACACTGGATCTTCCCGCGCTCCGGGATCGACCGGAAGATATTCTCCCCCTTGCTGAATATTTTCTGAGGCGGTTTGCAGTTCAGGCACGGCGAGCTGATTTACAGTTTGCGACGGAAGCTCGGCGTCGTCTGCAGTCTCATGCGTGGCCGGGCAATATTCGCGAGCTGCGAAACCTGATGGAACGAGTCGCGTTTCTGTGCCCAAACGAGAAAATTAAGGCCGACGATCTGGCATTCATTCTCAGCCCGGACGACGAATCCGGACAGCTGCCGTCGCTGGATCTTGGGCTGGAAAAGGCCACACGAGCCTTCCAACGCGACTTCATTCGGCGCAGCATTCGACAGGTCAGTGACAACATGACGGAAGCTGCGAAACTGCTGAGCCTTCATCGATCAAACCTCTACCGCAAAATGAAACAACTGCGGATGTCAGAAGTTGATGGCGAGGAGTGACGTTCGTGGCGAGCTCGTCGACCAGGAGTCAAACGGCCTCACAGGAAGTGGGCATCGTGACTCAGTGGCGCTTGAATCCAGTGGGATTTGCTGGATTGGTCATGAGCATTGTGCAGCTTCTGATGCACGGGCTTTGCATCGGTCTCACAGAAACACTGGCCGCCCGCGGCAACGTCACCACTCTCACGGACGTTTCTTGGCAGTCATGGTTCATTGTAGGTCTGCTACTGCTAAGTGGCGTGCTAACGATGTTCGCTATCCTGCTGTCGCTCCGCGGCAGCATTCATGGCCAGCCAAAAACACCGGCCATTATTGGGCTGACACTGTCATTCTTTACGGGGACACTGGTCACATTTGTACTACTGCTGACAGCATTGGCGTCAGGATTTGAACCGTGAGCAACACTTCAACAGAGCCGGATAGACCGATCGTCGGGGAGAATGCTCCAGGCAATACAGTGGCCACGATTGGTTTGATTTTAACTTTGGTCGCTGGACTGATGTGCGGTGTATTATTCGCAGTCGTGAGTCGACTGCCTGGTTCAAAGTCAGTACCCCAATCGTACAATCTTCAATCCACCATCCAACCTGAATCGGGCGACGCTGAGTCACTGGATAGTCAGGTCGCGCCTGAGCCCCATGACGAAGACACAGACTCAGCTCCCGAAGCGATCGACGTTCCGCTTGTCGCCGAAGCTGAGCTCGTCGAAGCCAAAACAGCAGTCGTGCAACTTCAGGTCCTTTTACTGACCATCGCAACGGCTGTGTTGAATCTGGTGGGACTGGTATTGAGCATTGCTGGTTTGTTCGTACCGAATCGACCGCGCACAGTCGCCGTCTGTGGCATGATCCTCGCACTGTTGCTTTTCGCTGGTGTCTTTGGAGTGGTGGCTGTGGGAGCACTGCTGAACCCTGTGGCGTCGATGATATCGGGGTGACCGGGGACCATCTTCTCAATGGCCGAGACAATTTAGACCTCCAAGTCACACTCCTCTTTCATCGAATCACACCAGATAACGGATAAATACCGATGAGCAATGTCAAGAATTTTGGCGCCGTCGGAGACGGAAAAACTGATGATACCGAAGTCATTCTGCATGCGATTGCAGGGAGTGACCAACATCTAGTTTTCCCTCAGGGAACCTACCTCATCTCAAAGCCGATTGAGATCGAGTTGAAAGATCAGGGACCACTGGCAATCAGTGGAGACGGTGGAACCGCACGACTGGTCATGAAGGGACCAGGACCGGCTTTAAGAATCGTCGGAACGCATGGCGGGACCGGTGACCCTGATACGCACAGTGAAAGTGTCCGGCATACCGAACGTTTCCCGACTATTTCTGACCTTGAAATCACCGGGGAACATCCGGAAGCAGACGGGATCCATCTGACGGGCACCGTCCAGGCTGTACTCTCATCCCTGCTAATCCGTAACGTACGACATGGGATTCACCTGCACCAAAGAAATCGAAATGTCCTGATCAATCAGTGCCACGTTTACTTCAATACTGGCGTCGGAGTGTTTCTTGACCAAGTCAACCTCCACCAGATCATCATCAGCAGCAGTCACATCAGCTACAACCGTCTGGGTGGAATCCGGATTGAAGGTTCGGAGATCAGAAACCTGCAGATCACCGGAAACGACATTGAATACAACAACCACGTCCAGCATAAAACCGAACCGGAACCAACGGCCGAACTGTACATTGATACAACGGCAGACGGAGCCAGTGTTGCAGAAATCATCGTGGCATCGAATACAATCCAGGCGACACCTTCTCCCGACGGTGCCAACATCCGGATCCACGATCGCAGTCCAGAAAGTATTTCACCCCGACTCTGGACCATTACGGGCAACATCGTCGGTAACCAGGTCAACAACGTGCACCTGGTGGGATGCCACGGGGTGGTGATCAGCGGCAACTGCATCTACTCGTGTGAAAACAGAAATCTGCTGGTCCAGGATTCTTCGATGATCAACGTCACGGGCAATAACTTCCGGCGACATACCTCCCGACTTGGTACCGGAGTCCGTTTTGAGCACAGCACCGACTGCATCTTTACAGGCTGCCAGATTCTGGATGAAGCAGAAGAAGGCCAGGCATCCGGAGCATCGCTGCTGGAGCTGGAAAAATGTGATCGCATGACGATCAGCGGCAGTCAATTCATTGATGGAGTACCAGTCGGCATCGACGTGACTGACAGTAGTCATGTTTCTGTTACAGGCTGCACAATTTCCGATCGCCGCAAAGACTTAAAATCCGAACATGCCATTCGCTTCCGTGGAAACGGCACGGGCAATCGGCTGGATGCCAATACCATCACTGACACGCTCAAATCAGCCGTTGTGGTTTCTGAATCGACTGATGTAAAACAGTAAACACTCCGGCTTCTCTCCTCCTGAGTGCCAGACATTTAAGACATGCAACTGCAGCTCACCCCTTTTGACTATTTCATTTTCTTCGGCACGTTGATTCGGGCAATGCTGCCTGGATTCTTTGACGATCGCAAGGAAGATACATGCGAGGATTATGTTCTTGTCGGAAAAAGCATTCGATGGTTTGGTGTTACGGATTCGATCTTCCTGTGAACCTGTTTTCCACACGTGCCGGGACGATCACCCGACCGGAACAACACCGTCAAGACTGGCGACCCGATAAACAACAGCCGTCCGGACAAACATCGTGGTTCGGTGAGAACGCACCAAGGGCTTCGCGTCCTGCACCGAATAGCCGCTCCTGCATGAGTTTTCGAATCATCACGATGAATTGTGGATGTACGCCGGGAGTGGCCGCGCGGCGCATGTCGATGTCCAGGCGTGCGCACACCTCACGGGCTTCTGTATCCAGATCGAACAGAACCTCCATATGATCGGAAATAAATCCGATTGGTGAGATGATGAGTTCACGAACCCCACGCGAATGCAGAGTTGGAATGAAATCGCAAATGTCGGGATCCAGCCATGGATCCTGAGGGCGGCCACTGCGGCTTTGGTACACGAGTTCCCAATTGTCAGCCGGGAGTTCAAGACGCTCTGCCACCAGCCTACAGGTTTCACGCAGCTGTTTTTCATAGTCACAGCCAGCCGCCATCGCTCCGGGAATACTGTGAGCCGTGAATGCGACAAAGGGCGCGTCGCTCATATCCAGCTCCGCGACGGCGTCCCGCACACGTGCCGCAACGACAGCGATGAAGTCCGGATGATTGTAAAAGACTCGCAGTTTGTCGACCTGGA
Source organism: Planctomycetota bacterium (assembly GCA_963581585.1). Lineage (GTDB taxonomy): Bacteria > Planctomycetota > Planctomycetia > Planctomycetales > Planctomycetaceae > S139-18. The sequence continues at coordinate 34,917 of CAUZPL010000030.1, forward strand.
TTATGCGGGGTCCCGCGACAGACCGGAAGCTGAGAACGTCCTCCTGGTACTGACGGCACCCCGAATAGCTGCTGAAGGCCGATGTCACAAAACTGAGGGCTCGTTGCACACCGTTGTGCTGCATCTCCTTAAACGTCGTACCCAGCATTGGATGCCAATTGCGATTACCCCAGTATATCGGCAGGTGGATATCGTGCTTCTGCAGTTCTTCGCGGAGTGCGGCAATCAAGTCACGGCACTGCTGATTAATGGGACTCACACCGCCGTAGCGCTGGTAGTGCCCTGCAACCTCCAGCAGACGATCTCGAGGCACGTTGCGTCCGCACAGAACATTCTCAAGAAATGGAATGACATCATCGGGTCCTTCAGGACCACCGAAAGATTGAACCAGCAGGGCGTCATAGTCATTCGCAGCCATAGGTATCCAGTTGAATTCCGGCAAGTACTGTGAATTAACAGCAGTGTCAATTGTCCCGTACGCTCTTCGACCACTCAAGTCACTGGCATCGTGGTTCGCGTCTATGGCGTGCGGATGTCCGGATTACTTCCTGGCCCTGTGCCACTGTTGCTTATTGGCGCATCCGACGATAATTTGCGGTGCAGATCCTGCAGCGTTCGAGCCGCAGATCGATTTCTCTGTACGCAGCATGTCTGAAATGCCTGCCTGTCGAGTAGGCCACGGCGCCCGATTTTGCCGCTGGACACTGAGAAGACGGCCTTTGTGTGTGTGACGCAACGGCGGTACAGAGCATGAACATCTTCGAAAGTTCTGCAACAAATGGCACGTTACACCGGTCCAAAGGGACGCATCAACCGACGCCTCGGCGTCAATGTTTACGAATCCAGCGGCAGCATCAAGGCGCTGGAACGCAAAGAATATCCACCCGGCATGCATCGTCGGCGCAAGAAACCGACAAATTATGGTATCGGCCTGGCCGAAAAGCAGAAGATCAAATTCTTCTACGGCCTGCGTGATCGTCAGTTGAACAGATACTTCACCAAAGCTCGTCGCATGAAGGGCAATACCGGTGAACAATTGCTGTTGATCTGCGAGATGCGGCTGGACAACGTTGTTCGTCGAGCAGGCTTCACGCTGACACGCCCGCAAGCTCGTCAGGGAATTGTCCACCGACACTTTCAGCTCAACGGGGTCACAGTAAACAAGCCGGGGATGATGGTTCGCTCCGGTGATGTGATTACACTGAGAAACCGCCCCAATGTGCAGAAACTCTACAAGAATGTTGTAGAATCATCCACGATGCCGCAGAGCAACTGGGTTAGTTTCGATGCAGACGCACTCACCGCGTCTGTGACAGGCGCTCCAACTTTTGAAGATGTGTCGCTCCGCGTGGAAGTCGGCCAGGTTGTGGCTTTTCTTTCACGCTGACCGCACGTGCGAAATGCCCAGGGTTCACACGGAACCCCGGACGAGGGGTTCCGTTTTTTTGTGTTTCGCCTGTTCCAGGCGGTCGCGGTCCGGGAAATTCGAATCAGCTCATGGTCGTTAAGTTTCTGGCAAGCGACTGGATAAATTCACTGTCAATCTCGCTATTGCGGTATGAGTCCGGAGGCTCGCGTCGTTCGGCGGGTTCACAGGCTGATTCTGTCAGTATCGGAAACTTCCCACGGGCCACTGTCCACCGTCATTTCGTGAGTCAGCGTCATTACGAAACGCCGTCAAAAATCACGCCGTGTGAGGCTCCCGGCGCTCACTGGTGATGTCACATCTGACGGGATGAGCGTCGAGACGGCTCAATCTGTCCGTATTTCGCTGCAGCAACGATTGTTTGAACCCGTAGACATCGGCTTCCTCATCTCGTTTCGAATCCTGCTGGGTGGGCTGCTGCTGTGGGAGATCTGGCTGTTCTTTAAGTATGGCCTGGTGGAACGCTACTTCGTTGAGCCCACCTTCCACTTTACATACTTAGGCTTCGGCTGGGTTAAACCCTGGCCTTCGGCCGGCATGACGCTGCACTTCACTGTCCTGGGGATCTGCGCGGCGTTTATTTTAGCTGGTTTCGCCTATCGATTGGTTATGGCGTTGTTTTGTCTGGGCTTTACCTATGTCTTTCTGCTGGAGAAAGCCCGGTACATGAACCACTTCTATTTGATCATTCTGGTTTGCGGACTGCTGGCACTCATGCCGGCTCACAGCCGTTGGGCAATGGATGCCTGGTTACGACCGGCGATTCGTCGTACCCATGTGCCAACCTGGATGCTGTGGTTGCTGCGGTTCCAGTTTGGTGTCGTATATTTTTTTTCCGGCCTGGCCAAATGGCATCCGGACTGGTTGAGCGGCCGCGTGATGGGTCAGATGCTGGCCTACAAAACCGACATCCCTTTCGTGGTAACGCTCGCAGCCGACGAGTCAGCGATCATGTTCATGTCTTATAGCGCCTTACTGTTCGACCTCGGAATCGTTCCACTGTTGTTGTGGCGACCGCTTCGAATCCCCGCAATGCTGGTGATGCTGATATTCCACAGCTGCAATGTTGTCCTGTTCAACATTGACATCTTTCCGTATCTGATGATCGGTGCGACGGTCATCCTGTTTGCGCCCGAGTGGTTCTCGTTCGGACGTCTGAAGTCAAAGCAGCATCACACGCATCTCGCCACAGATAAAACAGGCAGTGATCAAGGAGCCAGCAGAACCCGTCGCCGAGTAACAATGGTATTTCTCGGAATTCATGTGACGCTGCAGGTTCTAATCCCGCTGAGGCACTACGCATACCCTGGTGATGCAAGCTGGACCGACGAAGGCCAGACATTTTCCTGGAGGATGTTGATGCGCGTCAAGCGAGGAGAAACTCCACAGTTCCCCGTTCGTTACGTCCTGCACGGCAAGGCTTATCAGGGGAAAATTCCTCAGCCTCCCGATCCCAACGCCTGGCAGGATCACTGGCAGGCGACCAAAATTCTGCTTGATCCGGACATGGTCATGCAGTTCGTACAGATGAATGCGGATGAGCTGCGAAGTCAGGGCGCTACCAACATCGATATTCGTGCCATCATCCCCGTCTCGCTGAATGGCCGACCACCTCAATTGCTGATCGATCCCGAGGTGAATCTGGCGCAGATCGAGCGATCACTGTGGCCGAAAACCTGGGTGACAGATTTTCAGCCGCAGCGTCCTGCCGACTGACTCTCCTGAATCCAATCACTACGCAGGCACAGCACGAGCCACATCGATCCTCGCTGTCTCGGCTTGCAGCCGCGAGGCTGAACCACAGGATAGTTCAAATTGTGTGGCGTGACAAAAGCGGTCACGTACAAGATGTTCCTGACGACCCACCGGCGAGCCGACTGGTCCGGGTCGTTGTTATCCGCGATGATGCTGACCAGATCCGGACCGCGTTCTTCAGTACCGACCCGGACCTGATCGTCGGCACGATTCTGGAATATGTTGCCGACCACTGTGCGATCGAACAGAACTTCCACGACGTCAAGGAAGTCGAAGGCGCGGACCCGCAACAGTTGCGGAACGTGTTCTCCAGCTTGGCAGCATGGCATCTGTATGTTGTGGGTGTATACGCTGGTGGAGCTGTGGTCCGGACATCGAACCGGAGATCATCTGAAACAGTGAGACAATCGACCAAGGGATGACGGGCAATGCTGTACGATTCCTGCCCAGCCGTTTCAAACACTGCAGCGAGAGCCAACTGGCCAAACAATTTCCGCGTTTCCTCGTCAAATCCGTGGATCATCAAAAATCCGGACACTCACCAGATCGCTGACATGATGTCGGAAAGTGCAGTGTGTCAATAAACATAAATTTTCCTGAAGAAGTAGCTTCACTGGTGGATTCTCGATAGAGTAGCACCAGTCCCGTATCTCATGAATTTGTTTTGTCGTTCGGCAACGGTGATCTGTGATCAGGCAGCGTCAGTAAAGCTGAATGCCGATCCCGCGAATGTCAGTGACGTCTGTTCGCTGTGTTCTCAAGCGTTGTCCGGTTAGTCCTTTCCCCCTTGATGTCGTTCTGCCAAGCAACGAAGGAACGCATTTTGTTTTCCCAGCTTCAGCGGGTTGCCATTAGCAGGTCCTGGCGTTGTTAGGATATTTAGTCGTTTCGCAAAGGTTTAGTCATGAAGAAGAAATCAAAATTTTCGCACGAGTTTGTACGGCACAAACGATCCGGTTTTACTCTGATCGAACTGTTGGTGGTGATCGCAATTATTGCCATCCTGATTTCGTTGCTGCTGCCTGCGGTTCAGCAGGCCCGGGAAGCAGCCCGCCGGACTCAGTGTCGCAACAACCTGAAACAATTTGGTCTCGCGATGCACAACTTTCATGATGTGTTCAATGCGTTTCCCGTAGGCGATCGACCGCGAACTGCCGGCGATGGTTTCACCTACACTGAGCATGGTCCCGTCGCAGCGCTGCTGCCGCATTTCGACCAGCGGAACATCTACAACTTCGATGCAGCCGGAGAAACTGTTAATTCCAATTGGTACGACGCAGCTGAAGATGGGGGGAGTCTCAGAACGCAAGTGCTGTCCATGGCTATTTGCCCTTCAGTCGCAGTCGAGTCGGTTAAAGTTATTGACGGCTGGGCACCTCTGTCCGGGATGCCATACGATACGATCGGCGACGGGGCTTTTGCCGGGATGCACTATGCGTTCTGCAAGGGAATCAACGACAGCTGGTGCATTGATTTCAATGACTCAGACGAAAGTGGTGGATACCGTTCCATCAACGACGGTTTCGCCGCAGGTTCCTCGGGTGGTACTAAAACTGGTTACTCGCATGGAAAGGTTCCCGCCAGCGAACGTGGTATGTTCATTCGTAACGCGCTTTCAAAGGTCAGCGAAATCACCGATGGTACAAGTAATACGTTCGCAATGGGTGAAGCGGCTGGCGGAGCTAACTGGAAGCTGTGCCGTGGAGTGGGATGCAGTGTCGCGAGCAGCTTTGAGGCCAATACCGGCTGGATCATTGCTCAACCAGGCGATGAAGATATCAATAACGATACCAGCGGTGCTCAGGCCGGGATGCTCCGTGCTGGTCCGTTCGCCGCCTGCGTTGAACCATTGAACAAGAACCCCGTGACAGACAACTACATGGCTCTGACTGGCGACAGAAGAACGCAGCAGTTGGACTGCAGGAGCAGCATCAACGGCGGTCTCAACAGTGCGTCGAACTTCCGCAGCACCCACACTGGTGGAGGCTTCTTCCTGATGGCAGACGGTTCAGTTCAGTTCATCAGCGAAAACATTGATATGACGACTTACCAGAGCCTGGCGACGATTGGTGGTGGTGAGATCGTCACCTATTGATCGTTGAGTTTCCATCGTGCGGATCCTGTGTCCTGATGTGCCAGTGGCGGAGTTCGCTGGCACATCAGTGGCAGTTTTTTGTGCCGATTGTTGGCTGTTCAGGGGAGACTCAGTGTTGCGTGGATGTTTGTATTCCGGACTGCTGGTTGTGCTGCTGACTGGATTCACTGGTTGTAGTGGAGGGCGTACGCCAACGTTTGAGGGTGTTCCGCAGGCTGACACACAAAAGGAAAAAACTCCGGAAGAGAGAATCGACTACGCAATTGGGGCGCTCAGTCGTGAAAGTGCGTCTAAGGCCGCTGCTGCCTGCAAGCGACTGGCATCGTATGGTGCTGACGCGGTCCGCGCCATTCCTGATCTGGAAAAATGTGCGGCCAATTATCCGGTTGAGGAAGTGAAGGCAGCAGCAGAAGCCGCCATTGTCTCCATCCGGACGGCTGAAGCGGGTACCACGGAGGAGTAGTTCAGGCTTTGTTTTTCAAACCCTCGTTTCAGGCGCTGCTGCGACCATCAGACCGCGGAGTTCCAGGATTTGGCCATGGTTGTGGCGGACGAGGGAATACAGTTTTGCCACAAAGCCTGGTGTAGTCATGCTGGCCAATACTCGGTGGGCAGACCGGAGGATTATAGGCGATGGGCCGGGCAGCTTTGCTATCGGGCAGTGTTGCAGCGCCCGGTCATGGTCGACTGCAGGTAGCTTGGATTGTCGGTCCCTGGAGCGATGCCGTTTTTTTCCTGGGTCTGCCGTTCCTGGCAGCGGCAGCGGCATTCGTCGGCCATATTTTTCTCTCGGCCGTTGCCGTCGCATCTATTGCCCTCTGGATCGACGTGCCTCATCAGTTTGTCACGCTGATACGTACGTTCGGTGTCGCAAAGGACCGGCGACAGTTCTGGAATCAGCTGCTGGTGGGATTGATTTTAATTTCAGCAGTAATTGCCACCGGACTGACATGGGCCCCCCTGTCGTTGCTGTTGCTGTCCACATTGTGGAATCACCAGCATCAACTGATGCAGCTTCACGGCTTCGCGCGAGTTTATGATTTTAAGGCGAGCGCCGGGAACGTGTCCGGAGGTCGCTGGGACCTGACGCTGGCATGGGTGCTCTATGGAAACCTGTTTCTGAGTTCGCCTCTGTTCACGACTTTCTGGCTCAGGGAGTGCTATCGACTGGGTTTGCCACTTTCTGCCTTCGATGTGCATACAGTTCATTTCTTCAGTTGGCTGACTGCAGGTATTTTTCTCATTTGCTACGTGATCGCCATCGTGGGGCGTTATCAATCGGGGATTCCGCTGAATCCAGTCAAATACCTGTTCATAGTGTCAAATTATGCGGTGCTGTATTTCGTCTGCTGGCATACTTTGTCCGTTTTTGTTTATGGAATCGCCAATATCATTATGCATGGCGTTCAGTACATAGTGTTTGTTCATGTCTACCTGCAACGATCGACGGCCGGACCGGACACGTATCGTGGATTCGTCAGGTGGCTTGTGCAGCCACGTCACCTGCCAGTCTTTGTTGGCCTTCTGACGGTTTACGTCGTGCTGTATCAGCTGATGAGCGGACGACCACTGGATGAACTTGGATTTGGAGCAGTCCACCTGGCTTCACACTATGAAGCCGTTCCCGAGGTGCAGTTGCGTGCGATGTCGGTCCTGACCGGCCGCGAGATCTGGTTACTGACGCTGCTGAATGTACCTGGTCTGCTGCATCTGTATTACGATTCATTCATTTGGAAGGTACGGGAAAAGAAGACGCAGGGAGGGCTCTGAAAGTGGGTGCGGTTCTGAGACGCTACCGGCTGCTGATTGCTGCCGTACTCATTCTGTGTTTTGCAGCACTGCGAGAAGAGTCCGGACAAAGTGAAACACTGCCTTACGTCATGCTTCAACTGTATCCGGACAGTCCCCGAGTCCAGGCTGCACTTGGAATACAGGCAGTACGAGAGGGCGATCTACAATTGGCGCAGGAGATTTATCAAAAGGCACTCAGCAGCGGTGTGACCACGAATGAAGACCTGCTGTACTACAATGCGGTCCTGTTAATATGTCGGGATGCAGATGCTGACGAGATCACAGCTGCCGTTGATCACTGGCAGTTTCACTTTCCCTATTCGGCACGAAAGAGTCCGCGGAAAGCGCTGGAATCTGCGACAGGGCCGGCCGACGTAGTACCAGGTACACCAACTCAAACCAGGTAGATGATGTCCGGTACTTGACTGGCTGTTTCAGACCTCGCACATAAAACGAATCAATGTCGACACAAATTCCTGACGCTGCACCGTCAGCCAGCGTGGCATCTGCCGTTGACAGACAGATGCCACGCAGTCGTCGTATCGTCTCGATGGATCAATATCGAGGCTACGCAGTTGTCGGCATGTTTGTAGTGAATTTTCTGGGCGGGCTGTCAGTCACGCATCAGTTTCTCAAACACAACAACACGCACTTTAGCTGGGCAGATTCCATCATGCCCGCCTTTATTTTTGCGTGCGGGTTTTCTTTTCGCCTGTCTGTACTCAAACGCCTTCCACGAATTGGTCGCTGGAAGACTTGTGTTGGTATCCTCAGACGCTCAACAGCGTTGCTGTTGATTTCCCTGGTAATGTACGGCTCGGGCAACGAACTGAAGACGTGGAGCGAACTGACGACCGGATCCGGCATTGGGGAGTTCGTCGCCCACGTCGTCAAGGCGGATCTTTGGGAAGTATTGGCCATTATCGGAGTTTGCCAGGTCCTCGTGCTGCCGTTCATTGAGTTTTCGTCAAAAGCGCGTCTGGCTGTGGCCGTAGCACTTTCGGCGGGGCATATCGCGATTTCTGCGTGGTTCAACTATGCATTCGTGACAGGTCAGCCCAACGGGCTGGACGATCTGTGGGGAACAGTTGGCCGCAGGGCCTGGGACGGTGGATTGTTTGGCCTCATGTCATGGTCTGTCCCAATGCTTGCAGGAACACTTGTCTACGACCTGATGTCTTCACGGACTGCTCGCAAAACAGTGCTCCCACTGCTGGCATGGGGATGTGGACTGATGGCTCTGGGATATCTCGTCTCATGTCTCACAACACTGTACGATGTGCGAGAGAGCAACGCCGTGGAAGTCACCCAGGCCGCCGGGGAAAAATACGCGGCGTCACCAGTGTTACCCCCCTGGCAGAACATTAAAGGGCGCGACTGGAATACGCTACTGGCAGAGCCACCTTTTGTTCCACCTCCGTCAACTGCCGAACGAAAGGTGAATTATTGGGCAATGGACAAGCGAGTTTCCACTCAAAGCTTTATCTGGTTCGCCACGGGGTTCTCATGTGTCATGTATGCGCTGTTCATTCTGGTATGTGATCTGGGAGGACTACAAAGTCGTCTGTTCGCAATGTTTGGCGAGAATGCGCTTGCGGCTTATGTCATCCATCATTCCGTCCAAGAGTTGGTTCGACAGATCGTGCCCAAAGACTCACCGTCCTGGTACGCGGCCTTTGGGCTGCTTCTGTTCTCGTCAATTACGTGGCTCTTCGTTCGTCATTTGCAGAAAGCAAACATCTTCCTGAAGCTTTAAGAACTGCAATAACATTCAGCGACCGCTATCATCCCGGAGGAAACCAGGCTTTGCGGGTGACCCGGGCTTTGAATCAGTGATCTGTATTTTGGCAGCGTTTTGATCGTCATGCCCCAAATGCATCAGGCGGATGACATTCGATTGTCATGTCGGCCTTGAGTGTCGGGTGGGTGAATTCCAACCTGGCAGCGTGAAGCATAATCCGGGAACCCAGTCTGTCCTCCGCACCGTATCGCACATCTCCAACGATGGGATGCCCCAAATTTGCCAGCTGCACGCGAATCTGATGACTGCGCCCCGTCAGTGGACAAATTTCCAACAGCGACCGGCTGGATCCAGTTTCAATAATTCGATACGCAAGCCGACATTCTCGCGCCCCTGTAGCGCTGCTGGCCGCAACAGTCACGTGATTGCGTGGCCGGTCTTTGGTCAACCAGTCAACCAGCTCGCCGCTCGCAGCGCTCACACACCCTTCCACCAGTGCGATATAAGTCTTTCGAACTGCCCCCCGACGAAACTGATCTGACAGACGCGACGCTGCCTTACTCGTCCGTGCGAACAACAACGTACCCGAGACCGGCCGGTCCAGTCGATGTACCACGCCCAGAAAGACATTGCCTGGTCTGGCATGTTTTTCCCTGAGATACTCGCGGGCCATATCAGCTGCAGTTTCATCGCCAGTGTGGTCACCCATCGTGAGCACACCTGCTGGTTTGGAGATTGCAAAACAATGATTGTCTTCCAGCAGGACGACTGGAGTTACGTTCTTCATTGATGATCGACCTCAGAGAGTTCAGTCAGCCCTCGGATCAGCATCGTTGCATAACACCCCGGTGGCAATTCAAAATCCAGGCCAACACTCTGATATCCGGGGTAAAGTGTGTCAGCCTTGATCTGAGTTATCATCTCCGTCGGTAACAACCAGCATGGACGATTTCTGCGGGCGAAAAAACGGTCACGGGGATACGTGACCTTCATCTCATGCAAACGCAGTCCATAGTGTGCGGTAGCTTCATCGGCCAGCGCCTGCTCGGCCCGGCCCAGACTGCGAGCGCGTGCCGACACAAGTGGCAGCGTGTGGTTAAGTGACGAGATCGATTCCGAGGAAAGCCGTCCAAATGGAAGCCGTGAATCGGCGATCACTGTCTCAGCAAGCCCAGGCTGCATCGGCCGAATCAGCTGACCGAGCATCTGGTTCCACACAGCACTTTGAAATGCCGACAGGTAGAGGCCTCGTAATTCCGGCCGAATCAGTCCAAATGCCTTCCGAAATCCCTGAGGATGGTCGACCAGATAAGTAATGATACTTCTCCAGTGAGACCGCCTCAGTTGTCGTTTGCATACCAGCCAGTCGCCCCAGTGAACACGGATAATCTCCCGTTGAGCTTTGTCATGTGAACGAGCGTGGAGGTTCGCTTCGGCCACCGCAAGCCAGGTCGCTCGTTCGTAGTCCCGTCGACACCACGCGGCGGCAACATAATCGCCTGAAACACCGAGTGATCCAAATCTTTGCTCATCAAAATAGTTCGGAATGACCAGACCACGCGGATCCGTGGCTCGGTATACAATTTCAGTCGCGTGTTCTGTGGTCAGTCTGCGCAAGACGATCTGAAATCGATTGCTGCGCAAACTGCCTGCCGTGAGCGGAGATTCCGTTTGGCCCAGATACCTGACAGAGAACTGATCCTGCTGCAGGTCAGTTCGAGGTCCGTTGCGGATCGTGATCGACTGATGCGTGACTGCACGCCGGTCCTTGAGTCCGGCGTGTGCGATGCGCCAGCCAGCGAGATTCCACACGCGGCCAATCTGCTGAATGGCCTCCAGAGTTCCAATATCAGTCTTGCTCAGACGATACAGAGAGTAGGCACCGGCCCGCGGGGCAATGATGATATTCTCGGTGACAACAAAGTCGTCCGGTCGGCACTTTAGCTTCATAGTGGGGATCGTACTTAGCTCGGCAACGGCAATGCACCAAAGTTGTGATCGTTTTCTCCGATCGCGAAACTCTGATGTCCGCGAAGCGCACGCTAGTCAATCAGCTCCGACAATTCAAAGATTGCATCCCTGCTAATTCCTGCCTGTTCCAGTGCCGTCAGAATCTTATGCTCTGCTGACGCACGTGACGTGACTTTTTTATGGATGCGGACACGGATGCCATTGCTGTCACCTGAAGCCTGCTGTGCAATCTCAATCAATCGCTCCAGCTCAACTGAGTGCCAGGCACCGGCCTCGTTCCCGGACACCTGAACCAGATATTTGTGGTCGTCGATCAGGACAATCAAAGTCTTATCGGAAAGCATCACCTGTTCATGATCTGCCGGTCCACCTTCCCTCGTGTCTGACTTGAGCAGTACGTCATAAGTTTCGGCGAAACTAACTGGTTCCGAGCGGTCCGGAGAGCCTGATTTTGCGGCTGGTTCCCCATCACCAGTCACACTACCAGGTCCGCGCAGAAACAACATCAACAGCAGCGCCACCATTACAATCACTCCGCCCGACACCCCGCGAGACAATTTACGGCCAAGCCCCACAGGTCCACGTGAATTCATGTTCGTTCTCCTCCTGAACAGAACCATCCCGGCACCGCAGGATGGCAGGGCAAATAAACGTTCGATGTGAGAGGACGCCAAACGCGTTACAAGTCGACATCATCGGCGAAGCAGGCTTCTTCCATGATAACCCTGTACCGTTCCGACGCATCGCGCCCCAGCAGCTGGTGAAAAGTGCTGTCGGCTTCCAGCTGACTTTCAATGTCAACTCGCAACAGGACTCGCGCCTGGGGATTCAGCGTGGTCTCTTTCAGCTGAGAGGCATTCATTTCACCCAGACCTTTGAATCGCAGCACCGTGGCAGTTCGATGGGTAGGCAGACCTTCCAGAATCCCTTCTTTCTCGGCATCTGTTTGCGCGTAATACATTTCTTTGCCAACCTCGATCCGAAATAACGGTGGCTGAGCAATAAACAAGCGTCCCTGGTGAATCATTTCCGGCATGTGGCGAAAGAAAAACGTCAACAGCAGTGTAGAGATATGATATCCGTCACTGTCGGCGTCCATCAGCAGGATGATACGGCTGTAACGCAGGCGACGAATATCGAACGACGGCCCAATTCCTGCCCCGAGGGTTTCCACAATGTCGCTGATCTCGTGATTCTTCAGGATTTTACCCAAACCCAATGACTCCGTGTTGAGGATCTTCCCCCGCAGCGGGAGGACAGCCTGAGTCTTCGAATTGCGACCCATTACCGCGGTGCCTCCGGCCGAATCACCTTCAACGATGAACAGTTCGGAGTCATCCGGATTCTTTGCCTGACAATCAATCAGTTTTCCCGGGAGTGTACTGCGCTGTGTTGAAGCGGACTTCCGTTTAACATCACTGACGGCATCACGGCTCGCCTGACGTGCTCGCGCGGCCAGGACGATTCTGCCCAGAATCGCATCCGCTACTGTTGGATTATTGTTCAGCCAGTTCTCCAGTGCCGGACGGATGACAGCATCAACTACTGACGACATTTCCGGATTGTTGAGTCTCTCTTTTGTCTGACCCTGAAACATAGGGTCACTGATAAAGACCGAAAGAATCGCCACCACTCCTTCACGGATGTCGTCAGCAGTCAGCGTGACTCCTCGCGGCTTGAAGTTGTGAACATCGATATAGTTTCGAAATGCTTTGACCAGTCCGGATCGCATGCCATTTTCGTGGGTACCACCGACATGAGTCCGAATTCCATTGACGTAACTGCGCAGATGTTCATCCGTGGATTCCGTCCACTTCAGCACTATTTCGATCCGAGCCGTCGCATCGTCCTTTTCGACCGCAAACAACGGGTTATGCACGGTCTTTCGGTTGCCATCGTCAATCACGCGGAGGATGTAGGCAGAGATTCCATCCGGATGGAAAAATTCGTGAGTCTCACCCTTCTGCTCGTCCCTGAAGACGATCGTCAGACCGCCGTGGATATAGGAAATGTCTTCCAGATGCTGACGAATCGTGTCGGAGTTGAATTGAATGCGTCGGAAGATCGACTCATCCGGTCGGAAGAACACGACCGTACCTCGACCGCGAAACTTCCGCACCTTCCGAACACTCGCCAGCGGAACACCCTTTCGATAATGCTGGACATATTCGTGTCCATCACGATAAACGGTCGCCTTCACATCAGATGACAGCGCATTAACCACGGAAGACCCCACACCGTGGAGACCACCGCTGCGAGCATAATTTTTGTCACTGAATTTGCCACCAGCGTGCAGGGTGGTGAAGATTACTTCCAGTGTCGACTTCTTCATTCGCGGATGTTTGTCGACCGGAATTCCGCGCCCATCGTCCCGAACAGTGCAGCTGCAGCCGTCGTCGTGCAGCGTGACTGTAATCCTGCCGCATTCCTTCGCCAGGAACTCGTCGACCGAGTTATCCACAATCTCCCAAAGCAGATGGTGTAATCCGCGTGCATCAACACCACCAATATACATTGAGGGGCGTCTGCGGACCGACTCCAGTCCCTCAAGAACTTCAATGTCCCGGCCGGTATAACCTTTGGGGGCGGTCGCTGTAGTCATCGAATCCTGTGGGCTTTTATTCGGTCAGTGATCTGCGCTGTCCAAAATGAATCGTCTCAGATCAGCTACAACGTCTCAACCCCTCGTTGATACTGCAATCATATCGGCCGCAGCTGTCAGTTCGGCAGCGATTCGGTCGGCCAGATTCAGTGAATCATCTTTGTTGTCGGCGGGCATTACAGGCCATGTATAGGTTTCCACCTCCAGATGAGGAGAATAGGGCAACTCTGCGACTCGCGCGATGGCTTGTTCAAGATCAGGTCGGGTTGTTGTGAGCGGCCCCAGGGTTTCTGCAAAGACTGGGACGTGGAAATGAACACGCCAGCATTCTGCCTGCAAAAAATCGTCAGCCGGTGCTCGAAGGATATCCTCCTTCGCCAGATCCAGTCGAGTGTGAATGCTGCCATCGGCGAACTTCGCGTAGGTCTGGTGCAGATAACGAGGTTCCACATAAGACAGCAGCGCCTGACGTCCTTTGTCGTTCGTATGGGGATTGCGGAGTTCGACGGCATTCGTGATGTGCAGCTTGTTGATGCGGATCGAACTATTCTCCAACAGATCGATGCTCTCACTCAAATCCTCAAACTCAACAGCCTGATGGCAGACGTCAAGGCACAGTCCTACATACTCCTGCACCCGATTCATAGTGTCGGTTTCTTTGGCAGTGTCGAACAGACGCTCAAACCATGGAATCACGTCTGCAGGTGTTGATGACAGATGGCACAGAGGCTCTGGCTCCACCGCCAGGCGGATCTGTCGTCCGGTTGATTCGTGCAAATCCGCCAGTTGATCGGCCGCTTCCAATATGTTGCCACAGCAGACGTCTGTGAACTCTTCGCCCGCTGGATTCATTCTCCCTCCCAGTGGCACCGTGGACAGACTGCCTTCAGCTGACTTTGGTAGCAGTCCTGCCAGCAACCGGGCACAGTCCAGTGTGTACTGAAGCCGGTCGGGGCTGGACCAGTCCGGCAGATAGACATTTTCCTTGACTCGATCGGAATGAAAATTCCCGTATGGAAATGTGTTCAGCGTGTAGCAACCAAGATCATGCTGCCATAACGCCTGTCCCAGTTGTTCGAACTTCGATGGTGATTCCAACAACTCGGTCACGACACTGCGGGCCAGCCACAGACCGGCGGCCAGCGGGCGATTGAACTTCTGATGTGCGACAGCAGTGTACATGTTAATGCCGTCAAGAATCTCGTTCACGGTCTGACCGGGATGGACATTGGTGCAATAACTGAGTGGCAGGCGGGAAATCGACATGATTATTAGGTGTTGCCAAAAACAATAAGTTGGAACGCCTTACTCGTCGGTGCCGGCCAAAAATTCTGAACGACAGCCGAACGATTAAACGGTCCCGTCGGGGTATCGGCTTGAAGGGATGTGGTCCTGAGGTGATTCGACTGACACCTCAGCTGAATCAAATGTCTCTTCCAGCTTCCGGCGAATCTGATCACGTACTTGAATGAACTCAGCCAGGATCTCTTGATCAGTACCGGTCGCATGCGCCGGATCATCAAAGGGCCAGTGCCAGTGCTGAACGGCGTCCGGTAAAACCGGACAGTTGTCAGAGGCCGAAGAACAGACACCAATGACCAGATCCGGAACAGTACCGGTCGGAGGCAGAAACTCGGAGAGGTCTTTGCTTCGTCGCCTGGAGATATCAATGCCCAGTTGCCGCATTGCCTCGACGGCGATTGGGTGAATATAACCGGCGGGGTGAATGCCGGCGGAAAGCGATTCAAACCGATGTCCATAGAATCTGTCCAGCATCCCCTCAGCCATCTGGCTGCGGCAGGAGTTACCTGTACACAAAAAAAGGACTCGCTTTCTTTCGTTCATTGCGTCGCTCACTGGCTTGTACATCGTCGTATTCAACGGAAGACTAATCAATCCGACTTGGTTGATGCGAACCCGACTGCAAACACGTTCCATCGCGCAGCGTCTTTCCCCATCCCGGGAATCTGCAGCATTCTAAGGACATCAGACATGATCAGCTCTGCGAATGATCGCTTTGCCGTGGTGACGGGTCTGAGAACACCGTTCGCACGCCAGGCAACGCGGTACAGGACCCTGAGTGCGATCGACCTTGGCAGAATGGTTGTCCGCGAACTTCTGGCGCGAACCAACCTTGATCCCGGAACTGTGGACCGCCTTGTCTTCGGACAGGTGGTGGCACTTCCTCAAGCACCCAATATTGCCCGGGAAGTAGTACTGGGCACGGATCTTCCGGTCACTTGTGATGCTTACAGCGTTTCGCGAGCCTGTGCAACCAGTTTTCAGTCTGTGTCTTCGATCTGCGACAGTCTGGAAACGGGTGACATCGAAATTGGTATTGCCGGTGGTGCTGATTCATCAAGCGTCATTCCAATTTGTTTCAGCGACAAAGTGGCGATTAAGTTGATTCAGTTCAACAAGCAGCGTTCCGTTTTTGGCAAACTCAAAGCACTCCGTGACATTCGATTGAAAGACCTGGCGCCTGTTCCACCTGCGATTGCTGAGTACTCAACGAAGCTGCGCATGGGAGACAGCGCCGAGCAGATGGCAAAAGATTACGGTATTGCGCGTGAAGATCAGGACCAGCTGGCTCTGCGATCTCACCAGCTCGCTCATGAGGCCTGGGAAGATGGCAAACTGGATGCAGAAGTCATACCGGCGTATGCCGAACCTTACAACAGTGTATTCATCCGCGACGAAAACATCCGAGCAGATTCCTCTCTGGAGCAACTTTCCGCGTTGCGTCCGGCCTTTGACCGCAGATATGGCTCTGTCACAGCGGCCAACAGTACTCCTCTGACAGATGGTGCATCCGCACTGCTGCTCATGAAAGAATCGAAAGCGAAGTCCCTGGGCTATCAGCCACTGGGATACATCCGGCACTACGCATTCACTGCCAATACCGTGGCAACTGACTTGCTCATGGGGCCGACGCAGGCGTCCGCCAAAGTACTCGACAGGGCTGGCCTTCAGCTCAGGAATCTCACGCTCATTGACATGCATGAAGCGTTCGCTGCTCAGACACTGGCGAATATTCAGGCGTTCGGATCGCGGGCGTACGCTGCGAAATTTCTGAATCGCAGTGAAGCGCTCGGAGATATCGACATGAGTCGATTCAATGTACTGGGCGGCTCACTCGCCTACGGTCATCCCTTTGCTGCGACGGGCGGACGAATCCTCACGCAGACACTCAACGAACTGAAACGTCGAGGCGGCGGACTGGCGCTCACGACCGCCTGTGCTGCAGGCGGGCTGGGTGCCGCCATGATTATCGAATCCGAATGATGCTGCGGAGAAACGGACCATGGATGCGTTGACAACATCACTGGACATCCAAGGGATTCTCACTGTCTCTGTTGATGTTCCCGGTGAGTCGATGAATGTCCTGAATCAGGCTGTGGCGGAAGAGTTCGATGACCTGCTCACATCAGTGGATCAGGATTCAGCAGTCAAGGCTGTCATACTGACCAGTGGCAAGGATAACAGTTTTGTCGCTGGCGCGGACATCAGGATACTGAATGATGTCGCCAGCGCTGAAGAGGGAAAACAAATTGCTGCAGACGTTCAAGCACTCTTCAACCGTGTCAATGCCAGTTCAAAACCATTCATCGCCGCAATTCACGGACCATGCCTTGGTGGCGGACTGGAGCTGGCGCTGGCCTGCCATTATCGCATCGCAACGGACGACGAGAAAACAAAAATTGGTCTGCCGGAAGTACGGCTGGGACTTTTACCTGGTGGCCGTGGCGCAACACTGCTACCGCGCATGATCAGTCTGCCCACAGCGCTGGACTTGCTGCTGACCGGCAAACAGCTGGATGCAACACGAGCCAGACGCATGGGGCTGATTGACGAAGTCGTCTCCCCGCGCATTCTGGTCGATGTGGCCTCAATCGCAGCGGCAACGTACATGGAACGCAAAGTCCCCAGACGCAAACATTCCATCAAAGACCGCCTGCTCCGGCTGCGGGGTATTCGAGACGTGGTCCTCAAAAAGGCCCGTCAGCAGGTGATGAAAACCACTCATGGTCTGTATCCTGCCCCGCTGGCGATACTGGATGTCGTCGAAGCGTCAATGAGTACATCTCTGCCGTCAGCACTGGACGTAGAACGCACAAAATTCGGGCAATTGGCGGTTTCACCCGAAGCGAAGCAGTTGATAAATATTTATTTCGCTTCCAACGAGCTCAAAAAGGAAACATTTATTGAGGCCGATGTCCGTCCAATGACGGTCGATCGTGTCGGTATCTTAGGTGGCGGACTGATGGGTGCCGGGATCGCTTTGGTTTCGATTGATAAAGCAAATGCCAGTGTGCGGATGAAAGACATTTGCCACGACGGTATTCTGGGCGCTTATCGTCATCTTGATGCTTTTTACAAAAAACGCACTAAACGAAAAATGCTTTCCGCAGAACAGGCAACGAAACGTATCAACCGACTGACGGGATCACTGGATTACCGTGGGTTTGCGCAGTGTGAACTGATCATTGAAGCGGTCTTCGAGGATTTGAACCTCAAACAGCAGATGGTCGCTGACATTGAGGCACTGGGGAATGAGGAAACTGTCTTCGCCAGCAACACGTCATCCATTCCAATTGCAGATATCGCTGCAAAAGCGAAGCGACCAGGCAATGTGGTGGGCATGCACTACTTTTCGCCGGTGGAAAAGATGCCGCTGCTGGAGATCATTCGCCACGAAGGCACTTCGGATCAGGCAGTAGTCACAGCAGTGGACTTCGGAAAAAAGCAGGGAAAGACGGTCGTTGTGGTCCGGGATGGTCCGGGATTTTATGTGAACCGAATTCTGGCTCCATACGTCAATGCGGCCGTCAGCTGCGGCATGGAAGGTGTTGCATTCGATAAGATCGACAAAGCCCTGGTTGGTTTCGGATTTCCTGTTGGACCATTCAAGTTGCTGGACGAAGTGGGCATTGATGTCGGCAGCAAAGTGCAGGCGATTCTCGAAGCAGCATTTGGTGAGAGAATGCAGGACACCGGTCTGCAGAAACAGTTTGTTGACAGCAATCGTCTGGGCCGAAAGACGAAAAAAGGTTTCTACCTCTACGACAAACCAAAAAACAGCCGAATGATCGACCGTACAGTGTATCGTGAGCTGAACATTACTCCCGACAGCAAGATATCACCTTCACAAATTGTCGATCGATGTGTGCTGATGATGCTGAACGAGGCTGTGATGTGTCTGGAAGACGGCACGATTGGCTGTTCCCGGGACGGTGATATTGCAGCAATTTTTGGTATTGGTTTCCCGCCGTTCCTTGGAGGCCCGTTTCGACATATGGACAACCGAGGTCTGACGACTACCGTCGCTGATCTCCGACAATTGCAAATCAGCCATGGGATGCGCTACAAACCGGCACCGCTCCTGGTCGAGATGGCGGCTGATGGCCGCTTGTTTTACGGCGACAGCTAAAGCTGACTAAGCCCATTGTCGTTTGATGAGGACATGAGTCACAGCCATCTGTGTTGTTACGGGTTGGAATCGAAGGAACCTAACCCGAATCGGCCGCGAGGGAGGCTGTGACAAGGATGGTTTGACGCAGGGAAGTCCCTCTGTGGCCAGCGGAGGAACACTAGAGAGTTCTTCACCGGCTGGCTGAGTCCGAAGCAGTTGTGTCAACAAAGAATATTGAACGTGTATTGGATCAGACCCCCCGGGCCGGGCCAGCCGGAAGAGTGTGTGATGTCGAGATTTGTCCGCGTACTGACTCAAGCTGCTGTGACGATCATTGTGCTGTTGCACATCCCGCCAGTATTTGCTCAGCACTCTGCTTCCATTTCTTTAAATGGTACTGACATCGTGAATGATCAAACAACAAATGCCGCTGGACTTGCGACGGACAATCCATTCTCGGAACCGAGTTCCCTTCCGTTTCAGGCTCCGGCATTCGACGCGATCCGAATTGAACATTATCAACCAGCATTCACTGCAGGCATGCGACAGCAACTGGCGGAGATTGAAGCGGTCGTCAACCAGACAGATCCGGTGACTTTCGCCAACACGATCGTACCTTTCGAAAAGTCGGGAGCTCTGTTGAAACGTGCCCGTCGAGTTTTTTCCAACCTGACGTCTGCTCACACCAGCAAACATCTGCAGAATATTCAGACCGAGATGGCTCCGCTGTTTGCTGCTCATTCAGATAATATCCTGCTCAATCATCGGTTGTTTGAACGAGTCGAGTCGCTGTATGAATCGCGTGATTCACTGGGACTGAGTATCGAACAGCAGGAAGTTTTGCGGCAGCATTACAAAGGCTTTGTTCGGGCCGGCGCCAAGCTTTCTGCAGCACAGCAGAATCGCATTCGTTCACTGAATGAACAACTGTCGACTTTGCAGACAAAATTTGAAGACAATCTGCTGGAGGTCAGAAAAGAGCGTTCGATCACCGTCGAACATATCGCGGAACTCGACGGTATGTTCGACGCCGATATTGCAGCTGCCGCGGAAACTGCGATGGATCGTGGCCATGAGGGTAAGTACATACTGGAAATCACAAATACCACTCGCGTTCCCATTCTGACGTCTTTAAATAATCGGGATCTGCGGAAAAGAGTCTGGGAAGCCTCTGCGAATCGAGCAGTCGGACGAAATGGCGGGATCGATAATCGGCCGCTGATTCTGGAGATCGCGCAATTACGTGCCGAACGGGCACAACTGCTTGGCTTCGAAAACTACGCGGCTTACAAGCTGCAAAACCAGATGGCGAAAAACCCGGACGCCGCGCTGCGGATGCTGACGGATCTTGTTCCCGGTGTCGTTGCACGCGTGCATCAGGAAGCCGAAGATCTTCAGGAAATGATGACGGAACTTGAAGCCGACCACGAACTGGAACCGTGGGACTGGGAATACTATGCGGAGAAAGTCCGCAAGGCTCGGTTTGACGTCGACGAATCAGCAGTGAAGCCTTATTTCGAGCTGAACAGCGTACTGCAGAACGGGGTGTTCTTCACAATGTATCAGCTGTTTGGCATCGAGTTTCGTGAACGTAAAGACCTTCCTGTCTATCACCCGGAAGTGCGTGTATTCGATGTGCTGGACACTAATGGAAACCAGATCGGTCTGTTCTATATTGACTTCTTCAAACGTGACTCCAAACGCGGTGGTGCATGGATGAGTTCCTGGGTGAATCAATCCCGTTTACTGAATGCAAAGCCGGTTGTTGTCAATGTGCTGAATAACCCGAAACCTGCCGACGGTGAACCCGCATTGATCAGTTTTGACAACGTCACAACAATGTTTCACGAGATGGGCCACGCAGTTCACGGACTGTTTTCGGACGTAACCTACCCCTCGGTCGCGGGGACCGCCACACCGCGCGACTTCGTCGAGTTCCCGTCAACCTTCGAAGAAGACTGGTGTATTCAGCCGGATATCCTGAGGAACTACGCTCGGCACTACCAGACGGGCGAATCGATTCCACCGGAATTGCTGGAGAGAGTGATTCAGTCCAGTCGATTCAATCAGGGATTTGACACCCTGGAATATCTGGCCGCGGCGATTCTGGATTTGGAGTGGCATACACGGACGGTCGATCAAATTCCGGACGACATTGAAGCGTTTGAAGCTGCCACACTGAAGAAATATGGCGTTGATATTCCAGCCGTTCCGCCCCGGTACCGAACTCCGTACTTCGCGCATATCTGGGGCGGTGGTTACGCGGCAGGTTACTACGCCTACATGTGGAGTGAAGTCCTGGCGGCTGACGCGTTCGCGTACATGCAGTCCAACGGAGGGGCCACACGTGCAAACGGCGACAACCTGCGACAGGAAGTTCTCTCGCGAGGCAGCAGTCGGGACCCTATGGAATCGTATCATGCTTTCCGCGGTCAGGAACCCACCGTTGAAGCCCTGCTCATCCGACGTGGCCTGAAGTAGCCATGGGAAATCGACATCTGCGATAGAATGTGCCAGTCACCGCTTCCCGGCGGACCACGAAGCCAGTAACTTCGGTGCCAAATTTATTCTGCTGATATTGGACTCAGATGCCCGTATGACCGGAAACACCTGTCTGTCGTGGCAAAAGCCACGACATAGACGGTGTCTGTTATCTGCGCGAGAGCTTGGTATGCACCAAAGTGGGAACGACGAATCAACACCCGGGCCAAAGATCCCGCGGACCTTCCTGGAATATATCCGTTCATTCGGCCCCGGGATTGTTGTAGTGCTCACCTGGCTGGGTGCCGGCGATATCGTCGTTTCTGGCATTGCCGGTGGCGATTATGGATACACGCTGATGTGGGTGCTCGTGTTGGCAGCAATGGTGCGTTTCGTTTTCGTTTCGTTAATCGCCAAATACCAGCTCTGCAATCCACACGGCGAGTCTGTTCTCGACGGGCTCGTACGGCTTCACCACTGGTACGCACCGTTCCTTGTAATCGCGTCGATCAGCATGGCGCATGTGTTGGGCGCATACATGCTCGTAGGCTGCGGAGAGACCTGGGTCAATCTGACGGGTCGTGGGGCCACATGGCACTGGTCGCTGTTGTGGCTGTTCGTCGCGCTGGCTTTGGTTTTCCGACCGCTGTACCAGCGGATCGAGACGGTCTTCAAGGTGATCTTGGCAGCGCTCGCCGTGTCCCTGGTGGGCTCGGCCGTATGGGTCGGCCCCAATCCGGCGGGAATTCTGCGAGGAGCGTTCGCTTTTGCGGTTCCGCCAAAACACGGACTGTTCGATGCACTGCTGGTTGCCGTGAGCATGATCGGCGCGCTTGGAGGCTCCATGATGAACCTCGCTTACCCCTACTTCATGGAATTGAAGGGATGGCGGGGGCCGGCCTATCGGCGGTTGCAGTCATACGACCTGCTGCTGGGTGTGGTCGTGATGATTATTCTCAACCTAGCGGTATGGACACTCGGTGCCGAGCTCATGTATGGGAATGATCGACCAATTGAAGGTCTGGACGACTTAGTCAACCTGCTCCGCGAAGTGCTCGGACCGTGGGGCAGGGGAGTTTTCCTGATGGGCGTCTTCGCCGCTGTCTTCACGTCTTACGTGGGGATCTCAATGGTGCTGGCATTGATCGCCAGTCACGGATGCCGGCGCTGGCGCGGGAACAATCCGTCTGGTGGACCGGACGAAAAATCAACACCCGTCTATCGGGGCGTTGTCGTTTGGGGACTGGTATCACCCATGATCTGGACCATTCCCGGCATGCCGGATTTCGTGCAGCTGACGATCGTTGGTAACTGCCTGCAGGTACCACTGGTGCCAGTCCTTGCGGGTGGTCTCTGGCGAATCACAGCCAGCGGAAAGTACATCGGTCGAGAGCATCGGAACCGAATCTGGGAGAATTTAGTGATGTTGCTGACATTTGTACTCGCGGTGTGGGGCTCAATCGAACTGCTCAAATCAATGCTGTCGAACTTGTTCTGACTGACAGCAATCAACTGTTCCCAGAATTCAAATCTGGAAAAAGTGTCCTAGTTCGCGACTCCAACAGGAGGAGACTTTGCTCAAAATCTCGGTTCGCTTGCCACACGTCAGACCCTGTGGGAGACTACGGAAAGAGAGGGGGGGGCAGGAAAACGCTTCAACGGGTTACGGAACTAAAACAATTTCTGCACCGCTGAACATGATTCTCCAGCCTGAATTCTGCCCGTTCTTTGCATCATTGTCCTCAGAGGAGATTCGCTGATGGTTCCGCTCAAGTCGACCTCCAACACCACTCGTCGGGATTTCATTACAGCAACCGGCACTGTGGCACTTGCCGCAGCGGGTGCGGGTCGTCCGGAAGTTCTGGGCGCCGATTCTGATACTGAGACATCGGATCTTTCTGCCGGGCTCGTGAAACAGCTGTTTACGTCCCTGACACCAACCCAGCGCAGGAACATTTGTTTCGACTGGAACCACAAGACAGAAGAACACGGTATCCTGAGAACCCACGTCAGCAATAACTGGCAAATCTCTCCATACCGCGTCACCAGTGACTTCTACACTAAAGATCAGCAGGAGCTGATCGAAGCCATTTTCTGGAGCCTGTACAATCCGGAATGGCAGAATAAAATTCGCAAACAGCTCAAAGACGACGCTGGTGGGTACGGTCGAGGCCAAAGTATTGCAATGTTCGGCAATCCACAGGATGGTCCGTTCGAACTGGTCATGACCGGACGCCATTTGACGATTCGATGTGATGGTGATTCCACCCCGCATGTGGCGTTCGGTGGTCCCATCTTTTACGGCCACGCCGCTGGAGGCTTTGATGAAGAGCCCGATCACCCCGGCAATGTCTTTTGGTCACAGGCCGTCAAAGCGAATGAAGTTTTCGGTATGCTTGATGGACGTCAGAAAAAAATGGCACTCATTCAGAACTCTCCACGCGAAAGAGACGTACATTTTCGCACCAATCCCAAGATTCCTGGTGTTCCTGTTTCCGAGCTCTCTGCAGATCAGAAACTGCATCTGGAAGGTGTACTGCAGTTGCTGGTCGAACCGTATCGCCAGCGAGACCGCAGGGAGGCGCTGCATTGCCTGAATACTCAGGGTGGTCTGGACAAATGCGTGTTGTCATTCTATGAGTCTGATGATGTTGGTAAAGATGGCATCTGGGACACATGGCGACTGGAAGGCCCGTCGTTTATATGGCACTACCGTGGCGATCCCCATGTTCATGTGTGGGTTAATGTGGCCGACGACCCGTCCGTCAAAATCACGACTGCCGGCTAAGAGTCGGAACCGAAGGTTCACGGTGATCGTGATTTCCGGTAACGTGGTCACATGCAGATACAGGTCAGACCCTGCCGCAGTCCGGCAAAGTGAAGTTCGCATTGACAATGCCGTCCGGACGTTCGCAAACCACCTCAAGTTCTGAAGGTCTTTTCCTGCCAGATGCATTACCGTTGGACAACCCGCGACGCTGTTCGCTTTGATTTCGCCCCTGTGGGCTTGATGTTGTGCGCAGTCAGGCGCCGCAGATGGACAACATGATGATGCGATTTCCGAAAGTTGTGCAAACGACATGTTCCAAAGAACTTTCCTACAAAAAAGTGATATTGCTCTTTTCCGGTAAGTCATTGAATCTGCTCTTGAACATCCGGTCGCGAACAATAATCCTTGCCACCCGTCCGTTTGACCCTCTTATGTGGAATTGAGCATGGATGTTTTCCTGCCACGACAACCGAACGGAACCTATCTTGTACCACGGGTCAAACAGGAACTATGTCAGTCAGAACCATTGCGTGCCCAGTCTCCAAAAGAGCTTGCGGATGAAGTTGCACAACTCAAGAGCCGGCAGATCCGTCTGGTCAGCATCCGACGTCAGCAGGTGATGTGTCTTGGCCAGCAGGAGCTTCAAAGCACACTGTCTGCGAATGGCCTCCAGGTCGGGACTATGGGTTATGCAGGAGGCTTCACGGGAAGCCTCGGACGGAGCTATGAGTGCGCTGTGACGGATATGCTGCGTGCTTTGGAGCTTGCAGCGTCTTTCAATGCAAAGTCGCTTGTGGTTGTGCCCGGGTCTCGCAGTAACCACACCTACAATCATGCCAGCCGAACTATCCGCGCGGGACTGGATCGTTGTCTGGATGATGCTTTGCGGTTCCGGATTGATTTACAGATCGCGCTCAACAACGTGATTGGGGGTCGTGAGGAAGTGTTTGTCCCGGTCGGCTGTACACCACTGGACTGGATCGAGACCATGGACAGTCATCGCATAAAGGGAATGATGGTGCTTCGACGTGCCAGCCCATGGAAGCAACTGCCGGACAACTGGAAACGTTGTCTGCTGTTTGGAGGTACATTGCGATTGAGCCGCAGTTGCCGTCAACTGGCAGGCACGAGCTCTGTGCTCTCGCGGATTATTCGGCATCTCAACACATCAAAACCGACAGCTCAGGAATCTGCGGTTGTTTCCAGCACTCGTTAACGAAAAATTCCGCCACCTAATCCCTGTAACAGCTTGTCGGTTTGTTCCAGCTGCCGCTGAATCCTGTCTTCTTTCTGTTTCGACAGGATGCCCGATCCGGAGACCTGCCGGAACAGTGCTTTGGGATCTGATCGTACACTGGCGAGAATCTGTTGAGCGCCCTGAATCTCTTGCAGGTTTACCTGGTGATCAGCAACGAGATCTTTGTAGCGGCTGTTGAATTCCGCTGACAACCGCTGACGATTTTCCGTGGCCAGCTGTTCCACGCGGTTTCTGAGCGCCACCTTCAATTCCTCCGCCTCCCTGGCGAATACTACTTGAAGCTTTGACGCTACGTCCTCACCAAATGCGGACTCGAGCTCCACTGACGGTGCATCGATGGTTCCAGTCAACCGAATGGTGGCGTCAACTGTTTTCACACTCCGAAATGCATCTGCCACTGTATCTCGCAGCAGCGGATTCATCTTCTGCGAAGTCAGCTTGGCGTACTGGAGCTCTGAATCCAGGCTGATGGTGCCGTCGACGTTCGTGCCCGAGAGCTGTATGCCAACCAACCAGTCGAGATTTGCTAGCCCGGCTTCGAAGACGGCGATCTCTTCACGGCCGACACGCAGTATCTGCGGCTGGCTTTGGCGAAATTTTACGAGGATGTCTGTGTGTGGAATATCTGTGGTATGGTCGTGTCGGATCGTCAGTTGCAGAGGCTCTTCGCTGGCCGTGCTTAGCCGAAAAACAGAGGGTCGGCCCAGCAGGGCAGGTTCGCTGCTGACATCGGAGAGTACGGCATGAAAAGGCGTCAGCTGCTGGTCCACAAAGAGTTCCCCGCTGACCTCCATGCGACGACACAGGAATCGTGGCGTCGGATTCAACACCGGGAACTGCACGTCCTGGCCTCGATGTCGAACGACTGTGGTCTGCCGGCGAATCTCCTTTCGATAGTTCGAAACAAACTTCAACCAGGACATTGTCTGGTGAAGCTGGTGATACATTTTCCGACCGATGAGTGACTCGGTAATGCGGTGAGGATTTGGCTTCAAGTGACGGATTCTCTGAACGATCTGTCGTTGGTCGTTCTGCCGAGCCTGGTTGAGAACAACCAGGTCTGTCCGTACTTCCGGCACAAGCCTCTGAATTCGAACTTGCAGCTGGTTGGCCTCGTTCAACAGCAGTTCACCTTCGCTGGCTAGTTGCAGGTATCGCTGCACCTGAGCCACCGACCGCAGTTGCTTCGCCATTTGCATGTGATCCTGCAGTCGTTCCACACGCAGCTTGAACGACTTCAGTTCCTGACGAAGCACTTCGATTCGCTGTTTCCATTTGATGCTGAGTGCCTGGCCGGTCCGACAGGTCTCCAGTGTGTTTGGGTCCAGCTGTTGATGGACATCAACGATCAGTCCGTCCAGCCATTCGTCAACGACGTGTTTCAGCTTTTCAGTGAGCCAGGATGGCTCACTGGAATCCGTTTCCGGCAGCAGGTCCAGCTGCCCATCATCATTTCGCGACGTTCCAAACCGCACTCCCGTCAGACGCGCTTCTTCGATGACAAACGACTTGCGCAGCAACGGATGTCCACCCAGCCGACACTCCAGTCCATCGAATTCCAGAAGGTTGGTTCCGAGCGAACCGTTACCGGCCAGAGTTACGTTGCGGACACTGAGGATTGGGGGAAACAAGCCCGTCGTGAATGAACCGATATCGGCTTTGGCACCCGTAGCAGACTGAGCTGTCTGAATAGTGACATGTCGCAGCCAGGGGTCCAGTCCGAATACGAATGCGGACCAGATCAGGCCCACGAGTATCAGCCGTGGTATCAGCCAGATCCATCGCACAATGAGTCTCCCGCAATCCAGTTAACTGCAGAGTCAAACGCTGTTGCCATCGGTGGGCTGTTCCAGGTGAACGTCAAAAGGGGCTCGTCGCCACCGGCGGCTAGTCAACAGCTCCAACGCGAGTTGCCCATTCCGCTCCCATCAATGCGCGGGTCAACCAGAACTTCCGTACCCATCTGGCTACCACCTCGCTGTATTTTTCGAACAACGGCTGACTAAGTCTGTGAGCTGGATAGAGGAACAATAACCCAGTGACAAAACTTCCGAGCACGACGGAGTTATTGAAAGCTGTCCAGGGAACAACGGGTTGGTTATACAGCCAAGTCCAGAATACGCAGAGGCTGGGTTGGTTCAGCAACCAGCTGCCGAGCAAATGTGAGACCGGGTCAAACAATGGTGAGGCCAGACTGCAGCAAATGATCGCAGTTGCGGCAGTGCCCAGGTTCACACGGGTTGCAGCCAGCATCATTCCAAGCATGATAGCCAGTAAATTCCCCTTGGGCACCAGACCCACCAGGATGCCTGCAGCGAGTCCCATGGACAGCTGGGAAGGAGCTGATTGTGCACACAGCGCGCTCAGAAACAGCCGAAATGGCTTGAAAAACAGCAACATCGAACCACCATCAAAATGAAGAATCACAGGACCCAGAGAAAATTTGCCGGCTGTTGTCCTGGCGGTCAAGGTGAAGCAAAAGAGTTGGTTCGGTCATTACTGTGATCGTTTCACGATCACAATTTTCTGTGGTTATCTGTGCCGCGGGACCACCCGGGCCAGCAATATCCGCCGGTCGCTGAAACGGACAAACACCGTTCGGACACCCATCCAGCGACGAGGCTGCTTCGATTATGTCACACCAAGCCAGAAGACCGCAGCACACTCAGGCATCCGGCGAGTATGCCACCAGTTGTCGCCACCCGGCTCCACAGTTGATTGGTGAAGCGTTCATTCCCGGAAATCCCCTGTGACGTTCCACAGAGCAGCGGTTGGTTGTACAGTGCATTTCATCATGATGGACAGCGGCATATCACAACCGGCGGGCGCAAACGAAATGACTGTCGGTGAATTTCAGACATCCATTGTGAAAAACGGCCGGCCTTCAGTGAAACTATCACCGGAGCTCCAGGCATTGTGGCATGCCAAAGCCGGACAGTGGGATGATGCTCACAGTATTGCGCAGGGAATCCATACACCTATGGGTTCGTGGATCCACGCGTTGCTGCATCTGATTGAAGGCGATATCGGCAATGCAGGTTATTGGTTCCGCAACGCCGGCCAGCCGACACGATCTGTGTCCGACATCGACGAACTGTGGACCGAGATTGCAATGCAGCTACTTGAAGTTTGAGTGACCTTCAGTCGGGCACAACAACAACGGGCCATTCGCTTTGTGCTCCAATCATGTCTGCTTCGAGTGACGAATCAACAAACAGACAGATTGCTGTTTCCGGCAGCTCCTGTAGTCGGAGGTCCTGCGTAAGCCGCCATTCCTGTTCCTGACGCCAGTCAATTTGTCCGGATTGATCCATTGCCGGCTGAAACCACACGGAATCCGATTTTGACGACTGTTGAGTTCTAAATCCGTACTGCACTCTCCCACCGCCCAGATCTGCCAAAGAGCAGCGACGGACAGCGATGCCCCACGGCTCGAAGTCGTAGCGTCTCCTGTGACGCCGATAGATGCGGCGACGACGAAAGTCGCTCAGGGGGACTTCTGTGAATGACACCGCTCGATGCCCCTCACGGACCAGAGACGCCAACACGACGCCTTGTGCTATAATTTGCAGCAGTGTTGCTAAAGCAGATCGATCCGCCGATTTACAACCCAGCAGCAGTTCATCCAGAAACTCTGTCGCCGGCTGCCCCGGCCATGGTCCGGTGCATGGCCGAGTCCAGTGACACAACCAGCCCTGAGGTTGTTCCAGCGGTCCATTAGCAATGACCGCGACCGAAGGTACAGTCGTTGTCGGGCCTGCTGCAAAGGAATCCCTGGCACTGATTCCGGCCAACAGCCATGGGATGGCGCCGAGTGTGGTGAGTTCAAGCGATACGTCGTCCGCTATGCCTGGTCCATTGGCCAGGTAAAATATTGAAAATGGATCCGATTTGGAGTTCAGACTGTCGCGCAGCAACTGGTGAATGAATCCGCCTGAGCGACATGCCAGAACGTAGCTCCGTTCGCTGGCGGCAATCGTGGAGCGATCCTGCAGCGGCAGACGGCGCATTTGATCAGTTTGAGTCGACATGTTCGTATGATGAAGACGAGGTGAAATATGAGCCTGCCAATCCAGGAAGTTATCAGTCTTCTGTTTCATCTGACCATCCTCGATCCGTTTCGTGAGCCATTGGACAAGCTGATCAACACTGACTTCACGATCAGTAACGGTGATTTTCAATCGAGGAACCCCGAAGATCTCTGCAGCCCGTATGGTGGCGACATCAGGGGCCGTGCCATCCACGGCGACAACGCACTCTTCTTTTACGTTGATTCGCATGATGGCCGTACGAAGCAGGTCAAACCACCAACGATGATGATCAAGTCGGCTGCCGATCCTGGAGGAGACGATGGCAACACGACGTAGTTCCGTGATGCCGTTGGGCCACCAGACCAGTCGTCCACCAAATGCACCGTGGTGGTCGTCCGGATGGGATCTCGGAAATCCGACTGTCAGACAGGCTGCATTGGGATCGGTAGGATGTGCACGCCACAGGACCCGGTATGCCGCCTGGGTTTCAGTCGGAACAGCAGTGGCTTCCCTTACGAGCAATCGCAGCTCATCGGCAGTCATTGGTACTTTTTCAGACCGATTCGCCATTCTTCAGTGCCGGGAATTCCACCAGGACCTTCACCGCTCCGTCCCTGCGATCTCGAAACAGATCAAAAGCCTGCTGGATTTGTGCCAGCGGATAGCGATGGGTCAGCAGCGGTGACAAGTCGACTCGTCCTTCAGCCAGCCACCGCATCGCCAGTGGAAACGCACGTTCAAAGGTCGGGTGGATCGACGTCAGAATCCGCACATTTTTCCACATTGCCGCTCGCAGATCGATTTGAGGTATCGGCACAGGCGGGACACCAAAAAACAGAACATCACCGTGCTCACGACACAGCTGGACAGCTGCGTCAAATGCCTGCACACGGTGTCCCACGGCTTCGACAACCACATGCGGTAATTCACCGTCAAGAATCGACCTCACCTGCTCAACCGCCTCTTCACCGCAAGCGCAAACAGTTTCAGTGGCCCCCATCCGGCTGGCAAGCTCAGTTCGGTCCTGGACCGGATCGATTCCGATGATGTGTCTCGCACCAAGATTCCGCAACCCCACAGTAAACATCTGACCGATGGGGCCCAAACCCAGCACCACCACATCACGGTCGATCATATTGGGAAGTTTCTGCAGCGCCCAAACAACGGTACCGAACGGCTGCGCCATCAGAGCAATTTCGTCCGACAAACGTGGATCAAGCGGAATGGCCCGGGAGTCATCCAGCAGATACCGTTCGTACAATCCACGCTGTTGCTCGGGTACCGCCAGCACTCGAGTCCCCGGAGTCCAGCGATCACCATTTGTATCCACAACAGTGCCTACCATTTCATGCAGCGACATACCCACAGGCTGTGGATACTCGATCTCATGGCCTTCGAAATCACCATCAAAAAACGGCAGATCCGAACCGCACAGGCACGTCAGCTCAGGCTGAAAAATCATTTGTCCCGGTTGATCGGAAGCAGACGGCAGACGTGGTTCATCAATCTCTATGAGTTCCACTGTTCGGAGTTGAGTCAAATGGCCAGCTAGCATGAGAGTACAGTCACCTTCCAGTTAGTGTGAAAAGGAAATCGAGGACAGGTTATCGTTTCTGAGGCTGCCGAAGTCCAACATACACTGGATGCGATAAAATCCAGATGTCATATTCATCTGGGAACTTGAACAAAACTTCAATTCGATATACCCCGAATTTCGTGACCATAAAAAGACCTGGACATCTTGAGTGATGAATTTGCGTATCGTTATGCAGAATATTGAATATTCCACTGAATAATGACTCTGATCTCAAGCGGAGGCCGTCTGTCAAAATCGTGTCGCTGCCCACCGTATACTTATTCTTGCCGTCGATGGTAAGAAAGACGAAACCGGCCGGATCACACTTCGAGTCAAATGCGAACCAGACATAACCGACAGTCAGAGTCTTACGAACCACAGGTTCATCCAGGTTCTTCATCAGCATCTGAGTATTCACGAAGAGAAGACGCCCGATACAGGAATCCGGCTGCAGTTCAAAAACAGCGTCCGCAACACTGCGGTCCATCACCATCAGTCAACATACCGGTGGCTTACTGAAATCGTGCTGTCTTACGCTGTAAGCACACTGACAGCGGCATTCTGACAGGTGTCATTTGCAGAGCTGACGGTGAGTCGATTCCTCAGATGCAGTTGATCCCGGTGGCGGAGATGGTCAGCCGGTTGTCCTGAAATGCGGCGAACAGCGGGGATCACCGCTGTTGTGAGCATCACTGGATTGCGCACGACCTGCTGCAGTGAATGTTTATCCTCGAAGTTTGTACGGATATTACAGATCCTGGTTTCTTTCCGGCCTTCCAGGGACCGTTCCATTCGTTCTTCCGGATGCGAAAGCCCGGCCTCGCCATCGGCTGTTCGAATGATATTGACGTGGTTCTGTAAACTGAAATTCGGTCGATGTCTGACGCTGCGTAGGAACAAGCCCATCGTAATATTTCCCGGTATTCACAAATTTAAACCGCTTCGCTTTGCACCGAAACGAGGCTTTCTCCGCTAGACAGCAGCTGATAACCTGCAGGTCGGGTGTTTTAAATTCGGCCGTAACTTCGCACCACTTCTGGACCAAGAACGCCGCTAATGAGCAAACCTTACATCACTCTGCAGCCAAGTGAGCAGACGATCGTCGGAGCTGCGGCGACGATTTACTCCGGCTACCTGATATCAGGACGTGTACCGGAAGGGAGCGAGTCGGACTGGCTGAAACGGTCCATCCAAGACGCGATCAGAATTGCACGGCTGACCGATGACAACGTGCAGGCCGACAGTGAACTCATGTGACCTTCAAGTCAAACCTGCAAGCCGGCTGCCGTTGACATTCGAATCTGTTGCAGCTCCGAAGGTACAGCGTCAAATTCGCTTTGGAACTTCACTGGCTGGCGGTCGGGCTGCCGGTCAGACAGAGCAGCAACATCAGCAGTTGTCCCGGGAACAATCCGTTGATTTCATGGTCACCGGCTGTAAAACGCGGACAGACAGACTTAACCTGCAAAAAACAATTTGCGACCGGAATTGTATTCGATATTGTGAGTAACTAAGTTTCGTGTTCGCGGACCTATAGCTCAGTTGGCTAGAGCGCCACGTTGACATCGTGGAGGCCACTGGTTCGAGTCCAGTTAGGTCCACCTTGTTCCTCCGAACCGGAGCGAACACCTGAGAAAACACCGGAATTCTCCGGTGTTTCTTCATTGGCGGATTCGCCTTTTCCGACCGTTTCGGTCGCCTTCATGGACAAATCATGGACAAAATCATTTTTGTCCATCCACGCCAAGTCTCGACCGTCGCCTTCGGTCGCCGCTTCCACGTCCTCGGCCAGTGTCCGGCTGTAGTGCTTCTGTCGCGTCTTCTCAGAGTTCCCAAACCAGTCTGAGACATTCTTGCCGGTGAACCTCGGATTGTGCTCCGCATCGTTGACTGCGGACTGCCTGAGGTTGAGCAGCAAATCCGGCCAGGGAATGATCCCGGCATTTTCGATAATTGTGCGGAACGACGGGTTGGGATTCTGAATTTTCCTCACGTGCGGCAGGACGAAATTGTCAGGGTTTTCCGACCACAGTTTCTTCAGGATGGCCTTTATGACCTGCCCCCCTTAACCGGGACCAGTTCCAGAGTTGTAAACTCTGGCTTTGGTTCCAACACAGGAGGCAGGCTATGCCACGTAAGCGATTCAAGACCGAAGAGATCATTCAGAAGCTTCGTGAAG
>CAUZPL010000031.1:0-64748 GCA_963581585.1 Planctomycetota bacterium
ACTTAATGCTTTCGCTACGGCAGGAAAAAGCGAACTTCCTCCCGCCCAGTGCTCATCGTTTACAGCCAGGACTACCGGGGTATCTAATCCCGTTCGCTACCCTGGCTTTCGTGCCTCAGCGTCAGTTATCCCCCAGTATGCCGCCTTCGCCACTGGTGTTCCTGCCAATATCAACGCATTTCACCGCTCCACTGGCAGTTCCGCATACCCCTGGAATACTCAAGTCAATCAGTTTCAAACGCAGTGCCTCAGTTGAGCTCAGGCATTTCACATCTGACTTGATTAACCGCCTACGCACCCTTTAAGCCCAGTGATTCCGAATAACGTTTGCACAGTACGTGTTACCGCGGCTGCTGGCACGTACTTAGCCCGTGCTTCCTATAGAGGCTTTGTCAACACGGAAGGATTGCCTACCGTGATTTCATCCCCTCCGACAGCAGTTTACAACCCAAGGGCCTTCATCCTGCACGCGGCGTCGCTCCGTCAGGCTTTCGCCCATTGCGGAAGATTCTCGACTGCAGCCACCCGTAGGTGTCCGGACAGTATCTCAGTTCCGGTCGTGGGGGCCATGCTCTCACACCCCCTGGACATCGTTGCCATGGTAAGCCATTACCCCACCATCAAGCTAATATCACGTAAGCCACTCCTCAGGCGGAATCACACCTTTGGTCCACAGACGTTATCGGGTATTACCCACAGTTTCCCATGGCTATCCCCGACCTGAGGGTACGTACCTACGCATAACTACGCCGTTTGCCGCTGCCCTCTGACTGAATCCACCGAAGCTTCAACAATCAGATTCTCGCTCGACTTGCATGCCTAATCCACGCCGCCAACGTTCATTCTGAGCCAGGATCAAACCCTTCAAAAATATGCTTGACCAGATGTCACAACAACAACCAGAAGTCATCATTGCAAACACCCGGAGGTCAGCAAGAAAAGTGTGATACCTGTCCGCCATTCCGGTCAAAGAATGGCATATGCAGATCGTTAGCCAAAACTCACAGACTCACAGATCTCAACCATGTTGTCAAAGATCGACGCCCAAAAGCGACCACGTCACCTCCACACAACACAACTAGTGCCGAGACAGGGAGGTGGCCAAAATCAGACGAGCCCGAAAGTCTATCGGCAGTACTGATTCTGTCAAGTCTTCAAGTCCTGCTATTTGAGACTTCCCGCCGCCTTCCGGTTGCCACGGAGGCGGCAAGGGCCCACTAGAGCTGCCAAGCGTTAGAACAGTCAATCCGATACCAGCCAAGACAAGTACCCAGACGGATGAGTGCCAGCGGAAATCAGACAATGCAGCCACAAGCCCCGCATCAGCTGAATTCTGGCCCATCCTGCCAAAACTATCTGTCGTACGACGTTCCCACAGACAAGATTGAGCTAACAACTCAGGCGGACTGGATCGCACTCATTCACACTGGCCCAAACATCAACTCCTGCGAATTTGCACCCGAGTTCCTCAGCCAGCCATTCCATCGCGGGACGTTCGCTCGAATAGTGCCCCATCAGGATCAGATTGATACCGCGTCCGCGGGCTTCCAATGCCGAATGAAATCGGACCTCTCCGGTCACGAACGTATCACAACCCGCTTCAACAGTATTATCCAGGAATTCGGCTGCTGACCCACAGGCGATGCCGACATGTTCAACCGGTGAGTCATCCGCACCGCAATATTCAAGGTAGGCCGCACCGGACGCTTTTCGAACAACCGCCAGAAAGTCATATAGGGTAACCGGAATTGCCAGCCGCCCTGACCGCCCGCTGCCAAGATGCCGCAGAGATTCCGACACCCGAATCGGTAGGATGTTGTTCAGATCAAACGATTCGGCCAGGCGCTGATTGATTCCCTGCTGAGCACTGTCGAATCTCGTATGTGCACTATAAACAGCAACGCCACGCTCGATCAAATCCAGCAGCATGGCACCCTCTCTGGTCTGATCAGAGATTGTCTTCGCACCCTGAAATAAGACCGGATGATGAGCTACGATTAGATCAGCCTGCTGCTCCACAGCCTCATTGGCCACATCCGGCGTCAGCGTCAGACAGGTGAGAACCCTGCTCACATCGGTGGATGCTCGTCCAACTAACAGTCCAACGTTGTCCCAGTCTTCAGCCAGCTCTGGAGGAGCCAGCTGATCCAGAAATCTGCAAACTTCAGAAACAATCGTCATTCTTGGTTTTCCGCGTTCGGTTTTCCGTGTTCAGTGTAATCCACAGTACCTGGTATTTTTGCTTCCCGTATTATGGCTAACAGATCATGTCACTGCGACTGGCCGTTGCAATCGAAGACTTCGGAACACCGCTCCGTCGAGCCATCCTGATGGCTGGCCAGGTACATGTACCTGGCATTCGACTCAACGCACGTCGCGATATCCTGGCACAGAACATGTCTGCATCGGCGCTGAAGCAGCTATCACACTACGTGCGGGAAAACCATATGTATGTCGCCGGCCTCAGCTGCCCAACGCGACACAACCTGGCCAGCCCGGAGTACCTCGAAGAACGAGTGGAACTTATTCGTTCTGCGATGACTCTGTCACGTCCACTCAATTCATCCAGCTTGCTCGTTCCCTGCGGCCTGATCCCGGATCCTGGCCAGGATTCGCCCTCCCGGGTAGACGTCGGTTCAGATGCTGAACATCGCGAAAATCCCTTTTCGCTGGCGGGCCATCCTGCGGAGGCTTCCAGGACGATCACTCAGGCAGACCAGTTCAGCACGCTGTGCCAGGTTGTGAGTGATCTTGCGAGTTATGGCAATCATGTTGGCTGTGTCCTCACACTGCAATTGCCCAACTTCGATGTGTCACTGCTGAAGCAACTCCTGGAAGCCGTGACCACCGGCCCACTGCAGATTGTATTCGACCCGGCGGTGGCCGTTTTCACGGGTGCGAATGTCATCGACAGTTATCGTCAACTGTACAACCACGTTGGCTACATCCGAGCTCGAGATGGATTGCGGAATTCGGATTACTCGGGAACCGAAACAGTTGTCGGCGACGGAGTCGTTCCGTGGGATGAATTAATGCCAACGCTCATCGAAGCTGACTATTCCGGATGGGTTTGTGTCGAGCGCACCGGCGGCGATCACCGGGAGTCAGACGTCCTCAGAGGCGTGTCCCACGTTCAATCTTTGCTTCCGCAGCCGGCGGACGGATAGAATAGACGTCCGTGGCAGATCCGGCCACGCTCGACTGTGTTATTGTGACTGACTGAATGTTTAAGGCCAAACGTGCCGGCAATGTGGCCAACTGCTGTTCAACTCAGGGGTACCGGCGTTTTCCGGCTTGGAGTTAAGCGAAGCGAACAGAGAATCTCCCGTTGAAAAACCCCGTTATTGCTATCTCGGTTCTTGGCCTGTCAGCTGTCGGACTGTGTGCTGCCATGTTGCTGTCTGGCGGCGGCAGGACACTATCCTCGCGTCCGCCGGAAACGGCGACCGCCATCACAGAGATTCCGGTCCAGTCGCCGACAAAGCTGCTCCATCGGCCGCCTGATCCCGAACCGGACATTGACCCGGAAGAACTGAAAGCAGAGTCGCAGGCACTTCTGGCAACCGTTCCGGAAGCGATTCGCTCTGCGCTGGTCATCGATGAGCCGGAACTGACCGAAACGGACGCCAAACGCATCTCAGGGATGGTATGGATACCGGGTGGTACCTTTGTGATGGGCAACAATCATGGTCCGCATGATGAAGTACCTCGTCACGTGGTCGCACTGGACGGTTTTTGGATGGACACCCGTGAGGTGACCAACGCACAGTTCAAAGATTTTGCCGATACCACCGGCTACGTTACTTTGCCGGAAAAGAAGCCTGAACTTCGAAGTCTGAAAGAAGGTTCGAACATCGAGCAACTGGCGATTCTGGAAGAAATGAATCAGCCCGGTTCTATCTGCAGCCTGAAACTGGACAGTCGCGATGATATCGACGAACGCGGTGCCTACAGTTGGTGGCAGTATGTGCCGGGAGCAAACTGGAAACATCCGGAGGGTCCTGACAGCAGCATTTCGAGCTGCATGAACCATCCAGTTGTTCATGTGAGCTGGCTGGACGCTCAGGAGTACTGCCAGTGGGCGGGCCGTGTTTTGCCCACGGAAGCTCAGTGGGAATATGCGGCGCGAGGTGGTCATGATGGACGCGTTTATCCATGGGGTGATACACGACTGCCCCACGGAAAATGGCTGCAGAATATCTGGCAGGGTGAGTTCCCTGTCGAAGACACAGGGGAAGACGGCCACACGACGAGCGCTCCGGTCGGTTCATACGAACCCAACGATTTCGGTCTGCATGACATGTCCGGAAATGTGTGGGAATGGTGTTCAGACTACTACCGCCCGGACTACTATTTCACCAGTCCCGTGCACAACCCATGCGGACCGGAGGACAGCTGGGACCCTCAGGAGCCGGATCTGATCAAGCGCGTGCAACGCGGCGGGTCATTTATGTGCAGCGAGCAGTACTGCATCGGATATCGAGTCGCGTCGCGCATGAAAGGCGAAGAAGACACAGGAGCCTTCCATACCGGTTTTCGAACGATCATGACACCAAAAATGGTCAACAGCAAAGCAGAATAGAGATGTGCATATTGCAGTGGGGACGACAACCGAAATAAACCGATGCGCAGGCATGT
Source organism: Planctomycetota bacterium (assembly GCA_963581585.1). Taxonomy (GTDB): domain Bacteria; phylum Planctomycetota; class Planctomycetia; order Planctomycetales; family Planctomycetaceae; genus S139-18. The sequence continues at coordinate 4,639 of CAUZPL010000031.1, forward strand.
GATGGTTAAACGTGCGAATGACGGTCCTGCATTGCTGGAGTTGATGACTGGAGGCGTTCCGGGTTTATCGCAAACTTCGTCGGCGATTTGTTTGAGTGAACCAGGCAGACTGCAATCGTGAGCAGCTGGCTGAACAGGCGGCAGAAATGAAACTGCAGCTGAAGTGTTCGCACCGACGGGAATCCCTTAGTCCGATTTCTCTCCTGCCAGGCAAACCGGGGCTGGCTCCGTTGCTCCAGCTGCTGTCCATACCGTGTCATACTGGAACGAGGCAATGTACCTGTCCCCATTTGATGACGTCGCTGCATGTTGTCCGGACGTGGGACAGCCATCGATCAGAATGCCAGTCCGCTCACCTCCATTAATGTGACGGTCCCATTGTAAATGCCATGAATCACGATGGCGGCCACGATCCAGCGAGCTCCGTCGGCCAGCGCGGGCGCTCGGCGTTTTTGCCGCGATTGACGCCGGATCCGGCAGACTCCAATTCCTGCAACCGTTGAACAACCCGAATGCAGCAGCACACACACGGTCCAGCGCCATGTCACCAGTCCGGGCGATGGATTTGACACATACATGTTCAGATAGAAGAGATTTTCCACGGCGGCGAATGCCATCCCGGATGCCCAGGTACTCACCAGGATTTGTATGTGATGGCGGTATAACCACGGCCGCTTTTCCACCAGCCACAAGGGTAATGCGATCTTCATGATCTCCTCAGCCGTCGGTCCAACCACAATGGCACCAATCAGTGTGCCGCCGTAGACTGATTGAGTCGCGAAAGTGCCAAACACAGCAAAGACACCACCGACAAGCACGACTGCCAATGTTGTCAGCCAGGTTTGCCATCCGGACGTTGCGGCAAGTTGCTCCACGTACCAGCGATACCACGTCAGCGCATCCGATGGTGTCTCGCCGGCCAGTGCCGACGACAGCCCTGGCTCGTCCCAGACGGACTGATCTTCCGACACCTGGCTGGATGTCGGCAGCAGGGGCCCAGGATCGTCTGAGTCTGCCGGGTGCACTGTGGCCTGCATCCAGGGCTCGGCGAAGACAGATGCATCTGTTTCCGGCCTCTTTGATTCTCCACAGCGAGGAACCTCGCAAGGCGATGCGCCGGATGGCGTTTCGTCAGATTGATCAGCGTCTCCGGTGCCGGGGACAGATTCGTCACCGGAGTCTGTCATGCCGCTCGGTCCGTATGGTAGGCCGTCGCCGTTGCCAGCATTGCGGCCATGGGAACATTGCGCTTACTCAGTACCCCGCCCACATCAACTGGTTCAAGCCTCACGTTGCACATTGCATTATAACCCTGTCTACTGGCTGATTGCGTCAGTCGTGCCAAAGCTTCACGTTTGGCGCGGGTCTGCAGTGTCTGAAAAGAACGCACCTCGCCGCCAAACAGATTTCGCCATTGAGCAAACCAGCTTTTGAGGTAATCACTGGCGATCACGACTTCCGCCACCAGAAGCGTTGGAGGCGGTTCACCGGCGGACGACATCGGAAACGACTTGAGCTGAGTCACCAGGAAATCCTGATGCGCTGCTTCGAATTCATCCAGTCGGCGGATGTGCCGTTTTTCAACGCTCCGACCAATGATCAGCCCACACAGAACCAATGGTGCAACAAACACCAGCAGCTGAATCATGAGGGAAAGACTCCCGTGCACCTTTTTCTCCTCGGCTAGTATGATGGCTCGACAGTGACCGCCGTACCGTAGGCATACAATTCTGCGGCACCGGCAGTGACGGCACTGGTCGTAAACCGCACATTCACGACGGCATTGGCCTCGAGCTGTTGTGCCTGAGCCAGCATTCGCTGCATGGCTTCTCGACGGGATTCCGTCAGCAACTCGGTGTAGCCCTTAAGTTCCCCGCCCATGAGGTTTTTGAGGCTGGCAGCGATATCCCGGCCGGCGTGTTTGGCCCGCACGGTGTTTCCCTGCACAAGTCCCTGGACAGCGACGATGTCATATCCGGCCACAGTTTCAGTATTTGTGACAATCATGGCTGACGAGGCTTTCCTGAAATTCGATGGACAAACGACAGAAGGCGGACCATATCCCAAGTGACCGGTATTTAGAAACGTTCGATGCGATTTGGCACCGTGTCATAGCTGTCTGACACGCAATGAGAACTCCACCAGACATACATTCACAATTGGTATGCAAAAGCAGCGGATTCCTGTGAATAAAACGTTTTCGGAGTCACCTCCGTAACTTCCACCATGATCCCCGGCTGCGTAAGACTTGCGACGTCAGATTTTGTGGTGGAGCAAGCAACTGCCGACACCTCCGCAGTGGATGTAATATGCAGAAACTGTTTCCTGAAGAGCATGGATATTCTGTCAGGGTTCACGATAGACTAGAGGAATTGTTTTGTGTCCTGTCTGACGAAATCTGCTTATGCGTGTTTCCCTTTTTCCAGCCATGTTCATCCTGTGCTCGGTCGTTTCACAGGCCAACGACACATTCGAGGATCATGTGGCCAGGATTCTGGTTACCAGGTGCCTGGAGTGCCACAAAGGCAGCGATCCATCGGGAGACCTGTCACTTGAGAATCGCGAGGCGTTTCTCCGTGGGGGTGAATCAGGTGCAGCTGTTGTGCCTCATGATCCTGCAGCCAGTCTGCTGGCTCGGCGCATTCACGACGGAGAAATGCCGCCACCTGTCAAAGGGGTTCTTCAGACAATTCCACAGAACGAACAGATCATTCTGAGGGACTGGATTGCTCAAGGTGCTCACTGGCCGGAAGGCAGAATGCTCGATCTGTATGAAATTACCACGGAAGTCCGCAGCGGACGCGACTGGTGGGCATTTCAACCGATCCAGCGACCATCTGTTCCGGACGTACAGAATCCGGACCGGGTCGCAAACGAGATCGATGCCTTTGTGCAGGCTCGGCTGGACGCACAACAAATGCAGTCAGCGCCTCCGGCCGATGCTCGTACTTTGATTCGCCGTCTTTACTTTGGCATCACCGGATTACCGCCAAGTCATCAGGAAATCGAGAACTGGTCCGGAAAACTGAATGCGGCATCTCCTGCAAAGCGACCTGGAGTTATCAGTGCGGTCACGCAACAACTGCTGGACAGTCCACACTTCGGAGAACGCTGGGCCCGCTACTGGCTTGACTTGGTTCGTTACGCTGAAACATCCGGCTATGAACGTGATCAACCCAAGACAAACGCATGGAAATACCGCGACTGGGTTGTTGAGGTATTTAACAATAATCTGCCATATGACCAATTCATCCTGCAGCAGCTGGCCGGCGATGAAATAGACAACCCCACAACTGAGTCGCTCACAGCAACCGGTTTCCTGCGACTCGGCACGTGGAATGATGAACCCAATGATCCTCAGGATTACCTTTACGAACGGCTGGAAGACATGGTTCATGCAACCACGTCTGCGTTCCTGGGTCTCACCGTGAAATGTGCTCGCTGTCACGACCACAAATTCGATCCCATCCCGCAACACGACTATTACCGGGTCGCCTCTGTGTTCTGGGCAGGCCCGATCCACCCGCGCAACTCAAAACTTCTGGGAGGACCGTCGGCTGATGAATTGGGCGCAGCCGACATCCTTGGCTGGACCGACCTCTCTCCCAGACCGAAACCGCTCCAAGTGCTGAAGTATGGTGAACGCCACCAGCCGTTGCATGCAGCCGTACCCGGGTCCCTGTCGTTTGCGCCCAAGCTGTTCGCGAAATTTGCCAGTCCTCCGGACGGGTCGAAAACGTCGCATCGACGTCGTCAACTGGCCGAATGGATCATTCGTCCCGATAATCCACTCACCGCTCGGGTCTGTGTCAATCGAATCTGGCAACATCACTTCGGTGAAGCACTTGTTCGTTCTCCCAATAATTTTGGCTTCAAAGGGGAGCAACCAACGCATCCCAAGCTACTTGACTGGCTCGCGGCAGAACTGACTGACACTGGCTGGTCGATGGAACATATCCATCGACTGATCCTCACGTCGCGTACCTGGCAACAATCGTCGATTCATCCCAAAGAAAATGAGTACGCAGAACAGGACTCCGGCAACCGATTGTGGTGGCGAGCCAACAGACGCCGCCTTGATGCGGAAGCTTTGCGTGACAGCCTGCTGTGTACGTCCGGGGAAATCAATCTGTCAAAAATTGGTGGCGCAGGATTCAATCCGGTGATCAGCCAGGAAGCCCTGGAGGGGTTGTCCAGAAAGGGCAGCGCGCGTGTGGCAGGTCCGAAGAACGAGCGGCTTCGTCGCAGCCTGTATATCCACGTGTCACGCAGTTTGATGCCGCCAATGATGAACGCATTTGATCAGTGCGACACAACGCTTCCGTGTGCCCAGCGCAACGTGACGACTGCACCAGCACAGGCTCTGGCAATGCTGAACAATGCCTTTGTGCATAAACGCAGTGAGGCGTTGGCAGCACGGATTCTATCGATGACTGATTCTGTGGATCATCACATTACCAAGGCATGGAATCTGGCACTGGGACGAGCACCTTCAGACGCGGAACGTGACCTTGCTGAGCGACACATCGCGGTCCAGCAACAACGCTTTGTGGCATTGAATGAGTCCGGACCGAACAGCGATAATGCGATTCAGCCGCCAAAGACTCCGCAGCGGAAAATCTCGTCGGAAGAACGAACACTGACGTCATTGTGTCATGTGCTGTTGAACAGCAATGAGTTCCTGTATGTCGACTGATAACACGTAACATGAACATGTACCCCTGCAATCAAACGCGACGTGAATCGCTGTGGGAGATGGGAACCGGATTTGGCGGTACTGCCCTCACCGGTCTGCTCTCGGGCGAGGGCTTTTTCAACCAGACAAAGGCTGCCGAAACGACACCCAGACCGTTAGCACCGCACGACAGGCATTTTCCGGTCAAAGCCAGGTCGTGCATTTTTCTGATCATGAACGGGGCGCCCAGCCAGGTCGACACATTCGACTTCAAACCGGAACTCGTGAAGTATGCCGGCAAGCAATTGCCGGAAGGCAAAAAATATATCAACTCGGGCGGACGCAAGGTCGGTTACCTGACTCCGAACTGGCGACGGTTCCTGCCGGGCGGAGAAAGCGGACTGCTGGTCTCGGACTACTTTCCAAATGTTCGCAGGCATGTCGACAAGCTGGCTGTCATCAATTCGTGCCACACCGATAGTCACGCGCACGGATCCGCGCTGGTGGCCATCAACACGGGTAAGACGTTTATCGGTCGACCGTCGCTGGGCAGCTGGTGCGCATACGGTCTGGGTACTGAGAATCAGAGTCTGCCGGGTTATGTGGTGATCCTGGACAAGCGGGGCGGCCCCATCAGCGGCCAGCCGAATTGGGGCAGTGGGTTCATGCCGTCGACCTATTCCGGTACGTTATTTCGGCCCACAGGCAACCCGATTCTGGACCTGCAGGGTCCGGATCACATCACACGCGATATCCAGCGGGAACAGCTGGATCTGCTTGGCCAGCTGAATGAGCGACATCTGGCCGCACGACCTGGCGGAAATGACCTGGCGTCGCGCATTAACACGTACGAACTGGCGTTCCGGATGCAGTCGCAGGCTCCGGAAGCTGTCGATCTCACTCAGGAAACCGAAGAAACGCTGAATTTGTACGGTGTCGACCAGAGACCTACAGACGAATACGGCCGCAACTGTCTGATTGCACGTCGGCTGGTCGAACGAGGCGTGAGATTCATTCAGCTGTATTCCGGTGGAGGCCACCTGGAGGAAACCTGGGATGCCCACGAGAGCATCGAAAAGAACCACGGACGTCACGGCGCAGAGGTGGACCAGCCAATCGCGGCACTACTCACTGACCTGAAACAACGAGGGCTGCTGGACGAAACGCTCGTGGTGTGGGGCGGTGAATTCGGTCGCATGCCGTTCAGCGAAGGCAAGAACGCTCCAGGCCGTAACCACAACCCATACGGGTTCAGCATGTGGATGGCAGGAGGTGGCGTAAAGGGCGGTATGACGTACGGAGAAACCGATGAATTTGGATTCGAGGCTGTCACCAACAGAGTTCATCTGCACAGCGTTCATGCCACCATCCTGCACCTCATGGGCCTGGACCACGAACTTTTAACTTACTTCCATCAGGGCCGCAATGAATCACTGACTGATGTCGGCGGCCGCGTTGTGCACGATATCATCGCGTAACTCCGGCCAGAGTGACGGCGGCTCTTTTGGCTGTCGACGTCGCCGCAGTCCGTATTTGTTGCGATTCAGGAATTGCCGGATGTCATCACAGAACTGCTGGTCCGGGCAGGAGCGCCCGCTCTGGGGACGGTGATCCTGCCCTGGCCAAACCGCAACAGGGCGAGATATCCTGGCTCAGGTCGGTGCAGAGCACGGTCGAACTCGGCTGGTGTCGATGCTCTCTTCCGTGACAGGAATATTGAAGCACGCGGGCACACTGCTGCTGTTTCCGCTGGCCGTGCCGTGGTGGCTCATGTCCGAGTTAAGTGACAGACCATAAACGTACGTGATCATCCTGGAAAAAGCACCGATTTCCCCAAAGAAGACCTGTTTCCGACGTGTGAGTTGACAGGCAGCGTTGCCGGAGTGAACTTTGCACAGCTAGAGCCTGAATGGGACCCTGATGCGAGAATTGTGTATCCTGGCCTCATGAAGCGCGGCACGCGGTCGTTCAGTATCTCCCTGAGCCATAAAGATCCGGGTCCGTGACATGCTGATGCAAATAATATTATTCCGGGTCTCTCTTGTTTCTGTGTAAACGGTGCGACAACAAATGCACCGATTCGCGTTTAATCTGCCAACAACCCTGTCCGGTTTTGATGTGGATGAATTCGGGAATTTCTGCATGAATCGATTTAAGAGACTGCTTGCGGGCCTTTTGCTGCCAGCTGCATGCGGCGTCGCCTTCGGGCAGGGACCGCGTCCTTATGAACTGGGAGCCTCTGATCTGGACATCGGGGAAGCGGGAATTGCGTGGTACACAACGTGGGACACCGCATGGGAAGAGGCTCAACGCAGCGGGCGGCCAATTATGTTCGTCGCAGCGGCCACACAATGCCACGGCGTCTCAGGAGTATTCTGACCCGGCTACACCGCTACGCAGAACGGTCTGTTCGCGTCTAAAGAATTCATCGAAGCAACTCGCAGGTTTGTCGCCGTCAGAATCGATTCCTGCGAAAGCAGACGGCACCAGGATTTTGTCCGCACGTTTCTGGATGGTCGGTTTGAAAACAGCGTCTTCTGTCTGCTGGCACCCAACGGCCAGGACTGGCTCACCCGTGGCGGACGTGGACCGGAAATGGTGCTGGGATATGCTGCGGCAGTGAACGAAATGCACAAAGTTGCTGACGAGTTTCCCGCCACGGCAGATCTCATGCAGGCAATTGTGCCTGATTTTCACAGTGTGCGTCAGGCCCTGAATGTTGCGTCGGCCGACCAGCGAGTACTCGTAGTGATTAACGCAGCCAACAAACAGCTGACTCGGCTGCGGACGTCGTTGAGAGAAGTCTCCAATCACCTGAAGATTACCGGGCGCTTCCATTTTGACTTCGAAGACGGCAATCACTGGAAAAACAACGTCACGGGAACAAGCAGCGCAACGGGAATCGTGGTTATCAGGCCCGGAGAATTCGGCATGACCGGCAGTGTAATGCAGCAACTGCCTCTGGATTGCGATGCCGGCCAGATCAGGACGACCCTGCTTGCCGCCAATTCCGAATTTGCTCGTACAACAGAAAGAAAGGTTTACTCAGACCACGTAAGTAAGGGCGAAGGTCTCGGAATCTATTTTGAAGGAACCTTGCCGTACGGGGAAGATCGTGATGGCGACGGCCAAATTGATTCTCGACCCCACCGACACCGCGGTTTGTCAGGCAGACAGCAGTCGCAGGCAACCGTCAGGTCGCGCTGATCTGACCACCAAAGTCGTCTGAGTATGCGACATGGCCGGGTGGCCGGTCCAGTCGTTCCGAAACCTGTCTGCTGAGAGACACGGGTCGCAGACAGAACGCTGAATGTTCCTGGGACCGGATGCAGCGTATTTGTTCAGGTGTCGTGACCATCCTGCCGTGCGGGACGCCGGAACACTTTGGAAGGGTCAGGAAGCGGACAATTTTCGAATGCGCCGCCAACCGGAACCGACCAGACGTACAGTTCCAATCACGACGAGTGCCAAACCTGACGGTTCGGGCACAACTGTTTCGATTTGGATTCCAGCCAGAACACCATGTAGTTGGACTCGGGATTAGAAGACTCAACAAAGCTGTCCGAGAAAAACAAAGTGTTTGCGACAGGATTGACGTCGGTGAGGCTATTTGTCGCCAGCCCCAGAGCAATGGTGTCGTCGGAGACATCCACCTTAGATTTGTAATATGCGTAGATACTGTAAGCGACGGTACTTTCCGTTGCCAGATAGGCTGTCATGTCTGAAACGGTAACAAACGTATCTCCTCAGGATCCCATAGTCGAATCTCTTAATCCCGCTTCGTAAACCGCCAAAAAACCGTTTGTACCATCCGAGTCCGTGAAATCACGTGCAGTATTCGCCGTGTGTATCATCCCTTCCAGGGTGACATCCACAGCGGTGGAACCTATGTCTGAGGTGCTTGCTGAAATATTCTGCCAATCTGCGGTGTCCACAACATCTGTGGAATCACTCGGGAGAATATCGCGCGGCAAATCTCCGTTGGTGAAGTTCACGGAGATAAGTCCGGCGTTCACAACCCCGTTTGAAGCAAGAAAAACAAACAAGGCCGACCTGGAAAACCTACTCACCGGAAACCTCTCGAATTCCTTAGTTTATTGCCTGCACAAAATCGACATTGGGCACGTGATGGAACCCGTCCCCTGGGAGTAATTCCGGATTTGTCCGAACGGTTTGTTGACATAAGCCGAGGGTTAAGACATAATTAATGAGATTGAGTCTCAATTGCAGGGCAGTGTGGTCAGGGCAACGGTGAATCTGTGATGTCATTCGAACCAAAATCTGTTTCCCCGGTTATCTGTCACTGTCTCGGAATCACAGAAGCCGAGATCCGTTCTGCCAGTCAAATTGGACAATGCCGGACGATTTCAGACGTGAAGGTCATGACAGCAGCGGGCAGCGGATGTACGTCGTGTCACCGGCGCATCATCGCTCTTCTGCAAGAAGAGCGAGACTCGGTTCAGATCGAATCAACTTCCGCAATTCCGGACGTGAGCGCCGCCGCTGTCCCAGAACCCACGTATGGAGTCATGGATGCAGCCGGTACACAACCCGTACACCAGCGATGACTCGATGTTTTGATTCTGTCAGCTGGATTGCAGCGTGCCACGGTCCGCTGATTCAGACGTATGGCAGTCATGACAAAGTGATTCCCTGTTCGCCGAGCAAGTCAGACCAGCGAACCAAAATCGTTCGTTACCTCCGGCGCAGGGCACAATGAAGTCTGTCTTTGGAAGACAGACGGCGTGGGGAAAATTTCACTGCGTCGCCGGCTGCACCTGAAAACGTCAGACTTCACTCTGATGAACGGGAATCTCGCCGTTGCCCCAGTTCACACCATTGCGCCTTGATGGATTGAGATTGTCGGGCTACGTACCAGCCGATTCTTCACCCACCTGGCCAGCCAAATACAACTCAGAGCCAATCGTCTTGATCTGGTGCAACTGAGTTTCCAGCCAGTCAACGCTCTCTTCCGACTCCACCACGATCCGTTCCATGACGTCCTTGCTGCCGGCATCGCCGACTTCGGCCGCCAGCTGAACACCTCTGTTGTAGGTCTCGACAGCATTAAGTTCCAGGAGCAGATCATTTTCCAGCTGTTCTTTGACGTCCGAGCCCACACGGATGACATCGTATCGTGCGATCTCGGGAACGCCTTCGAGAAACAGAATGCGGTCGATCAACTGCTCAGCGTGCTTCATCTCTTCAATGGACTCTTCGTAATGATGAGCTGCCAGCTTGTGAAAGCCCCAGTCGCGGCACATTTTGGACTGGACAAAATATTGATTGATCGCAGTCAGCTCAATAGTGAGTCCCGCGTTGAGTACGTCAATGATCTTGTCGTTTCCCTTCATTGTGTTCCTCCGAATGTTATCCTGGTGTTGCCGATCCTGAGCATTCAGATTGTAGAGATAATCGCAATGACGGACGCCCGGCTTCAGCTGTCCATCTGTTGAATCGCCGCGATTGATACCCTATCTCGCGTTCGACCTGCGACTGAATCGCAGCAGCTTTGTATGTCAGGTCGGTGGCAGAGCTCCCTGACCACGCGGTTAAACACAGATCGCTACGTCCCGATCTGTGCCACCAGCAAAACCAGGCCGATAATTGCGAAGCACATCGCAAAACAGATAACGAAGCCACCAATATCAACGATCCCGGGACGCTGGAATTCCAGACTCGTTCCGGGAAACAGTTTCCTGTGATCAAAGCGTGACGGTTCCATGTAACTCTTCTGGACTTCTGCTTTGTCATGAACCGGGTCGGACACCACCGGTGTTTTCATCTTCACGTACAGCCGATCGAGCACTTCTTTTCTGTTGGGTTTCGTCAGCAAACTGACAAGGATCATCACAACAAACGGGACGACCGTGGCAAATGGCAGGTCAAGCGTCTTGATCGCGGCCCCACTCATGGATTCCAGATCAAGTCCAAGACGACCCATGATCAGCATGTCCAGTCTCAGCCGACCACTCCCCCGCATTGGACAATCATATCTGTAAGTGACCTCGTGACCATTCTCCAGATCAATGCGACTGATCTCTTTGAGCTGCTCATGCCGATACGGCTTTGAACTTCCCGTCCAAAACAGCGCGGCACCACCCCGCCGTTTTGTCTCAACAATCTCATCGCCCAGTGCCATCGGTTCGGGTCTCAAATCCGGAACGGCTGTGTCCCATTCAGTGAGTTCCGCCTTCCGCCGGGCAACGTCGGCCGGGGCTGCTCTGCGGGTTGTCGTGGATTGAATGATGTGGGTTGTTCGTGTGAAATCAGGATTTGTACTGAGGCCTGGCATGATGAGCGGCAACGCAATCGGTAACACGAAAAAGAACAACAGACAGAAAGAGAACGTGACCCATGCCGCCGCTGTGGTGGCTCTTCGCCAGTACATCCCAACCCAAAACACTGCGGCAAACAACATAGGCACAATCCAGGTCAGTTGCAGGTTCCTGAACATGTCATTGATCCACAGCGCAATCAGGACAGAACCGGCCACGACCACCACTCCAACAACGCGGGCCACTGAAACACATTCCTTTTCACCGGCTTTCGGCCGTAAAAACGGTACGTACAGATTGCGGACCACCAAAGCCGAACAAACCAGCATGTAGCAGTCCACACTACTCATCAGCGCTGCCAGCAGACAGGCCAGCATGAGTCCCACGAGGCCGATTCCCACAGGACCCAGAATTTCTTTGGTGGCAGTCCCCCAGGCCTGATCGGGATCTGCAATGAGTTCGGGTCGAGATGAAAACAATGTCAGCACAATCAATGCTGTGATCACCCAGCCAACCGTGCAGAATCGTTTGATGAAATTCCCGATCACCAGGCCGGTACGTGCATCGAATTCATTTCTGGCTGTCCCGCCGCCGGTCACGATGAAGTGTGGAGTGAGTACAATTCCAATCATGTTAATGATCACAATTGAAACAATCGCGTACAACGGGAACTCGCTCGCAGCATCAGCACCCAGTAACGTAAAGCTGTTTTCGGGAAGCTGCTCATGCATCACACGGAATCCGTCAGTCCACGTGTCCTCCGGTTTGCCGAATTTCTCGACCACAGCGGACAGTCCGAACGGAATCAACAGAACCGACAACGCGATGATGCACAGACCCTGAATCAAATCCGTCCAGTAGGCGGCCGCCAGGCCACCCAGAATCCCGTACATGGTGATCACAATGGCAACCAGTGGGAGCAGCGTATATTCCAGCGGCTGACCAAACAGTGTGCTCCCCAGCAGCGGGGCCGCAACTTTGCCAATGGCTGTGAACATCATGGCACCGTAGGTCATGTAATAGAAACATCCGAATAATGCATAGGCCACTCCCAGTCGGGGCGACTCATAACGTTCGACGAACCAGTCACCCAGTGTCAGACACCGCATGCGTCGATACCAGACTGCCGTGATCCAGTAAATGGGTGTGACGAACAACCAGTACATCACGCCCCACATGCCACTCATACCGTTGGCAAAGGTACCGCGAGCCGTATTCACGGGATCAGCCGAACCGGTGCCGGCACCGAACGCTGCAAATGTCTGAAACAATTTTCCAAAACTGCGACCACCCATGAAGTAGTCTTCCTGACCCTTCACGCGTTTCATAACCATGACACCAATTCCGGCCATCCCGGCAAAGTAAACAGCAAGTACGAGGTAATCGAACGTGTCCATGGTTTCCTGACCGAACTGGTGGCATCGAAGATGTCAGCTGAGGCTTGGCTGACATCATCGTAAGCGAATGAACTGAATCAGCAACCTTTCAACCACCTGGCAGAGAACGCTGCCAAACGTCAACCGATTTCTCCGAAATTCGGCCATGCCCGGAATTATTCTTAGTTTCCTCTTTTCGTGCGATACCGTCGCAAGCGGCCGAAGCAAATCCGCTCGTCACAGGCCCACACAAAATCCGGGGAGAAAACGGTCCGCAGTCAATCGTTGTTGGTAAAGCATTCGATAAGCCGAACACTACCTCTGGAAACCGGACGACGTTCACAATGGCTTTGAATCCTCGTTGTGGGACAGACTGACGGGCCAATCCAGTTCTGGCTGGTATCTGGCTGGTACGGAGTTCTCCCGACACCAGATTTGAACCACGTACTTCCCGAAGTAATAACGCACGAAATCTTGTGAAATCAGTCGAACGGTGACAGGAAGATCGGGTAAACGGAACAGGCCATAGCTCACCGCGCTCACGTAATTCACGACCTCATCCGCGTCCTGTGGTTATTCCGGGGCAAAGATCTTCGCTTTGGCCGCCGGGATATCCAGCAGAGAACTTTGCGTTCCTTCGATCTGACTCCACAGCACGGCTTCCTTACGGATGGACATGTAGGCAAACAGTCCTGGGTGAGGCAGTGTCTGAGTCGACTTTCAGAACCGGGAGGCTGCCGCGATCTCTCGCACTTCCTTCCTTAGGTGACACCCGTAATTCGGACCTTCTCCGGCACGGCAGTGTTGTGTGGGTCAACTAATGTTCGGACGCCAACTTGTGCTCTTCCATCTGACGAATTGGTATGTATCGATCGAAGACCATCAAACCGATACCACCCACAAAGCCCAGTAGCGCGGCAGCCACAAATGGATACGACGAATGGAAGCCGTCCATCTCGGGATTCCACAAGTAGTCGGCGGACCAGGCAAAGATGGTGCTTCCCAGTCCGGAAACGGTGATCGAGCAGCCAATCGCAGTGGATCGCAGGTTGCTCGGCATGTGTTCCGACAAATACCCGGCGTGGGACCAGCGCATGAATTGTCGGACGAACTCAAACACGGTCACACAACAGAAAATATGCCACACGACACGGCTTTCGCCGATGCCCAGCGCCGACAGCGAAAACGCGCCCAACATGATGACTGCGGCGATCCCCGGTGCCCGGCGGCCGGCAAGCAAACCGACGGCCAGCCCACCGGGAATCCACATCAGTGTCTTCAAGAGCTGCAACCAGATCCAACCGTGGTCCGCGGCTCCGGATTTCAATCCCAGATCTTCCGCACGGTAAGGCAGGAACTGATTCGAAGATTGAAACACCGGTCCGCCCAGGAGACACATCGCCAGCACGAGGGCCCAGAACCTTGGAGTACGTGCGAGAGTGAGGAGATCCCTGACAGTTTGTTCCCAGGTTTGCGAATCCTGTCGATCGAACTGTCCTGGGCGCTGACCCCACAGGCCGATCAGAACACCGCAGAGCAAGGTACTGCCGGTCAACAGCCAAAAAATGGCCTGGAAATCGGCTACCGTGGGTGTCGTGCTCAGTGGCTCAAACGCAAATAGTTTGGTCCAGAAACTCGACCAGTTTTCATTTGGGAAAGCGCGGCTCAGCTCGTTTCGATACAGCAATGCTCGTCCACACACAGGTCCGAGCACGCTGCCCACACCAAGTGACGTCATCATCAGGCCATTGGAGAGTCCCTTTTTGTTCAGGGGTACCATCTGGATCAGTGATACTCCGGCGATCCACATCAACGCCCCGGTAAAGCCCTGCCAGAACGCGAGTGCTTTGATGACATTCGGTTGCGGTGCGATAGCCAACAGCAGTGGAACTACGATCTTGCCCAGCAGAGCGCCGCACCAGACCAACCGTTCGCCGTAGCGCCGCGCCATCAATCCGGCCAGCAGCGGTCCCACAATCCACGGCGTCACCTGATACTTGACCAGCTTCGACCAGAGATCCGCCGGGTACGATCCGCCTGCCGCTTCGGCAGCGGCGCTGAGCGCCCCGAAATAGAGCGGCAGGCAATAATCGAGAACCGACACGTAAAAAAAACTGATCACCGCCACCGGCACCACAACTGACAAACGAGCGGTACCGGCCGAAGCATCTGCGGTAAGTCCTGTCTGGTTCACGTCCAACTCCTGGAAAACCGCCGTTGCCCCGGAACGAACCAGCGAGCGGACAGCAGCGCCGCCTGTTTGTCTTCCGTCAGATAGAGTGTCTGGAAATTGTCGCCACCGAAGACGCAGTTGGTACAGTCGCTGCCTCCTGTGGGGATGGACCCGATGATTTCCCCCTGCGGTGAGACGACTTCCAGGGTCCCGCCGCCACAAAGTGTTACGAGGAGATTTCCTTCGGCGTCGAAAGCAATGCCGTCCGGATGATGGTCGGCGAACTGGCAAAACACGGCGGCCGGGCCAAGCTGTCCATTGTCCAGCAGCTCGAACCGCAGAATGCGATGAGTCATACTCTCGGACACCAGCAAATGCCGAGCATCCGCCGAGATCGTGATACCGTTGGGGAACTGGTATCCTTCTGCCAGAATTTCAGCGCAGCCCGATGCAATGTTGATTCGCAGGATGCGACCAGGACTGTCAAAGTCCAGCCCCGGATCGGTCAGGTAGACAATTCCACCATCCCCCACCACCAGATCGTTGGGACCAATGAAGGGTTCACCGGAGGCTGTGTTGGCAACGGTGCTGAGCACCCCGTCGGGCGTAATTCGCTGGAGCGCATGGTTTTCGGCGTCGGCCAGCAGCAAATCTCCGGTTTCGAGCAGTGCGACCGACTGCGGCTTCCCTCCAGTGTGAACCAGATTCGTAACCTGCCCACCGGGGCTCACCCTGACCACCCGACCGGTCCAGCGACTGACCAGATAAACGTTTCCCTGCCGATCAGCTGCAGGTCCTTCGGGAGCAACAATGCCACATCCCACGATTGTCCAGGATATGTCGATCATCCAGCATTCTCCAGATCAGGGTACAGCGGCAGCGTAATCACGGCGCCGTTGTCTTCGGCCGAACGGTGCGCGGCTTCCATGACCTCGACGCACCGAAGTCCTTCTTTCCACGTCAGACACGGTCGGGTGCCGTTTGTGATCCAACGCACGAAATCACCAAGTTCCTGCCGATACGCGTGATCGAAACCGAGATCATCGAAGTGTTCGAATTGAGGTTCCGGATCACGATGGTGTTGCCACCATAGATCCAGATGTTCGAGGTGCGGCAGGAAACGCATACCACCGTGTTCACAGACGACGAGCGGTCCGCCCGCTTCCCGGAATCTGATTGGCGGACAGGACAGCGATACATTCAGCGAGCCGATGGCGCCTGACTGAAATGTAAGCTGCACATGCAGCGTGTCCGGAAAACCATAGCCCGAATCCACCTGCGGTGCTGCCAGGGCGTGAACTGTGGCCACGTCGCCACACATCGCGCGCATCCAGTCGATGATGTGCACCCCGATCAGCGGCAGTGTCCCGCCCGACTTATCTTTGTGTGCCCACCACATTTTGGTGAATTTGTACGGACGAGCATCGTGATAGGCACATGATGTGACTGCCAGGGGCCGCCCAAGCGTTTCGCGCAATTCAATCATGCGTGCCCACGGCGGTCGCAGTCGGCGCTTCTGGCCGACCATCAGTCGTACGCCGGCGTTTTCGCATGCTCGCACCATGTCCCAGCACTCCGGCACATCACAGGCCATCGCCTTTTCGCAGTAAACATGCTTGCCCCGCGTGGCTGCTGCGACAGCGATATCCCTGTGAGTGAAGTTCGGGCTGGTGATCGCCACAGCGTCGACTTCAACTGAATTCAGCAAACGTTCGTGGTCGTCAAATTCAGGCAGTTCCAGCTGCGTTTGCCTGGAAAAATCAACCCGGCTGGAAGGGTTGGGATCGCAGATGGCAACCAGTTCCGCAACCTCGTTGATGTACGGTGCGAAGTGCGAAGCGAAATCGCCGGTTCCGATCAGGGCAAAGCGAAGGCGGTGGTCATTCATTTGGCTCGGCTTGTCGCCATCCTCTATCGTGGCGGGGCGGTGCCCGGAAAGTTCTGTGCTTCGCTTTCGGCGGCCATCTGTCGCCAGGTGTGTCGTGGCTGCCAGCCGAGCATCTGTTTGATTTTCCTGCAGTTCACCAACCCTGTAGTGTCGTGTAGTTCGCAGCGCAGATCAGAGATGTGGGAGTAGTGTGTGGCGAGAAGCTGGCTCGTGGGAGTCGCGACGCAGACGTCATCAGCCGCCAGATTGAACGCTTCGAACCCGGTCCGACCGGATTCAATCCATGCCAGACACGCCGTCGCGACATCACGAGCGTCGACATATGACCACAGGGCATCGGCGGCAGCGGCATCGTTTTCAGTGAATTTGCGAAATCGCCACTCGTACGAGCCTTCGTATACGATTCGCTGGGGCCGCAGCGACGCAATTGCCAGGCCATGCCACCGGGCGTAGTGTCCGGCCAGTGCTTCAAGGTTCTGCTTGACGGCACCGTAAATACCGTCCGGCACCTGCGGTGTCTGCTCATCGATGGGCAGGTACGGGACGCCATGATATTCGCCGTAGATCGTTGGACTGCCTGCCAGGACCACGCGTGGAATCCGCAGATTGGCTGCCGCCTGCAGCACGTGATATCCACCCACAGCAAGATTACGGTAGGCCATCTCCCACGAAGTCCAGGAATCGGTGGGCAGACTACCGAAATGGACCACTGCCGCAGCTCCGGCAAAGGCATCGTGGACACCCGCCCCGTCTTCGAGATCGATCTGTCGGTAGTCGTCCTCCCAGAAAGCACATGGCTTTAGGTCAACACTCAGCACTTGAAAACCCGCGTCGCGGAGCACACGCACGATGGACAGCCCCGTGCCGCCCTTCGCACCGGTCACAACAACTTTATCCATCGGTTGTCTCTCCTTCCTGCCCGTTTATACCAGTGGCACGCTGCCATCTTCGTCCGTGAATATTCTCAGCGGCAAACGCTGATACGGATGTTTCTTTACGTAGTCCCAATCAAGTTCAATGCCCAGGCCGGGACGATCACTGACTGATATTCGACCGTCGAGCACGATCGGTCCGAACTTTTGCACTTCGTCGAACCACGGACGATGTCGGCAGTGTTCAAGGATCAAGAAGTTGGGCATGCACAGACAGCCGTGGGCGGCAGCTGCCAGAGCAACCGGACCATAGGGATTATGTGGAGCAACCTGAACGTTGTAGACCTCAGCAAAGGACGCAATCCGCAGCAATTCACCAATACCGCCACAATGTGAGATATCCGCCTGAATCACATCCACCGCGCCCTGTTCGAGCCAATCACGAAACTGCCAGCGTGTCACCAGCCGTTCGCCTGCCGCGATGCGGACACCCGGGAATGCGGTCCGCAATTCGATCAGTCCGCGCGGAATGTCCATGTTGACGGGCTCTTCGACGAACAGCATGCGTACATCGCGTAGTCCGTCGATGAGACGGCAGGCCGCCTGCTGTGAGAAGATACCACCACAGTCAATCATCAGGTCACAATCCGGCCCTGCTGCATCGCGGATTGACCTTGCAACATCGAGGGCCACATCAACCTGTATTTCATCTTTATATGGATTGACCCAGGCACCGGGCCCAAATTTGAACGCGTCGAAACCTTCTTCGACGGCAGCTCTCGCTTCGTCCGCATGAGATGTCAGTCCCAGATCGCTTCTGGCGTAGACACGGACCGAATCCCGGACCGCCCCGCCCCCCAGCAATTTGTACACAGGTTGACCGCACGCCTTGCCGGTGACGTCCCACAACGCCTGTTCGACACCGCTGGCCGCGCTTGACGCAACCACACCGCCTCGCCACCAGAATAACCGCTGCATCTGCTGCCAGGCATGTGTGACGCGTGTTGGATCCTGTCCGACGAGCAGCGGGGCCAAATGATGCTCGATCATCGCAACGACCGCCTGTTCGTGGTATTCGGTGGTTGCTTCACCGACGCCCGTAATCCCTTCGTCCGTGCGAACTTCCACGAAAATCCAGTTCCGCGACGGAGCATGACCGCCCGCTCCTGTGACGCCCATCACGTGAGTGCTGATGCTCGTGATTTTCACTGTCGAATCTCTTTACGTTTGTCATGGATTGGTCGATAACGCGGCACGGTGCGATCCTCGCGATCTGAAGTGCTTTACGCAACCAACCCCACACTATCCACGGCATCTTGTGGACCGAAATTGCGAGGAGAACTGCACAATCCACTGTCGTCCCGACCAGTCTGTCATCTGTCCATGGCGCATGTGCTTCGAACATGGAGTGGACAGCACACCGACAACCCGCAGTGCAGTTGCTGAATCTGACGTCATTTCCGTTGTCGTCCCTGGTATTCCGACGATCTTTGGTCCATTTTGGTACGTGTCTGGTCCGTCCCGGATCCCCACAGCGACGGGACCGGAAGATTTACACCTGACGTTCCGGAAAGTCTATTGGATCGCTCACAAGGTTTTGTAACGATAGATAGTAAGGGCGGTCACGGGGTACATTCCTCGCTGCAAAATCGATTACTCGTCCGAATGCGGACGTGCGAACAAAATGATTTCACTATTTCGGCATCGGAGACAGGTCGTACTATGATTCAGCAAGTACGAGTTACAACGCGTTTTCTGGCGGTCCTGTTAATCGGTTGCACTGCACGGGCTTCAGACTGGCCTATGTGGCGTTCCGATGCACAACGTACCGCGTCATCCAGTGAACAGCTTCCACCTGAACTGAAACTACTCTGGACACGCCACTTCACCCCGCGTGTGCCGATCTGGGACGACCCTCTCAACCTTGATCTAATGACCTTCGATCGCATCTTTGAACCGATTGTCATGGATGGTCGGATGTTCGTCGGCTTCAATGATCGCGATAAACTGACAGCCTTCGACACCAAATCCGGCGATGAGTTGTGGTCGTTCTTTACCGATGGTCCGGTACGACTACCCGGTGCTGCCTGGGACGACAAGGTGTACTTTACCAGTGACGATGGCTGCCTTTATTGTGTCGGGGCCAAAACCGGCAGGCTGCACTGGAAATTCCGCGGAGCGCCGAGCGAGCAGAAAGCTGTTGGAAACCATCGCATTGTCTCCGTCTGGCCGGCCCGTGGCGGTCCCGTCGTTCGTGACGAGACGGTCTATTTTGCGTCCAGCATCTGGCCAATGATGGGAACATTTCTCTATGCTCTCGACGCAGAAACCGGCGAAGTCAGGTGGGTGAATGACAATACGGGTTCTCAGTACATCAAACAGCCACATAGTGCCCCTTCCTTCGCAGGTGTCGCACCGCAAGGTGCCCTTGTGGCAACCGAAGAATTCCTTGTTGTCCCAGGCGGCCGGTCGGTTCCGGCTGTATTTCAGCGCAGCAGCGGCAAACTGCGATATTTTGAGATCAATGCTGGTGGAAGGGGAACCGGCGGTTCGTTCGTCGCCGCTGATGACAAGCGGTTTTATGTCCATACTCGACTGAAAGGAACCCGTGCCTTCGGTTTGGAGACGGGTCTCAAAACGGCATTTATGCCCAATGAACCTGTGTTGGCAGACGACATTGTGTACTCCGCCGAAATGGCCGACGGCAGGCCGGTCATACGGGCCTGGGGTCAGGATAACCAAGTGGTCTGGGAAATCGACGCGGACGGTCTGGGTGACCTCATTCTGGCTGGTGAGCAGCTTTACGCCGCCGGCAAAAAATCAATTACGGCGATCCGCCTGTCCGGTGCCGCACGTCCTGCAGAAATTACACAAACGATTCCTGTCGAGGGACAAGTCGAACGTTTGCTGGCGAGTGACGGCAAACTGTTCGCCGTGACGCTTGAGGGTTCGCTCATGGCTTTCGGTGCCGGCAGCGAAGGTGCCACCGATTCAAAGACAGAAACATTTACCACGTTTAAAGCGATGCCGGACGCCGCCAGGACCGTTTCCGCATTGCTGGCAGGGGCTGATGCAGAAGGTTATGCCCTTTGGTACGGCATCTCCGACGAGTCTCTGATTCACGCCCTCGTGTCCGGATCTCCATTCTCTCAGCTGGCTATCATCGACTCCGATCAGGGAAAAGTGAATCGACTTCGACAACACCTGGATGCTGCCGGTCTCTATGGACAGGTGACTGTGCATTGTTCACAGGCGGCATCGTTTCGTGCTCCCAAATACGTGGCGAATGTGGTGTTCGTCGGTCGCGAGCTGGCAGGTTCAGCGGATGGAAGGCTGCTGGCAGGGCTCTACGAATCCGTACGTCCGTACGGCGGAGTCATGCGTCTGATCGCTGATGAAAACCGGGCAAAGCTCACCCGGACTCTGCGGGAATTGGACCTTGAACAGGCCGAGGTGACGATCTCTGATCAGGCTGTAACGGTTCACCGGATCGGACGTCTTCCTGGTTCCGCCGACTGGACTCATCAATACGGCGATGTCGCCAACACAGTCAAGTCGAATGATCGCCGAGTGAAATTGCCATTAGGTGTGCTGTGGTTTGGTGGCAGCAGCAATATGGACGTGCTGCCGCGCCACGGGCATGGCCCGCCGGAACAGGTTATTGGGGGTCGTTTGTTCATCGAAGGCATGAACAGTCTCAGTGCGCGTGACGTGTATACCGGGAGAGTTCTGTGGAAAACGGAATTCGACGACCTGGGTACGAACGACGTTTACTTTGATGAAACATACGAAAACACGCCGCTCGACCCAAAGTACAATCAGGTTCATATTCCCGGTGCCAACGGCCGCGGAACCAACTACATCGTGGCGGACGACCGTGTATATGTCGTCGAAGGCAGCAAGTGCCACGTACTCGACCCTGCCAGCGGTACAGTCCTTCAGGACATTGAACTTCCTCAGACGGAATCCGGTGAAAAGCGGCAATGGGGCTACATCGGAGTGTATGGGGATTTTCTTCTGGGTGGCACCGGCTACGCCAGCTATCGCAGTCGCCACAGTCTGGCATTGGAGTCCGATGAAGAGCTGCGACGCAGTCGCGCCGGCTTCGGTTCGAAAAGCCTTGACCGCGCCGCCAGTCTCGGGCTGGTTGTATTTGATCGTCACTCGGGCGATGTCTTATGGCAGGTTGATGCGAAGCACAGTTTCTGGCACAACGGGATCGTCGCCGGCGGCGGCAGACTCTACTGTCTGGACCGGACTCCGGAACTCATCGAAGCTGCACTGCGTCGACGTGGAGTGTCCCGAGCGCAGAGCTACCGCATCGTCGCGTTTGATGCACAGTCCGGCGATGTTGAGTGGGAGGTGAGTGAGAACATCTTCGGTACCTGGCTCGGATATTCCGAAGAGCATGACCTGCTGCTCCAGGCAGGTGCGGCTGCAAGTGATCGCTTGTATGATGAGGTCGGGCAAGGGATGGCCGTATTTCACGCGCGAGACGGGGCACTCAATTGGAAGAATGACACACTTAAGTATGCGGGACCCTGTATGCTCCACAACGGCTGGATCATCACGAATGCGAATTCGTACACGCAGTCTTCCGGGGCATTTCATCTGACAGACGGTCACCAGAAAGTGGTCCCCAATCCGCTCACCGGTGAGCTGCAACCCTGGAAGGTGACGAGAGCTTACGGCTGCAACAACATCATTGCCAGCGAACATTTACTGACGTTTCGGTCTGGTGCCGCCGGGTTTTACGACCTGCTCGGGGAAAGCGGTACAGGTAACTTCGGCGGTTTCAAGTCCGGATGTACATCCAACCTCGTGGTGGCCAACGGTGTCCTCAACGCTCCTGACTATACAAGGACGTGCAGTTGTGCTTATCAAAACCAGACATCGCTGGCACTCGTTCATATGCCGGAACTCGAATACTGGACCATCAACCCTGCGGCCTCAAATTACACGACACTCAGTCAGCTCAGCAGCGTGGGCATCAACATCGGCGCACCGGGCGATCGCCGTACGCAGGAAGGCGTCCTGTGGCTGGAGTATCCGCCTGTCGCAGGCCCGTCTCCGCTGCTCTCCGTGACGATGAACGAAGACGCAGATTATTTTCAGCATCATTCGTCTTCGGTCCGCTGGGGTGCTGAACCATGGGTCCTGTCATCCGGTGCCGACAATGTCAGGCAGATATCCGTTCGACTCACACTCCAAAAAGAACTCAGCCTGCGTACAGGTCTGCCGATTGAACACGCCGATGATGATGCGGAAGAACAGGAGAACGGCGACGTGAGTCTCGGAAGCGGAGATCTGGAACTCATTGAAGATGGTGAAAATCAGATCGTGGGACTCCGGTTTAATCAGGTGAACCTCAGGCGTGATGCCGAGATTCGCAGTGCTCACATTCAGTTCGTCTGTGATGAACCATCATCACAACTGACATCGCTGATCATCTCAGCCCAGGATTCAGGCCATGCCAAACGATTCAGCAGCGACAGACATGACCTGTCATCCCGTCCGAGAACAAAAGCAGAGGTTGGCTGGAACCCCGCGACATGGCAACGTGCAGGAGATGCAGGCGAAGCGGAGCGGTCCACGGATCTGGCTCCATTAGTGCGTGCCGTCGTCAGTCGGGAAGACTGGCATCCAGGCAACTCACTGGTATTCTTCATCAGCGGAAGCGGCAAACGGACAGCATTAGCAGCACGTGAACAAGGTCAGCCGACAGCCAGACTCATGATTGATGCGGAAGAGTCGCTACCGGATGACGCTGAGACGCCTACGTCAAGTCCCTATCGTGTGCGGCTTCTGTTTGCCGCGCCGCAGCGTTCCACGGCAGGTGTTCGACGCTTTGACGTTGCTTTGCAGGGTCGCACGGTGCTGGAAGATGTGACAATTGACCCGACAGGCCCACCGGCAAGTCGATTCGCGGTGCATGCTGTCGAGGAAGTGATGATCGTGGACGAACTACAAATTGAACTGATTCCGCTGCAAGGTGCGCCCGTACTGTCGGGAATTGAGATTCAGCATATGGAATGATGCGTCCCTGATTTCGCAGGTCTGAACGAAACGGTGCATGCGTTATAAGGAACTGGTATCACCAACTGTGTTAATAATGGCAGGGATCCGACGGAAGCTCAAAAGATAGCCGGCCGCCAGCTGACGAATGAAAATTAAAGATTCTCACTGACGAATGAAACGTGCAGAGCAGCGCCAATATGCAAAACAGATTCGTCCATTTTGAATTGTGGATGGTGCAGTCCGTAGGTGCAGCCTTCGGATTCATTGCGACAGCCAACTGCGACGAAACAGGTCGGAGCATACGCACCATAGTACGCAAAGTCCTCTCCGCCCATCATCGGGCTGCAAACGGTAAAATTGCCTCTGCCCACGATTCTCTCACCCATCTCAAAAACGCTGTCCCATAACTCGGGATCGTTTGATGTTGCCGGGTAATCCTCACCTATCATCGTAAACTCAGCCGCACAGCGATCCGCCGCTGCGACCGCCGCTGCAATCTCGCTTAACCGCTCTTTCAAATGGTCTTTGTTGGCCGAGGACAGTGAACGAACTGTACCTTTGATCGTGATCTCGGGAGGGATGACGTTGTAGGTCGATCCTCCGTTGACGGCAGTGACGCTGACGACACCTGGCTCCATTGGATCCTGCTCGCGCGAAATCAGGGTCTGAACGGCCATAATGACCTTTGCGGCCGCTGTCACGGGATCGTTCGTGAGGTGCGGCATGGCTGCATGACCTCCTTTGCCCGTAATTTTGACCTCAAACGTGCCGGATGCCGCGAGAAAAGTGCCAGGACGACCTGTCAGCTGGCCGGAAGGGATCATGGGCCAGACATGAAGACCAAAGGCCTTTTGAACCGTCGGATGATTCATCACACCTTCAGCACACATTCTTTTGCCACCGGCACCGCCTTCTTCTGCCGGCTGGAAACACAGTTTCACCGTTCCCTTGATCTCAGCTTCGCGTTGCTTGAGAATTCTTGCTGCTCCGAGCAGCATCGCTGTGTGACAGTCGTGGCCACATGCATGCATTTTTCCGGCGTTATTACTCCTGAACCCGACATCCGCCGTTTCTTCGATCGGCAAGGCATCCATGTCGGCCCGCAGCATGACGCAGCTTGAATCGTCCCGACCAATTGTTGCCACTATCCCGGTTTCAGCGATCCCTGATTCAAACGGAATGTCAAGCTTGTTTAATTCGTCGCAGACAATCCGGGAAGTCTGGTGAAGTTCATAAAGTAATTCCGGGCATTGATGCAGACGACGGCGGATATCGATCATCCACGGTTCAATCTCCTTCGTTGCCGAGAGCATTTTCTCGTCTGTTGATGCGATCATGGAGCTCCGTTCCTGATAGTAATTTAACTCAACAGACAAGCCTGTCGTCGTCGCAACGGTGGAGCCACACACGAAGCGACGGTTCACAATGGTCGTTGCCCCACCTCATGACAAATCCGGCAGCACTGGTTCGGCAGTAAATATATTTCGCCAGGAGACGCCACCCTACACGTTTGTACGCCTGGCATATGGATTCCAGGGTGAAACGCCTCTGACGGAAAATGATGGTCTGCAAGATGGACAGGATACAAACGGCGACTCTCACCGGGCAAGCACGAACTGTCCACAACTCCGGAACGTTAACTCAACGCTGGCAAAGGTGCGATCTCTCAGCTCGGCCCGGTTATGCACAGACACCTGATACAGTTCGGTTTGAGAGTCGAAAGCCGGATCGAACCGGTGGTGCTGCACATTGTCAGACATCGATCGCAGTGACAGGCTCGACGACAACGCTGTTTCTGCGACAGTTTCTGTCCTCACTGCTACACTGAATGTCAGCGTCCGTTTTGAGCGCCCGGTGGCCTTACGGATCAATCTCCTCCACGGCCGTAAGCCTCAACTCATCCGCAATTGACTGCAGGGCTGCAATCACGAAAGTGATATGCTCATTCAGGTCGACACCCAGATCCTCAGCACCCTGAATGATATCATCCCGATGAATCGCGGCGGCGAACGACGCCTGCTTCATTTTCTTGCGTACACTCTTCGGAGCCAGACCGCCCAGACGTCCTGGACGCACCAGTGCGCAGGCGCAAATGAATCCACATAATTCGTCGCACGCATAGAGAGCCTTGTCCATCAGGGAGACACGCGGGCAGTCGTCAAGGTAATCTGCGTGGGACTTGATTGCGTAGATCACGTCCTGCGGATATCCGCGGTCGCCGAGAATGGCGGCTCCTTTCAGTGGATGGTCGGGTGGATCAGGCCACTTCTCATAGTCAAAGTCGTGCAGAAGCCCGACCGTGCCCCAGATCTCTTCATCCTGACCGTACTTTCGGGCATAAGCTCGCATCGCCGATTCAACCGCCAACATATGACGAATCAGGCTTTCACTCGTAGTGAACTCCCGAAGCAGAGCTAAGTCGTCCTGTCGTGACACGCCGCGATTCTCCAGGGGACGTTCGCTGTAAATCGCCAGTTTGATCGAACCGACGGGCAAACGCGAGCGAGTGTTACAGATCGCAGCGGACCGGATGAAACGAGACAATTACTGGTATCGTGGTACTGCTTGGCGGTTTGGCTGACGGACACGTTTGGCAGTATCGCAGTGACCTCAATGACTCCGGGTGAGACCTCAAAACGACCGTCTGTGACACAGAGGTCCGTGTCCGGGATTCTCCTGACTTTCTCAAGGCGCAAACAGGACACCATCATAAAACCGAGGAGAAAAAATGTGGCGCTCGCCGGGTTTAGTGTTAAAGCATGATTAACGGCAGGATTCATGAGAATTTCAGGACTGTCGGAGAAAGACTTTTTTGAAGCACATCAGGATCGAGCCACAATGAATCGGTTGCCTTCGGAATCACGATAACCGGTGCCTCGGATTGACGTGTGGATTTACGACCCGGTCGGCAGGGGGCCACCGGCCCGACAATACATTACTCAGGTTGGCAACAGATCCGTACCCGACCTCCCTGCTCGAATCGACCGAGAATGCAGCCACGTGAGGCGTGAAAACGACGTTTTCCATCCGAAACAACCGATGTGTCGGACATGCTGGATGCGGATGATGCACATCGACGACTGCGAATGTGTCCAGCCCCGCTCCAGCCAGGTGGCCGGATTCCAGCATGTCGGCCAGTGCATTTTCATCAACGATCGCTCCGCGCGCTGTATTGATCAGGATGCTTCCCGGCTTCATCTGTATAAGCGCTTCTCTGTCCAGCAGGTGGCGTGTATCGTTGTTGAGCGACAAATGGAGCGACACGAAATCAGACTGTGCCAGCAGGTTATCCAGCGACACCATCCGGACACCCGATGATTCTGCTTCCGGATCGACAGCGGCCATATCTCTCCGCGTGGCCAGTACACGAAGACCAAACCCGGAGGCCCGGCGGGCCATTGCTTTGGCCGAACGACCGAAACCAACCAGCCCCAGCGTGCGACCGGGAATTCGTCGTAACGGGCGAGACTGTTCACGACCGTCGTGGTAGCGAGCGTCGAGCATACATTGCCGCATTTCATTCAGCCGGCGGGCAACGGCCAGCAGAAGCGCGAATGCGTGGTCGGCCTGTTCTTCGACACAAAAATCCGGCACGTTCGCCACCACAATACCGTTTTGAGTCGCGGCTGTGATGTCAATTTTGTCCGTGCCGGCACCGAGCCGACAAATCACTCGGCAGCGCCGCATGGCGTTGATGGCGTCTGCAGGAAGTGACTGTGACACAACCATCACTGCATTGGCATCCCTTACCTGTTCGACCAGCCTTTCAAGGGAATGTACTTCGACGGCTAAAGGTGTCATGCCGTGTTTGTCGTACATTTCCTGCTCGAAGCTGGTGATCGGAAACAGTTCCGCGTTCAATCGCACGATTCTGAAAGATGAAAAGTTCATGAAGAATTATCACGCTATTTCCGGATGAAATATCTTTGTACGAAACCAGGCTCTTCTTCCATATCGTGCTGTAGAATAATGGATTTGATGTCTCGGATCCGCATGATGACTTCCTGTTCAGTGTCGGCACAAGTATGGTCAACTTGATACACTCTCGATCCTGCGAAGATACTCGAATACTCGCTGAGGAAAAAAGTCGCGCCAGGATTTCCTGGCTGCCTCCTCCACGCGGTGAACAGAATCGTCTTTGAGTAGTGGGCTGATTCGAGCACAGACCATCCGATCTTCATCGGTGGAGGCTAGCGACCCAGTCGTCACCTGCGAGAACTCTGCTCGTTAGCAGGTATCCGGACAAAACACGACGTCGAATCTGACGACGACATCTGTTACAGGTTGCTGCGGACATATTTCTTGTGCGTTTTTGCCGTGAGTTGGTCAACGTCAGGATCACCAATTAGAACACCTGGGTTTCCTGATTCATCGGTTCCGGCACGAACTTCAAGGAGAAGCGTGATGCAATGGCGAGAGTCCGTTCTGATTTGTGTTGTAATTGTTGCTGCGGCACCGGGTGTCCCCCGGCTGGGAGCGACTGAGACCGGTTCGCCGAAACGTGGTTCTTGCGACAGCAAATCCGGTGTTTTGCAGCGTGACAGGAATGTCGCCGGCGCAAATGCCCGCTATTCCCGTGACCACAACACACGCACACGAATTGCAGCTGTCGTGACCACTTTTTTCCCGAACAGTCATGCTGGCGTTCTGGTCGACAAATTTCTGCGTGGATTTCCGACCGACAAAGGACTGATTGCGCCGCGAACTGAGATCGCTTCGCTGTATATCGATCAGATTCATGACCGCGATGTCGGCCGGCAGGTCGCTCATAAGTATGACATCCCGCTGTATGAAAGTATTCGATCCGCGCTGACACTCGGCGGTGACCAACTGGCTGTCGATGCCGTCTTGCTCATCGGTGAACATGGCGACTACCCGGTCTCGAAGCTGGGTCAGGAGATGTTGCCTCGCCGTCATTTCTTTGAACAGATCGTTGGGGTCATCGGTGAAGCACATCGCCCGATTCCAATATTCAACGACAAACACTTATCCTACCGCTGGGACGATGCGAAATGGATGTACGAAACTGCCAGGAGCATGGAGATTCCGTTGTGGGCCGGTTCGGCGCTGCCGGTCGCGTGGCGCAATCCCAGCTGGGAACATCCCCAGGGCGAGCCGATCGATCAGGCCTTGGTCATCGGTTTTCACATGGCTGAACGGTATGGATTTCACGCCCTTGAGATACTGCAATCCCAGGTCGAAAGACGTCGCGGTGGTGAAACCGGCGTGCGAGCGGTGCAGTGTCTCGCTGGCGACGACGTGTGGCGCGCCCAGAAGGAGGGCAAGTGGTCACTGCGGCTGGCTAATGAAGCGCTCAGCCGAATCGAGAAGGGGCGGGGCCCGCTCGAACCGACAAAGGTTGCCGATCCTCACGTGTTTCTCATCGAGTATGTTGATGGGCTCAAGGCTGCGGTATTGATGCTCGGAGATGGCTACGTTCGCAAATTTGCCTATGCCCAGCAACAGGGCAAGGAGACGCAGTCTCTGGAATATCACACCGAAACCGGACCGACACATGCCGCGTTTAGTTACCTCGGGATCAACATCGAGGACTTCTTCGTGACCGGAGTTCCTCCGAATCCTGTCGAACGAACGTACTTGACGACGGGAATTCTCGAAGCCGCGATGATTTCCCGCGGTCGGGGCGGGGCACGAATTCAAACACCGCACCTGGCAACAATCTGTTATCAGCCGAAGGGGCACCCACGCCGGCCGATGAGTCCACGTCCACGCGGTGCGAGTATTGCCAAATGGCCAATCCTTGAACCGGGAGCCACGCCCGCTGCCCGTTCAATTCCCATCGGCCGCGACGGAACCGTACGCGAACCGTCGTCCATAAAGAGGTAGCGCTCGAAAATTTTCATTTGTACGTTGCCGTCGGACAGTGGTCTTCAATGTGACGTGTCACTGGGGATCACAAAAGGCGGCAGGAACCGTTAATCGACAATTGGGTGCGTTCCTGAAAAATCAGGACCAGGCAATGGAACAGGATTCACTTCTCATCGACAGTACAATTCAGAGTGGAGCTGAGTTTTCCCAGTGTCGGACTTATCGCTACGTTCTTTGGCGGCGGTGGGGCTGGTATGAGCATGCGAAGCAGGTGATGTTTATTGGCCTGAACCCATCAACGGCTGACGAAACCAAAGATGATCCGACAATCCGTCGCTGCATTCGATTTGCAAAAGATTGGGGATTCAACGGCTTACTGATGATGAATGCTTTCGCCTTTCGTGCAACTGATCCGAAGGTCATGCGCGCAGCAGCGGATCCCGTTGGGCCGGCCAACGATGAGGCCATCGGCTGTTGGAAATCGCAGGTCGGGAAGGTCATCGCGGCCTGGGGAAATCAATGTGGTGAAGAACGGGCGAAGCAGGTTTGTAGAGTCATTGGAACACCGCTCTACTGCCTTGCCAGAAACAAATCAGGTGCGCCGAAACATCCTCTGTACACAGCAGCAGACACGATGCCGAACGTGTTCTGGTCGCCATCTTAACCTGCGTCGGTCTGAGAAACCGAACGAAAGATTTTCGGGGCCTATTGCGTGGCCAGGTTATTCATTGATGAAATGGTTGTCGGCGTTCTTTAATCACTCGCCGTGTACCTCGAAAATGCACCTTGACGCTTTCGGCCTGGTACATTCGCGAACAACCGTATTTGTGGCATCGACACGTTTGTCGTCATCGGCAATCCGACCGCTCAGAGCCGCTCGCTACAGCCGAACACAATGGGGATTATGAGATGTTGCCTCGCGAGGGCGTTTCATAATACGGTCCATTCTCGGCACTCCGAACCGACGCCGGCACTCGTCCACTGTTGCGAACATGACAGTAACCCACAATCTTGCGCAAACCGAAATACAGGAGCAGCCTGTCGAAATCGGTTCACAGATTTCGTACCATCGGGTGCATGGGTGCTGGCAGTGAAAACGACGGATCCGGCGGCGCGCCAGGCGATCGTCACTTCCAAACCACTCACTGGAGCCTTGTCTTGGCAGCGGGTCTCCGATCGTCGACTCGTTCGAACGATGCATTGGCGGCATTGTGCGGTGCTTACTGGTACCCACTTTATGCGTACGTCCGGCGTCGGGTGCGGGATGTGGACGAGGCGCAAGATTTGACGCAGGAGTTCTTTTCCCAGCTTCTGGAGAAGAACTACCTTGCCGTCGCGCAGCCGGGACGTGGAAAATTCCGCGCGTTCCTGCTGACGTCCTTCAAGAACTTTCTGGCGAATGAACGGGACAAAGCCGGAGCCCTCAAACGAGGCGGCGGGAAGGCGCCGATCCCACTGGATTTCGAATCGGGCGAAACACGATTCAGCCTGGAGCCAATAGACGACCTGACTCCGGATGGGCTCTACGACAGACAATGGGTGCTCACGTTGCTTAACCATGTGCTCGACCGGGTGCGCGAAGAGTTGATACGTGCCGGCAAAGAACAGGTGTTCGAGCATCTGAAGTTGTTTATCACCGGCGAGACAGTCCCCGGTGGCTATGCCGAAGCGGCCGCGAAACTGGGCATGACCGAAGGGGCAGCAAAAGTCGCCGCCCACCGACTGCGGCAGCGGTATCGAGCGCTGTTGCGTGATGAAATCTCGCAAACAGTGGCGGAACCGAGCGACGTGGACGACGAAATCCGCAGCCTTTTTGCCACACTTGGTTCCTGAATCCAAAAAACTTCGTAACGGTCGCTGGTGGTTGCTTTAGAAGAGGGTGACAGACAACTCTCAGGGAGACCATCTGATGTCCAAAACACGACAGTGCCCCCAATGTGGAGCGGAATTGCCCCGGGAAGCCCCCGAAGGACTGTGTCCCAGGTGCCTGCTCTCCGCTGGGCTGAAAAATACAGCCAATGACCAGGTAACGGCAGCGGAAGCCGCGACAGTCGCGCGGTCAGAGAGCGATTTGTCAACTTTACCGCGGGGGACCAACATTCATTATTTCGGTGATTACGAACTGCTCAACGAGATTGCCCGAGGCGGCATGGGTGTCGTTTACAAAGCTCAGCAGGTGAAACTGAACCGCACGGTTGCCCTGAAGATGATCCTGGCCGGTCAGTTGGCATCCGGGGAGGACGTCAAGCGGTTTCGTACGGAAGCCGAAGCAGCCGCCAATCTGCAGCATGCGAATATCGTGTCCATTCATGAAGTCGGCGAGCATGAGGGACAGCACTACTTCTCGATGGACTACGTTTGTGGCTCCAGCCTGGCAGAGATCGTCCGCCAGCATCCCTTGGGCGCCAAGAAGGCAGCCCAGTACGTGAAAACCATCGCCGAGGCGATTCACTACGCCCATGGCCAGGGAACGCTGCACCGTGATCTGAAACCATCGAACATTCTCATCGATCAGTCCGATCAGCCAAGGATCACAGACTTCGGACTCGCTAAACGAATCGAGGGTGACTCGAAGTTAACGTCGTCGGGCGTCGTATTGGGAACTCCCAGCTATATGCCGCCGGAACAGGCAGCGGCGAATCGTGGCCTGATCGGCCCGGCCAGCGACGTCTATTCGCTGGGAGCCGTGTTGTACGAACTGCTGACCGGCTGGCCGCCCTTCCAGGCCGAGACGCCGCTGGACACCCTGATGCAGGTGCTCGAACAGGAGCCCGTCTCACCGGGGCTGTTGAATGCCAACACCCCAGCTGATCTGGTGACCATCTGTCTGAAGTGTTTGGAGAAACGCCCGGACGCACGATATCGAACAGCGCAGGAACTCGCCGACGAGTTGGGCCGTTTTCTGAACCATGAGCCGATCCTGAGCCGCCCGGCCGGCCCAATCCGCAAGCTGTGGAGTTGGTCAAAACGCCGGCCGTGGGCTATCACAGCAGTGGCCTCGCTGTTGATGCTGGGACTACTGTGCTCCGCTTACTACTTGTGGGTTGAGAATTCGTTCCTGCGGTGGTTCGCGACACACGCTGATTACGTGAAGCAACTCGGGCCACATACGTCGGAATTCGAAGCCGTTCAAGAATTTTATTTATTCCTGCTCATGGCGTTGGTAAGTGCTAATTACTTTTTCAGTCACTATTTAAGGAAATGCAGACGCCAGCGGGAATCCCTCTCGTGCCGTTTGCTCGCAGCCCACGGTCTTTTGGGAGCGATCGGCATCGCCCACGGGATTTACTTCGCAATGAAATCGATCGACGCGCATATTTGGGAGAATCACGGCCTCTTCGCAGGCTTGTTCGGCGTTTATTTGTGTTGCTACTTCGGCGGCATGATTTTGCTGCGGGTGATTCGAGAATACGAGTCGATAACTTTCGGCTCCGCAACAGAACCACTCGAGCTGTCTGAGGAGACGCTGGAAGAAATCCGGAAGATTTTCCTGGACGATGAAGCCGTGAAAAAGAAAGGCCTGTTTCCTTTCTCGAAAAGGCGGGCGCAAGCAAAAAACAATCTCCAAGCCATCATTCTAATCATCAAAGCAACCGGTTTCAGCAGATGGGAAGCTTCGATTGCAGTCGAAAAGATTCAACGGGAACTGAACCGGCAGCATCCAGACAAAGTTCCTCCGGTGGCCAATGTGTTCGCTGCCTCCCGAGGGTTGTTGGCGTCGATGTTTCTCTTTTCCGTCCCGGTCTTTTGTCTGATTATTTTGGCGGGGATGACAGGTAATTCACAAATTCTGGGAGGAACGATTGGCTTTTTTTCAGCCGCCGGCGCAACCGTTACCTATCGAAGAAATGACGGCCAGTTAACGCGCGGCCTGTTCATGTTTGCACTGGTGCTGCTGGCCGGTAGTGGAGCATTGACGGCTGTTTTGCCCGTTTTGCATACCGTGATCGGATCGCTGATCGGTGTCGTCGTGGGATTTGGTTGTGGTATCGTCATTCCCCAATCGCGCCTGGCAAAAAACGGGGGATAAAAAGCGTACGCAGCTCATTGTTTGCGTGGTCTACCGCAGGGCGGAGCGTATGCTGCAGTTGGAGTCGGACGGCCGATTCGTGAACAGATTTCTGCCAGACACTTCAGCGACTGCGTGCGCACGGGTGAACTCGTCGTCAAACACTTTGGCCGCAGAATCGAAGCCGCCACTCTGCGGGCTGCCGACTTTACGGAATTCCGGAAAGCGTTCCCGTCGACCTGCCGCAGTTTGTTGTCCTTTCCGAAGCAGATACAGGTCCGGCGCGGCGTTTCGGCCGGCAGCAGAAGATCCCATCACGACTGAACGTGATCTGGCTGTCCATGTCCTCCGTTACCTGGTGATAACGATTGCAACGAAACCACGGACACTGTGGCCATGGCAGTGTCGGCTGAGATCCACCAATCCAGTAGCTTCGCAATCATGATTTTTCTG
Organism: Planctomycetota bacterium; assembly: GCA_963581585.1. GTDB lineage: Bacteria > Planctomycetota > Planctomycetia > Planctomycetales > Planctomycetaceae > S139-18. The sequence goes on from CAUZPL010000031.1 coordinate 38,210, forward strand.
CGTTTACCCGTCGGCTGAGTTTTTTTGAGCATACGAGCTTCGCCTTTCCATTGTTCGACATGCTGTTAGAAAACACGCTCTCAGACAGCCGCATTCGATGGGTGTGTCTCGGGCTAAGGGATCCCGATGCCACCCCACCATTCTGTCAGAGTCCGCCGTCGTTCCATGGGCCGGTGATCGCGTGGGTGATGCCCGGTTTTTGCATGTTGACGAACAGCCATTTCCCATCGGGGCTAAAGCACGCGCCGCACCATTCCTGACGGCGGTAGTCGCCCTTGAAGCCGTTCTTCTCACCATTGAGCACAACGTTATTGGCGGCGAATGGGAACAACCTACCGTCGGGAGTGAGCCCTTGCAGGCGCTGCGGAGCCAAATCGCCATCCTCGCAGAGCACGATGCCACCGCGCGGGCTGACGGTGACATTATCGGGCTTTTCGAGGACCTTCGCAGAGGGCGACTCGAACACGAGCCGAAGCTGCTCGGTGCGCGGATCGTATTCCCACACCTGCCCGTTTTCTGCGTCGCCGCCGTTAGTGGAGACCAAATACACGACACCATTGCCGTACCAGAGGCCTTCCAGACGCGCGAACGTGGAACCTCCCAGTCTCTTTCCCTGAGAGAAAACGCCCAGAAAGTCCATCGTGCCCGGCGAATGACCACGTCGCGGGTCGTCGATCTCAACCCACGAGACGTCAAATGTCTGGCCGTTACGGATCCCATTGCGGAGGTCGAGGCGACCAGCGACGCTCAGCATCTGCAGCTTGCCGCCTTTGGCCAGTATACCCTTCTGTTTGGGAATGAACCGATAAAAGCCGGCCGACGTCTTGTTATCTTCGGTCTCATAGACGTAGCCCGTATCAGGGTCGACAGCCACCGCTTCGTGAATGAAGCAACCCATGTCTCTCAAAGGATCGGCGGTCGTCGGCTTATCGGCTGGAACCTCAAAAATCCAACCGTGATCGGTGCTGTAATCGAACTTGTCGTCTCCGGAAATATTGCCGACGATTTCCTCGCACGAAAGCCAGCTTCCCCACGGCGTGGGTCCCCCGGCGCAGTTCCTGCTTGTTCCGGACAATCCAGCCCAGCTTTTCAGCCAGTGGCCTTCTTTCGTGTTGAAGGTCAGCTTGGTGCAACCGCCCCCGCACTTGTTGTCGTAGGTGATGGACGGCGGCCCGAATGCTTTACGCGCCTTTTCCACTTCGTGATTGCGGCAAAGGGTCAACTGATCGCCGTCTGCCCCGATGACACCCATTCCATCGTGTCGGTCAGGAGTCGTCACCCCGTCGGACATAGTGTCACCGGTCCATCCGTGAGAGATGTAGCGAAATCCCTCTGGCAATTGCAGCAATTCGAGGCCGGTATTCTCGTCGACGGTGGGAACCATCTTCCCGTATCCCAGACTTCTTTTAGGGGCAGCAGCACGTGATGATCTGTACAGAAAACCCGTGAAAGCATCGACGACGGCAAATGATCCGACCGCCGGCGCAGAGAAACGCAGAAAGTCGCGCCGAGACGACTTCTCCGCGGCTAATTCAAATTGGCCTGCTGGCGGTCGATTCTTATTATCGGACATCGTTACCGGCTCCAAACAAATGACAACGAATACAAACAATCCCTCAAACAAGTGTCCAAACTCGACACTGTTCGTAAAACTACGAGTCGGCACATTTTCAGTCTGCGAAGAAACCTGGAATCATCACCGCTTGGCGTGGTCTCTTATCGAGTTGCTGAATCACCGTGCTTTTTAAGTCGCTCTTGCAGCACTGCAGTTGCCTCGTGGTAGATCTCCAAGACTCCTGCACGTTCCTGGTCCGTCGCGAACACTCCTTTCGCCTGAATTGTCGCAATACTCTTTCGCAAATCAACAATGAGGTGTTCGGCTGCCGAGGGCTGAAAAATTGTTTTTCCACTAAACTCGACGTAGATGGGGCTGGTATGGGCAAACAGAACCTTCCCCAGCACGTTTGTTCCCTTGCCGGTATAGCGCGATCTGATGTTATAAACGCCTTCGGTTGGAATCCGCACGGCAAGCCAGCTTGGTTCACGGACTTTCACGGACAGATCCAAATTTGCTTCGAAGTGATTCGCCACCGGCCTGCTTTTGGCGGCGCGGATCACTTGACCGTTGTGAACCAGTTCGAACTTCGCAAAGTCGCCGCGGCCGACGGCCCTCGCCACAACCTTCACGTTGCTCGGTTCGGTAATCGAAAGTGTGTCTCCGATTTTGGCATTGTCGATCTGGAATTCAAGAAACGTTCCGTTGGTGATGTACGATCGTCCGGCAGACAAGGCGCGCAGAAAGTCTTTGCTCGATATCGGGCCGCAGGTTGGCACGTAGACACGTGAGAAATCCCAGATCCCCAGTCGGTACCTGTTGAAAACGGAACCTTGAAGCCGGCGTTCAGATAAGGGTAAAACACAGAGCTGCACGTTCCGTCGTTCCCGCCATCGTAGATGTTTTGGGCATCGAGCAGTCCGGCAACCAGGCTGGGTATATCTTCGAGGCCGCGTGTACCATGGCACCACACCACGCCCGCCCCGTCACGTTGTGCCTTGCGGATTCCGATTCGCAGCGGAACATGGTCCGTTGCCTTTCCGCCGGGTGTGAGACCTGGGCCCAGACTGACCGGGTGGACCAGATTCTTGATGTCCAGAAACATCACGTGCCCGTAGGACATGGAAGGGCGGCCGTCGACAAGCCGACCTGCGTGTCGATACTCCTCGCCGTTTGCGAACAGGACGCCGTTGGACAGCTTCTTGAAGTCGTCCCGGGTGTAGTCATTGCTAATGTACGTCACCCCCGGCCGTGTAAGATAAGAGACGTAGACCAGGTCCAAACCGTCTGCCTTACTGGAGGTTTCTAAGTACCTGTCGGCTTCGCTACGGGAACCCAAATTTACGCCGACCTTCTTCTGGGAATCCAAAATGAGATGAAGGTGCGTGTTTCCCGACCGCACGCCTTGCGCTTCGGGACTGTAGAATCGCACAAGTGGCAGCTTGACGGCCGCTGGTCCATTCCGAGTCCTCGTCTGAATACACAGCTGTCACCGGCACAACCAGTGACCCGTCACGAAGCACCTCACAGCAGCTGCCCCGCACGTCGGGGGTATTGAGTTCCTGGCCAATACGGCTGACCTCGCGCCACGACCCCCGCTGATCGTGCGACTTAAGAAACGCAATCTCACCAGGCTGTTCAGTCCTGCTCTGAATCCAGGTTCCGTCGGCGAGGACGCGCATCTCCGTAAAAATATTTTCCGGGCTGGTGCTTCCGGAAGTCTGCTGTCTCAGATGTGTCCAGGTCCTGCCACCATCCGAGGACTGTGACAGCACGGAACATTGCGCAGCGTAGACAGTCTTATCCGCACCGACAAACAACGCAACCCGCTGCACGTGTCCGCACGGATCGTGGGGCAGCTTGATCTTTTGAACTGACAGCTTTCTGAGACGACTGTTTTTGGCATGGAGAAGGTAGTCACCCTCCTGCATCGCTCGAAGCTGTTCCGGACTGACATCGACACCTCCCATCCCGACCGTCGACCAGCCTTCGCAGGTATAGGCTGGCGGGCTGCCTGCTTCATTATCCGCAGCGGTCAGCGTCACCGCATTCAGCACGACGGCCCAGGCGGTAAAACACGCGGCGCGACATTTCATAACGGCTCCTCGATCACTGACCAGACTTGCAAACCATTCGTAATCAAATCACTCAGGAAGGCCTTTATTACAATTAACTTTCGTCATGCAAAAGACTCGTGTCAATGATTCCACTGTTCAAAGAGGCGGGTGATACGGGCTGCGAGTCACTTGGCACCGGCCAATCAATAATTGTTGCAGCACAAAGTTGCCATCACGCTCCGTCGTGATCATTGCCCAAGAAAACCGGACAGTTGTTGATCGGCTGATGCTTAGAGGTCCAGGCCACGAAGCGGAAGTCCTGCAGCTTTATAACATCGATCGATCAACTGCATCTGCCGGACTGCGTCCGCCGGACCGGTGAGCAGTGGTTTGCTCTCCTCAATCGCTTCGATGAAGGCATCCAGCTGGTAAGCATAAGTGGAACGGCGGTCCAGCTCTTCCACGGTCTTCTCGCCCTGAATCTCCAGATCAATACGATGGCCCTTGTGGGGCACCAGCGGGTTGGTCACCATCATCTCGCCCTTGTCCCCCGTGACCTTCAGATCCATACGTTTTTTAGCACCTGTCCGCATGTCACCGGAAATGGTTGCCTGAATGCCGCTGGGAAAACCGAATCTGGCCTCCAGGCAGGTATCAACATTGGGTGGCCCAACTTCGGCGGATGCGGTGACCTCATTCGGTTCTTCCGCGGTAATGTGTCGCACCCAGGAGATGGGGTAGCAGCCGATGTCCATGGTGACTCCACCACCCGTCGCATAATTCATACGTATGTCACTCGCACCCGCGATCTCAATATGAAAGATACCGTCCACGCGGCGTACCTGCCCCAGCAGGCCGGACTCCACCACCTGCCGGGCACGACGAAACACCGGGTGATAGCGGTAATGGAACGCTTCCATCAGCACCAGGTTCATGTCTTCGGCAACCTCTGCCATTTCCGCAGCTTCCCTGGCATTGGCAGCAAAGGACTTTTCGCACAGGACGTGCTTGCCAGCCTGTAATGCCTTGATGGTCCACTCATGATGCAGTGAGATTGGCAATGGGTTGTATACTGCGTTGATCGTCGGGTCGTTGATGACGTCAGAGTATAGATCATGCACGACAGGTATCTGGTGTTCGCGGGCAGATTTCTCTGCCCGAGCCCTGTCGCGTGCAGCCATGCAGTGAATCTCAGCCCTGGCTTCATCCTCACAAGGATTGACCAGCGCGATGGGGGTGATTTTGGCTGCGCCGAGTACACCAAAACGAATCATACCTATCTCCTAACCTGCGCGACGAACACGCTCAAAGATAACAGCCTTCCGCAAAGATCATTCAGAATGATTAGTGCTGGTCAGCGACTATTCTTCCGGCTCACCCACGTCGACTTGTGACCAATCGATCGGAGTATCCTGCGATTGACTCTCCCGCAGAACGTGTTCTGCTCGATCGGCGTCAGATCGTTTCACAAGAACCTGGACTTCGCCAGGTGCCTCAGCCCTGAACCCCGATGTCAGGGCACCAGCAGCGACTGCCTGAATTCCATTGCGTTCCAGCGCCGCAACGATAACAGCGGCTTCGATCTCGGTAGGTACTGAAACGAGTTCCAGAAGGGATTTTGAATCCACAGACATTTTTGTCAACGAACGGCCCATTTGCCCGACAGAAGACTTGGCCAGCCGCCGCTCCCTGCCGAAGCGAAAGACGTTGGCATTTTGACTGATTGTATCGTCAGAGTCCGTGTGAATGAAGATGGACGGCCCGCTGAAATATCTTGGCTGCCATGTTAACCGACACAGCGACGCGAGAACACGCAGAACCAGGTAATCACCGATTTGAAATGGACACAACGATTGTCAATGTGAGTTCGACAGCTTATGGGTGTGTTTCATATTCCCTGATGACATGGCATTGACTGTCGCCTGCCTTTCGGGTTGCCAGTCGGCCCGGTGTGTCCGCCGGGAAGCAGTCGGTGGCCGAATTCGAGTCCTACCGCTACCGTGTGGTGAACTACCCCAAGGAGTACACCGACGCCTGGTTCCCAGGTCACGTGACCTTCTGCAAGTGGCTGGTGGCCAACCTCGAGAACACGACGACGGCCGACTACGTGGGTTAGCCGCAGTGATGGGCGGAGGTGCTGGAGCAGGGCCTGCGGGGCCGGTCGATGGGGTACGGTACCCCGTACTGTTACAGGTTTTTTTGCGCGCCGCTGACGCTCGACTTCGACAAGCCGGCCCGCTAGCGGTCGCGGCGATCAACCGGGACCGCCGCAGTCAGTCTGGTGGTGGGCGGCTTGTCCATCATCAACGCAGCGTGAGAAAAGAACGGGTAGACGCTCCATTCGACGCACGCGATCACGTCGGGCAGACCGTCACCGTTGTAGTCGCCGACCCAGGGGTGGGGACCGTGGTTGGTGATGCGAATCGAGCGGCCATAGCACTTCATGGTCTGCGGGGCATCAAACAGAGGAGCCGTACGGGTGCCAACGTTTTTGAGCAGGTAGATGCTGCCTCCTTCGAGCGTGCCGTGGTGAGAGCCGGCGGTGCTGTAGACCAGGTCGACGAGCCCGTCACGGTTCCAGTCGACCGACCGGAATGACTCGGTCCATGTGGCTTGTCGCTCGGCCACCTTGCCGGTAAGTTCCCGTCCGTCGTTGAGCCGGACGACTGCGTGCCGTTTGAGTTTCAGATTGCCGCGGTCGTCGCGGTACTGGATGAACAGCGAGGCGCGGGAGACGGATCCCTCGCAGGTGACGAAGTCGAGCAGGGAATCGCCGTTGAAGTCGGCCACCGCGGCACCGGTCCGCCACATGAATGGCCGCTTGGGCTCTAACGGGTAGACGCCGTTGTTGGACTGGCGCGAGGCAGCACGGGTGGCCGAGAGTGTCTTGAGTTCCGCGGAGTCGGGGAACCCGTCGCAGAGGACCTGTTGGCGTGGACCGAAGCGAGGAGCACCGCCGTGGTCGGCGAGGTTGCGGAACCAGAAGATCCGGTTGGTCTCGTTGGGGCAGAAGAGGTCGCGGCGACCATCGGCATCCCAATCCACCAGCACCGGGTAGGGATAGCCCATGTTGTGGCCGCTGTGGGGCAGGCCGAGGAGCGGGTTACGGAGCAGGCGGATCGGTTTGCCGGCGGAGAGGATCCGGCGAGCGTTTTCGTAGCGGGGCCGGGCGTCGGTTCCGGAATTGATCACGATCTGTGGCCAGCCGTAGCCACCGCCGACCAACAGGTCCTGATCCCCGTCGTTCTCCCAGTCGCACAACGATGGCCAGGCCTGGTCGGAAAGTGACAGCACCGCATCGGGAGATTCGGCCCGCCCCAGACGTTCGAAGCAAACTGCTGCGACGAACCGCCTGGCATCATCGGTGCGGGGCTTTGCCTGGCGATAAATGGCCAGGTGCTGGTAGGCGTTGTACTGGATGATCAGCATGGTCCGGCCATCGACCTGCGAGGCCGTGACCATCGTGATGTCCGACTCGATGATCCCGTCGAGTCGCACGGGGTCGGCGAACTTAAGTCCGTCGGCCTCGAGTCGTCGTCTCCAGGTCAGTCGACCACCCGTTGCGTCTCCGGCGGGGGCTGTGTGATGGATGGCATCGAGCCGTCCGTCGTGATCGAGATCGGCGAAGGCACAGCCTTCGGGGAGTCCGTGCGAAGCGGGTGGTTCCAACTTCAACGGCCAGCCGGTGGGGGAGGTGTTTTTCAGCCATTGGCGGCCGAAGACGAGATCCAGGTCGCCGTCGCCGTCGAGATCGACGGCCTGGCAGGTGTTGGTGCGTGGTACCGAGAGCGAGAGGTCAGCGGCGAAGATCGGGGCGCCACCCGGCTGCCGGCGCGATGTCCCCAGCAGGATGCGGGCCTTCCGTGTGGTCGCGTTGAGATAGAGCAGGTCCAGGTGGGCGTCGGCGTTGAAGTCGACACAGTCGACGGCACTGTAGGCGGTGTGCAGGTCACGGATGGACTCGGGAGACTTCGGCTCGAAGTACCGCAGCCGCTGCAGGTTGCCGAACTGGGTGGGTTGCTTGGGGTCGATTGAAGGGTAAAGGATGGGAGCGGCCCAGGGATCACCGTCGCGGTAGGCATAGTTCCAGCTGCCGACCAGGTCGGGCCGCCCGTCGCCGGTCAGGTCGTGTAATTCTGCCTGGAAGAAGCAGGTGATCGGACGATGGGGACCGGCGTTGTACCTGAGCAGGTCACCCACCCCGATGGCCGGAACATACCCTTGAGGACTCAGTGCGGGGCGGGCCTCAGCGGTGCGGAACCGGATGCTCCAGGCCGTGTGCTTTGGATCGGCGATCACCCACTCCACGCGACCGCGGTCCGAGTAGGCAAAGTCCTCGGTGCGTGCCGATGATATGATCCGACCCGTGGCCCGGTTAATGACCCGGATCGAGTTTGCATCGAGGACCCCGTCGTGGTTGCCCTGACGGATCTGCTCGGCAAAGTCGATCGTCACCGACATCGGCGTATGGGGAAACGTCAGTTTCGATGTGATCTTCAGGCCAATGGTGAGTTCGGCGGCGGATCCCGGGACAGCAGTAAGACAGAGAAACACGGAGACACCGACGGAGACGAAGATCGGTCGGCGAAAAGCGCCGGGTGATATCATCATCGAATCAGTCATTTCTCGTCTTGACTACTCAACCGCAGCATCACTAGAAGTCCGCCTTGCCGGTGTCGACCACGGGCTATGACCTTCGAGCGAGGACCGAGATATACCGCGGACGGGTTGTGTTGTTGTTGGCTTGTGTTGCGCTGTCACCGGAACCGACCGTCAGCCATGGCCGGATCTCGTCGAGCGTTGCGGGACCGATTCCGTCGACACGCAGCAGATCGTCAATCGACACAAACGGACCGTTGTACTCCCGATCGGCTACAATTCTGTGGGCCATCGTTTCGCCAATCCCCTTCAGCTGGATCCACTCCACCCACGTGGCGTGATTGATGTCCACGCGAAAAAATTTTGTAAAAGACGTTCCGTGATGCCATTGTAAAGGCTCCGGTCGCTTCGCGCTCAGCCACAACCACTGTCCAGTCAGAAAGATCATCGCTGCCAGCAGACACAAGGTGAGAAATCGTTGTTGCCCGGACACCGGGTTTGGTGCTGTGCTGTCGTTTTCCACCGGTGCGTCGGTGCCAACTGATACTGGCTGTGGTCCAGGACTGTCATTGTCAATTGTGTCGTTCATTGCCACGGCATCCGGGTATCTGTTCTGAAAGACGGTTTATTTGTCCACACTGTCAGCCACCCGCATCAATTCCAGTACGGCGGCAGACATAGTGGCGATGCCTGCGCGGAGTGTTGGCTCCACATCCGGATAGTAGATCGGAGAGTGCAAAGACGGTGGGCTTTGGCCTGCCATGCTGTATTGATCCAGTCGCCGCTGACTCACACTTCCCAGACGGTACATGAGAATGGGGACACCTGCTTTGCCGTAGCGACTGAAGTCTTCACCGCCCATCACGGGCTCAGCCATCACGACGTTTTGTTTTCCCAGTGTTGATTCAAACACGGGTGCGAGTCGGGCGGCGACATCATCATCGTTGTACAGCGAAGGCGTACCTTCTGAAGAAACAACTTCCGGTTCAGGAGCCCGAGCCCCGGTGGCGACTGCTCTGGCTTTGCGTTCAATCGCACTCAACAGATGTTTTCGAACATTTTCCGAATAGCTGCGGACCGTCAGCTGCAAACGGCATTCGCTGCCGATGATGTTGTGCTTCGTGCCACCGTGAATGGAGCCGACAGTGATCACTGCCGGTTCGAGCGGACTGATTTCGCGACTGATGATTGTTTGCAGAGATACGACCAGTTCAGCAGCCAGAATCACCGGATCAACTGTCGTTTCCGGCGCTGCCCCGTGTCCACCGCGCCCTTTCATCGTAATGTCGACGCTGTCGACATTTGCCAGCGCATAGCCGGCTCGATAACCGATCTTGCCGGCAGCCAGATCGTGAGCAACGTGCAAAGCGACAGCCACATCCGGCTTGGGAAACCGATTGAACAGGCCATCGTTGAGCATTGCCCGGGCACCACCGCCTCGTTCCTCCGCCGGCTGACCGATCAGCATCAGGGTTCCCGACCACAGATTCCTGTGCTCCGCAAGATAACGTGCCACGCCAACAAGGTTCGTCATGTGAATGTCGTGGCCACACGCATGCATCACACCAGTCCGGCTGCCATCGGCATTGGTGACAACCACGGTTGATGCATAGTCCAGTTCAGTTGCTTCGGTGACGGGCAACGCATCCAGATCGGTCCGGAGCATGACAGTGGAGGCACCTCCATTTTTCAGAATAGCGACGACTCCGTAACCTCCTACATTACGCGTCACTTCATACCCGCTGGCTTCCCATTCCGCAGCGATTCTCTCTGAGGTTTCCTTTTCGTGGTACGACAGTTCCGGGTGAGTATGCAGGTACACATACAGCTCGGCCATAGAATCAAGATTAGACTCAATCCAAGAATCAGAATCGGTGGCCCGGACGTTTGCCACAGTGCAGAATAATCCAACAACAAACACATAACGCATTGATGGCACTCCGATTCAAAAGACAACTGAAGGCCTCGGGCGATGACAGGATCAGCTCGTCCCCCGGACCGACTGCGGACTCCACGTGTCGCGTCGCCGCCGACAGTGACAGACCACGACCTTGCGGCAAGAGCCTAGTCTCAACCATCGTCCGTCTCCCACTCTGACATCAGGACCAAGTCAGGCCAGCAATTCTCCGATCACATGACCATGCACATCGGTCAGCCGCCGGTCGATACCGTCGTGGCGGACTGTGAGACGCTTATGATCGATCCCCAGCAGATGAAGAATTGTTGCGTGGATGTCATAAACCTGTGTTGGATTGTCACGGTCCAGTGGCTTGTAGCCCCACTCATCGGACGGACCGTGCGACGTTCCGCTGCGAATGCCGCCGCCGCACAACCAGTTCGTAAACACAAACGGATTGTGATCGCGACCAACCCCACGCTGACTGGATGGCAGTCGACCGAACTCGGTCGTCCACAGGACGACGGTGTCTTCCAGGAGACCCCGCTGTTTCAGATCTTTCAAAAGTGCTGCCGTGCCCACAGCCATTCCCGTGGCAAGAGGACCATGATCCTGTTCAATGTTTTCATGGCTGTCCCAGTTACGTCTGGGGAAACTATTGTCGTTGCCGGACCAGATCTGGATGAAGCGGACACCACGTTCCAGCAGCCGCCGTGCAATCAGACACTTACGGCCAAAGTACTCCATTTCTTCAGGTGCGTTGATCTTTTGAGGCCAGGTTGTTCCCACTCGGTCCAGGCCGTAGGTTCGCAATGTCGATTCCGTTTCGCCCGACAGATCAAAAACTTCGGGGGCGCTCAACTGTACCGCTGCTGCCAGTTCATAGGAACGCAGACGCGCGTCAAGTCGCGAATCGCCAGGGCGTTGTTCGTTATACCGCTGATTCAACGACTGCAGCAGGCGGCGTCCATCTGCTTCACTTTGAGGCGTCACAAATGGCGATTCTGCCGTGAGATCGGCAATCGGATTTGCTCGCTGAGGGAAAATGACGGTGCCCTGACTGCTGGCCGGCAGAAACGCGGAGCCCCAGTTTTTCGGACCGTTGCTGGCGTAGCCGCGATGATCAGGCAGCACAACAAACGATGGCAGGTTTCGATTGAGAGTTCCCAGGGCATAACTCACCCACGATCCCATGCCAGGAAACCCGGGTCGCTGAAAACCGGTGGCCTGCAGATAGGTGGCCTGACTGTGCACGCCGGTTTTACCGATCACGTTGTGAACAAACGCCATATCGTCGACGCAGTCCCCGAGCGGTGCCACAACATCGCTCAGCTTCTTGCCGAATTCACCGTAAGGAGTGAAACGAAACGGCGACTTCATCCACGGGCCGAGTCCGTTCTGAAATGCTTCGATGGGTTCACCGAAATCCGATGGTTCACCATGATGCTCATCCAGAAACGGCTTGTGATCCCACAGGTCCAGGTGACTGGCAGCACCAGCCATGAACAGCTGAACCACGCGCTTTGCACGCGGCGGATGGTGCAACACCTCGACAACACCGTCTGCCCCCGCAGCTTTTGAATCTTCCGACAGCATCACGGATGCAGCCAGTGCGGCAAAACCGTGACCAGCGGACGTCAATATGTCACGTCGATTCGGCTGCATGAGGTCCCATACGTAAAGAACGCGGTCAGTATGAACGCAGATGCGTATATTATGACGGTCATCAGGCAGCGTTGACAACCGGCACACGTCCGCGGGCACTCTATGTGCTGAGACTCCGGCTTGGTCACTGTGCAACAAACTCGGCTGGTCCACAGCACGATTTTTCACGACTGATTGTGGAATCTGAACTGCAATTCCCTGCCGTCCGCCGCGCACTTCATCTCACCGTCGATCCGGTTTTCCGGCTCAGAAACATCGTCGCATTCGATCACCTTCGGACCATCCTTCTTCTTTCTTTCCCCGTTAGCTGTGTCACCGTCGTTTTTTCTGTTCACCTTAAGTTTTTTGCCGTCGCCCTGTTGGCTGGCGGAAGCCTGATGTACCGGTCACAGCAGCAGAATGCACAGACTTGGGTGTCGATCCGCCATACGAGCACAGCGGCCCCTACTGGCAGTTTCAGCTCAAGGCCAACGTTGACGAAGAGACCTTGATCGGCTTCATCCATAAACCCTGCCAGCAGCCGCAACCCCCGATCTCAATGCTGGCCATGAGCCGCAATTCGTACTCAATGAAGACCACCGGGCAGCGCGGTTTTCAATCTTTCTCACACTGCCTGATTACCGGTAACATGGTGGCCGATCAGTGGTGGACCTACGCCGATGCGGCGGAACAGGCCGGATGGGTGCCGGGCCGTTCTGACTGGAAAGTCTGCCGTTCCATTTTTCTGGCCGACACCACGGCCGACGCGGTCGACCGCGCCCACGGCAACTCGCTGGGACAGAACTACGAATACATCAGCCGGTTGTTCGACAAGGGACTCGGCCGCGGTATCTACAAGCGCGATCTGGACAGGCCCGGCGAGCAATGCCGGCTCGATTTTCTGATGAGTGAACAGATTATCGCGGGCGACGTGGACGAGGTTCTGAAGAGGCTGTTGGCGTTGATCGAGGAAACCTGTGCGTTCGGGACGCTGGTCCTGATGAGCTACGACTGGGATGACAAGGCCAGTTGGTTGCACAGCATGGAACTGTTCGCCCGCGAACTGATGCTGCCGCTGAACAAGGCCGTCGGACGCGGCTGAAGCCGCCGCGCCATCATCCGACGATTCCGCTGATGTCAATCAAGTGCAGTTGCCGACCTTCGTTCTTGTACGGCGCATCGATGCAGACGTAGCGGCTGTCGGGACTGAATCGTGGATGCGTGTCCACACGCCACTCACCGCTGTAGACCGCCGGCAGGTGGAAGTGACCTAGGTCGATGCGTCGGCCGCTGGAGACGTGGTACAGGTGCGGCGTCTGCAGACGTTGTTTTCCCTTGGGATACGTGTCGTTCAGAATCCAGGCGTTGCCCGGCAGATAACTCAGATGGCCCGAGGAGTCCAGGACATCGTGGCCGATCTCTTGCACCTTGCCGCCTTCACGATCCTCGAACAGAAAGTCACCCCAGTTGGAATTGCCCAGCAAGTCTTTGGACTGCGACAAAATGTGCCGGGGGTCGCGCCAGATGAAATGCGATGCGTAGCCGTTGGGGATCACAATCCGCACGTCGCTGCCGTCCGGCCGGGCGGTGATCAGCCGCGTGAGCCGGTTGCCTTTGGGATAACGCCAGCGATGCAGGGCGATAAACCGCGACCCGTCCGGGCTGAACAGCAGATGATTGAAATAGTGTTTGATACCCGGTTCGCTTTTGGGAATCGTACCTATCCCGGCCACGTCGGCCAGCGACAGAATCAGCTTGGACGCACCGGTCTGCAGATCCATGTGGATGATGCCGGCTGCGACCGGAGCCAGGTCGCTGGCATGCGGGTCGGGGAAACCTGCGTAGCCATAACCGGACCGCACGTCGGCGATCCTCCGAAAATCGGGGGTGACAGCCGACTTCCCGTCAGGACTGACCGCATAAACCGGGTGCGGAAGCGTGCGTCCTTCACCTGATTCGATGTCCAGAATGCGGCACGCGTACCGGCCCTCCGCACGATCGTTCCACAGTACCTGCGTCTTGGATCCGGGAAGCCACTGCAGCATGCAGCCCTGCTGCCAGTTCCAGGCGCTGCTTTGCCCCAGTTCGGTCCAGCGGTCTTTGTCCTGCAAATCCACCACACCGATCTTGATCACGTCCTTCGCCGTAGGCGACCGGTGCTCGAAGGGAACCTCCATACCCAGCACAAAGCGGCCCGACGGATCGAACTGCAACTTGTCGTAATAACCGAACCAGTGATGCCGGGGACCACGCGTGATGACGCGTGTCGGCGGAAATACTCCGTCCTCGGCCAGCAGCCGGGAAGGATTGACGGCCAGCAGCGCGGCGGTTCCGAGGCCGCTGCGCAGGGCATCACGGCGATTCATGCTTTGCGCTGCCATGCTGATTTCCTCGCGTTCAATTCCCGAAAATGTGGTCCCTTCGACGCATCGATTCTGGCGGTCGCCGCACCGCCGGGCAATCCTAAGGCCAATCTTCGTTGATGCAACTGGAGCGACTTCTGTCGTTTCCGCAGCCTCAACCGAATCCACCCGTTAACTTGACCAGTTCCAGATAGCGTCGATCCCGTTCCGTAATCTGCCGTTCCGCCGGGCCCCTGCCCGAATCATCATGATCAGATGAAATGACAGAATTCTCTGAAAATCGCCGCCAGACGTTACGATGCATGGATCAACCGGGACACATTACGGAACAATGAGAGTCAATAAACTCGACTACAGGAGCAGTGATGGACATTAGTAAGACGTCGATTGGGTTTCTCGGAGCCGGACGCATGGCGACTGCACTGGCGCGCGGTTTTTGCAACGGTGGACTTTCGCCCGACCGGATTATTGCCGTCGATCCATTGCCGCAGGCCCGCACCAGTTTTGAACATTCGCTGGGCGACGGCGTGGTTGTTCATCACGAGCCAAACAGGGATTTGTTTCAGACTGATGTGCTGATTCTGGCCGTAAAACCACAGGTTATTCTGGAGGGACTGGCAGTCCTGACAGACCGAATCCCTCAGGAACAGCTGGTTGTTTCCATCGCGGCCGGTGTCAGGTTATCTCAGCTGGAGGACCGTCTTCACTGTGACACACGAGTGATTCGCGTGATGCCAAACACGCCTTGTCTCGTTGGTGCCGGAGCCAGCGGAATCAGTGCCGGCAGTCATGCAACCTCCACAGATATGGAATTGGTTCGTGCATTGCTCGAATCTGTGGGGATCGTCGAAGCAATTCCGGAGAAGCTCATGGACGCACTGACGGGCCTTTCCGGCAGTGGTCCCGCATACGTATTTCAAATCATTGAAGCTTTGAGTGATGGGGGAGTCCGGATGGGGCTTCCCCGTACAACAGCAACTCGTCTGGCAGCCCAAACATTACTGGGTTCCGCGCGCATGGTGCTGGAGACCGGTGACCACCCAGCTCAGCTAAAAGACGCTGTGGCCAGCCCCGGCGGTACGACAATCGCCGGAATCCACGCGTTGGAGGTCGGACGGATTCGTGCTGCACTGATGAACGCCGTTCAAGCCTCCGCAGAACGATCGGCAGAACTCAGTTAGGACGAGTTTGCATTACCGGGAAAATCTCGCATTTTAGACAATTTTGACAATAGAAATTGTCTAAATGGCGATGGGCTATAAAATGAAGGTGATCTGCGCCTCCCGAGGCGTTGGGAATTTCTTGGCCCGTCCAAGGTCCGCTGTGAAGCGGCATTCAAGAAACAGAGCGTGACAAATGGCCGCACTTGGCGCCAAAGATCGTAAGTTGCTGGAACATCTTCACTCCTCCGGAGGTGCGGATATCCAGTCATTATGCGACGTATTGAACGTCACACGGACAGCGGTGCGTGCAAGAATTCAACGTCTGCAGTCAGCGGGATTGCTGGTGTCAGAGGATAAGTCGTCCGGTCGTGGTCGACCTCGTCAGATTTACAAGGTTAATCACAATGGTCTCCACACACTGGGTGAAGACTACCGCGAGATGGCAGTTGTGTTTTGGCAGGTGATTTCAGAGGTCGAAGATGAAACCCTCAGAAACTCACTACTGCAGCGGATCCGCGATCGAATGGCCGAACGTTTTCGACGGCAGTTGCCGGAATCCGGTACAGTAGAACAGCGACTGGATCAACTGGCCGACAAGATGAAATCCAGCGGCTTCAATACCGAATCTGATCACTCGGCAGCTTTGCCGATTCTTCGGGAAACCAACTGCCCATTCCCCATGCTGGCGGATGTGGATGAAACAATTTGCGAGGTCGAGAAAG
Organism: Planctomycetota bacterium; assembly: GCA_963581585.1. Classification (GTDB taxonomy): domain Bacteria; phylum Planctomycetota; class Planctomycetia; order Planctomycetales; family Planctomycetaceae; genus S139-18. Next base: position 54,210 of record CAUZPL010000031.1, read on the forward strand.
AAGTTTTGGAACAGGTGTTGGGGGTCAACGTGGAGTTTGTGAACCGATGTCGTGACGGTCATCATTGCTGTGAGTTTGAAGTGAGATGATAGACCGTGCACAACGCAGAATTGTCGGGGCACTGGCCGTTCCTCAGATCTTGGAAGGCGTTTGCCGCGATTGAATCAACATCCAGCCGTGGTAGAGTTGGCGAACAGCGGTACCTGCACTGACAGGCAGAAAACAAAGTAAAAACCAAAGGACTTCAAGACGATGACCTGGATCGAGGGACGGTTCGAAGAAAACGTTATCACTTCGACTGTTGAACAGGCGATGAACTGGGGACAGCAGTCCAGTATCTGGCCGATGACATTCGGGCTCGCCTGTTGCGCTATCGAGATGATGGCTACGGGAGCCAGCAAATACGACATTGACCGTTTTGGGGCTGGTGCGTTTCGTGCCACACCGCGACAGGCAGACCTGATGATCGTCGCCGGGACAGTGACATTTAAAATGGCAAGTCGTGTTCGTCGACTTTACGAACAGATGCCGGATCCGAAGTATGTAATCGCGATGGGTGCCTGTACCGTGGGCGGAGGTCCATACTTCAAGCACGGTTATCACGTGGTGAAGGGCGTGGATCTGGTGGTTCCTGTAGACGTATATGTGCCCGGGTGTCCGCCGCGTCCGGAGGCACTGCTCGAAGGTCTGATGCGAATTCAGGACAAGATTAAGGCTCGCAAAGTGACACGCGGTGAAACTCAGCTGCCAGTACCTCACCACAGTGGTTACTCCGCACTGAACGTGTGATGTTGGTGCGTTCAAATCCGACACGGCGTCGAACAGGATTCTGACAGCGGATGGGAGTGCCCAGGGAGTTGACCGGCCAGTCTCGTCGGAAGTGCAGCAGGTCATCCGGGAAGCACAAGGGTTCTCAGGTTTAGAAAAGGAACGAAAAACATCATGGGTAGTCTGCTCAGGATCACCGACCTGCACGTTTCTGTCGCCGACACTCCGATTCTGCGTGGCGTGAACATGGAAATCTGTCAGGGAGAAATTCATGCACTGATGGGGCCCAATGGATCCGGCAAAAGTACGCTGGCCTATGCTCTGGCCGGACATCCCAACTATGTCGTTACCGGCGGTGCAGTCGAAATCAACGATGTGGACATCACGGAACTGGCAGCCGACGAGCGAGCGCGCATGGGGATGTTCCTGGCATTTCAGTATCCAGTCGCGATACCCGGAGTGAAAGTTGCTGACTTCATTCGCCATGCGGTCAGTAATGTCCGCAACCCCGACCGTAAAGAAGGAGAAGGGCTGGTGCCAATGCGGGAATACCGCAGGGAAATACGGGCTCGCATGGACGAACTCAACATGAAACCCGAATTTGCACGTCGGTATCTCAACGACGGGTTTTCCGGAGGCGAAAAGAAGCGCATGGAAATCCTGCAATTGGCCATGTTACAGCCGAAGTTCGCAATCCTTGACGAAACCGACAGTGGTCTGGACAGTGACGCCGTGCGAGTTGTCAGTGAAGGTCTGGCAAAGCTCTCGGGACCGGACATGGGCGTGCTGATCATCACGCACCACGAACGACTGCTCGAATTCAATCCACCTCAATTCACACATGTCATGCTCGGTGGCCGCATTGTTGAAACCGGTGACGCGACACTTGCTCACGACCTGCATGCCAATGGTTATGCCAGCGTTCGTGAACGACATCCGCGTGCCGCAGCCGATAATGCTGTCGCGACCGCAGCAGTCTAGACGACCTGTTGTCAAATATCCGCAGAACCTGAGTCCGAACCAGAAAAGGAGCGATTCAATATGTCCACAGACGCACCCGTCAAAACCGAAGTCGAAATTGGTGACTACCAGTATGGTTTCCATGACTCGACGGACAACTACGAATTCAAAAGCCGCAAGGGCCTGGATGCTGAGATCGTTGCGCAGATTTCAGAGATGAAGAACGAACCCGACTGGATGAGGGACTTTCGATTGAGGTCGCTGGCGATCTTCGAATCCCGACCGATGCCCAGCTGGGGCGGCGATATGTCGGATCTCGATTTCAACAATATCTTTTACTACATGAAAGCGGCTAAAGAACAGGGTCGCAGCTGGGACGATGTTCCCGACGATATCCGCCGGACATATGACCGACTGGGCATTCCTGAAGCAGAAAAGAAATACCTTGCCGGTGTGAAAGCTCAGTATGAATCCGAAGTCGTCTATGGCAGCCTGCAGGAAGACCTCGCTAAGCAGGGTGTCCTGTTCACGGACACAGATTCAGCTCTTCGTGATCATCCGGAGATGTTTCGTGAGTACTTTGCCCAGATCATTCCTCCGGAAGACAACAAATTCGCTGCACTGAACAGTGCGGTCTGGTCGGGAGGGTCATTCATCTACGTGCCGCCGGGCGTGAAGATTGAATTTCCACTGCAGGCGTACTTCCGTATCAACAGCGAGAACATGGGGCAGTTCGAACGGACTCTGATCATTGTCGACGAGGGTGCATCAGCCCATTATGTCGAAGGCTGTACAGCACCGACCTACAGCAGCAATAGTCTGCACAGTGCTGTGGTGGAGATTGTCGTCAAAAAAGGTGGTCGGTTCCGGTACACGACGATCCAGAACTGGTCCAGCAACGTCTATAACCTGGTGACCAAGCGTGCCATGGCTTATCGCGACTCACTCATGGAATGGGTCGACGGGAACCTCGGCAGTAAGCTGACGATGAAATACCCGGCCATTTACCTCATGGAACCCGGTGCCCGTGGTGAGACACTGTCAATTGCTTTTTCCGGTAAGGGTCAGCATCAGGACGCCGGCGCCAAGATGGTCCATTGTGCGCCCAACACAAGCAGTCGGATCGTAAGCAAGAGTATTAGCAAGGACGGCGGTCGCAGCAGTTATCGTGGTTTGGTAAAAGTCGAAGACGGTGCTGCACAATGCAGGAGTAACGTAGTTTGCGATGCTTTGATTCTGGATTCGGAGAGCAAGAGCGACACTTATCCGTACATCGAAGTTGAAGAGCAGGACGTAGCGATCGAACACGAAGCCAGCGTCAGCAGGATAGCAGAAGAGCAGCTGTTCTATCTGATGAGCCGAGGGCTGACCGAAGGCGAAGCCAGTGCCATGATCGTCACGGGGTTTATCGAGCCGCTCGTGAAAGAGTTACCAATGGAATATGCGGTCGAAATGAACCGACTGATTGAACTGCAGATGGAAGGCAGTGTTGGTTGAAATACAGATATCGCTGACCGGATGGTTACGACTGATAAGATATAAATGGCTGTAGCGACACTGAACAATTCCCGCGCCGGTTTCGATGCCGAAGTCTTTGAGCAGTTTCTCGCCGCGCGCGACGAAGCGGCCTGGATTACTGATGCTCGCCGAGCCGCGTACGCGACGTACGAACGGCTGCTCGCCAAAGAACTCGATCCTGAAGAGTTCAAACGAGTGGATTTACGGGTTTTTAATGCCGGCAGATTTCGACCTGCAGCGGCGCCACATGATGCATCATCTGTTTCCACCCTGCTTGCAGAGAAAACGGAATATGGTGGTCGAATAGTTCACGTTGACGGTCATACCACACAGGCCGATGTTCAGGATGACATTGTATCACAGGGTGTGCTCTTCGGGGATCTGGAATCGCTGCTGACGCAGAACCGTGCGCTGCTGGAACCGTACTTTCTCAACCAGGCCGTCTGTCCGGACGCCGACCGATTCGCCGCCTGGCACGCCGCGTTCTGGACCGACGGAACGCTGATGTACGTCCCGCGCGGCGTCGAGGTGGATCTGCCGCTGCATAGTCTGATTGCACACAGCAAAAACGGTGTCGCTGATTTTGGACATACACTGATCATCCTTGAAGACGAAGCAAGAGCTACTCTGCTGGAGGAAACGACGTCGGCAAGTGATGACATCAACGGCCTGCACGTTGGCTGCGTCGAACTGATTGTGGGCAGAAACGCCAATTTGCGCTACGTCCAGCTGCAGAACTGGAATGAAAAGTCCTGGCACTTCGCACATCAGGCCGGCAATGTGGGTCACTCCGCCTCACTGCAGTGGACCGTTGTCGGTCTGGGCGGCAAGCTGAGCCATATTCATCAGGACATCAATCTGCAGGGTCGAGCGTCCACGGCCGAAGTCAACGGGGTGATATTCGCCGTCAATCGCCAAAGAGTTTCATACTACACACAGCAGAATCATCAGGCTCAGGGAACTCACAGCGACCTGTTGTACAAGGAAGTTCTGCGTGATGAGTCGCGGGTGACCTGGCGTGGAATGATCAAAGTTGACGAAGTCGCTCAGCAGACCGACGGTTACCAGCGGAGCGACGCGCTGATGCTCAGCCGGGACGCTCGCTGCGACAGTATCCCTGGCCTGGAGATCGAAGCCGATGACGTTCGCTGCACTCACGGAGCCACTACGGGGCGTGTGGACGAAGAACAGATCTTTTACGCGCAAAGCCGCGGGATCGGAGAAAAGGAAGCCATGCACATGATCGTGGAAGGATTCTTTCAGCAGGTTTATGACCGCATCCCCATCGAAGTCGTCCGTGAAACCCTCAGCCGAGCCGTTCAGGACAAGCTGGGCTTTGAGATGGTCACAGACGTCTGATACGCTGAACCCGGACACCCGCATCTGTACGAACATCAGATTCAACCATCACCCCGGCTGCCGTCTGCAGCCGGGGTGATTACATTATTGAACCGGCGTTTGTACTCCTTCAGCCAGTTCCGGCCACATGACTGAGCAGATCGAACACGATTTCCGACCGGTGAATTCCGGCGACGTTTCCACCCGGTTCATTGCCGGAAGTAGTGTTGAAGTGATTGCTGGTTTCAGGCCAAGGTCCACTCTCCGGCAGGTTCTGTTCGACTTTGATGGCACCCTGAGCCTCATTCGTGAGGGCTGGACTGAAGTGATGGTGCCCATGATGGTGGAATACCTGGCTGATACCCACACAAATGAATCGGTCGAACGGTTATCAGAAATCTGTTCCGAGTTCGTCATGGAACTTACCGGCAAGCAGACCATCTATCAGATGATCCGGCTGGCGGACGAGATCAAACAACGTGGAGGATCAGCACTGGACCCTCTTGGGTACAAAATCGAATACCATGACCGGCTCATGACACAAATTGAGTCGCGTCGAGAGCGATTGCGGTCTGGAGAGACAAATCCGGAAAGAATGGTCGTCCCTGGCAGCTTTGAACTACTCAATCTCCTGCGTGACCACAATGTGCAGATGTATCTGGCCAGCGGGACCGACGAACAGTACGTTCAGGAGGAAGTCGAACTCCTGCAGTTGGGAGAATTCTTCGGCCCTCATGTCTATGGCGCTCAGCTGGATTACACCGCATTTTCCAAGGCTCAGGTGATTCGGAATATTCTGGCCGATAACAATGTTGACGGAGCGACTCTGCTTGGCTTCGGCGACGGTTATGTTGAAATCCAGAATGTCCGTGACGTGGGTGGTACGGCAATCGCCGTGGCCAGTGACGAAACAGCACGGAGCGGCCGGCCGGACGAATGGAAACGCGAACGATTGATCACTGCGGGGGCTCATGCCGTGGTGCCCGATTATCAGGACGCCACTCAACTGATCGAATGGCTGTGGAACGTCTGACAGGAATCGAAAAGTGCCATATCCTCGACTGGACCGCTTTCAGATCCGCATGAATCCGCTCGGTACCAGGGTGAACAAGAAACGAATTGAGTACGATTACGTCTCACCGGATGCGTCCTGCCCGGAACTCTCAGAGTCTGCTCAACGCCTGGTCGCTGAAACCGTTCAACGTGTCCGTGATGCGCGCTCCACCGACAGACCGGTCATCGCTGCCTTTGGTGCCCATGCGATCAAAAACGGCCTTGGGCCTGTGTTCCTGCGGTTGATTGAGCGCGGCTGGTTCACTCACCTGGCTACGAACGGTGCCGGGGTGATCCATGACTGGGAATTCGCCTGGCAGGGACGGAGTTGTGAGCATGTCGGCCCGATGGTAGACGAGGGAATGTTTGGCAACTGGCACGAAACCGGTTTCAATATCAACCTGGCACTCAACATCGGAGCGTTTGAAGACAAAGGCTACGGTGAATCCGTCGGTGCTATGATCGAAAACGAAAGTTTGGAGATTCCGGAAACGACACATCTTGAGGATCTTGTTCGCAGCGAAGTCTCGTCCGATCCTTATCGGGCCGCAGCCGCCGCTGATCTGCTGGGAATGATCAGAGCATTTGATCTGCGTGCGGGTCGACTGGAGATCCCGCACCCGTGGAAACAGTACAGCATCCAGGCCGGAGCGTTCCGTACGGGTGTACCGTTCACCAGTCATCCAATGATCGGCCACGATATCATCTACAATCATCCGATGAATCACTGCGCCGCACTGGGAAGAACTGCTCAGCGCGACTTCCTCACATACGCCGAAAGTATCAGTCGGTTAGACGGTGGAGTGTATTTATCAATCGGATCGGCTGTGATGAGTCCCATGATTTTTGAGAAGTGTCTGTCGATGTCACAGAATCTTGCCATCCAGCAGGGCCAGCACATCGATGGGCATTTTATCCTTGTGAGCGATCTGGCGGAATCCACGTGGGACTGGAGTCAGGGTGAGCCCCCGGAAGCCGATCCGGCCTATTACCTGCGATACAATAAGTCGTTCAGCCGTATGGGAGGCACCATGCGATATCTGCAGGCCGACAACCGAGACCTGCTGCTGAATCTTGTGCATCAGCTAGGAGATCCGTCGCCGTGAGTTCTCTGTTGAATTCACAGCGGCTGCAGGAACTGATCGCTCGTTTTTCCTGCAGCCGCATTGCTGTACTGGGAGATTTTTTTCTCGACAGGTATTTCGACATTGATCCTGCTCTCGAAGAACCCAGCGTGGAGACCGGCAGGCCTGCCCATCAAGTGGTGACCGTCCGCTGCTATCCGGGGGCGGCCGGAACAGTTGTCTCTAACTTGTCGGCATTGGGTGCGGGAACGCTGCATGCCGTCGGATTCTCTGGTGAAGACGGTGAAGCGTGGGAACTCCGACGAGGACTGGCTGACCTGGACTGTTCCACCAGCCACGTACACGTGACACCAGATCGTGTTACCCCGACTTACACGAAACCACGCGACAGGAACATAATTGGGCTGGAGGGCGAACATTCACGGATCGACATCAAGAATCGTCAGACGACTCCGCCGGAGATTGAACAGGCGATCATTGCGTCAATCACAGCGCTGGTCTCTCGAGTCGATGCCGTCATCATCATGGATCAGGTGGAAGCTTCTGACTGTGGTACTGTCACAAGCACCGTCCGGGAAAAGCTGGCAGTTCTGGCCGGCAACAACCCGAATGTAATTTTTTGGGCTGACAGTCGCCGCAGGATTCATGAGTACCGCAATATGTTTATTAAACCCAACGAATTCGAAGTGATCGGGGAACACGATCGACAGCCCGGTGACACTGTCGACTCAGACGAGTTGCAGGAACTGAGTGTACGTTTGCGACAGAAAGCGGGTGCCCCGGTATTCGTGACTCGCGGTGCCAAGGGGATGTTCGTGACCGATCCTGACTGGACGCTGGTTCCCGGCGTTCGCATTGCCGGAGAGACTGACCCGACCGGTGCAGGTGACAGCGCGACCGCCGGATGCGTTCTGGCATTGTGTTCAGGTGCGAGCTGCACTGAAGCAGCGGTTGTCGGGAACCTTGTAGCATCGATTACCGTGCAACAGCTGGCCACGACCGGAACCGTGAGCCCGGGTCAACTGCAGGCCCGTCTGGCAATGTGGCGGGAACAAAATTTCTGAGCCTTCCAGAGCCAATTTTCCGTGGTTGGTCCTCGCCTGCGACAGCCAATAAAATCGACAACAAACAGAAGTCGTCACTCATGGAGAAACAACCATGGCGCGAATCCGGATCCTTGTGATGTTGTCGTGTGTGTCCGCTGTGATGTCACCCTTTGTCGTGTGCGCTGGTGAACGACTGCATACACCGCCCATTGAGATCGCACGAGATCTGTCCAGCTGCCGGAATGAAGTTGAGCTCGGCCTTTCAGCGGTCGAGGAAGAACATGAGGGCCTCGATCGTGCGATCAAGGACCGCGTCGGTCATTCGATCAAAGGGGACGACGAGCGTATCAGACGTATCGTATTGCGTGACTTGCGTGCTGTTGCCGGTGATCATCGGATCGATATCCGGATCGGCCGGCAAGCGACAATTGTCCCGCCTGGTTCCGCACTGAAGCGCGCAATGCTCGGTATGGTGCAGCATCCAGACGGAACAATCTTCCTGAACTTGCAGACGCAGCCCGTGTTGCTGACAAGCCGCGACAACGGGAAAACCTGGGCGCGACTGCCGATCAAACTCCCAGATGCACCGCCACGCCAGGTAATTCAGGGACTTGGTGTCAGTGACGACGGCCATCTTTGGCTGATGCATCAATCGCCTGGCGGCAGAGACCTGTTCGTATCCGTTTCAGCGGAACACAGGGAAGGTCAGGGAAGCGGCGGCCCCGGACTGGACTGGACGACCACCCGCATCGACTACGCCAGGCTCGCACCCAATCCACAGCGGCCGTTCGCGCTTTGCAGCAACGACTACAACACATTCTTCCAGGAACCGGATGGCGCTTGGCGCCGGATTGCGCTATGCGGCCTGGAAAGATTACCAGCAGGAGGAGCAGTCACGACCGGGGTTTCACGAAACTTTGATCCGTTTACGCGACAGTGGTCGGAGTTATGGTGAGCCCACCGAGGTGCACCCGTATGTCGCGGAGACCTGCTATGCCGTTGATCCGAACAGCGCGAAGCACATCCTCGCCATGACTCGCAAGCAACGGATGCTGTTGCGCGACGAAGACGCGGCGAGCGTGGCCATGGAAGGGAGCCATCCTGCTGGAATCCAGAGACAGCGGCCGTTCGTTCCATGAAGTACCTGGCAGCTATCTCGGCTATTACAGCCATCGCGGCACAATCCTGTGGACGCAGGAGAATGTGATCATCGCGCCACATGCCGCCACTGGCCAGCGCGACTACCGACTCGTGGTGAACATCAGCCTCGACGGGGGAAAGACGTGGGTTGATGGAACGAGACGCGGTACAACCGTGATGAATAATTCGCACGATTTTGTGCTGGTGCCTGATCCGCCGGGGTTCTCGTTCACGACTCCGACCGTCCAGCTGTCACGCAACCATTTTCTGACCGTTTACTGCTCCGGCAACCCGCTGGCAGTGAACGGAACTTTTTGGCACATCGAGGAGAAGCGAACCGCCAAAGACATCAAGTCGCTTGAGTCTGACAAGCGTTTGGTCGAAACGGGGTCGCAGTTACACCCGCCACTCAGCATCTCCAGCGCCCGGCAGCTTTTCATCAACGATCATATCATTGAATCACTGGACGGAGTCGTGAAGAAACTGAACCAGCCTGCCAAACACCTGGATAATCCCGTGCTGCCGATGGTACCGAAGACGCAGAAATCATGGAACACGGGCATGCCTGTCTCATTCAGCAGTGTGCTGTTCGAAGAGAACGAGCAGCTCTTCAGGATGTGGTACAGCCTTCATACAAGGGGACAGGGTGACGAGGAGTCCGTGCTGTGTTATGCCACCAGCACGGATGGTATCGCGTGGCAGAAACCGGTGCTGGGAATCTGCCAATTCCGTGGTACGAATCAGAACAACATTGTGATGAATCACAGCGGTTTGGCCAGTGGTGTGTTCAGGGACCAGTGCGAGTCCGACCCCGGCAAACGTTACAAAATGCTCCACATGTGGCACGACTACAAAGTCTATGCATCATACTCCGCCGAGGGCCTGCGCTGGAACGCGTACAATCAGAGCCAGCCGGTCCTCTTCGTTCCACCGGGACACGACAGTCAAATGATTGCCTGGTGGGACAAAGGTCTCCACAAATATGTGGCGATCGTCCGCGATCGGACAGGCCGAATCAAAGAGGTGCGGAAACGTCTGGTCTCCGATCCGGTGGCGCGCTTAGGTTGGCGGAAACTCTGGGACACGGATGGTAATCGTTCGCCGGAAAATCATTCCATCCGGCGAGTCGGCCAGGCTGTCAGCGACAACTTTATCAACTGGACGGATTACCGCTGCGTCCTGAGTGCGGACTCCGATGACCCACTCAATCAGGACCAATTCTACAACATGGAAGTATTTTTATACGAAGGACTGCGGATCGGACTGATGACTGTGTTCAGCTACGACCCCGATTACTGCCGCGGCGCAGTGCAATTGACTTACAGCTGCGACGGACGGAACTGGCATCGAGCTGCAAATCGCGACGTCTTTCTGCCCCTGTCACAGCATCCGGGCGACTTTGATTGGGGTTCGATTTATCCACTCCAGGCTCCCGTCGTCATTGGTGATGAGATCTGGATTTACTACACCGGTCATGGGATCGATCACAATCACCAGGCACATCCGAACGTCACCGGATTTCCCAATGGCATCGGGCTGGCAAAGCTGCGCCTGGACGGGTTTGTCTCGATTGATGCGGCAGCTGCCGAGGGAACACTCACCACCAGGCCATTTGTCTTCGGAGGCAGCAG
>CAUZPL010000032.1:0-64672 GCA_963581585.1 Planctomycetota bacterium
CGAACGTCACCGGATTTCCCAATGGCATCGGGCTGGCAAAGCTGCGCCTGGACGGGTTTGTCTCGATTGATGCGGCAGCTGCCGAGGGAACACTCACCACCAGGCCATTTGTCTTCGGAGGCAGCAGGCTCTTCATCAATGCCGACGCGAAACTTGGCCATCTGCTTGTCGAGATTCTTGACGCAGACGGCAATCCTTTGGCCGGGTTCAGCAAACATGACTGTGATGTCGTGAACGTGGACAGGATTCGGCAAACAATTACATGGAACGGAAAGTCGGACTTGATGCACTTGGCCGGCAGCGCGATCAAGCTGAAATTTCATCTAAAAAACGCAAAGCTCTTTTCATTTTGGTTTCGCTGATTCGTCTAACCAGTTGTCACAGGTGAGTTCGATGGGTCTGACTCGCCTGTGACAGTGGGTTAAACGAAATGCACCAAAAAAAATTGAAACCGTGATTCGAGGGTGGAATCAAAGGAATCCGACATGAGTTTTCGAACAAGCTTCTGCGCTTTCTGTACCACTTTGCTGTTTTGCCTGATCAGTCATGTGAACTCAGCACCCGCAGGTAACGACCATCGGATCGAGCTCCGGATTGACAAACGGACCACCATCGTCCCCACCGAAATGCTGACCCGCGCAATGATGAGCATGTTTCGGCATCCGGACGGGACGATCTTTCTGAACACCCAAACCGGGCCGCTTTACAGGAGCACCGACAACGGAGAGTCCTGGACACCGGTATCAGTAACGCTGACCGATGTGCCGCCGAAGCAGATACTTCACGGTTTGGGTGTCAATCGGAAGGGCCGCCTGCTGCTGGTCCATCAGACGACGGGCCACGATCCAAAAGACAGATGTCTTTACGGCCAGGATCTGTTCGTCTCCTGGTCCGATGACAGCGGTCGCACGTGGAAGACCTCGCAGACCGATTTTCGCAGGTTCCCGCCAGGTATTCCCAACATGAAGTTTCACGAGGACGGAAACCGCACCTTCGTCGAGCAAACGGACGGGACCTTGATGTTCACAACGACGATTGTTCCTGCGGAAGATTACCAAAGTTTGAATCCTCCAAGGAGTCCACCGGAACCGCCAAACTACGAGTATGGGGGTAAATCTGGAGATCTGTTTGGGGATATCATCTTCCGGTCCACCGACGGCGGCGAAACATGGGGCGATCCCACTCATGTCTATACTGACCTGAACCCCCATGAATCGGCCCTGGCCATCGATCCAAAGAATTCCCTTCATATACTCGAATGTGCGCGGGTCCAGCGACTTGTCAGGGCCGACGAGGATGCCAGTGAAATGATGCGCTCCACCGGAAATCCCCAGCCGTATTACAAGCAGGCCGCGCTGTTCGAATCGACCGATGGCGGCCGGAATTTCCGTCTGGTTCCTGGCGGCCTGACCGACTGGTACGGGCATCGCGGCTCGATCTTGTGGACACAGCACAACGTGGTCGTGCTGACGCACAATGCGGGCCAGAACGACAGCCGTGTGCTGGCTCGAATCAGCGTCGACGGAGGGCGCACATGGGTCGACGGCAAAGAGCAGGGCACACCGCTAATGACGAAATCCACCAGGTTTGTGCTCGCTCCTTCGCATTCTTTTACTACTCCAGCCGTGGAACTCGCTGAAAATCAATTCCTCACCACATACTGCGTTGGCGGATTCGCAGTGAAAGGTGTTTTCTGGCACCTTGAGAGACGTGAGCATGACCATTGAAGCCGGTGGGGTTTCACACGGTGCTCGTTACATTCAGCCGCACCCTGTCGACGTCGATCACTGGAGGCCAAATCTGACGGGACTATCGTAGCACTGCCAGCCTGATGTTTTCCTCCCCCTTCCCACGAAAGCGAGTTCGTTCTCAAAGCAGCTTGTGATGTGGTTTTATATTAGTCGGATAGACAGGACTCGGCGGCCGTAATCCTGTCATCGGTGTGGCTTGTTTCAGAAGCTTGTGGCGGAAATCTGGCCGGTGGTGTCTGTCCTATTTACGGACAACACCCTGCGACGTCGTAAAGTGAGGACACGCAGGTGTTCTCGCCGGGATATGCCGTTGAGCACACAATAGTTGGGGCAAAAAGCCGATTCCCGTTTAACTTTCTGGTGAGAAACAGTAGGTCACCAAACGGAATCCATACGAGACAGCGACGAACTCAGTCACCTGCGTTCACCGAATCAATTCACTGCGGCCGGATAACGGCGTCCAACCGAAAAGGGCGGTATTGCTTCCGGATCGCGGGGCAAACCACGCAACAGCCGCTGTTGAGCTGCCCGTCGTTCAATTGTTCTCGGCCTTGCAAAGTCGCGCGGGCGAGCTTCCATTGGTGGTCCGATGGCGGGATCAAACAACGGGTCCGACTGTTCGTATGACGCACGCTCGGCAAGAGGATGCGGCCGAAAGAACGCTGGAAACCGCGTATTTTCCGGGCTAATGCAGCCGGCGACTGCAGTGCATACCAAACCTGCTGATATCCACTGCAGTTGGCATGAGCGTCTGAATGTGAGTTTCACTTGGTCGTATATCATCTGAAATGCGGTGAATGCACCCGGTAACCAGCCAGATGCGCAGCATCACCCGATGGCCGGTCATCAATCCAGCTTTTAGCGGCAACACTGGACTCGCAGCAAGAGGAAATTGGCAGAATCTGCCGGTATTCAGAACCTGGATTCAGACAGCGAAGGACTGTCGCGTCAGTACTCAGGATTCAACACAGCGGTTGTTCCGAACTCCCTTTGACACTGTTGATGAATCTCCCTATGGTCTCGCGCTTCCGCATAAGACGGCGAATGGATTCGCTGTGTGCGGGACGGAAGCGGCGCTGCCATGGATGGCGTTGGCCGCTTTTACTGCTTAGGAGATCCGGATTCAATATCGAGCCGTGGAACGTGGAGCCGGACGACCACGTTGTTACGGCTGCTCGTTCAGATTCCAGTTGTAGTCCATGTAATGGACCTTGACGCGACCGGACCGGGCGGCCTCTTGTGCCTGGTCTGATGGCAGCCATTTTGCAATCTGCTGCAATCGTTCCGCCTGACTGCCACCGAAGTCAATACGAAACCACTGCAGAATCGACGAAAGCTGCATCTGCCTGCTCTGATGCTGGAAGTTCCGGCGACGGCCAAAAAAGTCGCGGGCATTGGATTCCAGCTGCTTCTGAACTCGATCCGGTGTGTAGGCCTCGTTGAGCAGTCGTGGGCAGCTGACTGATGCACAAACAATCGCGAAATGAATCCGCGGATCGTCCATTTTCCGTAAAAGCTCATGCTCGATGTGATTGAGTGAATACGGCTCGCTGTCGACATAAAGTTGCAGGTGCTTCCAGATGTTGTATCCAATAACTGTGGCTGTATGGTTACGAATGCTGCTGGTCGGATATTCCCGCAGGATGCCATGAATTGTCACAGCGTTGTAGGCGTTGATCCAGAACGCCAGCCGGGCATCTGAGGAAGTCCTTGAAGTTGTTTCACCGGTCGACAGCTGAGCCAGATACTGTTCCAATCTCTGACGATCGGCGGGACTGGCACCCCAGTCCCGGTAATTGACCATTCCATCGTCGTCGACGTAGGTTTTCAGAAGTCGCCCCCAGTCAGAGTGATCGATTCGTTCGAGCGGCATGGTTGCATACACACGCTGACCGACATAGACCTTGGCTTCACCAAGCTGGCCAAAGAGCACAACACCCGCGGCAACGAGCAATCCAAGTGCAATCATTCCTTTCATCAGAGTTGTGCTCGTGTTTTTCTGCATCATGATGTTGTGTCGCGGTGAGTCATGCGTCACTTACAGTCTCTCAGGACACTGAGAAAAGGTAGAGCAAAGTTCGATGATTTGCTCTTAATCCAGCTCACGAAGCAGCACAGCATTCACCACAGAGCGGGCACTACTGGTTGTGCTGAGACGTCTAATTGGCCAAAGTCCTTCGCTGCGTCACTGATGTAACGCATCAACTGTGATCGAATCAAATCCTCGACGTGTCTGAGTAAAACTGAATATGGACGTGCTGAACAGGATTGTAGTTGGTGTGGCAATGCCGAAATCACAGGCATGGGAGGTCGCAAATCTGGATCCGGCCACCAGAATCGCGGTTCGACGGGCGTTTCAGCTGGCCGATTCGCTGCGGGTCCCGGTTCATTTGATCGCCGTACTCTCGGAACCGGAAACCCGATTTTTCCGTTCTGAATCTGATGCGAAATGTCGCGCTGCTACTGACAAAGAAGAAGCGGAGGAGGTGCTGGGCAGACTCCAGGCCGATTGTTTAGTACAGGTGGCTGCGAGTACGAGCGAAGTTGTCTTCGGCCGGGCATGGTCTGAAATTCTGCGCGCGGCAGAGGCATCGCGAAAAACACTGATCATCTGTGGTACGCGGAGCAGCAGTACGGTGAGTCAGCTGTTGTTTGGCAGCACCGGACTGAAGTTACTGCGCCATGCACCGGGTCCTGTCTGGCTGGTCAAACCACGAATCGATGATGATGCCGTTCTGGACGTCTTGGCGGCAACCGATTTATCAGAAGTTGGTACGGATGTCATCGGAGCGGGCGTGACACTGGGACAGGCGCTCCCCGTTCAGCTGACAATGATGCATGTTGTCGACTCGGATTTTGATCGCCGAATAGCTCGCACAGGAGCTTCAGACGAAGAAATCGCGAAGTGGCGTGCAGAGGTAAAATCGGATGCCGAACAGGAACTCCACGATCAGCTGGCGGGAACCGATTGTCGAACGCTGGCGAACGGAGTCCGGATACAGATGGCTGAGGGGATCGCTGATGCGTGTGTGCTGTCGGCGATTAACGAACTGGACATTGACCTATTAATCATGGCCAGTTCCGGTCGCGGAGGGGTTCCGGGAATGCTGTTCGGCAACACAGCCGAGCGACTGCTGCCGGCTCTGCCGTGTTCGCTGCTTACAGTGAAACCAGCCGACTTTGTTTGTCCAGTCAATGTCAGTCGACCAATCATTCCCGGACGCCCCGAAGTTGCCAGGAACATGGAAACCGGCTGACTCACCAATCGCCAGGTCTGAAGTCGTCATCAACCTAAGAATGATCCGGAGTGTGATTCAAGACTACCATAATAAATTGCGTGACGATTAAACATGTTTGATACTGCAGCAGTACAGCAGACGCTTCGTGAATTTCAATTCGATGGTTGGCTGATGTATGACTTCCGTGGAAGCAACATGCTGGCCCGTCGCGTCCTGCAAATCCCCGACGACGCGATCGCGACGCGACGGTATTTCTACTTCATCCCCGCTGAAGGTACACCACGGAAGATTGTGCATCGCATCGAAACCGGAGTGCTGAGCCATCTGCCGGGCGACAAAGCCATTTATCTCACCTGGCAGGAACTGGAAACGGCACTGAGTGATGCCGTGTCGGGCTCTTCGCGAGTTGCGATGGAATACTCCGTCCGCAACGCTAACCCTTATATTGCTCGTGTCGACGCCGGGACCGTGGAACTGGTACGTTCGTTCGGATGTGATGTGGATGGCTCAGGCGATCTGATTTCACTGTTCGAGGCGACCCTGTCGGAATCACAACTGGCCGCCCATCTTGCTGCGTCCAATGTTACGAACGAGGCATTTTCAAAGGCATGGCAGTACATTGCCGATGAGATTCGTCAGCACGGCAGCGTCGAAGAACTGGCAGTTCAGCGGATGATACTGCAGCATTTTTCCGACAACGGTCTGATGACCGATCATCCCCCTATCATTGCCGTAGATGCGAACAGCGGAAACCCACACTATGAGACGGGTACGGGCGGCAATACTGCCATCACCGCAGACAGCTTTGTCCTGATCGATCAGTGGGCCCGCCACGCACATGTGGATGGCATCTACAGCGATCTTACGCGGTGTGGATATACGGGACACGATGTGCCCGATCGCTATACGAACGTATTCCGTATCGTCGCAGCCGGCCGGGACGCAGGAATTGAGCGTGTCCGCTCAGCATTGGCGGCTGGAGAAACACTTGAGGGATGGCAGGTCGATGACGCTGTCCGCGAAATCATTGTCGCAGCAGGTTATGGCGAGAAATTCTGTCATCGGACCGGCCACAGTCTGGGCCGGGAAACTCACGGAAACGGAACACATATCGATAATCTGGAGACCCACGAAACTCGCCGCATTCTGCCACGCATGCTGTTTACGATCGAACCCGGTGTTTATCTGCCGGAATTTGGGATTCGCAGCGAAGTGAATGTCTTCGTCCATGCGGACCAGACCATTCAAGTAACGGGTGGCATGATTCAGAGAGAACTGCAGCGGATTGTCTGAGATCAGTCAGAATCCTGACGCGTGGCTCCATCAGACCGCTTGGCAGATGCCTCATAATCAGGTCATCCGGAATACCATTCCGGCAGTTTCTACCGATGTTTTGACTCTGACTTGCGAATTCTGCTGGTTCCTGTCGATGGGTTCCCCCAGAGAAATGAAACATCGGTGGTTGAATGTATGCGCAGGCGATCAGTCGCTGGTCACTCACCGGGACCGTTCACTCAAATGGCTCACGGTGCAGGCAATGTCTGAATGGCATGATTATGCAGAATCCCCTTGATGACGACGGTATCTTCGGCGACTTCGTGAATGCAACTCCTTCATATGCTCTGGATGAAGCGGACGCTCCAGTCGCAGACTGGCGTTTTCTTCCGCAGCGGGTCGGTCAGCGACAGCTTAGAATAGATATCGCTCACACTGAAACAACCGCGACACCAGGACCGCAACAGAATGAGACATGCGACACACTGTATTTTGGGTAGTTTGCTGAGTGACCATCACATGACGAACCAGAGAACCCGTTTTTTCTTGATGTAAACCGAGGAGCGGCCGGCGCTGTGCAGATCACTGGAATCGATGTCTGTCCACTGAGTGGAGCCACTGTGGACGGAGGATGGCCGCAGGGGCATGAGCCGCAGGAAGGTCTGCACACCGTTGTCATTCTGTATGCCGACGAAACACTAACAGGCTATGGCAGTTGCTTTACGTCGGGCCAGCTGGTAGCGGCAGCAGTTAAATTGATCTGGCCGTTGCTGCGCGGAGAGTCAGCTGTGGAGCCGGAACGAATGTCAGAGTCGCTTCATCAGGCCACATTCTGGCAGGGTCGCGGCGGTACGGTGACTCATGCCATCAGTGGAGTCGATCTGGCATTGTGGGACATCATGGGAAAGGTCTGCGGTCAACCCGTGTCCCGGCTGCTGGGTGGAAATTACCGGCACCGTATTAAGCCGTATGGATCGATCCTGTTTGATGAACCTGAATTGCTGGCAGCCAGGCTGGAATCCACTGTGGCACGAGGCTTTCGAGCAATCAAGATGGGCTGGCGACCATTTGGTCGACGGGACCGTGCATTCGACGAACAGCTTATCCGCATCGCTCGATCGGTCGTGGGTGATCATGTGGAACTGATGGTTGACGCCGGTGGCAGTGAACAATACTGGCCTCACGGGACCAACTGGGCCCGCAATACTGCCTCGATGCTGGCTGACTACGGAATTGTCTGGTTTGAAGAAGCTCTGCCGCCGGATGACATCGATGGATTCGTGGAGTTGACTCGCACCTCCCCGGTACCTATCTCCGGTGGCGAAGTGCTGACTCGTCGGCAGTCGTTCCAGCCGTTTCTGGAACGGCGATGCTTCGACATCGTGCAACCCGACGTGACAAAGTGTGGTGGTCTTAGCGAATTCCGGCGGATCGCCCAGATGGCTCAGGATCAGAACATCCAGGTCGTTCCGCACGGGTGGAATACGGCTGTTGGCCTGGCGGCGGACCTGCAAATCGCGGCCTTCCTGCCGAACGCACATTACGTGGAGTATCTGACTCCATGTGCATACATTGAGGATTTAACTTCAAAACCGTTCACGCTGGATAATGAAGGCTTTCTGCCGATTCCGAACAGTCCGGGTCTGGGGATCGATATCGATCTGGATTGTCTCGGAAAGTACTGCCCAAACCGCATTGAGTTCCGATTATGATCTTCCAAAACTATTGCGTCGCTTTACGTACTTTCTTCGGCTGAGGCAATAACTGGGGACGCTGACTGTAAGTGATTTGAGACTGCCGGCTATGACAGCGACAGGTACCGTCAGTCCGGCCAATGCTGCCATATAGTCGAGTCCCGTCCGCACCCAACCACCGTTGTTTCATATTCCATTCCGCCCACTGAAGCAGCAGTCGTGTCGGTTCGGGTTTGTTCCCCAGCGGCAGGATTGCTTTGGGTGTCCGGTTCATCAGCATCGTGATGCACCAAAGGACGACACCCACGGTTTTTTCTCGGAATCGGGGTGCTGCGTGGGTCGACTGAGTCCCCATCGTCACAATTCCGGCGAACCGGGACTGCTTTTCCGGGTGACGCGTGAGATACATCAACGGCAGATGCCCTCCACCACTGTGAGCCACCCAAAGCACCCTTGGCTGTTGTGTGCGGTGAAGGACCGCACGGACGGCGGTCGACAGATCGTGAAACGCCGGGTACTCGAAATTCTGCTTTGGACTGGCTGGCACGCTGTGGCCGTGCCCGGCCCATTCCAGAAGCCAGCAGTCGAACCCTCTTTCCACGAGAAACATTCCCAGGGTCCGAACGGTTTCCGCATTGGAAATAGTCCCGTGCGCAATGATGACGGGTGGGCCGGTCGGTCGGTCTGCGTACAAGCGGTGAAGCGCTATCCGGCCACCGTGCTCCATTTCCAACAGATGCAGGACTTCATTCATGGCTGATGCATCTTGAAAAGCCTGAACAGCACAGGCGTGTTTCTGCTTTTGCACTGACCGTGATTCTCATTTTCCGATTCCCGCAGATGAAGCCATTTCCATGACCGCATCAATTCATTCCCCGGCATTCAGTGTGAGTTTCAGCTGGTGTGACCCTGGAACCGACAAGCTGAATGGGCGGTTAAATACTCCACATTCGCTTCAGAAACACTATGCCAGCAGGCCAACAGGAGTCGAATCACCTCCATATTCAGCTTCAAGTTGCGGCACGACAGGTGACCGGAATAGCATGCATATCTCATTCATCGCCTGCTGATGTTGCAAATTCGCCCAGGAATTGGGATTCTGTGTTGAGTCCCGAGCCGACTAGCTACGGAACATGAACCATGCTGACCATTCACGACCGATTTATTCGCCACTGCGACAATGTTTCACGACGCCAGTTTCTCACGGCCGGATCAGTCGGCGTTGGTGGATTAATGCTGTCGGATCTGCTGCGAGCCGAGGCGGCTGCAGGAACCGGTTCGTCATCAAAGTCAGTCATTAACATTCATCTCGATGGTGGTCCACCGCAGCTGGATACGATCGACATGAAGCCACATGCTCCCCGGGAGATCCGCGGTGAGTTCCTGCCGATTCAAACGAAACTGCCCGGGTTCCAGATCTGTGAGCTGTTCCCGAAACTGGCAGCGGCAGCGGACCGCTTCTCGTTCATCCGTTCACTGGTTGGGTCGGCAGGCCAGCATGATGCCTTTCAGTGCCAAAGTGGCTTCAGCCACAAAGATCTGAAGTCACTGGGTGGTCGGCCCGCGATGGGCTGTGTGATCAACAAGCTGATGGGTTCAACGAACAACACAGCACCAGGATTCGTGGATCTCATGCAGGGCCGCCCGCTGGTCCGCAACAGCGGTCGGCCAGGTTTTCTGGGGCCATCTCATGGTCCGTTTCGGCCTGACCTCTCGAATCTCTTTACCAGGCCTCTTGAGCCAGCCATGCAGGGTGAGCTGGCTCGACTGGGAAGCAATCACACGATCAGTCTGACGCTCAACCCTGAGCTGTCATTGGGACGCATCCAAAGTCGAAAACAGTTGCTCTCGAGCCTGGACCGCATCAGGCGGCACGTGGATGTGACAGGAATGATGGATGCAATGGACGGTTTCACTCAGCAGGCTGTTGGCATTCTGACCTCCGGCCGGTTTGCTGAAGCACTGGACTTCAGCCGTGAACCGGCCCAGGTGCTTGCTCGTTACCGTGCTCCGGCCGACACAGGCGAACGATTCATTACCAGTGAAAGCCCGGAAGGTTCGCTGAAATTGCTGTTAGCGCGACGACTGGTTGAAGCAGGAGTCCGTGTGGTGAGCCTGACGCTCAGCGACTTCGACACACACACACACAACTTTCCGCGAATGAGACAGATGGCACCCATCGTCGACCAGGGCCTGACAGCCCTCATCGATGATCTGGATGAGCGAGGAATGCTTGACGACGTCACGGTGATTGCCTGGGGTGAATTCGGTCGTTCGCCGCGAATCAACAAGAACGGTGGTCGTGATCACTGGCCGAGTGTCGGCCCGGCGATCATTGCCGGAGGCGGGTGTCAACCGGGGCAGCTCATCGGCAGGACAGACCGCCATGGAGGTGCTCCGGTTGAACGACCGGTGCATTACAAAGACGTCTTCGCCACACTCTACCACAATCTGGGTATCGATGCTTCAAAGACAACAGTCAATGACCTCCATGGTCGCCCTCAATACCTGCTGGACGCCGGGCAGTCGATCCGCGAACTGGTTTAGTTCCTGCAGTCCGCGTAGTGGTTCGACACCACAAGTCTTATTCCACCAGCAGAATCGTCGGACTGCGGGTTGCATCGACTCGATAAATGGAACCTGAGTCGATTGTCCCCGGTGCCGTTCGCCGAATCGGGTCGAAAAACAACTCGGTCAGATTCGCTGCTGGCTCAGGCACGACGTCCTCCGCCAATTGTTCGGGATGGACAGTATTGCTCGCCTACTCCATTGAATTTGCATTACCGACTCCGGATTGTCTCACTTTGGTCGTCCAGTGTGACCACGTCAGGTGAATCATCTGCCTCAGACAAAGACAGCAACCGATTCTTTGCCAATCTATCCCGGACTCCTATAATGGCAACACGGCTGGCCCTTGGTAAAAGCCGTATCAATTTGTCCTCAAACGGGATAGACAACTTGTCAGCGGATGATAACAACGGGACCGGCTATCTGGACGATCTGGCGAAATCGAGCGGAGCCTGGCTGCGCGGTGACGGGCCTGACGCCGATATCGTGGTTTCCAGTCGAGTCCGACTGGCTCGAAATGTGGCCGGGTTTCCCTTCATGGCAAAAGCCGATGACGACCTCCGGCTGCGACTCGTGGAAACGCTCCGGTCCGCCGTTACGGCCACCACACCGCACCGAGATTTTCAATTTCTGAATATTGCACTGCTTGAAGAACTCGACACTCAGTTGTTGATGGAGCGCCAGCTAATCAGTCGTGAACTGGCCGATATGGACGGACCGCGCGGTGTCATCGTCGGCCCCAACGAACACGTCAGTGTGATGCTCAACGAAGAAGACCATCTGAGAATTCAGGTCCTGCAGAGCGGCTTTGCACTAAACGAGTGCTGGGCTGCCGCAGATGGTCTGGATTCCGGCATCGAGAAATCGGCGACCTACGCCTTCGATGAGGAATTCGGTTATCTCACTGCCTGCCCGACCAACGTGGGCACCGGGATTCGCGTGAGCGTCATGATGCATCTTCCTGGGCTGCGAATGACTCGCGAGATTCAAAAGGTTAACCAGGCAGCTCAAAAGATTAACCTGGCGGTGCGAGGATCGTACGGTGAAGGCAGCCAGGCCCTGGGTGATTTCTTCCAGATTTCCAATCAGATGACGCTCGGGTGTTCCGAACAGGAATTACTCGACAACATGATGGAAGTGGTTCCACAGATCATCGGTTACGAACGGCGCGTTCGCGATCTGCTCTGTCGCGAAAATAAACAGGCCCTGGATGACAAGATTGCCCGGGCCCGGGCAATCCTCACCGGCGCCCGGTCCATCAGTTCTGATGAAACGATGCATCTGCTGTCCAATTTGAGGATGGGGATCAGTCTGGGCATCATTGATGACATCAGCATCATTGATGTCAACGCACTGTTCGTGCATACTCAGCCGAGTCACCTGCAGAAACTGCACGGCGGACCGCTCAAAACAGCCGAACGCAATGCGGCACGAGCCAGCTATTTGCGCAACCGACTCGGCAGCCTCTAACAAGCCGCACGAACATCATGGGATATCGGAACCTGCGGCAATGTGTAGATGATCTGCACAGGACTCAGCAGCTAATTCGAATCGACGACGAAATCGATGCCTGCCTTGAAGCGGCTGAGATCCATCGGCGTGTTTGCGCGGCCGGCGGGCCGGCGATATTATTTGCCAATGTCCGTGACTGTCAGTTCCCCATGGTTAGTAATCTGTTTGGAACAATGGAGCGGGCTCGTTTTATCTTTCGCGATGCCATCCGTGGTGTGGAAGCTCTGATCGCTCTCAGGAAATCGCCGGATGTGGCACTCAAAGCCCCGTGGAAACTGCCCGGAATTCTGAGAACTCTGACATCGATGCGACCTGCCCTGCGTCGCTCCGGTCCTGTAATGGATTGTGAAACCACAATCGAGCAACTGCCTCAGCTGAAATCATGGCCCAACGACGCGGGGGCATTCATCACTCTGCCACAGGTGTACACAGAACACCCTGACCACACGGGATATTTTCAGTCCAATCTCGGCATGTACCGTATTCAGCTGAGCGGAAATGACTACAAGGCTAACCAGCAGGTCGGGCTGCATTACCAGATTCACCGCAGCATTGCCGGACATCACGCGGCGGCATTGAAACGCGGAGAATCTTTGCCGGTCAATGTTTTCGTCGGAGGTCCGCCGGCCATGATTCTTTCGGCGGTGATGCCGCTGCCGGATGGAATTCCGGAAGTTGCATTTGCAGGCGCGCTTTCACACCGGGCAATCCGTATGGTGCGACAGACGATCCGACCATTGATCTGCGCAGAGGCAGATTTCTGTATCTGTGGCACGGTCGCCGACGGGGAGCTGCCGGAAGGCCCCTTCGGTGACCATCTGGGCTATTACAGTCTCACCCATGACTTCCCTGTGCTGAATGTAAACAAAGTGTGGCATCGGCGTAATGCCATCTGGCCCTTTACTGTTGTCGGTCGACCTCCTCAGGAAGACACCGTGTTCGGAGAGTTGATCCATGAACTTACCGGACCGGCGATCCCCGCAGTGTTACCGGGAGTCAAGGCCGTTCACGCAGTTGATGCCTCGGGCGTGCATCCACTGCTGCTGGCGATTGGAAGTGAACGCTATGTTCCCTGGGCACAGGAACGTTGTCCGCAGGAGCTTCTCACACTTTCCAACGCCATTTTGGGTCAGGGACAGCTGTCGCTAGCCAAGTATCTAATTATCGCAGCCGACGAAGATGATCCACAGCTGGATATTCATGACATCGAGTCTTTTCTGACGCATGTTCTGAAACGCGTGGACCTTACACGCGACCTGCATTTTCAGACACGCACGACGATAGACACGCTGGACTACAGCGGCGCAGGTTTGAATCGAGGCTCAAAACTGGTGATTGCTGCCGCAGGTCCGGAACGCCGAACGCTGGGGACCGACGTGTCGGCCCAACTGAGATTGCCGGACGGTTTTTCGGCCCCTTCCATTTGTATCCCGGGTGTGCTTGCTGTCACGGCACCAGTCTGGACAGCGGAACCCCATGGCTGTGACCCCGCAGTTGCACGGTTTTGCGCAGCAATGGAATCAACCACACATCTGGATGATTTCCCTCTAATTATCCTGGCAGACGACAGCCGGTATTGCGCGGAGTCGCTGAACAATTTTTTGTGGGTAACTTTCACACGATCGAATCCTGCAGCACACATCAGTGGTCTCAGATCATTCGTGGATGATAAACACTGGGGATGCCGAGGCAGTCTGGTGATTGATGCCCGCATGAAACCTCAGATGGCACAGCCGCTTGAGACCGACCCGGACGTGTCGGCCTCTGTGGACCACTTATTCCGCCGGAGCGGTCCACTCCACGGGATCGGCACATAGCGGAAGGTTGAAATCTTCCGGCACCCGGTTTGCCTCGGTGATTTGCCTGACTATCACACGACCGAGAGTGTTCTTTCGTGGTAAGGTTGTGCAGCTCAGATCGACCCTGGTCAATGCGATACAGGGCTATATTTTCCGGAGTTCTGCAACCATAGATCGGTTTTTCCGAAACCGACTGTTGCCGGGAATCAACGTTATGCGGAGTTAATGGGTCGTCGTCACCGGCAGTACGCTTCTGGAATGGCCGGATTTCGGAGAAATCTGACTTCAGCTGCACACCATCGCCTGTTTTGCACCAGTCTGCTGCCACGCATTCATTCACTCGAGAGTTCCGATCAACTCAGTGACGCTCTTAACGTCTTGTTCCTTAATTAGACTCTGAAGGTCTGCCACCAGCCGACCTGAAATGCCCGGGTCGTAGAAGTTGGCTGTACCAATCTGTACAGCGCTGGCGCCTGTGACCAGGAATTCCATGACATCATCCAGCGACTGGATGCCGCCGACACCGATAATCGGAACGTCAACCGACTGTGCCACCTGCCATATGATTCGAAGTGCCAGAGGCTTGATGGCCGGGCCGCTGAGCCCCCCCAGGCGATTTCCGAGAATCGGTTTGCGCCGTTTCCAGTCAACGGCCAAACCCTGAAATGTGTTGATCAGTGACACGGCGTCGCAGCCAGCATCGGCAACGGCCTGGGCAATGGGGACGACGCTGGTAACATTGGGTGTGAGTTTGGCAATCACCGGCAAATCACCGGCACTACGAACTGCAGCGACTACTTCACCCGCCAGCCCCGGGTCAGTACCAAAGTCGACACCTCCGGAGACATTAGGGCAGGAGATATTCAGTTCCACCGCCGAGACACCCTCCTGTGCATTCAGAACAGCGGCCATTCGCTGAAATTCACTCGTCGTTTTTGCGGCGATATTGACAATCACTGGCGCTCCCAGTGTGAGCAAATAAGGCAACTTCGCGTCAACGAACTGATCGAAACCATCGTTATCCAGTCCAATGGAATTGAGCATTCCGCTGGCCGTTTCGATGGTACGAGGCGGAGCATTTCCGGCACGGGGCTGCGGCGTCACAGTCTTCGGGATAATGCCCCCAAGTACTGCGAAGTCAACGAATGCCTCCACTTCCTTCGCATAACCAAAAGTACCGGAGGCCACGAGAATGGGATTCGGTAGTTTCAGACGATTCAGCTGGACGGCAAGAGAATTCATGAAGGTGGTGTACGACAGGTTCCGCTGGTCAGCAACGTTCAAATCGCAAATGTACGCAGGATATCAGACATAAGTACCATTTTCAGTGACGTGATTGTTCCGGATGCAGCATGGGATTCAGTCAAATGCCGAACAGGCCGCCAGGTATCGTCATGATGTTGCCACTGATGTACCAGGGGATTCAGTGTGAAGATATTCAGACCTGGAAACAACATAAACAGGACAAAGAGACTTCCCTCGACAGGTATCACGGATACTGGAAAACGAAGTCACATTGTGTGGCTGAAGACAGCAGGAACGATCCGTAAACACCGCCGTTTACCACAAAATCAGTCCTCCCGCATATCACGGTGATCCGATCTTTTAAATCCTGCGTTTGAGAACTGGTACCACCGGTCTGCTCTGTTTAACCTCTCTGGCACGAAACTACCGGCTGGCTAGACTATTCTCGACCGTGGTGAATTCCTGTGACGATCCGGGAGAACAACGATGGGACTGTTTGACAAACTTCGCGCTGAGTTCATTGATATCGTCGAGTGGGTTGATGATTCACGACACACACTCGTGTGGCGGTTTCCTCGGTATCAAAACGAAATCAAGAATGGAGCTCAGCTGATTGTCCGCCCCAGTCAAATCGCGGTGTTTGTGCATCGCGGTGAAATCGCCGACATCTTCGAACCAGGACACTACGAACTTACGACGGACAATCTGCCCGTTCTAAGCACACTCGCCGGCTGGAAGTACGGCTTCGACAGCCCGTTCAAAGCTGAAGTCTACTTTGTCAGCACGAGACAAATCACGGATCTTAAATGGGGCACTCCGAACCCTATTATGCTAAGAGATCCTGAGTTCGGGCCGATTCGCATTCGTGCGTTCGGAACCTACGCTTTGAAGGCTGTGGAGGGACGTGCCCTGCTGAAGGAACTTGTTGGCACCGATAGCGCTGTCGAAACCGAAGAAATCACTGAATTGCTGCGTTCCATCATTATCAGCACGTTTGCCGACGTCATTGGATCATCCAATATCGCAGCGCTCGATCTGGCCAGTCAGTATCAGGAATTCGGTGAAACACTTCGGAAGGCAGTACAGGAACAAATTGACGACGAATATGGTCTGGAAATTCCTCAACTGTTTATTGTCAACATTTCCCTGCCTGAAGCTGTGGAACAGGCGCTGGATACCCGTACAAGCATGGGAGTGATCGGCGACATGAGTCAGTTCCAGCAGTACCAAATGGGTCAGGCCATGACGGCTGCAGCTGAGAATCCGTCAGGAGGTGGTGCAGCCGAGGGCATGGGACTGGGACTCGGGTTCGCGATGGCCGGCCGCATGATGCAACCGGGTCTGGCTGGTGCTGGTCCGGCTCCACCACCTCCGATTGCGGCTGCCTGGCATGTCACTGTTAACGGAGAAACGCGCGGCCCGTTTTCTGCTCAGCAAATGGCGGCCGGCATTTCGTCCGGTGAGGTGACGGCCGACACTCTGGTTTGGTCAAACGGCATGTCCTCATGGCAGGCCGCAGGACACGTCCCACAGTTATCGACAACCTTCCAGACACCTCCGCCTCCTCCGCCTCCTCCGCCTCCTCCTGCTCCGTCCCCTGACTAACCAATGACCGCAGATTCCAAAAATCCCGACGGACCGCTCGAACGAAGCCATTCGGATTCAATGTCTGCAGAGGTTGGGCAGACATTCGATGCAGGATCAGGTCGAATCTTTCCCTGCGAAGGCTGTGGGGCCGATCTGGAGTTCCACATTGGCCAGCAGCAACTCTCCTGCCGGTTTTGTGGATTCGTCAAGGAAATCGAACTCTCAAAAGAGACCGTCCTGGAAGAACAGGACTTCGAAGCTATGCTGGCTCGCCTCCTGGAATGGAGAACGAAACCGACAGCGAAATCAGTACGGGAACCGCAGGAAGAGGTGTCTGAGCATCGGGAACTGCAGTGCAGTTCCTGTGCTGGCAACATCGAATTTGTTGGCACGCTAACGAGCACTCACTGTCCTTACTGCGGTTCGGCCGTTCAACTGGAGAAAGCACACAAATGCGAAGCAAACCGCATTCCAGTAGACGGTGTTCTGCCGTTTCAGATTGAACGCCGACATGCAGAACAGAATCTGAGGAAATGGGTCAGCTCCCGCTGGTTTGCTCCGAACAGCTTCCGCAGACAGGGAGCCGAAGGCAAATTCAATGGGGTGTATCTGTCCTACTACACATTTGATTCAATGACCTTCACTGTCTACAGCGGTGAGCGTGGCGTCCACTACAATGTCTCGACCGGTACGGGCAAGAAACAAACGTTACCAACAGAGGACGCGGTGGCGCCCCGCAAGTGGTCAGTTCCAGCGGTTCTTCGATGATGTACTGGTTCTGGCTAACACCGGATTCCCCCGTAACTTCATGCTTAAACTGGAACCGTGGCCGCTGGATCTGGCAGTGCCGTTCAATCAGCAAATGCTGGCCGGTTATCTGGCGCGAACCTATGACGTTGAACTGGACGCTTGTTTCCGTGAAGGAAAAGAACGCATTGATGCATTGGTCCTCCAGGAAGTGAAGAAACATATTGGTGGAGACATTCAGCGCATTAATTCCGTGGATTCCCGATACGAAGCAATCACTTTCAAGCACCTCCTGTTGCCTGTGTGGCTGCTGGCATATCCTTTTGGCAATAAGTCGTATCAGGTGTTCATCAATGCAGCGACGGGAGAAGTTCAGGGTGACCGCCCGTGGAGTGCCGTAAAAATCACATTTGCTGTCTTGGGTAGCCTGCTGCTGCTGGGCGTGGGATGGACTCTGCTGGGACATCGCCTCTAGGTTCCCGTTTTCGCCCGGTGATTCACTGTAACTGCTCTCGTTTTATATACTTCCTCGTTGAGCCAGCCGGAAACTACCAACTCTGCCGGTGAGAACGGAATCCCTCGAACTACTTTGTCAGCAGGATGCCATGACCACTTCCAGTGTTCCTCTGGTTCGTAAACTCGCCAAGACGCGCATCGTTGCTACGGTGGGTCCTGCCTGCGCCGATAAAAAGATTCTGCAGCAGCTGATTCTTGCCGGAGTCGACGTCTTTCGACTCAACTTTGCCCACGGCAGCCATGACTGGCTTGAATCCGTACTGAGCAACATCCGCCGGACTTCAGCCAGACTGGGAATTCCTGTGGGAGTCCTGGGCGACCTGTCCGGTCCGAAGATTCGTCTGGGAGAACTTACTGATGGCGGCGTCATGTGTCAGGAGGGCAGCATCTTTCATTTCGTGAAAGACGACACTGTGGCGGACAGCAGTCACCTGACCTGTACCTACGACAAGTTGATCGAAGACCTTGAATCGGGTGACCGAATCCTGCTGGCAGACGGCACTGTCTCGATGCTGGTCATGGAGAAGGCCGAAGACGGGACTTCAGTGAGTTGCCTGGTGGTTGAACCAGGACTGATTCGCAGCCGCCAGGGTGTGAACCTGCCCGGCGTCAAACTCAGCACGCCCACCGTCACCGGGAAAGATGAGTCCGACTTGATTTGGGCGCTCAAAAATGATCTCGATTTCATCGGTATGAGTTTCGTTCGTTCAGCCAATGATATCAGACAGCTGCGCAACCTGATCCATTCGGCGTCGCCGGAGGTCAACCCGCTCATCGTGGCCAAAATCGAAAAGCCGGAGGCAATTGCTGATTTGGATGCGATTCTCGAAGCCACGGACGCCGTGATGGTGGCTCGTGGAGACCTGGGCGTCGAAGTGGAAATCAGCCGAGTTCCCATTCTGCAGAAGGACATTATTCGCCGCTGCAACGAACAACGCATTCCGGTAATCACGGCGACTCAAATGCTGGACAGCATGCAGACCAATGAGCTGCCGACTCGAGCGGAAGTCAGTGACGTAGTCAATGCCATCATTGACGGGACCGATGCCGTGATGCTGTCCGGCGAAACGGCGATCGGCGAGCATCCGGTCACCTGTGTGAAAATGATGGAAAAAATCTCTGTCGAAGCCGAACCACTGGCCGCTCAAATGAGTGTGCCGGATCAGATCAGCCAGCAGGTCCGTCGAGCAGGACCGGTGACCGAAGCCGTGGCTATCGGAGCTGTGGCTGTGGCGCAGGAACTGAATGCGAGCCTGATTGTGGTCGCGACAGAAACCGGTCGCACGGCGCTGGCATTGTCACGTCAACGCAGCAACGTGCCGATTCTGGCAGTGACCCATCTGGAAGACACAGCACGGCGCATGTGCCTGTACTGGGGCGTCCATTCGCTAAAAAGCGCAATCGTCCGTCAGCCGGCGGAAGCGCTGCTGCAGTATGTGGTGCAGTGGGGAATGAAACACCGGACACTGAAGTCCGGCAGTCGAGTGATTGTGGTCGGCCGCACCGACTGGCTCGGCGACGGACATGACCTGATGATGGTCCATGAAGTGCCGGAAGACTTCTCAGCAGTGAGTTGAAGAGTGGAGGACGCCGGTTGTTGGGCAGGGACGCCGACGGGGGTGCCGAACGTGAAGTGGTGGTACGAAGGTATCACATTCTCAACCAAGTCCCGCCTGCGCGGCCGCATCGGGCCGATGCATACCTGAGCCGGTTCTACGCCCCGCAGCTCCACATGGTTTGCCCCGTTAAACGTCACCCTGTCATCCTCAGAGCGGACGGCCCGCATGCCAAGGGCTTACTCCGATGATTCGTCACGGCGGTGACACGATCACTCTGCAGTCCACAAACGTCCGTCACCTGTCTCCGGAACCCGGCATCCCGCGCAGCCACACGACGGAGACTCACCGCTGCATTTGCCATTGTGTCACCGCCACGGAATGGGTTGGGGCAACACGGTGATTCACGCTCAGTGGCTGCTGGAGCTGGCATCCGAGGACTGAGAAATCTAGTATTTGCACCTGCGGCGGTGTGCTGTTGTCCGTATGGAAATGGTCCCGTCTTTGCTGCCCGGCAAGGATGAATAGTTGATTACGGCTGAAGTTAATTTCGTGCGGGCGTGGGTCGCAGGCGTTCTTTCCGCGGCCGACACAGGATTATCGATAATCGCGCCCTCCTGACAGGAATGCAGATTCATGACACAAAAAAATAAGCCGCTGGCCTCTCAGGTGGCGTGGGTGACCGGGTCGTCGCGAGGGCTGGGTCGAGTCATGGCGGAAGAACTGGCTCGACTTGGAGCCAAAGTGGCCGTGCACGGCAGCCGCCCTGACAGTCCGCGCACTTTTGACGAAGGTGGCACAATGGAGGAGCTCGCATCGGAAATTGCCGAGGCAACCAGTGCCGAAGTCATTTCAACATGGGGCGACGTCACCAGTGAAACCGAGATGCATCGTGTTGCCAGTGAGATCCGCAAGACGTGGCAACAGATTGATATTCTTGTTTGTTGCGCCGGAGGAGACATCGGTGCCGGCGGCACGAGCGTTGGTCAGGGCGGCAGGCCCACGGATGATGACTGCCTGAAGATCTCTGTCGACAATCTGAAGAGCGTTATGGATCGGAATCTGCTGGGTACGATGCTGTGCTGCCGCGAAGTCGCCGACGAAATGATGACAAGAAAACAGGGAAGGATCATCACCATCGGCAGTACTGCGGGCTGCATCGGGAGACCGTCGGGTTCCATTTACAGTGTGGCCAAAGCCGGTGTGCACTCTTGGACTCGTTGTCTGGCCGAACAACTGCGTCCATACAACATTCCTGTGAATTGTGTTGCGCCGGGAGGAACAGTGACAGAACGATTTCTGCGCATTCATGAAATCGACGACGATCGACTCATAACGGAAGGAACTCTGGACCGCTATGGTCGTCCGGATGAAGTCGCGTCTGTGGTCGGGTTTTTGGCGACGGATGCCGCTCGTTTCGTCAGCGGACAGATTATCCGTGTCGACGGTGCGAGTCAGCCGTTTGCAGGGTGATGACTCATGGAATCTGCGGCTGGACACGGCCGCTGTACCTCCATGTTCACCTGTAACGCACATCCACATGTGCCTGCCTGAGCACAATTTCCTCGGCAGCCGCATTCCCTCTGCTGGCAATGGCCAGTTGCAAATCGTTCACACCCTGCCTGGCTGCCGACGGCTGGAGTGGTAACACAATCCGACCGTCATCGCTCACTGGTGCTGGTTCCGCAGGGGCGTCGTTGAGACGTATCATGAGTGTGTCGCCCGGCACGTTTCCCTGCAACTCCAGACGCAACGTCATACGAACTCGTACCGCGTCGCGCAGCGCACCCGGTATGTCATCGCCAATGCGTACCGGAATCGTATGTGAATCTTCTCCGCGCCCTCTCCGCAATAATACCGGGAGAGGTGCCGGGGCACTGGCACGCTGATACTGCTCCCACACCCGGTGACTGACGGCAAATGACTTGTCCAAGTACTTCAGGCGCCTGGAGTCCGCGATTTCCGGCAGGATCTTCATGTATTGTTCGTGACCAGGCCGGCCATAGCCAAGCGAGCCAACGGCGGGAATGTAATGAAAGTTCCACAGGTAGATGCCGTCGGCCCCGGCCCACCATAAGTTAGCTGCAGCAGCACGGAGATCTCCGCCTCCCAGCTTGAAGTTGGCCGGACAGTTGATACAGGGATAAACAGGAACCTCAAAGCGATGTCCCAGCCGGATCAACTCTTCGGCAGGCGTGGAATAACAAACGTAACCGCCCCCCGTAAGCAAACGATCGACCAGCTGTTCTCGCAACCAGGCTTCGACGTCCAGACCAATGCGGTTGCAGGCCGCAAGTGTGCCCGGCACCCGTACTCCCAGCAGCACTGCCCGCCCGCGCCGTCGGCCGATTTCGGTCAGACGCTTTCGCGCCTGGCGGATGAACTCCGTCATTAGCGGCATGTGCTTCTCTTCTTCCCCCAACTTAAAATACCATGGCATGCGAAAGAAATTCAGATCCACACCGTCGAGATCAAATTGCTGGGCAGTGTTTTCGATCCACCATAATCGATCTTCACGGACTCGGCTGTACGCGAAATCGAGGCCCGACCACATGGCCGCCACCAGTCCGTCCTGTGGGCGACCTCGCTGACTTTCATTACCGATCAGCAGTTCCGGGTGCCCGACCTTTAGCGGATACACCAATTCGGAAAACGGCAGTCCGAACGCATCATGGCTGTCGTTCATGCGGATCGAGCCGAAGATCTCGATACCGTTGTCGCGGCAGAAGCCGGCCACGACAGGCGTGGGATCGGGCATGTTGGTCTGAAAAGGAACACCTTTCATCTGGGTTTGCCAGTATCGTACCGGTGTTTTCCCTTTCTTTGCGATGCCCCACATTATGCACCAGGCGAGACTGTCTACACCTGCGTCTCGGCAATCATGCAAGCGCGTTTTCAGGAACTGTTCGGGACCTTGAAGGGCTTGCTCGGCGTAGACCATGTCGCCATCGTCATCAAGGATTATTGGTCGGCGACGCCAGGCAGCTTTACGCCTTGCCTGAAGCGACACGGGACCGGACTGCCTGCGCGAGGCCTTTGACTGCACACGTGACCAACACTGTGTTCCAGCGGTCGTCGTGCCGACCAGAAATAAACGTCGAGACAGCGTTTGTTGCTTTGAATACCACATGATGACAGTTCACCTCCGATGCCATACGGCCTCGTTGGTCGCCTCTTCGGTTGAACAGAATCTGAGAAAGTAACTTGCTGTATCTTCGAACCCGGAATAGCCCGAAAACGGATTCCAGCCATTCTACGATCTGAGGAACAGAAAATTGTAGTCGACCAGGCCCTAGTCAAACGCATTACCGTGAAGGATTCAGGAAGGAGGTTCAGAGTTTGAAAACGTACTCCTGAACGGTCATCTTTCAGTCATCGCCCCGCTTCCCAGTCGGAGCCACAGACAATCTCTCCATAGGCGGTTTCATCCTTACATTCAGATGTTCGCCAGGGTTTCAACCATCTGACAGTCAGATGGTGCGTGCACTTGTAAATCAGTACATCTCCGGCCTGGACGTCAAGCAGCGTCCGATCGGGGTGCGCCGGCACCAAATACCTGCCATTGCCGAATTCGTTGATCCACGCAATCATCTGCCAGAGGCTGCCATCGTTCGCCTGCAACTCGAACAGCATCGCCAGAATCTTCCTTTCTGCCCGCAATCGATCAGCCTTCCGGTCCGACAGCCGAAATCTGCCAATCCGCACTTGGCAGAACCGTTCACGCCGTTAAAATTCAAATGTTGGGTTTTACCCCAACATCGTGGAGTCGCAAGGGCAAATGATTGAGGAAACGCTGTTATGCTGGTTCTGAAACGTCGGAAGGGTGAAGAGATTGTGATTAATGAACACACTCGAATCCGTGTTGTTGGTACGAGTGACGGAGGATGTAGTCTGGCATTCGATGCACCTGACTCGGTGCGGATTCGCCGCGCAGAATTGCCGGCATTTGAAGAGGATCTCATTCAGGAAACCGCGTGTGTGCTGAGGGTGCGTGAATGAGCCCGCGCATTGGCGAACGAATTCGGGAAGCTCGGCAGGCACGTGGTATCTCACTTCGCCAACTGGCCAGTCAAGTGGGCATCCACTACGCGCATCTGTCAAAGATCGAGAATGGGAAAGACCAAATCAGCAGGAAGGCTCTGATCCGCATCGCAGAAGATCTGGGCATCGATTCTGATCTGATGCTGGGAGAGGCCGGTCATCAGAGCATGCCGTTCCGCATCCTGGGTGACGTTGCTGCTGGTGTACCGATCGAGGCAATCGAGGATGTCGAGACGTTCGAACTGTCGAAGGAGTTTGACCCACACACCCATTTTTTACTGCGGGTCAAAGGCGACTCAATGATTCAGGACGGAATCAATGATGGCGACCTGGCAATCGTGCGACATACGAGTACTGCTGAGACGGGCGACACGGTCGTTGCTGTTGTGGATGGAGAAGCAACGCTGAAACGATTCAGGAAAAACAAACAATCCGTTGTGCTGATTCCGGCCAACGATGGCATGGAAAATATGAAGTACCCGTCAGCGGCTGTTGAGATTCGTGGCGTGCTGGTCGGCGTCCTGCGAACGATTGTGGAGTAGTGACGGAACCAGTCCTCGGTCGGTCAGCTGTACAGGAATTTTTACCCCCGGGAGTGAGCCATAACCCAACCGCATCCGGATTTGGACTCTGCGGCTGTCTCCCATCGGCCATCAGCGATACATCCTTGCCCTCTGACCGCGTGTCACTCGTTTGCTGCGTCTCCGAAGAATATCGACGGTCCTTTAATGAGGTCGAGTTGCCTGTGTTTCCCGCAACAACGAATGGACGGAGGTTATTTCGGTGAGGAACACCGAAGCATCTGTCCAAAAACAGTGTTGGAATCATTTGCAGGTTCTGACCGATTTCATTTAACCGCGTTGTGCCATCAATCGGTTTTGACACCGCCACGCTCATTGCAGGTTCAATCTGAGTCATTGGATGCCTCGGCTACCCGAATCAGCAAAACGATACACGAACCTCGATTGATCAATTGCAGCTGGTTTCACGGCAGATTTAAGTCATCAAAAGTGCGGATAAATGCCCGACTGGCTATATGAACATCGTTCGAGGTACGATTAACAGACAGATCAGAGCGCGTGCCTGATGAAGCCTGGTTCGAACTGCACATTGCATCACTCCGGTGGCGGAAGCGCAGATTTTCTGGCTGCCAGTTTCATCCGCGTGAGTGTGCTTTGACAGGTCCGTGTGTCTCACAACCACAACAAGTTTTGAGAAGAGAACGATCACAACCAGGTGAGAAAACCCGATGACACATCTCGAAGTCCTTGATCACAACACGATTTATCGTAACGCGATACCCAATAAGCTGAGCGAGTATGTTGCGTTTCCGTCCATCTGCGCTCTTGCGAACGACACGCTCCTGTGTCTTTGTCGCCATGGCTCGGCGCGTGAAAGTGACGATGCACTGGCTACGATACACCGCTCGACCGATGGTGGCCGGACGTGGGAATGTACCGGTCCATTGCCTGATCTGCCCGGCAAGGACGGCGGACCACCGCGATTTGCAGGCGGCTTTGGTGTTACTCAGAAGGGGGATGTCCTCGCGTGGCTTGCCTGTCAGAGAGGTGAGGAAGAACGAACGACCTATTCCGTCCGGTCACGCGATGGCACTCAATGGAAGGAGCCCACCCTCTTCGACATTGCTCCCTATCCTGTCTTTTATCTTTGCATGAACCTGGCGACACTGCCGGACGGCACGCTCGTAATCGCCGGTGAAGCGCCCGGCGGGAAGTCGCCCCAGGTACCCGAGGACCATTGGGCTGGTCTGGTCAGCCGTTCGAGCGATGGTGGCCGAACGTGGGAGCCGGTCCAGGCGGCCCATGTCTCAAGGAACCCCTTCTACCTCGATCTTCGCCTCACGGCGATCGCCGATGGCCGTCTGCTCGGTGTTTACTGGACGCACGACATGGAGAAGGATTGTGGGCTTAACGTTCACACAACGTTCTCCGAAGATGCAGGTCGCACGTGGACCGAACCGCGGGACGCAGGGTTTTGGGGACAGGTCACCGATGTGTGCAGTTTGCAGAGTGGTCGTGTTATTGCCGTGACCAATCACCGGCGCGATCCATTTGGCATCCGGGCTGTTCTCTCGGACAATGGAGGCGCGACGTTTGATGAGGCGAACCATTTGGAGCTTTGGGGTGTGGTGCCGGCACAGGTGCGCAGCGCTCCGGTATTAGCTCCGAAGCGTGACCTCGTGGAAAACGTGATGCATTCGTATCATCACTTCACGTTCGGAACACCATCCGTGACGCAACTTTCCGATGGCACGATCGTCGTCGCCTTTTATGTCACGGAGGAATCCGTGACGTATGTCCGCTGCTGCCGTCTGGTTGAACGCAACTAACGACGATACAGTAACGCCCGCCCTGGCTGGTCGATTTCGTTTGCGCCAACCGCTTCACCGCTCGAGAACACGATCTTGCCGTTGATGATCACGGTATCGATTCCCGCTGCCAACTGATGCGGGTCAGAGTAGGTGGCCGTATCGCTGATCGTATTGGGATTGAAGACGAAAAGATCCGCGAACGCTCCATCGCGCACGATGCCTCGGTCCACCAGACCGAATCGCTCCGCCGGGTAACCGCTGGCCTTGCGCACCGCGTCTTCCAGGGAAAAGAGGCTGCGGTCGCGAACAAGCGGTCCGAGCAGCCGCGGAACGGACCCATACACACGTGGGTGGACGATCCCGTCAGGATAGTAAATCCCATCGCTTCCCAGCATAAACTTGTCGTGTTGAAGGAACGGGTCGACAAGGGTGTCGACATTTTCGTCCTCCCCGCCCGGCCGAAAGACGGCGAGTACTGCAAGGTTCTCTTCGATCAGGAGATCGCAGATGGCGTCGGCGGAGCTCCTGCCGGTGAGGCGAATGTACTCCGCGACGGACAGGCCCTGATATTGTGAGTTCTCCTTCGATGCGAACCAGGCCAGATGGATGCGATTCAGAGGAGTGCGTGCGTCTAACAGCGAGGCAGCCACCAACCGGCGCACCCGGGGCTCGACCAGCTTCGGCACCACCTGTAACGGGCCGTCCTCCCACACTTCATATGGCAGCAGAAAGTGCAGCATCGTGCTGCCGGGATGATAGGGGTAAATGTCGAAAGAAAAATCAACCTCATTGACGGCGACATGATCGACGTAGTTGAGAACTTCCTCGGTAAGCTTGGCCGTCGGTGACTTCAGGTGTGAGATGTGTACGGCGACACCGGCCCGTTTACCGATTTCGACTGCCTCCTTCATTCCGTTGATCAGACCCTTCTTGTACCGCACGTGCGTCACGTAAAGACCGCCGTATTCAGCCATAGCCTGACAGGCGCTGACGAGTTCGTCCGTCGTTGAAAACGACTGTGCCACATAGTCAATGCCCGTGGAGATACCGACTGCACCTTCTTCCATGCCACGGCGTACCTCTGCCTGAATCAACTGCGTTTGCACGTCGTCGGGTACTTCTCGTCCCCAGCCCATCACGAGAGTGCGAACATTAGCATACGGTATCTGTGCGATGGCGTTCTGAGCTGTGCGTCCGTCGATGCGGCGCATGTAGTCGGCGATGGTTTTCCAGCCGCTGTACTCGGATACAGTGAGTGCGTTGATGGAGCGCAGGTAGTGAATCCACTCGATGGCCGTGTCAGATGCGACGGGTGCGTACGAAATACCATCGGCCATGATCACTTCCGTCGTGAAGCCCTGGCTGATCTTGGGTAGGAACTGCCGCTCTTTCAGAAGCCACCCGTCGGAGTGGTTATGTACATCGATACACCCCGGAGCGATGATCTGGCCGGTGGCGTCCAGCGCTGCTGCACCACTGGCCGCGTCCAATGCGCCAATCGCGACGATGCGATCGCCCCGAATTCCAATGTCACTGCGACATCTCGGCGTTCCCAGACCGTCGACGACCGTGCCACCGTATATCACCAAGTCGAATTCCGCCATGCATCACCGCGTTTCCCATGTTGATGGAGTGACGAGCGAGACTTCGTAGCAGGAATTGTCTCGCAATGCGAGAGTCTGGTCCTGCCAGGATGCTGCCCACATCACCGGATTTCTGATACGAGGTCCAGAAAACTTTTGTTACTTGGTTCCTGTGGCATTATCATTAACTGTGATGAACGTTGTCACACCACTCCACGGCCGGGTTTCAGTTCTGGGCGCCATTGTCTGCTTGGGATTGCTGGTTCCCAATGCCGGCCACGCCGGTCTACTACTCATCGGGAATGTTGCTACCACCCCTGGTGGAGGATTCACGGAACCGATAGGTAATTCGGGATTTGGTGCCGACGAAGAGTCCCAGGGAGCCGTCAAGTTCATTCTGCCCGCTGGTGCCGACTACACATTGGACAATGTGATTCTGCGTCTTCAGTCCACTCAAAGTTCCGATCCGACCCCTGTAATCTCGTTGCACAGCGATGATGCTGGTGGAAATGCTCCCGGAAGCTCGCTTGGAACCCTGACCAATCCTGCGTTCCCCGATGATCTTGTACATGACTTCACGTTTACGCCGATCGGCGCAGTCACTCTGAGTAACAACACCGCGTATTGGCTCCTTGTGGACGGAGGCGAAACCTTGTCCTACTCTTGGAACCATGGTGGTGTTTTGCCCTCGCAGCCGGTTGCTGCACTGGACAGCTACTATTTCTCATGCAACAACGGCGGTAGTTACTTCGCCTCCGACGAAGTGCGGTTCGTCTTTGCGATCAATGGTTCGACCACTTTGGTTGTTCCAGAACCTTCCACGGCTCTCCTGATGTTATTTTCCACAGTCGGGCTCGTGCCGTTTTGGTGGCGTCGCCAACGAGCCACGTACTAAACTATCCGCCGCAGAAGCCACCGGTGCCGAAGATTTGACACCCTGCGGCAGTTTGCACGAACTTCTGGCAATGTGTACAAATTCCTGTCAATTGTGGACAAGTCGGACGCAGCACGAACGAGACAAGAGCAATCCGAATTGCGTGTTGCAAGCCTTGAATACGTCAAAAGAAAACATGCATCGTCAATTGCTCACAACGGGTGTCTTAGAGTGGAGCAGAAGGGCGTCGAGCCCTCGATCTTTCCATTTGAAATCGTTCCCATTGGCAGCGTCCCGCAATCACATGAGAACAACGAGCGCTACAGCGCGATGGAGCACGACGAACAGCTGGACATGTTTATATAAGTCGTCGCGCAGGACGTACTCCAGGAGCTTTAAGTCGACCAGACTGTTGGCCTTGGCGGCTCCAATCTGCTGGCAGAAAAGTCTCCCTGGTCTCCGTCGTCCCAGCCGCTGACCTGCCCCCCTCCGCCAGATCATGTTCCGATTAAGTGTGGCCACGTCCTGGGGAATCAACACACTGGAGGCACGGGTAACCGGTCCCACGGAATGGTCTTCGGTATCGTGATGTTTGCAGGCTCCATCGGTGTCACAGCTGGCTCGCGGTTAACCGGCTGGATTTTGACCTGACGGTTACTTACCACATCGAATTTTTGCTCGTCTTTGGGTTCAGTCTGTTTGGTCTTCCCGGCGATTTGGGACTAAAACCTATTACGGTACCTGGACACAACCGCTGACCTGCCAGATGTTCAGATGATGAGCCGAGCGAACGCAATAGAACAGATAGAAGATTATTTCGATCAGGGCTTGTTTTTTACAGACCTCAGTCGAAGGTTGGGTTTTCGCACTGAGAGTCAGGTGCCGGAACAGCTCGCGGAACTGCGCAGGTATCTGAAAGAGGAAATTGCAGCAGAATTACGCGGTATGGGATTCACTTTATCGATCGAAGAGAATCGAGCAGCCGGTGCTGGCCCTATTTTGATTGCGCAGCGTAAAGAGGGTTCTGGTCTGCCCACAGTGTTGAGCTATGGCCATGGTGAGGTGGTCGGAGCGTCTGAGTACCGTCCGGACTGGACTTGAATCCTGCTTTTTACCTGATCCGAGGAAGCGGGCTATCTGCGTTGTATCGCTGGTGAAACCGGTATGAGGTGATACTTCGGGTGCCACCTCGCTGTACAGACGGAGTCAGTGGCGGGTTGTATGTCCTGGGGAGAAATGGCGTCCCTCAGGGATTTTAGACTGGCAACTCGTCGCACAATCAAAGATACCACGCTCATAGCTGTGCCCATTACCGATTGTTGCAGATTCTGTAATGGGCGGCATCCAATGAATTAACCAGCCGGTTATGGGAGTGGACGGCGCATTCCGGAGAAATCCGCAATGGCACTCCCACGCGAGCAAACGACGACCGTAGGTTCCGTACAACGACCACGGACGAAGAAAAAGACGTCGCTGAAGACAGCACCCCAGGGGCAACATGGGCCTGGGGAGCTTAGCGATGAAGCACTGCAGGCCTCGTCAGGGTTAAGCAACTACCGCGATGACTCAGGCCGACTTCTAGCCTCCGACGGATATCCGATTGGTGGTCTGGCCAAGATCCATGAGATCTGTGTGGCGACCGGAATTTCGAAGAGCAAAATTTTCGACTTGATCGACACAGGTGAATTGCCGTCCCGTCGTTTCGGAAGAACCGTCCGAGTGCTCTGGACTGAAGTCCGAGCCGTGTTTTTCTAAGACGACGAACGGAATGGCGGATCGCAGTGCACGCTGTGTGGCGTCAATCAGGCTGTTCACTTTGAAGTCGACATCCCGGATTTTGACGCGCCCGTGGATATATGCCGCACCTGCCTAGACAGGCGGTAACTCACGGAAGTCCGTGACGGAGTATTGATAATGACAAAATCATCCAGCGACCTGGGTCCGATCGATGCCCATGTGATTTATCTGCTGAGCGACTTCATGAAACGAAGTGGGTTGGGTCGTCATGCAATGCGGCAAGCACGACGAAAAGGGCTCCGGGTCATCCGGGTCGGATCCCGCAGGTTTGTGCGAGGCGGAGATTTCCTGGAATGGCTGGATTGCCAGTCGGACTGACACGCGATCGCTGCCGGCGTCTTTCAACAGGCAGCACAAACTGGATTCGGAGACTAGCAATGACAGTAACCTGGGATTTTTGCGATGCCGGCTGCACGCTGACAGGCAGCCATCATGGAACATTGTCAGCGATCAAACGCCGGCCGCCGGCACAGGCGGGCTGGAAGCCGTCAATCGAGTTTGTGTTTGTGGTCGATTGTGGACCGTCTGCCGGTGAAATTGTCACGCGACGTTTACCAGAATCATTTACGCGGGTCGGTGACTTGTATCAGTTCCTGCGCATCACCTGCGGCGGCGAAGTGCCGGCAGGCCTCGCACCAGCGTCACTGCTGGGTCGACGGTTCGCTCTGACCATGGTTCCTCGTGACGACAAGTTCACGAGAGTTGGTTATATGCCACCTCGGTGGGACCGGATGCACCCTCGCAGACGATCAACGTCCAGATCGAGCGACGACTGCAGGAAATACAGTCCGTCCAGCAACCGGTCCAACAGTTTCAGCAAGTGCCTGTTGCAGTGCAGCCGCCTGTGCAACAACCTCAGCCGAATCTCAATGCTGCCGCTGAAGAACTGTTTTGATAAGCAATGGAAAAACCCCGGCACCGTCAAAGTGTACATGATGGCGCCGGGGGTCAGTGGAAACCAGCATGAGCATTATAGTTGAACCTGACCAGGCGGTCATTACCGGAGCCTGGCGCCTACTGTTTGAACCCCAGCAGACTGTTGAACTGCGTGCGATTACGCCTGAGGGGAAAATACGCTGGGCCGGTATGACTCCGCCGAAACGCTGTGCGACGCAGTGACCGATCTACAGGCACAGGGTTTCAATACTTACTGGACGTTGAACCGGCTCCGCGATTCAACCACCTGCGACTGGCATGCAGGTCGAGGCGCCGCCGCGAACGGCGATATCGTTTGCCGGCACTGGTTGCTTGTTGATATCGACTGCAAGACCAAGCCGGCAACTGATGCCGATTTGATCGCTGCTAAACACACGGCAACTATCGCAACGACGTGGCTCCAACAGCAGGGCTGGCCGGAACCCTCGCTGAATATATGCACCGGCAATGGCCACCATATTTTATATAAATGTGATCTGTCGAATGAGCCAAAGATAACGTTTGGTATCAATAACTGGTTGAAAGTGCTGGCAGCAGAGTGCAACAACGAGCACTGTGTGATTGACTCCAGCGTTGGGGATCCGAGCCGTATCGCACGCATACCGGGCAGCGTCAATCTGAAAGCCCGTCGCGTTGCCACGGTGCACGATAGTCACAGTAATGCTGCGTTCGTTACTACGACCATGCTGGACGAATATACTGCTGGCTGCGTTGAACGACGTTCTCAGACCAGCACTAACGGTGGCGGGCTGGATTTACAGCAGTGGCTGCTCGACGTGAACGCTCCGCTGAAACACCCCAACCCGAAAATACTGGAGGACGGGGGTCGACTCTGGGAGTTCACTTTTGATCCTGTCAGCGGCCGAACAGACGATACATCGGCATACGTGATTCAGCATCCGGACGGCGGTCTCGCTGCCGGCAGTCGCCATCAGTCTCCGGAATCCCAATGGGGGTGGTCGGAACTGCGGCAATCGCTCGAACCGCCAGTTTCGATCGACTTGTCAGGAATCCAGGTTGATTCCGCAGCACCGCAGCCGCAGGTGAACGCGACCATACAGCCCGTGAAAATGCCGCAGCCGTTGCCGTCACTGCTGCCGGATGTCGAGAGGTTTCAAGCGGAGCTGCTGCCGGCGCACTTATCGGAGCTGTGTCATAATATTGCGGGTCGCTTGTCGAC
The DNA here is from genome assembly GCA_963581585.1 of Planctomycetota bacterium. Lineage (GTDB taxonomy): Bacteria > Planctomycetota > Planctomycetia > Planctomycetales > Planctomycetaceae > S139-18. Next base: position 32,233 of record CAUZPL010000032.1, read on the forward strand.
ACCGGTTGAGTTTGCTGCGTGCTGCGTAATCTCAGCGCTCGGTGCAAGCCTCGGAACCCGGCTGGCGGTCCGACCAAAACAGAACGACACCTGGTTTGAATACTGCAATCTATGGACCGCGATGGTTGCACCGCCAGGCGTCGGCAAGTCACCAATGATGCAGGAAGCGATGCAGCCGGTTATCACAATTGACGAGCAACTGCGACAGGAGTCCGCTGAAACGTCTGCCAAAACGCAGGCGTACAATGCAGTCATTGAGCAACAGATTGAAGGATTGAAGAAAAGCCTCGCAGCGGCAATCCGCAGAGAGGAGGTTATTGATCGTAAGGCACATGCAGACGCCATGTCGGACTTGCAACGGCAATTGCGTCCGATTGAACAGCGCCGCCTGTATGTCACCGATTTCACGGTCGAAGCCGTTCAGTCGCTGCTGGAGCACAATCCGAACGGCTTGCTGGTTATGTGTGATGAACTCAGTGGTCTGTTAAAGCAGATGTCGTTGAAGGAGTTTGCCCGGCTGAGGGAATTTATACTGATGACGTGGGGCGGTAAGGCGCCGCTGAGCCAGATTCGGATCAGTCGTGACGACGTCAATCTGAACACGGCCTGCCTGACAATCATCGGCGCGGTAACGCCTTCAGTCCTGTCTAATACGGTGCAGCAGACCGAAGACCAGGGGGGTGACGGTTTGCTCCAGCGGTTCCTGTTACTCACCTGGCCGGAGCTTCCGAAATTTATCGACAGCGATCAGCCACCGGAAAGCGCGCTCATGGAGCAGTACAGCCGCCTGATCACACGGTTAAATTCAGATGCCGTGCTGGCGGCGGCGACCGGTGCAGTTGGCACTGTGCCCGTTGTTCAGTTTGATCCTGAGGCGACCAACCTGCTGCAGACCTGGCGAACGGTGGATTTAGAACCGCTGAAACGTGACTGCGCTGTGCCCCAGGCGTTTCGCAGCCATGTCAACAAACATTTGAAGCTGGTGCCGGCAATGGCGCTGTTGCTGCATTTGGCCGACGGGAGGCGTGGACAGATTTCCAGTGATACGGTCGACCGGTCACTGAGGTGGGCAACACTGCTGCGGACACATCTCAACCGGGTCTATGGCTGTGGCATGGCGTCAGACCGCGCCGGCGCTTATCTGCTGGCGCAGAAACTGATGAGCCGTAAGATTGAATCGCCATTCAGCGAGCGAGACGTTTATCGCCAGGGCTGGCACGGGTTGGATCGAAAAGCGGTGCAGCCCGCATGTCTGTTGCTGTGTGATCTGCACTGGCTCACCGTTCAGCAGACAAGTGGCCTCAGTCACAGGACACATAACTTCTCAGTCAACCCGGCAATATTCGAAAGCGACTTTATCAGCAAACACGTTTCACGCCCCAGTAACACAACCACCAACACAGCCATGTTAGAAAACATGTGAGTACGAAGTTACCTATCTTGAAACTTGGCAGTATTGGCAGTGCTTTCTAAGGAGCGAAAAATGGACGCCCGACACCTACTGACAATCTGTCGATGCTCTGGTGTCGAACTTCAATTGCAGACCAGTGGACGTTTAGCAGCTAAAATACCCGAGAATCTGCAACATTTCCGACCGGTGTTACAGGAATATGCAGCTGAACTGGTGGAGGCGTTAAAAACTGGAGCGATCTCAGATCACACCACAGAATCAAAAACTACGTCTAGAGAAATGACTGCCAGAGCTGCCATGTTTCAAGATAAGCAATCTCTGGGATCGGACGAAGTCCCGTGCTGCCGTGGTCCGGTGGTGTTTGACATTGAAACCGACAGTCTGGAACCGACTCACATCTGGTGCATCTGCGCCGTCGAGCTGGACAGCGGCCGGGAACATGTCTTCGGTCCGGATGAACTCGGCAAAGCCTGCGCGGTCCTGAACTCAGCGCTGTGGCTGATCGGTCACAATATCATCGGCTTCGATCTGCCCACCCTCCACAAACTCCGTCCTGACTTCGATCCGCTGGGAGATGTTTACGACACCTTGATATTATCGCGGATGCTGTTTCCGGAACATCAGCGACACCGTTTGCAGGACTGGGGTGACCGTCTGACCTGCGCCAAACAACAACCACCGAAATTTGACCAGTGGTCGGAGGAAATGGCGGAATACTGTCGGCAGGACGTACGCCTGAACGTTCAGCTGTGGCACCATCTGATGGAGCTGCAGCCACCGATGCCCGCGGTCCGTTTGGAAATGCAGTTTGCCCAGGACTGCCACCACATGACTCAGCATGGTATCTGTTTCGATATTGACGCCGCTCTGGCTCTGAGACAGACACTTCAGGAGCAACGGCAGATGTTGAAGTCCGGACTGCAGGAAGCATTTCGGGAGGATGCCGGAACATTATTCGGCGATGTGACGGAATTGAATCCGTCCAGCAGCCAGCAGGTCGCTGAAGCACTGTGTCGTAAATATGGATGGACCGCCCCGACTTCAGCCGCAGGCAATCCGATCTGCGATGAAGCAACACTGTCAAAACTGAATTATCCTGAAGCGAGATCACTGCTGCAGTACCGTGAGGCTTCAGGCCATTTGCAGAAACTCAGTGACGGTCCGAGGGCCTGGCTGAAGCAAGTTAAAGCTGGTCGCATTCATCACCGGATCAATACCTGTGCCACCATCACCGGCCGGTGCTCTCACAGTGGTCCAAATTTGGCACAGGTGCCAGCTGAAGCGCGATTTCGGCGTCTGTTCAAACCGACTGTCGGCAAGGTGCTGGTCGGCGTCGATTTGTCCGGAATCGAGGCCAGATGTCTGGCGCACTACCTCCATCAGTACGACGGCGGAGAATTTACAAAAACGTTGCTGCAGGGTGATATCCACGAATTCAACCGCCAGGCTGCCGGGCTGGAAACCAGAGCACAGGCCAAGCGACTGCTGTACGCGACGCTGTATGGTGGTGGTCCGGCGCTGATCGGTGATATCGTCGGGGGCGGCGCAGCTCAGGGCAAGGCTGTGCTGGACCGATGGCTGCAGCAAGTACCGGCGCTGCAGCAATTGAAAACAGCGATCAAACTTCAGTTTCAGTCACGCGGGTTTATCCAGACGATTGATGGCAGACACATCAAACCACGCCAGGCACACTCCGCGCTGAACGCGCTGTTGCAGTCGTGTGCTGCCGTCGTCTCGAAGCTGTGGGCTGTACTGGCCGTCGTCGAAGTCAGTGACGCCGGGCGGATGCTGTTGCATGTCCACGATGAAACACAGTGGGAAGCGGAGCCTGATCGGGCCGACGTCGTGGCACAGACTGTTGTCTGGGCGGCCGCGGAAGCAGGACGACGACTGAAGCTGCAGGTGCCCGTGGCTGCAGAGAGTCGCCGGATTGCGGAAAAAACAACGACAACAACCAATTAGCAGCGAAACAATACAGCTGATGCAAAACAGCGCGGAGAAAACCACAGCCTGGAAGTCGTTTAGTGTCTCTAAAAATCTCCTTCAACTTCATCACCATTCGTGCAGTTTCCATTTCCGGTGCGGTGGACCGGTTTCACAATTGTGTGCCTCAGCCGTCCACTCGACCGCAGATCATATTCACTGTCTCAGGATCACTGTCCGCGACAAGCTTTTGTTCGACGCGCGTGGGACACGGCAGAGCAATGAACTCGCGGATTTTGTGCCATGTCGCCCTAAGCAGATAGAAGAACGCGTAGAAGCACAAGCGAACGACGAGCCACGGAATTGAAGCCAAACCGGGCGCAGCAGTATCCTGGCTCATGAACACGTTTCGGACCCACATCGTTGTGATGAAGCATCTCATTTGTGCGGTCTCCAGAGCCCATGTTGTCGTCTGAAAACGCCTTGAGCGTTTGCAGCGGTCACACCTAAAGCAAAGACGATGCCAAACTGAATTGCTCTAAAACTGATGGAAAATCAGGCAAATGTGTCAATCACTAACGTGTTCTTGAAGATGACATCGCAGTGGAATCACACAGCCGACGCAAAACAGCACGGAGAGACGCCGCCAGCTGGTCGATCAGTCTGTGCAACCGGCTTTACTCGAACATCATCCGACGGGCCTGATAAAGGGTTAGCCAGTTACCGAGGGGTGACATCCCGGGGGAATGAGCAGCAAAAGAACTCGCACCGAAAGCGAGGAACTGCCCTTGAGGAGATGCATGCATTTGAGTCCATTGCGAACAGGACCAATTCGCGAAATCCCTGGACGTGGTACGATGCAGGACGCACAGATGCGGCTCAGCACTGGTGACCATCCGTTAGTCCCGGTGGCGGAAGAATTATTGCTGCCATGGTGCTTTCCGGAACAGCAAACCATCGCCGTGGAATAATACCGGGCGCCGGATATCGATCATACTCGGCGTCAACGTTTTGTGAACGTGATTGATGGCCTTCTTGCCAACCTGGTCCCGGCGTGCCCGTCTGCAGATGCAAAACACGTGAGGCAAACGACCGTGATGTCGGTCGTTCGTTCTCTCCGCACACCTGCAGCCCAATTAATCTTTCTGGAAGTTCATCCGGCCTTGAGTTCCGTTATGGCAACAACAATATCAGGTCAAGTCAGTATGGGAATCGGCTGCCCATGGTAGATTTGATGTGGTCGATCGAGTTCGTCATGCCAGGCGGCAGTCGGCGGTATGCCCAAAGCCTGATAGATCGTCGCCGCCATATTTTCCGGAGTTTGCGGGTTATCCGCAGGATAAGCACCAATTTTATCGGTGGCCCCGATCACAGAACCACCGTGAACACCACCACCTGCCAGGAATAATGTCTGAGCCGCTCCCCAATGATTTCGCCCGGGTTCGCTGTGTTGTTCCGGTATTCCGGATATTTCGGGCGTCCTGCCAAATTCGCCACCCATCACAATCAATGTCGTGTCAAGCAGACCCCTGTCCGTCAGATCGTCCAACAATGCCGACAGCGCCCGATCCGTGGGTGGAAACAATTTCTCCCGCAACCGCCAGAATGCATTTACGTGAGTATCCCATGCCTCATTGTTTCCCAGGTTCACTTGCACGAGATTAACCCCCGCCTCGACCAGCCGGGAAGCCATCAACAACGACCAACCAAAGGTATTGCGGCCGTATCGCTCCAGCGTCTTTGCATCGGCGGTGGTTACATCTAAAGCATTCGCGACCTGAGCACTGGTGAGCAAAGAAATTGCGGACTCGCGCTGCCGGCTATACTGAAATGCAATCGCAGAGGATTCCAACGCCGAACGTTGTAAGTTCAGGGAATCCAGTAACTGCAGACGACCATCCAAACGACGAGCTGACAATCCGGCCTCAAGCTTTAGGTTTGGTGCCTGAAATATAGTTGGCGCAGGAGAAGAAGGGGTTTTATTGGGCCACTGATAAAACGTGTACTCGGGATAGGCACCGCGCCAGCCGGGATCTCCATACGACGTTGCTTCAATAAAAAACGGGTCACGGTGCCGGCCCATCATTCCTCCGTAGGCTCCGGGTATTACACCGCCTGACCAGTGGACAAGTCGTTCCGGCAGCACGACTGCCGGCGGCAGATTATGATTTCGCGGTGGCAACGCATCGCCCACGATTGAAGAAATCGAAGGCCAGTCGGTGGGTCGTGGCTTTCGGGTACCGAAACCGGGTGGAGCCTCGCTGCGACCGGTCAACATAAAGAAGTGACCCCGTGTGTGACCATTGGTTGGATGCGTCAGCGATCGAACCAAGCCCCATCGATCACTGCGCTCGGCAAGCATCGGCAAATGTTCACAGATGTCGATGCCGGGCGTCCGTGTGTTGATCGGTTTAAATTCACCACGCACCGTGTCCGGCGCATTCGGCTTCAGGTCGAAGCTGTCCTGCTGAGCAAGACCGCCGGACAAAAAGATATAGATGCAGGCCTTTGCTTTCCCGGAGCCAGCTGAATCCGGTGCCGCCGATGCGGCTGTCCTCAATCCGGTAAGATGGTTCATTCCCAACCCGAGCATTCCAACGGCTCCAGCCTGGACCGCAGTACGCCGTGAGATCATCGGGTGCAGCCAGTTTTGCTCTGCCATATGTAACGCTCCGAGGGGGTTGAACGGCGAGTGTGATTCGATACACGCTCACGCTAAGGAACCTCCAGCATTCACCAGTCTACGTCCGACCAATCAAACCAATCAACTGTCGAATGAACTCATTGGGCCGATTTGCTGCCACTGCAATGGATTATTGACCAGACCGTCGGCGACTTGCTCCATGATAAACCGTTCGTACTGCATATCGTTATTGATCGACACAATCACCCAGCCGCGCCATGTCCATTGTTCACTGCGCAAGTCCTTTTTGTAACCATTGCTGTCCGCGTATCGGGCGCCACCGAGCCACTGACGTAGCCATATCGCGCCAAAGTAATCACTGGCCAACAGGCACTCGACCAGTTCCTCGAGCGCCGCAGGCAGATCTTTTTCAGCCAGTTCGGTGAATTCGTCCAGCTCGCGCGGCAATGGCGTAAGACCGACACACATCCTCCCACTGCAGCCGATGCGGGACGAAGCCATCAATGACGTTGTTTATCGTGACGTCGGGAACCCGCGACCGGGGGTGGTGCAGTGAACACCCAGCGGACGGAGTCCCGTAGCGAAACGGCAACTTCCGCAACATCCAGTCAGAGGTCCGCCTGGGGAGCTCCTTCGTCCGATCCGTGACACTGCAGGCAGTGGTCGGCAAGAATCGGCCTGCTCTGCCGCCGAAAGTCAACCAATTGCTCAGCCTGCGACAGGGCTGTTCGGGATACCGCGCCCAGCACCAGGCAGGCAATGGTAAACTGCGCCCTGTGTGATGCCACCGGGTACTGAGCAACTTTGCGATGATGATTGATTGCTGAGTATGCACTAAGCTGGAATCGGTTGACATTTGCGGGACACTTCACGAGGAGCAAGAAAAGCATAAGTGTTGTCTCAACTCGCATTCGACGCTCGCAACACTCTGTACTTCAAAATCTGACGTTCGACACGCCCGGATCACCGGGTCGGTCGTTAATGCAGTCCAGAGGATCTGATGAATGCTGATCATCGACTGCCGTGCCCACATCGATTCGCCCGAAGACGAATGCACTAACCTCGATTTGTTTGTTTTCTCCGGCTGAGCAAAGAGCCCAAATGCGGACGCTGCACAATTAAACGTGGATGGAGTACAAGGTAAGGTGGACGTTGCACGGAAGGCTGCAGGTCGTCAGAGTCGAACTGCAAGAGCACTTCATGCTGTGCGGATCGACGTTTCTTGAAATACGGAGGGTATCTCAAGAAAGTGGTTGTCTGCTGAACCGGTTCCCGGCCTTCGTCTCCGCAGAAAATGAACACGGTAAACCGAAGAAACAGTGAAAAATGCCGCCGCGTCTGAAATGGTGAAGAAATACGGCTTGCCTTCCAGGACGGATAAGTCGTCCTGGACATCCTGGCATGAACTAAGCGTGTGGAAGAAACGTATGTCCCTGAGTTTTTGCGAGTACCAGAGTTTTCGATCAACTGAAGGACTGCCAAGTGAGTTATCTGTTAATTACTGACGATGACATTGCCAGATACCTGAGTATGCCGCAGGCGTTGACTTGCATGGAAGAGTCTTTTCGGTTGCATGCCGCGGATACGTTAATCGCGCCGGCACGTTCCGATACTGACCTTGCCGAAGCCGGTAAATTCGTGTTTACCGTCGGGGGTTCGACCGGTGACAATTCGTTGGTCGGTTTTCGGGTCTATGATATGAAGCATTTCAAATCGTCGGAGCGTGACGAGCTGGTGGCTGTTTTCTGCGGCAACACCGGTGCCATCAAGGCGCTGGTCGCGGGAACTCAACTGGGTCCGATTCGAACCGGTGCCATCGGTGGCCTGGCCATCAAGTATCTGTCGCGTTCCAATTCAAAAGTGCTGGGACTCATCGGCACCGGATCGCAAGGGAGAACTCAGTTGCTGGCGGCTGCGGCAGTGCGACAATTCGATAAGATCAGAGTATTCAGTCGCAATCCACAGCACTGCGGTGAGTTTGCCGAACAAATGAGCAAGGAGCTCGGGCAACTGGTACAGCCAGCCGCCTCAACGCGCGAAGCAGTAGAAGGAGCGGACGTGCTGATCTGTGCTACGGTTAGCCCTACCTCGGTGATTCAGGCCGATTGGCTCAAGCCGGGTGTGCACATCAACAACATCGGCCCGAAGTTCAAAAACAACCAGGAACTCGACCTCAGTGTAGCCGAGCGGGCAGCACTGCTGGTAACGGACACTATGGCCCAGGTCGATCAATACGGCGATCAGTTTATCACTGCAGCAAGCCCTTTGCATGATCGCCTGCAAGAGCTGGCGCCGATCGTAGCAGGTACCATTATACACGAGCGGGCCAGTGAAGAAATCACGTTGTTCTATTCACTGGGACTGGCAGGGACCGAGGTGACACTGGCGGCTTTGGTTGCAGAGCGAATGACAGCACAGGATTGATAAAACACGAAGATCCGGGATCTAATTGACCCACGTCAAACCTCTTGAGCAAATCTTCTTCTCGAAAATGAACGCTGCAAAGTGGTAACTGAATTCCCTGTCGGACTGGTGCCGTTTTTCAGAAACCCACCATCTGACGTTATCCTGCCCCAGCACATTATTTGAGAATACAAACCTTAAAAGGGCCGTTTGATTGGATTCGGACGAAGACACGCTGCAGCTCTGCGGTTCTGTTCGTTGAACAGGACAACCCTGGACGAAAACAGTCTTGTTCATTCGAGGCTTGCAACCTTACAGCTTCGTTTCTAATTTGACAGGCCAAAGTCTATTCGATCCACGTCATCATTGACCCGGGACTGAATCAGGGCATTCGCATGAACTCAGTACTTGATGACCTGCTGGAACATGGTTACGCCGTCATCGAGAACGTTCTGGATTCTGCGGAAGTCAGCCAGGTTACCACCGAGGTCGATCGGATCATGGCTGGCGAGCGATCTGACCCGATTGTCGGCGACGACGAACCCGAATGTTTGGACGATCACGAGATCGCCACCTTCCTGCGAAGTAATTACTCGGTCGGTGAAGCCGAACTCCAGCGGATGCTGAAGCGAATCCGATACACAAGGGCACAGAATCTGAACACGCCCTGGCCCGTCGAGATCAATAAGGTGAACAAGACTTTCATTCATTTGCCTACATTGTTCGATCAGGGAAAGTCCCAACGAATCTGGAATCTGCCAGCGAAGGCCGCATGCGCTGCGGCATTGGCAGAACAGCCGACCGTGCTTAACCTCGTACGAAGGGTCCTTGGAGCGGACTGCGTACTTTCCGACTGCAGCGCCACCAGCATCGGGCCGCATACTGATGGGGGTGCATGGCACGTTGATGTACCGCTCGGTCAACTGCCGGAACCACTCCCGGATTTCCCACTGACCACTCAGAACGTCTGGATGCTGGATGATTTCAGGGAAGACAACGGGGCAACGCGCGTCGTACCCGGCAGCCATCTTTCACGGCGTAAACCTCAGTGGTCCGAAGGCGAGCTGAAAGGTGAAATCGCTTTGACGGCGCCAGCCGGGTCATTAGCAGTCTGGTTGTCCAATACCTGGCATCGCAGCGGAGCAAACCATACCGACTCACCTCGCCGGGCGATTCTGTGCTACTACTGTCGCTCTTGGATCAAACCGTTCAACGATTTTCGCAATGGCATACCGACTGATCTTGCTTCCGGTTTCTCGCCGGTACTTCGGTACCTGCTCGGCTGGTCCGCCATCGCCCCGGTTCGTGGATGAAGTAGTCGGAGCATGGATCATCGCCCAGCCTGGCTGGCTGTATAATTGTCTGCATATGTGATGATGGCGATGACGACCAGCAGTTCAATCAATGTAAACCCTCGGCTTAGGTTCAAGTTCCTTTTCCTTCAGCTTTTAACTTTGCACTCGTCTTACCGCCGTGTTTGCGGAGGAGGTCAGCAGCGGAACAATGCTGACCCCTTCGTTCTCCTTCCGAACGGGAATGCCGCAAAGCTCTGACAACGTCGGACAGACGGACATCAGATCGACGGGGAGCGTGCAGCGTCTGCCCGGCTTTCTGACGCCGGGGACGACCACGATACAGGGCACATGCGTGAAGCGTTCCCACAGCCAGCGTTTGGCCATGCGCTGCTTTTCACCATAATGATAGCCGTGACCCGACCAGAACAAAATGGTGGTGTTGTCAGCATATGAACTCTCGTCGAGAGAGTCCGCCAGCCCGCCGATCAACGTATCGGCGCGGGCGATACTGCACAAATATCCGTGTACGGCGGGAAGCAGTTCGTTGCAGTCGGGGCTACCGTCAAGAAACACGCCATCCTTAGTAACGCCAGTCATCGCTGCTGGCGTTACTGACATCGCAGATGGAATGATTTCGGACCGCTAAAATTTAAGCCGGTTCGTGAGCAGATGATCGCACGTGACTGGTTTTCCAGAAACGATCCACGACAACACCAAGGGAATTTTTCCGAGTTTATTCGATACCTTTTTCATCCTTCGCGGTTTCATTCTTGTATGCCCGTCAAAAAAGGGCGAATCCCAAAGCAGGACCATCTCCATTCACAGTTTTCCGCTGATAAGGGACGGTGGATGGGGCACTTTTCATACTCCCGTTCTGACAGAGAAACCGGCAACGAATCACTTTCTTCAAAGAAATGGAGCAACCCATGCGTCTCTTGGTCCTGATTTGTTGTTTCTGCTCCGGGTTGGTCATGGCAGCGGGGCCACCACGTGATCGCGGAAAGTTATTTGATCAGCTGAACGAGGACCGTGGCGGTCAGTTCAGTCCGCTTGAGCTGTTTGGTCCGTCTTCCGAACAGCGGACCAGCCCGCAACCGCTTGCTGGGAAGCGATCCAACCAAAATCGTCGCCGGTTCACTCGTTCGCGTCGATCCGGATTCAGACCACAAAACCCCGTCGGGAGACCGCGGCATATTTCCAGGCCCGTCCCGGCACCGCTCAATATATTTTCGGCCGACCAGCAGGGCGTGAAGCAGATCCTCGCGGAATACCAGGCCGCACTGCCGACAAAGCGCGCCCTGTCGTTCTACAGCTTGGACTGGGCCGAAGATCTCGCTGCTGCCAAGCAGCGAGCATTGCAGGAAAAGCGGCCGATTTTCTTCATCTTGGTAACGAACTACAGTGGCCCGGCAGATTTCTTCAGTGGCCACTGCTGAGCTTCCGCGGATCATTTGAGAGGGAGTTCTCTCTCCTGCCCAAACGTTGTTAACGCGTTACGTCCCTACATTGTAGCGGCCTGGAATGGTCGTAACTTACGAGAAATGCCCGTGGAGGTTGAGGAGGTTCATCGTTCGATTCACCGGCTACGGCTGGGACCGTTGCCGAGCAACGTGACCATGTTTGTGCTCGATTCCAGTGGCGAAACCATCACCGGTTTCTCAGCATTTCCAGGTAAGGGACCGAGTTCACTGGGTAACAGTCAACAGCGAATGGGTGAGTATGTTCGGTCACACATTGCGGAGGTTTCGTCCAGGCTGCGACTGCCTACAACTTTCAGAGCTAATCGTGAACCACGGCTAACGTTTCCGAAGCTGAATGTTGCCGACGAGATGCGGCCCCTGGCGGGAGTCCGCTTTTTTCTCACCAGCGTTGATTCCGTTATGAATTCTTTCCGCGCCCCGGTTGTCGAAGTCGTTGCCTTGAACGACAAGCAGCGACGTGTTCTCTACTATCCGTCTGAAACCACTATGATTGACCCGGGGGAACTGAAAGACTGGTTGGAGCAGTTTTATCCGCCGGCAATGATGACCCGGTCTGGCTATGTCAGGGAACTTACGGGCTTACTCACCCTGCAGCCAGCCGGACTGCAGGGTGCGAAACGGCACGCGGTGCTGCAGGGCGACGTTAATCTGGTGATGGATGATGTGACCAACACTCGTTACACCGGCCGTTTGGCCGTAGTGTTGACGTATGCAACCGATGACGTGGAACCAACGGCACTGAAGGGCGTGATGCGGGGGATTTTCCCGAAGCGGGATCTTCGGGCCCGTCGGACCCGTCTTATTTCACTTTCGGCGGCCTTCCACTCGTTGCCAGAGTAAGACCTGTATCCAAGGAGGCATAAAAGAAAATGGAAGGGTGTGCTGTTTCTCAGTGATCGCTTGCTGACGTTGCTGTGCTGCGCCGGAGCTGGTTCACCTGTTTAACAGATATTACTGGATAATTCCGCAGGCGTTTTGCTGTGGGGAGACAGACTTTCGTCGGCCATTCACACTGCAGACACTCTAAGGCTCCTCCGTGGTTGCGGGGAGCTTTTTATTCAGCTGAAATCGCCGCAGGTCGCTGAATGGTGCCCTTGGGACAGGTTAAGATTGAGGCGCTGCGGCGGCGGCATGAAAAGGCGATTGCCAAGGACATGGATCCTGAGTTGATCCCGCTGGTTTTTCCGAACACGACCGGAATGCTGCACAGAACGTCCAATTTCGACCGGCGACTCTGGCATCCAATCCCGAAGAATGTCGGGATCCCCGACGGGTTCCACTTCCATCATCTCAGACATCACTGATGCTGGCAGCCGGCGTATCCATGAAGGCGCTCCAGGAAAGGCTTGGGAACATCAGTTTACAGCTGACACGTACACGCATCTGCTGCAGGGTGCTCAGGCCGAACAGGTGGAGAAGGTTGACCAGCTTTTCCGGAACGTACTGAACTGAACCCACGAAGGTGCAATTATGCGGTACACAGCGGTGAATGTCGGAACGTGGAGAGCCATTCGGTAACGATGCAACCGAGGTATTGAAAGCTTCCGTGCTGGGCAATGTCCTGAAGACGTGTCATACGGTGACAACCACCATGATCGCACGATCGGTGACATGGACCACGACAACACGCTGATCATCCGTGCGCTTGTCGCTGCCGGGATGGTGTGGCATTATGTGAAGTACGCGCCGGACGACACCAGTTTGCCGAATGCTGAAAAACAAGCGAGTAAGCTTCAAACAGAACTATGGTCCGACAGCCACAAAGTTATTGCACCGCGGGACTGGCGAAAGATGAGCAAGAAGGAACGGGATAAGTATGGATGACCTGAACAACAGTTTCCCGGCCGAACGAACGAAAAGATTTACCGTGAACCGTGTGACCGTGATGTTGCTCATTTGCCTTGCGGGATGCCAGAAACAGTCTTCAGATCTGATCGAAAAGTCCAGCCAAGAGACGCTCACGCTCATAGGACATAACGCACCGGTCCTCAGCGTGTCGTTCAGCCCGGACGGCATGTGGCTGGCCTCCGGGAGTTTTGACAATGCGATAAAGTTGTGGAACGTGACCACAGGCCAGGAGATGCTCACGCTTGAGGAACATACAGGACCGGTCCTCAGCGTGTCGTTCAGCCCGGACGGGAAGCGGCGGCTGGCCTCGGCGGGTGTTGACGAGACAGTAAAGGTGTGGGACGCAGCTGTAGGTCAGGAAATGTTCACGCTCAAAGGACACACCGCACCGGTCTCCAGCGTATGTTTCAGCCCCGACGGAACTCGGCTGGTTTCGGCAGGTGACGACAATACGATGAAGGTATGGGACTTGTCCACGGGTCAGGAGACGCTCACGCTCAAGGGACATACCCGCGCAGTTACCAGCGTATCGTTCAGCCCGGACGGGACACGGGTGGTCTCAGCAGGGGATGACAAGATGGTGAAGGTATGGGACTTGTCCACGGGTCAGGAGACGCTCACGCTCAAAGGACACACTGACATTGTCGCCAGCGTGTGTTTCAGCCCGGACGGGACGTGGGTGGCTTCGGCAAGCAGGGATAAGACGGTGAAGGTGTGGGACGTGGCCACAGGTCAGGAGACGCTCACACTCAAAGGACACACCGATTTTGTCCTCAGCGTATTGTTCAGCCCGGACGGGAAACGGCTGGCCTCGGCGGGTTTTGACAAGACGGTGAAGGTGTGGAACGCGGCCACGGGTCAGGAGACGCGCACGCTCAAAGGACACACTGCACCCGTCATTAGCATCTCCTTTAGTCCGGACGGGACGCGACTGGCTTCGGCGAGTATTGACAAGACGGTGAAGGTGTGGGAAGCGTCGGCACGGTGAAGCAGGGCGGTTAAGACATACGGACCTTGAAAAGAACCCACTTGAAACCTGTAAAGCGTCAGAACTTGCAGACCGGGAAGGTACATTTGCGACGAGCATCCTGAAGCGATTTGGAGGCTGGACGGAAGCGTAATGGAAACAGCCGGAGATCCGACTTTGTCCGGGTAAACAAGACCAGTGCACAATAGTTCGGCCGTAAAAAAACCCGCGGATTATCCTCTGGTGGACGATCTCCGGACGCAGAAAGGAGGGTTCTTTACAGGTGACCCGCTCACAGGACAGTAATTTTGTCAGCGTGCTTGCCGGTAAATTCGACTTTCACGCGGTCCCCTTGAGTCGTTGACAGTGAGTCCAGTGTAGACCGTCGCCGGATTGCCATCTCGATCCACGACAACTGTCGGCATCCATGTCCAGAAAGGGTGTGGTCGGGCCGACTTCCTGTTCAACTTTGATTTTCGTCCTGGTCAGGTGGGTCACCTCACCAGTGGCTTCCCGCGACAGAGTTCGCGGACGTACTGTTTCCCGGTCGGTTTCCAGAACCATTTCAACCAATTCAATGGCTTCCTCTTCAGTGAATCCGGCATCCACTAATTCAAAGAACAGGTCCAGGGCCAGATCGGTATTCATCCTGCACGGGTCTGCAGGTATGCAGTCACGGAAGTTCGATTGGCCCGTGGATTTCACGATTGGCGCGCCTTCCTGTCCGCCCAGGTTCGGGCAGTCCGTGCGGTCTGTAAGTCCCATGTCTGATGCGGCGCTGGTGATGATGGCCATCAGTCCGTCTGTGGAGAACCACGGCTTTGGCTGATTTTCTCGCAGAAGTCTGCATTCCCTCTTCCGGAGTTCTTTTCAACGGCCGCAGCCATGGACCACCAGTCTTTGTAGTGTGGTGCAAAAAGCGTTTGCTGTTCGCACATGATCACAGCCACGGAAAAATATTACTGCGAACAGGTGTTTCATGGGTGTGCCCTCCGGAACTGATGCTTTCATTTGGACATGTCTCGAGCGTTTGTTTGGCTCAGACGAAAGCAAAGACGGTGCCAAAACGGATTAGCTCTGAAACCCATGGAAAATCAGGCGAGTGCCGCAGTCAGTCCCGTGTTTTTGAACGCGTCTCGCAGTGAAATGACATACCTGATGTAAAATCCGGGCGAAAAGGCGCAGCTGAGGACGCCAGGGTCTGGCAGTGAATGGAAACATCAGTGACGTCAGAACGACTGTTGATACAGTCACCACCGTATTTCTTTGCGATCTTCGCCCCGTAAAAAAATACAACTTGCTTTAAGCGGACTGCCTGTCCTGCCAGGTTGTGGCATACCGGAGCCGGCGACAAACAAGTCGCGTCCGGCATCACAGTATCGACTTTCCGGAATGTGGTCAGGCACTGACGCCAGTGACCGGCTTGACCGCAGCAGTCGCTTTAGTTGCCATGGTTGAGGTTTTCGGCGGGCAACATCCGGTGATTCATCAGGACAGCACCAGAAAGACTATTGAACAGCAGGTTTGCAGCGACGGTGTCCTGCCCCGGAGCTCACCTTGCTCCATTGGCCGACACCCCGCAGGTCGGGCGTGTAAACCGGAAGTCATTTGGTCGCCCAACGGCAAGCAACTCTCATGCACCATTTGGCACATTATTGTAAGCTCAATTCACTGATGATGGTCTCGGGCGACGAGGATCAGAGATGACCCAGTTTCCGGCCAGCCTGACGGGTGACAGGTATGAGGCTCGCGGTGCATCAGACAGCCGGCTGGGGAAACCCGCTGTCATTGTGGACCGTCGGTGCCTGGCGTCCTTGTGTCGCCGGTACAGTATGGTGGCAGAACAGATTGAATCACATCGACCTTGGTAAGGTTCCGTTCGAGCCTTGTTAACCACAGTTCGATTCCGACAGCTAAGCCTGACACGAAATGACGGGAGTACTCCTGTGAGAAGGATTCGCATGACCGCACATCTGTGCCGGCTCACTTCGTGGCTCGTGGTTGCAGCAACAGTCGCGGTGAGGGCCGGTGAGCCTGCTCAGCCTGTCGCTTTCAGGCATGCAGGCATCGTCAGAGCCTGGGAGACCTATCGACACCGTCTCACCTTTGGGAAAGGTCAGACACTGGCACTGGTGGATGACGGCTGCAATCTATCGATGCCGGAATGGTCGAAGTCTGACGGCGACCAGCCAAAGGTGCTCGTAACGTATGACAGCGTCGATGGAGACGACGACCCGAAACACGAAGGCCGGGGATATCATGGTTCCACCATCGGCATTCCGTCGTCGGTAAATCACGGCGGCATGCGGGGTGTCGCTTACAACAATCAGGTCGCGGTGATACGGGCACTGGAATGCTGCCACTGCAATGTCAGCGATGCCGAAACTGTTGCCGCCGCTTTGCAATGGATTATCGAACACCACAGTCAATATCGCATTACCACAGTGAACCTTGCTCCCGTTGATGACAGGGCTCACAACTCGCCGGTCGCAACGGCAATTGACGATAAACTCGGCACACTCAGGGAACTTGGTATCTGGGTCAGCGCACCGACAGGCAACCACAATTTCTCCAGCGGAATCTCCTGGCCGGCCTGCCAGCCCGGCTGTTATGCCATCGGCGCAGTCCGACAGGGAAACGACGAAGTCCATCTGGACCGCCACGAGAAAGTTGATCTGGTTGTACCAGCGGATGCCACGTCGTCGTCTAATGCAATCGCCGCCGGAGCAGCCATGGTACTGCGGGAGGCGATCATGGAAACCGGTTACGACTGGAAACAGAAAGCTTCCAGTCTGCCCGAGGCGATCATGTCGATTATGCAGAGAACCGGCGTGACTGTGCTCGATGCCGCCACGAAACGCAGCTACCAGAGGCTTGATCTGTCAGCTGCGCTGGCACAGGTGTTTACCAGGGCCAGGCCATCAGCAGCCATCCGGTTCTCGGAGCATCTGATCGCCGGAAATTATGCTTACGCCTACGGCATTGCCGCCGCCGACTTCGATGCCGATGGTGACCTTGATCTAACCAGTGCGGATTACACTCCGCACAATATGCTGTACCTGTTCGACAACCACAGTCACGGCACGTTCAGCAGGCACATCATTCAGAAGGACGACCCGGAGCGTCTGGAACGCCACATGATCGGTGACGTCGACGGCGATGGTGATCCGGATGTGGTCATAGTCAAGAACCTGCGCGGCGACCTGCTCTGGTTTGAAAACAGTGGAAAACCGACCGACGGGCGGCTGTGGCAGCGGCATGAGATCACCACCGATTTTCCAGGTGCTTACGACGTAGCGCTGGCGGACTTCGACAAAGACGGTGATCTGGATGTGGCTGCGTCGAGCTGGGTGCTGGGCAATCAGTTCGCATGGTTCGATAACGATGGCACTCCTGGTGACGGCCACTGGCTGAAGCATATGATCGAAGACAACGTCGAAGAAACTCGCACCATTCGCACGGCAGACTTTGACGGCGACGGCAACATGGACCTGCTGGGTACAGGGCGAAAAGTCCACAGCGTCATCTGGTACCGGAATTCTCGCGATGCAAATTCTGTCATCTGGGAAAAACACATGATCGACGACACTTCGCCCTTTCCGGCACATGGCAATCCGGCGGATATGGACGGTGATGGCGATATCGATGTGGTCATGGCGCTGGGGTTCTACTATCGCCCAGGCAACGGCGACCCCGCAGCTTCACAACTCCGCCGGCACAATCAGATCGTCTGGTACGAAAACAGCGGTGCCCCGGCTTCCGGCCTTTGGAAGAAGCATGTTGTCGGACCACAGTTCGACGACGCCTTCGAAGCCGTTGCCGGCGACCTCGACAGCGACGGTGACATGGACGTGGTGGCCACATCCTGGCGCAATCCCGGGCGGTTAGCATGGTTTGAGAACCACGGCAACGCCAAGGGAGCCTGGACAAAACACACCCTGAAAACGAACTGGCGCAGTACTAATCAGGTGATCATTGCCGACCTTAACGGCGACGGACGGCTCGATATTGCCGCCTGCGCCGAACACGGCAGTTATGAATTGCGCTGGTGGCGTAATGAAGGCCGACCAGGACAACGCAGACTCTGAATGCTTCCATCTTCAGTAATGTCGTCTCATACCGTGCGACTTATCACGACGGCACTCAGATTAACCGTCCGCTTGTCGCTGCAAGGATGGCCTGGCATGATGTGAAGACACAGGCCAGGTTGGGGACGTGAAAGCACGATCAAAGAACATAACAGGAAACTGATCATGAACAGGAACACGCTTTTGTTAACAGCGCTTGGTGTGGTGGTCTGCAGTGGTTTTACGACGGAACAACGGTTGGAGAGACTGGGAGCCAGAATCAAGGCCGATGCACAGGGCGAGATTGTTATGGTCTCCTTCGTCGGCAAGCAGATCATCGACGCGGGCGTCCCCAAACTCATGGAGGCATTGCCGAAGTGTGACATGCATCGGTAACCGCTGCGGCGAATCCATGACTCACCGCCTGTCGACTATGACGGGTAAACCCGAGGACCCGGCCCCGCAATACATCCCTGTTCGTTCGGGTTTCAGCAGAGGGGATTCTTTCGAGATCTCGATCAGTTCTCAGAACTTGAAGAACGGATAAGCGCACTTCCACAGGAAGAGCGAGGTCCTGTGTTCGAGGTATTTGCTGAAGTGTTCTTAACGACGCAGTCCCCGTTTCAGGCGATTGACCTGGATCAAAAAAGGAAAGAACGATGTTTGATATCCTCATAACGAATGGGCTGGTCGTTGACGGTACGAAACAGCCAGCGACTAAGTTAGATATAGGCATTCAAGGCGATCACATCACGGCGATTGATCACTTGAACGGTGCCGAAGCGAAACGCTTTATTGATGCGACGAGGCTGGTGGTTTCGCCGGGATTCATTGACATACACACCCATTCCGACCTCACACTGCTGGCTGAGCCACAAGGAATGAGCAAAGTACATCAGGGCGTGACCACCGAAGTCAGTGGTAACTGTGGCTACAGCCCTTTCCCCATTTCACCCGAACGGACCCATTTGCTTCGGGACACTTTGAGCAGCATCTTTGCTGATGCCGTTGACTGGACCTGGACAGATCTCAACGGCTACCGTGATGTGGTGGCCCGGCAGGGGGTCGGCATTAATATCGCTCCGTTGGTTGGTCACAGCGCCATTCGGGGGACGACAGTCGGGTTCGAAGATCGTCCGGCATCGCCGGAAGAGGTCAAGTTGATGCAACGTCTGGCCGCAGAAGCCATGGATCAGGGTGCTTTTGGGTTGTCGACGGGTTTGACTCTGCCTCCCAGTGCTTACGGAGATACGCAGGAGATTGTCGCCTTGGCCGAGACGATGGCTGCCTATCCCGATCGTTTTTATACCAGTCACATTCGTGCCTGGGCAGGTTACCATATCAAAGGCGTTGCCGAAGCCATCGACATTGGTCGCCAGGCCCGGGTGCCTGTTCAAGTGTCACACATGGCAGTCAATGATCCACTGCATTGGGGCGAGGCGGACACCGTCATCACAGTTTGTGAGGCAGCGGTTGCCGATGGCATCGATGTCACCTTTGATGTCTACCCGTATGCCGCCAGCAGCAGTGGTTTTAGTCAATGCATTCCGACCTGGGCACAATCGGGCGGTCAGGACGCACTGCTGGCCCGTATCCGCGATCCCGGGTCTCGTCGGGCAATTCGGGCTGATATGCTCAAACACGGCCTGTTCAGAGGCTGGCCTTGGCTGTGGGATCGATTGCAGGTCAGCACCGCACATACACCGGAGGTCAGACCTTATGAAGGCTTAACCATGCAACAGGTGGCTGAGCTGATGAACGTTGATCCGGTCGATGCTGCTTTAACGCTGATGGATTTAGACGAGGCCAAATTAACAGTGATCTTCTTTTACCGTACCGAGGAAGACATGCGTGCTTTTCTAAGGCATCCGCTGGGCATGATGGGTTCGGACGGCCTGGCCCTGGCCCCGGGTGATAAACTCGGCCAGGGTAAACCTCATCCCCGTTCCTACGGTGCCCACGCCCGCGTTCTGGGACGCTACGTCCGTCAAGAGCCTGTCCTCAGCCTGGAAGAAGCTGTATACAAAATGAGTGGTCAGGTGGCCGACCGACTTGGTCTACGGGATCGGGGACGAATCGCCGTGGGGCAAGTGGCTGATGTCGCTATCTTTGATCCTGAAACGGTCATTGATCGCGCTGATTTTTCGGATCCGCACCAATATGCAACGGGGATTCAGTATGTGCTGGTCAACGGCGAATTGGCCCTTGACGGCGGTGTTCATACGGGCGTATTAGCGGGTCAGATGTTGGAACCAAGTTAAGGCAAAGTTCAACCGCCTGGATATTATCTTTACAGATTCTGTATGATCGCTTTGCTCAGCGACACGCAGATCACCGACGCGGGCGTTGCCGAATTGCAGGATCAGTCTCTAATCGCTGTGGTCACGGAATTTTTAGACGCCGTAGGACTGGCGGAAGATGAGTAAAGAAGAACGGGACTGGTATCGGTGACTTAAACCGCCGTTTTTTGGCAAGAGCGACTTCGGAAATTTAGCCTGATTCCTATGTGCTGTTAGTACGTTCCATTTCCTGGCTGGATGCCAGGAACAATCTTCCGTTCACACTCAAAGGATACACCGCTGAAGTCGTCAGCTTGTCATTCAGTCCGGACGGGACGTGAAAGCACAAACAACGAACACAACAGGAGAGTGATCATGAACAGGAACACGCTTCTGTTAACAGCGCTTGGTGTGATGTTCTGCAGTGGTTGTACGACGGAACAACGGTTGAAGAAACTGGGAGCCGAAGTCGGAGTGAATGAACAGGGTGAAATTGTTGAGGTTCACCTCGGCAATACCCGGATCACCGACGCGGAGCTGGTGCATCTTGAGGCGCTGAGTAATCTGTGGACTCTCGGCCTCAACAGCACGCAGATCACCGACGCGGGGCTGGTGCATCTTGAGGGGCTGACCAACCTGCGGGAGCTCTGGCTCTGGAACACGCAGATTACCGATGCGGGGCTGGTACATCTTAAGGGACTGACCAATCTGCAGGAGCTCTACCTCCAAGGTACGCAGATCACAGCCACGGGACTGGTGCATTTTGAGGGGCTGGACAATCTGAAGATCCTCGGTCTCTTCAGCACCCGGGTCACCAACGCGGGTCTGATGCATCTTGAGGGGCTAACCAAATTGAACTGGCTCAGCCTCAACGGCACGAAGATCACAGACGCGGGGCTGGTGCATCTGAAGGGACTGACCAATCTGCAGGAGCTCTACCTCGGTGATACCCGGATTACCGACGCGGGTGTCGCCGAACTCAAGAAGGCATTGCCGAAGTGTGACATCAAGCACTAACCGCTGCAGTGACAGAATTTTTGGACGCCGCGGGACTGGCGGAGAATAAGCAGGGAAGAACGGGATTTGTATCGGTGAACTCAACTACCGTTACCCGGCTGAGGAAACGAAAGAATCGACCATGCACCGTATGACCGTGATGTTGTTCATTTGCCTGGCCGGGTGTCAGCAACAGTTGAGTGTGAAGGAACAGTTGGAAAAACTGGGAGCTTGGGTCGGGGCAAATCAACAGGGTGAATTTGTTTTGGTCAACCTCAGCGAGACGCAGATCACCGACGCGGGGCTGGTGCATCTGAAGGAACTGACCAAGCTACAGGGTCTCGTCCTCAGCGAGACGCAGATCACCGACACGGGGCTGGTACATCTTGGGGGGCTGATCAACCTAAATTACCTCGTCCTCAACGAGACGCAGATCACCGACGCGGGATTGGTACATCTCAAGACGCTGACCAATCTACAGGATCTCATCCTCACGCTCACCCGGATCACCGACACAGGACTGGTGCACCTTGAGGAACTGACCAGTCTGCAGCGTCTCGTTCTCGACAACACCCGGATCACCGACGTGGGGCTGGTGCATCTTGGGGGGCTGACCAACCTGCAGTACTTCGAACTCAACGAGACGCAGATCACCGACACAGGGCTGGTCCATCTTGAGAGACTAACCAATCTGGTGCATCTCGACCTGCGCGGCACCCGGGTCACCGACGCGGGCGTCGCCGAACTAAAGAAGTCACTGCCGGGGTGTGCCATCTACCACTAATCCCACCGCTGAATCAATGACTCCCCGCACAACCGAACAGCTTCAAACCATTCAGGCCAAAGCTGGCAGCATACTCGACGCGATCATCGAAAGTCCGGAAGGCAACACGAATCTGCAGTCCGGGACTTCCTGCAGGCGTGTGGTGATGAACGGTCAACGTTTCAGCGAGTGGCTGATGAGGAACCGGCTGTGGCGAATCAGCTGCTGTTCGCGGCTGAATTTTCAGGCATTGGCGACTCTCTCAGGGCGACCTGGCCACGCACATGAGCATTGTCCGGACGATCGCTTCAAGACGAGCCGTCAGTAAGGGTTGCGTTCCAAGGTCACGATCGCGCTTCGTCATGATGATTGCACAGACAGACAGGGAACCTATTTGACGCTGATTGCTAAGTGTCCGCGCTACCGTACAACACGTCCATCACTTTGCCCTGATTCAGGTGGCGTGGACGATGAAAGCGGTCGAGTACCATCTGATGTGGGTCGATGCCAAGAGCATTGTAGATCGTCGCACCCATGTCGTTGGGATGGAATGGCGAAGACAGAGGGGAACCTCCGATACGGTCCGACTTGCCGATAACCTGGCCGCCCTGAACGCCACCACCGGCGAAGAGTGCAGTATAGACGGACGCCCAATGATGACGTCCGGGCACTTTTGCTCCGGGGAGCGGTGAAATTTTCGGGGTCCGCCCGAATTCACCCACGCAGACCACGAGTGTTTGACCCAGCAACCCACGCTCGTCGAGATCGTCCAGCAGCGCACCCATGCCGGTATCAAGCGCAGGCAACATCGATCTTAATCGGGGGAAATGATTGACGTGGGTGTCCCACGTCTGCACTCGTCCCATGTTACACTGAATCACAGGCATTTCCAGTTCTACCAACCGACGCCCCAGTAGGAGAGTCTGGCCATATTGATGACGGCCGTAGCGGTCACGGGTGCTTGCTGATTCCGCATTGATGTCGAGCGCGTCTCGCAGGCCTGATGATGTCAGCATCGAGAAGGCGCGCTCTCGTTCATCGCCGAATCTGACAGCTTGCGGCGATGCTCTGAGCGAGTCATTTTGGTGATTGATATCGTGCAGAAGCCTGCGCCGCTCGTCGAGCCGTACTACGCTCAAACCGTCGATGAGCGAGAGACCTCGCACTTTATAGTCATCGCTGTTCGGATCGTCCTGCAATACGAACGGGTCGTACCTGGCACCGAGAAATCCGGCATGCTGGCCTGGCCAGAGAAGACCTTCGATCAATGAGTTCGGCAACGTGACCTGGCTTGGCAGGTCGTCAGCTCGAGGACGCAGACGTGTGACCGTTGCACCGTACGACGGCCAGTCGGCGCGGTTGAGTGATTTGTCCTGGTTCGATGAGCCACGGAATGGCTGAACAGCACCGGTCAACGTATTATGCGAACCCGACAGATGTCGATTATCACCATGAGACATCGAGCGAACGATCGCCAGCTTGTTGGCTCGCTTCGCCATCTCAGGCATTTTGTCGGAGAACTGCACCCCAGGCAGTGCCGTCGGAATTGCGTCGTATTCGCCCTTGACGTCCGACACTTCCGGTTTTGGATCAAACATGTCGATATGGCTGCCGCCGCCCGTCAAAAAGATCAGCATGACAGACTTGGCGCGCCGCACCCTGTCAGCCGCTGACACCTGTTGCTGCAAGACACTGGTTAACCCGAGTTGGAAGAAGGAAGAACATCCGATTTGCAGAAGCTCACGACGATGGAACATGGTCGTGTATTCTTTCGGGAGCAGGTTGTGGCGACGGTACCTATTTAGACCAGCGGGACGTCAGGCTGAATCTGGGAAAATCTTAGCTGACGAAACAAGACTTGTGAAATCAACCGGCTGAGATGACCGAAACTGACACAACCTGAGTCTCGAAGAGTGCGGAGTTTACAGTTCGGCTGCGTTTTTTGACCCCACGGGTTAGACGTCAGTCCCGGAGCGATTCCAGGAAGGCGAGCAGATCACTCAGCTCATCCCTGCGAATTGCCTTGTCCAGTCCTTGGGGCATGATGGAAGTCTTGCTGCGAGCCAGATGCTCGATGCTGTCGCGCGGCAGGACAATTTCCTGACGTTGCGCGTTGCGCAGCACAATCGTCCGGCTGGTCGCCCGATGTATTACGCCCTGGTGCGTGCGACCGTCCGCTGTCTGTGCGGTGTACGTCTCGTAGTCGTTCACCAACGACGCGTTCGGAAACAGGATGGCTTCCAGCAGATCCGGCCGCTGCCGGACTTCGGCAATTCGGGATAGATTCGGGCCAATGGTTCCTCCCTCTCCCTGGACTCGGTGGCAGGTACTGCACGCCGCGCGGTTGCTGAAGAAAACGATCTTGCCATGCTCTGCGTTACCCGGCACCAACTGCTCCGTCACCGCTTTGAGTCGCGAACTTATGTCTTGCTTCGAGCCACCGATCAATTTTCTGATCGGTGCGACACTTGCTCTCATGCCGGCTGGAAACTGGTTGGCGATGGCCTCGAGTTGCGCAACCGTCAAGCTGGAAACAACCGGGGAATCACGCAGCCCGTTCAGCACTTGTCGGGCCAGTTGTTCCGACAACGGGCTGGCTTGCTGGAAAGTCGCGGCTAATGCCGGTAGTTCCAGGGCTCCGGTTTCTGGAAGGGCCTGTGCAAGCTGGAACAGTTGTTCGCTGGTGAGTTCAGCTCGAGAAAGCGCTTGAGCAGCCTGTAAACGGTCCAGCGGTGGGAGCTGGTCGTTGGTAACGCTGTCCAGAAGCAGCGCGACGGAATCCGCGGGAAGTGATGCTCCGCCGGCAGCCAGGACGTTCCACGCCGCCATGCGGATGGTTTCTGGGAGGCTCCGATCCAACGCGAGGTCGCGTAGTGACTGATCCAGTTGCTGGACGTGTCGAGACGCAATCGCGGTCAGGACCGACAGGCGTATTTCGTTGTCTCCGTGGTCGAGTAGTTTCTCGAGTGATTCAATCCATGTGCCTGGCAAGGGATTGACTTGGCCGAGGGTGTCCAGAATCGCTTGTCGCACGCCGTCTCCGTCGCATCCATTGTCGCCCCGATGATCTGTTGCACCCGTTTATCCGCGGCGAAGGCCGCAACAGCTCCTCTGGCGATCTTCGTTTCTGCTTCGTTGATTTTCGTTTTTTTTGTCCACTCGGAAAGGAACTGGATGATCTGGTCACTCCAGCCGTCACGGTTTGTCACGATATCGAGTGCCGTACGTCGCAATGCAATGTCGTCGGATTCCAGCAGCGGCGAAACATGCCCTTGATTAATTCGGCCGGGATCCATCTGGTTCATCGCTACCAATGCGGACTGTTGCACGCGCGCGCTGCTGCCGGTCAGGCCCTGCGCCGTACGCTCGAAATCTCCGATTTCAATCAGTGCGTATACGAGTGCGCGCATAAGGAAATCATCTCCACCGCGACCGGCCGCTTCCAGCAGAGGCTCCACGGCTTTCCGGTCTCCAATTTGTCCCAGTGCAGTGGCTACGGCTTGCCGCACCGAGTCAGTATCGTTGGACAGAATCTCGATGAGCCGCGGAACCGCCGCTTTCAACGAAAGCGTACCAACGCTTCGTACGGCTGCCTGGCGCACGGTTGGATCGGCATCTGAGAGTCCCATCAAGATTGATTGTCGGGCGATTGCCGTTTCGATGCGCGACAAAGCCCAGACTGCATTGCGACGTTTTTGAATAGACAGAGATTTGAGTGCTCGGGCGAGCGGTGGGACAGCGGCATCACCGCGACGGCTGAACAGGTCGATGGCACGATCGCGCACAACCGGGCGGCGATCATCGAGTCGACTCACCAGTGTCGAGGATTTGCCATTCCAATCGATCAACAAGCCGCGCGGGTCAGAAGCCGACTGGCTGTCGCTGCGCCGGATTCGGTAGATTGCGCCGAGCACTTCGGGCTTCGCCACTTTGGAGCTCGGACAACTGATCCGAAACCAGCCTCCCGTGTCGATGACCAGCAGGCTGCTATCGGCGTCTTCGATCACGTCGGTGGGGTGGAAGTCCTTGCTGGATGATGTCAGAAAATTTTCGTCGAACGATCAGAACGTGGACCCCATACGTTCGATCCGCGTGTTTACGACTTTCGCTGAATTGAACCACGTGGCAAAGAAGCTGTTCTGGTACCGGTCGCCGAACATGGCAGCCCGATAGCGCACGAGTCCCGACGGTGCGACCTGGCCCCAGCGACTCAAGGCGGGCAGCCGATAACCGGTTTGGTGGAGCACGGGAGGTTTGAAGTCTCGAGGCGCGGCGGTGGATCCTCGCACCCAGTGGATCAGCGCGTCGTGGTGACCGTTGACATTGTCGAAGATTGTGCAGGTCGTGATGAGTTCACCGTCCGGAGTGAAGGCAACTTCGACCGGATTGATTCCGCCGTTGCCGAAGACCTCCAAGTCATTGCCATCGGCGCGGCACGAGAAGACGCCCGCGGCGGCCCCTTGCGCGGTTCGCTTGCCGTCCTTGCCGACAAGGTCGTAGCCAAATATGCCCCCGAAAAACACAGCCGGCCGTTGGGGCCGAGGTAAGCGCCATGTTGATTGGCCTTTCCGTTGAACTCCATGGCACCGGCGATCTTTTCACGCTGGTTGGCGACGCCGTCGTCGTCTGTGTCAGTGAGACGCCACAAATACGGTGAGCTGAGAACGTATAGGGAGCCTTGATGCCAGAGGGCCCCTTCGGGCATGACGAGTTTGTCTGCGAAGATGGTGCTCTTGTCGAAGACACCGTCGCCGTCCCTGTCTTCCAGCATGCGAATGAACCGGGCGCTCGCCTTGATCAGTTCTTCCTTGTCCAGATTGTTGCCGTGAGTTTCGGCAATGAACAGTCGTCCGCGTTCGTCGAAACAAGCCATCATCGGATACCTGACCAGCGGAGCTGCGGCCGCGAGTTCGACCGTAAACCCATCAGGTACTTGAATCGGCGGCGGGGTGAACTCGCGCCTGTCGTCGGCGTGCGATTGGGCTGTGACCGCCAGACAAACCACCACCGCGATGAGCTTCCGGGAATGCATTGCAACCTCGTTTTCAGAGTAATTACAGCTGACAAACTTACCAGCCACGTCGTGCGTTGCCCAACACGATGCATAACCGAACGGCGTCCTGCTGTCCGGCACATCGTGCAGACCAGTGTGAATGCACTCTTCACCGTTTCAGCGATCGGCTGCTGACGGACCGGCGGGGGTGCACCCGGTGCTGATCGCGGCCGTCAGGACGTTTCGCGTTACGGCTGCGGAATAATTCTCCGGGCGAGGTGCCTCATCCCACTGTGCGAAGCCGAAGAAGACCATGCCGAAGTACAGGAGAATACCGGCAAACCCAATCCCGAGAGCAAACCAGCATTTATCGAGGTTCATAAACGCAAAGATCAGTACTGGGACGGGAGGAAACAGCAGGCAGCAGACGCCCCAGATGAGGTGTTCCTGAAAAGCCTTTATCAGGATCATGACCTAGCCTGTGAATGCCAGGGTGATTCCGGCCACAAAAAGAATAGGTACGAGAAATTCCATCGATCTGCAGGACTTTTTAAAGGGAGCTCGATTCAGCGAAGTGTATCCGAGTCGCAGCTGCCGGGAAACGACACCGGCCGCTGTGACGCACCCGACCTGCAGGCGGAGACGGTCAACATCGTCCTCCAACAGGCGGAGGCTGTGTGCGGGGACCGGGAGCCACCTGCACGATGTCTCCGAATTCGACTCGTGTTCAGCGGTAAAGCACAGAACGCAGCTGGAAGTCAATATCTCGGGTGACCTAGGTGCATCGAGATGCCGGCAGTGAAAGCAATTTCAAAGACAGTTCTTCCATCCTGCCGCCTTGTGAAAAGACCGGGTAGTCATAACAACCCCTGCTGAGCTGAAATGACGGTCATGTGTACGAAGAACAGTACGCGGCAGGTCACAAACGACCCATGGCATTGCTTTTCATTTCTCTGCATTCTGCATTGCCTTGGACGACGACGTGTAATGAACAAGAGCATTCATCATCAGCCTCCTCATCCGGTCCCGTAATGCACCCCGGCCTCCTTCGCGGCTGCTTGTTTTTCTGAGTCCCGTTGGCGATAAAGACAGCGCATCCTCTCATTCGAGACTCAGCACCACCGATGTTCAGGTGTTGCCGGACAGTCACGACCTTGCATCACATCCGGGAGCTTCCAAGGGCTGTCGAAACAAGGTGCTATGTGAACTGGTCGGTCGTGAGCTGAAGTCAGGCCGACATCGCGACGATGTCCTGACCAGGGCATGGCAATGGAACCGTCGCTGCAATCCTCAGCAGAAGATTCCTGAGGTAGAGAAGACTGTCAACCACTTTGCCATGAAGGACAACGCCAAGACGCCGTACTCATTTTCTTTCCACTTGGACCGTTCGCGCCGCAACCGAGAAACGACGATCTAGCCGAACCAGATTCCCTTGCCGGTCTTTGACCGAAACGCTCAGGTTCCCCTCAGCGAGGGAATGGATGGGCTGAGACAATTGCCATTCCCAAACGCCGGGATGGGTTTTTTTGAACTTGGTGGCTGCGTTTTGCCCCGCGGGCAGTCCACCGAACTCAACGTCGAAGCGTATCTCGAAAGTGTTTTCGTCGAGACCGCTGTAGTAGTCGTGCATGCCGATGCGAATGTGGTCAAGACGGTCATTACTCCCGGCGCGAGGCAGGTTGACCGACAGAGTGGGGCGCAACTCGTCCAGGAACCAACCGCGTTCCTTGTAGCCCGGTTGCTGGCGGCTGATCGGGGCACCGAGATCGATCCAACGCACAAAAGTCAGCTTCTCCTCTGCGCTCAAGGGCGGAACCCCGGCATCCAGCGGCGGACACGGGCGACCCAAGAAATCAACATCGGCATCGTTGGGATTCACGCCTTCGGGCAGGGTGGAGGGATCGCCGGGCACCTTCTCGGTCGGGTGATCCGCATTGCTCCAGCCGTCCAGGCGCTTGCCGTAGATCTGCCATACCAGCAGGCTCCGCCGGGACTGGAATTTTCGGATGTAGCGGGAGGCGTTGGTTTGGCGCCATGAGCCGTTCTTGATCACTGGTTTGCGTCCGTACTTGGCCCGCCCGTCGTTTGCCAGACGATGCCAAGTATTCTCGTAACCGTCGACCTCCTCCTCGTCATCCAGCACCAATTCCGCAGCGGGATTCTTGCCTCCGGCGTGACACTTGACGCAGGAGCGCTGCAGCAAAGGTTTGATGTCCCGGTAGTACTCCACGTCCACTGCCCCGACGGACTGTTTCTCCACCTCCAGTTCCTTCTTGCCCGGCTTGAGCAGGGTTGCCCACTGACTGAGGTCGGTCGGTTGATACCCTGCTTCCCCAGCGAGGGTAAGGGAGAAATCCAAGCCCTCTTGGGCATGTGCATGACAACCGCCACAGTTGTAACGTTGTTCGCCCGGTCGCAACTGGTGCCATGTCTGCGACATGTTCAGGACCATGCCGTTGCGGTCCAAGGTCTGGAAGGTAAAGGGTACGTCCGCGGGAATCCGAGCCAAAAAACTGGTGTCGGGATTGCCTTCCGGATCCAGGATCTCTTTGCCCCGGGCATCCTTCTTGCGCAGCGGAATTTCGCCGAGAATGCGCAGGCGTTCCTGGGCATGGTTCATGAAGTTGCGGGAGTTTCGTCCCATCTTGGCGCCATAACTGAAGTGAGAGGTGTGCTCCATGGTCAGAATACGCACCGCAAAGATATCTTGGTCAGAATACTTGCCGGCGTCCGCTCCCTGGGTTCTCCAATTCGGGCTGACTCCGTTCTGGGAGGTATTGAACGGGTCGAGCCCGTCGAAGGATTTCGCCCCATAGCCGGGGCGCGTGTTGCGCTTGTAAAAAGAAGAGGTGCCGACCAATCCAAAGGGTGTGCCCGCGGGCAGGTCCGCATGCTCAGAGCCATCGTTGGCGAGAGGGGGAAGAGTGGCTGGTTCATCAATCCCATAGATCGCGCGGTAGCTCACCAGCGGTTTCGGTTGCATTTCGTTGTACCGCGGATCGTTCTTTAACTTCACCAGTTCGCGATAATCCCGCACTGGCGTCCCCCCAGGCACCCGGTAGATGCCTCCGTCGTAGTCGGGTTTGTTCATCGGACGGCGCAAATCGTTGGCCGGGCCGGGCGACCACACCAGCAGCAGGTCATTATTGGGGGCGGAGCTCGGATGGGTTACCTTGCCGACGTAATTTCCCTGCGAATCCCTCGGGGAGGCGTTGTCCTGCCCATGGGTGAACCGGGTGAGTCCGTCCAAGCCCTTCGGGGAAAAGGCAATCGATTCATAGCGTGGTTTTCCATTGCCGTATATACCTTGCTGGAACCGGGGATTCGACGCGTGTCGCGGATTCGGATCACCGAAAGGAGCCACTCCGGGCGGCGGTTTCGGAGGCAACGAAAAAAAGCTGCCGAAGCCGTTGTTGTTCTGGTTGTAATAGTGCTCCACCACCAGGTTGCCACGGGAGAGTTGGGTTTGGAAATGATAAGCCGAAGCCCCGGAAAACACGCTGACGAGCGGTTCCCACTCGGTTCCATCCGGGCGGATGGCCCACAGGCTCCATAGGCGTTGATCGCGCAGGCCCTGCCCCTCGTAACTGGAAAACATGATGCGCCCGTCCTTCAAGACCGTGGGATGCAACGCACTGCCTAGGTTCAGGTGACCGATCAGTTCCACGTTTTTTCCGTCCTCGTCCATGACGAAAAGCTGCAGGTTGGGGAAGGTGTAATTCTTGTTCGGCAGGTAACCGTTGCGGCTGGAACTGAACACCACCCTACCACCGGGCAGAGGACAGGGGCCAAGGTTGAAGATGCCGTAGCCCAAGCTGACCTTGCGGCGGTCGGCGGGGCGCTCCGCCCAATTCGCAACCCCCGTATTGGGCGTCCATTCCTGATGAGTCAATCGAACGATCTTCCGGCTCTTCACATGGATTTTGTAGATGTCCGCCCCGGCTTTTGACGCCCAACGCCGTTGGGAATTCAGCGCTTTCTTGCGCTGATCATGGAAGTAGACGTAATAGATCCACTCGCCATCCAGGGATGGAAAGGGGTCGATCACCGATCCGTTGCCTCCCTTGACCAGCACTTCCTCGCCGCCATCTGGGTGAAGCAGCATCAGGTCCGCACCGGGTTCCATGCGGATGGGATCCTTGACCTCCGGCCAGTCGGCGTGGCCCTCGTCACCGTATCGTGGCGCCCGGACGTAGACGATGTCGTAGTCGTGGCCGGAGGCGATCTGCGGAACCTCCGCCTGCCCCTGACTTGCAACGGCAAGGAGCAGTAAGACAAGCCAAACGAACCTTTTCATGACAAACTCTACTTTTAACGGCATGCGCATCCTGCGGCGAAAAGACAACGGCGTCTTTGATCGTAACCATGTCAAATCTTCACTCTTTGCCGGATACCATTCCCGCGTCCGTTCCGAACCTATAACGGCCGGAGGTTGTTTTTCTTTGTCGTCATCTACAACTCGCTGAGAATGTCATCTGTTGTCGCCACCCTGCCGAATCTTCTTGCGTGGATCAATAAAGCCTCGTCGTGTGCTCTTTCGGTCATTGTTGCCGAACAATCTTCACAGATCAACGTATTATAACTCAGTTCGGCCGCCGCTCTCGCCGTACCCAGGACACACATGTCCGTGAACACCCCAACAATCACAACATCCGTGACGCCATAATTTCTTAGCGCATGATCAAGCTGGGATGCAGTAAATCCCCCTGAAGTCAGCTTATCAAGCACCAAATCCTCTGCTCGGGGACGAATGGCTTCTGCAATTTCATACCGCGGAGTCCCCCTCCACAACTTCGGCGGATTATTCAATGCTCTGAGACGAGCAGACATTTCATTACCCGATGACGTCATGCATCCATTTCGG
Organism: Planctomycetota bacterium; assembly: GCA_963581585.1. Classification (GTDB taxonomy): domain Bacteria; phylum Planctomycetota; class Planctomycetia; order Planctomycetales; family Planctomycetaceae; genus S139-18. Next base: position 64,167 of record CAUZPL010000032.1, read on the forward strand.
GTGTACACAATTTTCAAGTTCTTTTCGCGGAAGCTGCTGATTAACCTTCGGGCATTTGGCATCACGGTCTCATCGACTCTTGTGTTGAAATAACGCCGAATCCCAGGATGCTTGCTCCCGACCGGAGAGTCTTCTTCGATCCGGAGATAGTCGACTTGCATGTCAATCACCACCAGGGCCGTATCCGCCTTGTCCAGATCGAATTTCACCGCGAACAGATCAAAGGGATATTCCGGATCCAGTTCTGATGGATTCCAACTCATATTACTGCCTGCTGACTTTCCAAAGTTAACGTTTGAGTTCACGTGTCGAAAACCGAGGTGTTGGGGTACTAAGACTGACCAAACCGGTCAGGCCCGTCAAGTTGGCCAAACACGGGCAGTATCTCATTGACCTGCCCTCTTTAACCGCGACCGGACCTTGAGTGGTATCCTCTCAGGTTGGGTTGCCAGAATGAGGGGGCACAAGATGCCGCGTAAACGATATCTGCCGGAGGAGATCATTCA
>CAUZPL010000033.1:0-63625 GCA_963581585.1 Planctomycetota bacterium
CTCCATCATTGAGTCCCGGCAAAGCATCCCGTCGAACCTGTTGAGCATAGTAGCCGGTCAACAGGGCCGCCCGAGTCGGCCAGCAGCGTGCCGTGTTGTAGAACTGTGTAAATCGCAGCCCGTTCGCCGCCAACTGATCAAGGTTCGTTGTACGAATCTCGCTGCCGTAGCAGCCGAGGTCGGAGTATCCCAAGTCGTCCGCAAGGATAACCAGAACATTAGGCCGATCGGCACAGACAATCGATCCCGACAAAGCCAGCAGATACAGAATTACTCCACAACAACGCATGACGCCTGCTGGCTCTCCCCTGCAGCCCGAGAACAAAGTCCTGAGTTTAATGAGCTCCTCAACGGAATGCACCCCTTGACAAGCTGGCTGTTCTTCCAGCCAGGGATCGCCGGTGCTGTGGCCACCCGCCGGAATGAGTTCTTTGTGACATTGGTAGTTCTTCAAACGCCTCATTTCCGGCACCTGTGTCAACGTTCCGCTGATCTGGCTGGATTCCACGCAGGAATCTCGGTAGTCTGATGCACTTAAACATCTGGTTGCCAGGAGTCACAGGCCAGCAGGCAGGTCTCTTCTGTGTCACGTCATTGGTAGTCCACGTTCTACGGTTTGTTATGCCCAGTTCCACGTCGGCAAAGAAGTCTCTGCGCCAAAATCAAAAACGACGATTGCTGAATCGTCAGCGGCGGTCTCAGTTGCGGACCGCACTGAAGAAATTCCGTGCACTGATGGACGAGTCTCCGTCACGTGAAGATGCCGATTTGGCACTCAGTCAGGTAACGAAAGTCATCGATCAGGCTGCTGCCAGCCGATTGATTCATCGAAACAAAGCATCCCGGACCAAATCCCGATTGGCGGCGTTGAAGAAAAGCGTGTGCAGCTGAGGGTTGAGGTCTGCCTTGTCGAAGAGTCACTTTCGAACACAGGCACGGCCTGATGCATTCGACGCAACGAAATAAAGAACGGCTGCGGGATCTGAGACCGCAGCCATTCTTGCATGGGCGGTCGACCTGCGGTCTGCGACATCAGAGACAGGGACGAAAGTGGTACGGCTCACCAGCCGGCGTACACTACTGGCTTGTGGCTGCCATCTGTGCCCTAGTGATGCAAAGGGAAGCTCATGCTGTCCATCCAATCTCTGTCACGGAAACTCATATCTTCGTAACACAACGTTCCGCCCGAGCCCGAATCCAGCTGTTCGCGGAAGATCTTCTGTTGTTTCAGGATCTGCAACCGGACGGCAAAGGGTTCCTGTCTCCAGCGGAATTGAAACGTGGACTTGAACAACATCGGGATTTCCTCACTGAACGGGTCACACTTCGCGACGCCGATGGTAATTTGATTCACTCCAAAGTCACAGATGTTGTTCCGTTCGAAATCCCGGAAAATGGCATTCCGGAAGAGGATTTGATGCTGTATCAGGCAACCTACGAGCTGGAATTCCAGTTCGAGTCACCCCCGGAGTTCCTTACCTTTCAACAGGATATCACCGACAAGAATTTCATACTGCCGTCCGAAATGAAACTTGCGATCCATCAAACCGGCAGCGGTAATGTCATTGTCGGCACCCTGCAGCCCGGAGGAGCTGTCACTCATCGGTTTGACTGGGAGACACCGCTCGACCCTGACGCTTCGGATGAAGAGTACGAATCCTGGCTGGAGAAACAGCGCCAGGACACACTGGGAATCACCAGTTACAGCAGCGTCTATTCGTTTGTCTACATCGAACCAGGGGAAGTTCGTCATGAAGTTCTGATTCCACTTGCCAGCCTGGCGTCTATTCTGCCCATCGAACGAGCTGACCCGGCATTTCTGGAGGTCTCCGAACAGAAAGCTGCCAAAGTTCTGATCCAGGACTGGCTCAGTAACAGCAATCCGGCTCGCATCAACGGTGCTGGCGTCAGGACAGACTTCAGCCGGATCGATTTTTATGGACTCAGCCTTCGAGACTTCGCCCGGCAGGCAGATGCACGCCGAGTCAGTTTCGCCAGTGGTCGTGTGGGCATTATTCTAAGATATGTTCCCGCCAGTCACTTCGTGACAGACGTGGAACTCAGTTGGGACACATTCCAGGCATCGATGAGAAAGATCCGTTCTGTGGTTATTCCGTGGAGCGGCGAGACAGAGCGTTTCGAATTCTCCCGATTTAAAACGAAAGACGATAACATCTTCCGCTGGTCTGCCGACAAAGTGACAATTCCTGAACTGTCAGCGCCCGTGGCTCGGAAGCTTCCGGAGCAGCCGAGACTGCGGATACCCGTCGTGAGCTGTGTGCTGGCCGTCTGTTCTCTGGTCGTTCCGCTGATGACCCGAAGACGCTGGCAGGCAGCATTTGGCTGTCTGCTCCTGTCCATTGCCTGCTGGCCAATTGCCGCAACTGAGATCTCGCATCCGTTTCACCCGGTCCCCCGGTTGTCTGCGACGAAAGCCCGACAAATAGCACAGCGTCTCCATTCCGGCACATATCAGGCTCTGGATTTCGGGTCCGAACGTCGTATCTACGATGCGCTGGAACAGTTCGTCGACGGTGGCCTGCTTGAATCACTTTACCTGCAGTTACGTGACGGACTCGCAGTGAAGGAACAGGGTGGCGCTGTGGCCCGCGTTGGATCGGTTGAGTACGTCGACGGGGCTTTGGTGGACTCATCGAAGGGAACACTGGACTGGCCTGGTTATCATTTTCGCAGTACTTGGGTCGTTGCAGGAACTGTGGAACACTGGGGACACGTTCACGAACGTCGGAATCAGTTTTCTGCCGTGCTGAATATTGAACCACGGAATGACTTCTGGAAGATCACAAACATGGAGATCGATTCCCAGGAAAGTCTTCCCGGGTCAACCAGTCTGCGAAAATTTTAGGATCAATCAATGTCAGAATCGCGAATGGTTGTCCTGTTGTGTGCGGATCTGATGATGACCAGCACTGTCAGCGCTGCGGCTGCTGAGCGCGGATTGCAGTTTCGCACGGTCACTACCGCGAAACAGCTCACTGACACCACAGATGAAGATCTGATCATTATCGACCTGGCAACACCTGGTCTCGACATTGAATGCACTGCTGCAGCATTAAACGACCATCGGAAGAAAACGGCCGTCATTTACGGTCCGCATGTGCACACGGACCGTTTCGAGCAGGCGCGTGAAGCCGGATTCCAATGCTTGATGGCAAGAGGCCGCTTCAACACAGAAGTCAGCCGGATCGTCCAGAGCTTTGCCGACATCGGACATCTCAGGTAGTCCCGCGGGATTCAACTTTGCACCGGATTTCGACAGCCACTATGTGGACTCAGCCACGGACGCCAAACGAGATCGATTCAAATTCGAGCGCCTGGCACAAATCGTAAATCGCAACCCACAGCTGATTCGTTACACCATCGTCGATGTCCAGTACGATTTGTGTGAGCGGATCAATTTCCGAAATCTGTATCAACCGGGCGCGCAGATCAGCGGCTGTTGGGACAACCTGTTCATTAAGCTGCATCCTGATGCTGCCGGCAGTCTCGCCGGGACGCAGTACGATCCGCACTTGGACATGCTCGGGAATTTCAAGGTCCGGTGGAGGATCCACTGGTTCAGTGACTCCCGGGGCAAGTTCTGCCGGCAGTAAGAAATCCGGCAACTGGCCCACTGAAGCACAAACGAAGAATACCAGCAGCAGAAATACGACATCGATCATCGGTGTCATTGCTTCCCCCTGCAGCGCTGACTGGCGATGGTGTTGTACGGGGATTCTCATGACGACTCGATTGATACAGCAAACTGGATCGAATGAATCCGGTGTCGTGCGCACTGTTCGATCAGCGGACGAATCGACCCGAAATGTTCGTTTCGATCAGCACGGATACGGACCTCCGGCACGCTGCCATCGGCCGCAGCAGTCTCTGCCAGGAGGACAATTCGCTGCAGGACGATGTCCTGCGTGGCCTTTACACCGCCAATCGAAAAACTGCCATCGACAAGGATTGTGACGGTCAGACGGTGAGACGCACTCTGGTCAGAATCAGCTCGCGACGCATGCGGCAGGTCGACGGAATCAGAGTTGTCGCTGCGAACAAAATGGCTGGCAAGCAGGAAAAAGATGATCAGCAGGAATACAACGTCAATGAGCGGCGTAATGTTAAATCGCAGCGTCCGCTGACCGGAAAACTGTACTGGCAATCTCATCCATGACCTCCACCGACTGATTGTATCCTGTCAGTGGCCTTGAGAACACAGTCCACAGAAAAATGCCGCAGAACAATGTTCTGCGGCATCAGTGGTTGATGCTATCCGGCGAATCAGGACTGGAGAAGTCATCAATGCCTGCATCGGCGGCCGCCGTAGAAGCCACGCCGATCATACCCCCTGCTGTAGAATCCTGGACTGTAACCGAAGCTAATGCCGTGGCTGCGACGAAAAGGGGATCCACTGAAGCCGTAACCGTAGCTGCCAAATCCTCGATGTCCACGGTTGAAACTAATCGAGAAACCACTGCCACGATCATGATGGCCGTAGCCGTGGCGGTGGTGACTGTGCCGGTGGCCTCTGTGTTTATGCCGGGCGCTCGCTTCATCAGTATTCACAAACATCATTCCGCCAGCTGCCAGCAGTAAGAACAGAATCTTCTTCATTCGTCTCTCTTCTTTGAAAATCCAATGGGTGCAATCAGAGTCGGGTCGCTTGTGAGGAACTTCGTACCTTCACGATGAATTGAAACAGTGGAACGTTGTCCCTCACTTCCTGGACTCGGTTGACGTACAGAACGTGTCCAGGATTTCTTAAGAGCGGCAGCAACCGAATTGTCGACCGCCAGCGTGAATGCTTCTCGGTTTCAGGCAGTTCGATACTGTTGCTCATTGAGCGAATGGCCACAAACGTGCCTATGCAAATCTCAACTCCATCTGAGGTTATTTCCGGAAAAACACGCGGCAATTGACATGCCAAATCGTTCCAGTGAATGTCTCTTGTTACATGTCGTTGGCAGCAAATATGTTATGACGATTCATCCGAATGGCCAGTGCGTGTCAGTAACATGATAGTGTGTCTGATGCGCACCGGTCGTTGTCAAAATGATGGCAGTGGATCTCATCGATCGGCACAATTCACGGATCCGATCTGTGAAGCAAGCTGCCCAGCTGCTGGAAGAGTGCCGATTGCCACAGGAAAATATGATGACTGTGCTGAGAGCAGGGTTAGACGAATTGAAGTGGATAGCAGTCAGGCAGTCGGTAGTCCTGAACGAGTTCCACATCGTCCGGACAGACCTGCAGATCGGACCGACCAGGGCGTCGACAATCGACAACCGCAGAACACACGTGATTCGAACCTGTCATCCGACAAATGCACGAAGCCACAATGAGAGAGCAAAGCATTACCTACCCCGGTGGCTTCGTGTGAACTCATGTGGTCCGGCTACAGCTGACCGTGTTACGAGGAAACGATTCGCTGACACACAAAATGAACTCTTTCCCAGGTGTCACTAGTTTTGCGGGGTTGTCTTAATTCCGGCATTGCAGAAAGTCGTGTCTGCGTATGCCTTGGGCTGATTCTGACGGGCGGCGTCCACGATTGCACTGCCTGACCAGTTCTGCGAAGAATATCGCTCATTGGATCATGCAGCTCAACTGACACTGTGAGCAGTCAGTACCGGCTGGACAGTTTTAATCCGACTCCTCCGGCGTGACGGAATTCTTCGCTTCGAGAGCACAGCGCGGACTCAACGGTTCGATGGGTACGCCGGTAGCTTCATGCGAATTTGCGGTCGTCTTGCCGGTCACGGATTGGCTGCTGTGCGGTTTCGTGTGTGTCAGACTGGTGCTGTACCACAGTTCAACGGCTCCCACGAAACTGAGGTTGGGGGACTCTGCGGACGCAAAGAACAAGATGACATGAGAGTATCTCAGTGAGCTGTCTGGCATTAAGAATTCCATCCTGTCACTGCGTCCATCGCCCATATTTTCTGTGAGATCACGTTGGACAGGACTGATTCACCAATGTGGTCCGGTCCGTAAACCCGGCACGGCGCAAATCCCACTTATGTTGAACGAACCAATCGGTGCTGATATGATCCTACGGGTGTTACGCTCTTGGTACAGGGTCAATCAGACGCCGGACTGACAAAGCTATGTTAAACATACTCGGTCGACCCAGGGTGGCGTGTGACGGATTGACGCGGCGTCAGTTGCTCTCCGTGGGCGGGCTGTCGTTATTTGGTGGTTTGACGCTGCCAAATGTTCTCCGTGCCGAACGGTTTCGACCTCGGAAAAACGGACCGGCGCGTTCGGTGGTGCTGCTGAATCTGTTCGGCGGACCACCGCATATGGATATGTTCGACCTGAAGCCGGCAGCGCCAGACACGGTGCGCGGCGAATTCCAGCCGATCTCGACGTCCGTTCCCGGATTACAGATATCGGAATTGCTGCCGGGGACCGCGACCCTGATGGATCGGGCGACACTGATCCGCACTTACTCTCACAGGTACAACAGCCACAATCCGTACAACGTTCTGACTGGCTTCGATGGAGGTAACGACAGTCAGAATTACTTTGCCAAGGTCACCGATCATCCAGGCATGGGGTCGATATGTCAGTACCTTGACATGGGTGCGAAGGATGTACCGCGTTACGTAATGATGCCGGCTTTACCTGGTTACACGCAGTCCCTCCGTCGAGCCGGCCCGTATGGCGGGTATCTCGGGAGCCGATACGATCCGCTGTTCACCGTTTGCGATCCGAAGATCGCGCGGGAACCGAAGGGCGATTATGATCCGGTCGATCCGATGGGGCATCCCATGCTGCCGTCTCTCGATGCGCTGCCCGACATTACCGCCGATCGTTTCACTAGGCGTGGTTCACTGCTCACTCAGCTGGACAGAGACGTGTCACGACTGGAAAACAGTGGCGCAGTTGCTCGGCTGAATGAATTCAAACAGCAGGCGTTTAACCTGCTGAGTTCTTCGAAGACACGGACCGCGTTCGACATTACACGCGAACCGGACAACGTACGCGATCAATACGGTCGCAATCTCTGGGGTTCAAGTCTTTTGGTTGCCCGTCGGCTGGTGGAAGCAGGGTCAACATTCATCACGGTGCATTGGGAATCCCGGGGTAATAATCACTGGGATCTGCACGAGAACAATTTTGGGATGCTGAAAACACAATGCCCCAACCTTGATCAGTTAATCGTTGCCTTTGTACGGGATCTCGAACAGCGCTGTCTGCTGGACTCGACCTTGTTCGTCGTGATGGGTGAAATGGGACGCAGCCCGAAAATCAACAGAAAATCCGGTCGCGACCACTGGCCGCAATGTGGTTTCTCGCTGTTGTTCGGTGGTGGGGCACGCCGGGGAGTTGTCGTCGGCAGGACCGACAGGCATGCGGCCTATCCCGTCGACCGTCCGGTCTCAGCCGGAGACATGGTGGCCACAATCTATCAACTGCTCGGTGTCGACCCTCATATGACTGTCAACGACATGGGTGGTCGACCTGTACATATCGCCCACGGCGGTTCACCGGTCCTGGAAGCAATTGCCTGACGGTGAGTCCTGAGCAATGACGATGTTCGTCCTGTGCCAGTCGGATCCGGCAAACCTGTCCTTCCCGCCGGGAGTGGATTGACGGATGAACGGCGGACCACTGGCAGACGTCAGGTTCACCGCGACGGGAAACCTCATTTTTAGTCTGACACTCACGACTTAAATCGGTATTGTCTCATGGATTCGCACTCAGTCCAATCAGATGAAAACGTCGTGTTTTGTCGTTTCGTTTGTTATACTTTGAGTTCTCAATCTGTGGCCGCTGCCTTAAAAGCGATTCTGGATTTTAAGCCTGATGCTGTCTTGTTCGTCTCCCCTGACTCTTAACGCCGTCTGCTTTCTGATATTGACGGTCCTTGGAAGCGGTGAATTCGTCGACGGGTCCGTTCTGCGCATCAGTCCGTCCGGAGTTGATCTGGAAAGACCCGAAGCCACGCATCAAGTCGTTGTCCATCGCCAAGACACGTCCGGCAGGCTGGTGGATATTACGCGCGACGTGACAATAGAAATCGATCCGCCGCACATCGCGGTTGTCGACGCTCGAGGGCTCGTTCACCCGCGTGCCAATGGTGCAGGAACAATCAGCGTTCAGTTCGATGAGCAGAGGGAGTCGATTCCGATTACAGTGCGTCGCCTGCACAATCCGCCGCCAGTATCGTTTCGTAATGAAGTGATCCCGATTTTGACAAAAAGCAGCTGTAACTCCGGAGGCTGTCATGGCAAAGCGGAGGGGCAAAACGGATTTAAACTGAGCATCTTCGGTTTTGACCCACGTGCTGATCATGACGCTCTGGTTAAGGAAGGTCGCGGACGACGAATTTCCGCGGGACAGCCGGTCAGAAGTCTCGTGGTTCAAAAGGGGTCCGCACGGACACCTCACGGCGGCGGTCAGAAAATTGAACCAGGAAGCAGTCGTGATCGTATACTGTTGCGGTGGATCGCTGAGGGAACCCGGATTGATTCTGCTGAAGTACCGTCAGAACAAATCGTGAGGATTGAAATTGAGCCCGTGCAGCAGGTTCTGTTCGCTGGCGAGACTCAACAAATTCGAGTCAGCACGATTGATGCGGAAGGAAATCTTCGTTGTGTGACCAACGAAACGGAATACGAATCAAACACGACAGCCATTGCCGACGTTGATTCCCGTGGCTTGATCCAGGGAGGGCAGGTGCCGGGCGAGGCAGCCATCCTGGTGCGACATCTTGGACATGTGGCGACGTGTCGAATTACTCTTCCTCGACCGGGAGTGAAATTTCCGCGGCCGGCAGAGAACAATTTCATCGACGGGCTGGTTTGGGACAAACTCGAACGTCTGGGCATCGAACCCAGCGGCCTGTGCGACGATGCCACGTTTTTACGCCGCGTTTATCTGGATACCATCGGGACGCTGCCGACACCGCAACAGGCACGTCAATTTCTGAGCGATCCTGCTGCGGACAAGCGTTCCACACTGGTCGACCAGTTACTGAATCGCGATGAGTACGTTGATTTTTGGACAATGAAGTGGCTGGATATCCTGCGAGCCGATCAACTTAAGATCTCACCACAGGGTGCCGTGGCCATGCAACGCTGGTTGCGGCGCATTTTCGCTGAAAACCGAACGTTTGACGAATTCGCAACCGATCTGCTCACGGTTCAGGGGAATACTTCCGCAGAAGGCCCAGGCTCATTTTACAAGATCCTGAACAAACCCGACGAGGCTGCTCGTTCAATCAGTCAGTTGCTGCTGGGTGTACGAATCGAATGCGCACAGTGCCACCATCACCCGTCTGAACGCTGGAGTCAGGCAGACTACACGGGTCTCGCAGGGTTCTTCACGGGACTGAAACTCAAACAGCTTCCCAATGGTGAACAGGCGCTCGTGTCCTTCGGTGGAAATGACTTACCACACCCACGCACCGGCGATGACGTTCCGACGCACGCGTTAGGTGCGGAACCGTCGAATCTCTCCCGGATTTCGGATCGGCGACGAGTGTTTGCCGAATGGTTGACGTCCGACGATAACCCGTTCTTCGCCAAAGCGATCGCAAATCGTTTGTGGGCACACTATGCGGGTCGCGGTTTGATTGAGCCCATTGATGATATTCGTGAAACGAACCCTGCCACGAATGATGCGCTGATGCAGGCACTGGTCGGTCATATGCGCGACGTCAGGTACGACATGAAGGCGTTCACGCGAACTTTGCTGAATTCTCGTGTGTACCAACTCAGTTCGACGACACTGCCTTCGAACAAAGATGACCAGCAGAATTTTTCACACTACACTCAGAAATCGCTGACCGCCGAAGTCTTACTGGACGCGATTTGTCAGAGCACCGGTGTGGCCGAAGATTTCAACGGATGGCCCAAAGGGTACCGGGCGATTCAGGTATGGGATAATCGCATGCCGTCTTATTTCTTTCGCATCTTCGGTCGCCCTGTTCGTGCGTCGGTCTGCGAGTGTGAACGGAGTGGCGAACCCAGTATCTCCCAGGCGTTACACCTTTTAAATGCACCGGAGATTTATCAGAAGCTCTCGCATCGACGTGGTCGTGCCCGACAACTGGCTGGATCGGTAAAATCGCCAAAAGAAATCCTTGACGAACTTTATCTCATTACAGTAGCACGTTTTCCAACAAATGACGAAGTAGAACTTATGCAGCAGGCGTTTGCAGAATCCGATCGCCGCTCGGCGACCGAGGATGTTCTGTGGGCACTGTTAAACTCCAAAGAATTTCTGTTTAATCACTGATAAGGCGATGCCTCAAATCACTCGAGCTGCCACCGGGCAGGACTAAGCAGTTTGACTGGCCGCTAAATTCAGTATGGGCCAATCCTGATGCTTTCCGGAATCGTGCTGACGAAAATCCAATAACAGGGGGCGGATATGTTTCGGTTTTCATTCGGCAGACAACATCGAAACTGCAGCGGTATTTCGCGGCGGCATGCTCTTCGTTTGGGGACATGTGGTCTGATTGGCGGATTGACGTTACCCCGACTACTGGAACTGCAGGCCAAAGCGACAGGTACCCGAAGCGCCAAAGCACGATCATGTATCTTCCTGTTCCTTGAAGGTGGACCACCTCATCAGGACATGTGGGATCCCAAACCGAAAGCACCACCAGAGATTCGCGGACCATTCGAAGCAATCAGCACGAATGTCACCGATGTCTTCGTTACCGATCAGTTGCCGTTGTGTGCGCAGATGGCTGACAAGTACACGATCCTGCGCAACCACAGCCATCGCGACAATGGACATACCACAGGATACCACTACGTGATGACCGGCCGGCGAGCCAACTTTGCCGATGGTGATAATCCGATACCGAACAATGACTTCTATCCATCCATCGGTTCTGCAGTATCACGAACGCTGGGGCAGCGCGGGGACCTGCCGCCATATATCAATCTGCCGCATCCCATGGCCGGTGGCGGTCCCGGATTTCACGGCCCGGAACATGCTCCGTTTGTGATCGAAGCTGATCCGACGCAGCCGGACTTCGAAGTCAAAGATTTACAGTCTTCAAGGCAACTCTCGCAAAACAGACTCGAACTGCGTAAGCGTTTGCTGTCAGGAATCGATGAACTGGAACGCAGCCGCAACCAGGGCCGAGCACAGGTCATGTCCACTTACTACGAAAAGGCGTACAGCCTGATCACGTCGGAGGCAGCAAAGCGGGCCTTCAATATTCACGCTGAACCGGACTCAGTGCGAGATGCTTATGGACGGACACAAATCGGTCAATGTGCGCTGCTGGGCCGGCGGCTTATCGAGGCCGACTGTCGTTTTGTTGGTATTGATGCTCCAGGCTGGGACGTTCACTTCAACTGTTTTCCGAGTTTGAAGTCCGATTTGATTCCCTACGCGGACCGGGCATTTAGTACACTGGTCACAGATCTTGAAGAACGTGGTCTGCTGGAGGAAACTCTGGTCGTCATGATGGGAGAAATGGGACGTACGCCGCGAATCAATGCCCAGGCCGGACGTGATCACTGGTCTATGGCTCAAACAATCATATTTGCAGGTGGAGGCATCACACCAGGGCAGGTGATCGGAGCCACCGACAAACAGGCTGCTGCACCGGTTGGAAGTCCCGTGGGCGTGAACGATTTGCTGCGTACGATCTGCGTTCTGATGGGCATTGATCCCGACCGGCAGTTCCATGGACCACTGGGTCGACCCGTTCCAATCGTCGACGGTGGTGAAGTCATTCGTGACCTGATATGAGCCGCTCGACATGTCGACCGTCCGGTCTATCCCGTTCTCAATAATTGTTGCGATCAGCCTCCCGGATCTTGTCGTCGGCCAGCATGCGCCAGCCATTGGATATATGTATCCCCCCGTGGTGCCAGCTGGTCAGACAACGGAGGTGGTCCTGGGAGGCTATGACTGGACATCCGACATGCAGGTCTTTGTGCATGATCCGCGGATCCGTCTGGAGATCATTGGGCCCCTTGGCTCCGTGATTGTGCCCGAACCACCGTATTGGTTCGGGAAAAAAGCACGTCGAACAGCGTTCCCTCTGCCTCGGGAAATCAAAGCAAAGTTGACGATACCTGCGGAGGTCCCGCCAGGAATCGTAAGGTGGCAGGCCGCGAATGCTAACGGAGCCACCGGGACCGGAAAATTTGTCGTGAGTCACACACCGAATGTGAACGAACATACTTCACGAACAGACCCGCAGAAACTTGAATCACTTCCCATTGTTGTTTCCGGTCAGATTAGACACATCAGTGAAGTGGATGAATACATATTCACGGCCAGGGACACCGGTCCCGTCACCTGCTCAACGACTGCTCGCAGGATCGGCTCAAAGCTGAACGCGGTATTGGAAATTCGCGACAAGGCGGGTGTGATTGTCGCCGAAGCGGCAGACACGGCCGGGAATGATACGGTGTTAACATTTTTCGCCACAGCCGGTGAACGCTACACCGCCGCAGTCTACGATCTGGACTTTCGTGGCAACCGAGCATTTGTCTACCAGCTCGCAATATCGCCTCAGTCAAGAATTGTGGCGGCAATTCCATCCGTGGGGCGCCGCGGGGAAACGCGTACGGTCGAACTGGTTGGTTATGGACTTGCTACCGGCCGGTCCCAGCTTGAATCTGTCACTCGCGAAGTGACTTTTCCCGGTGGCGAACACACAACATTGTTTCCCTTTGAACTCAGGACGGAATTTGGGAACTGTGCGCCATTCATGCTGCACGTCAGTGATCAGCCTCAGATGGATGAGACAGTATCGGAACTGACACTGCCCTGTGGTGTGACTGGTGTTCTCGACAAGCGGTTCGGCGAAGACCGGTATCAGATCACTGCAAAGAAAGGTGAAGTGTGGGCCATCGAAGTGTCCGCCGAACGCATTGGATCGGAGATTGATGTCGTACTTGCAGTTTTCAGTGAGGAAGGACAGGAACTGGTCCGGCACGACGATCTTGTCGGCTCAACGGATGCCGCGCTTGAATACACAGTCCCGGCGGATGGTCACTATCAGATCAGCGTGACCGATGTGTCATCACACAGTGGCACAAGGGCAGCGACCTATCACCTTTCGATACAGCATGCCCAGCCTGATTTCATGCTCAGTGTCTCTGAACTTCTCAACGCACCGATCAACGGGAAGGCTACCCTTACCGTCAACCTCACGCGGCGTGGCGGCTTTCAGGATCCTGTCGAAGTTGCGGTCTCAGGCCTGCCACCGGATGTCACAGCTCCGGATGAACTGGTGGTTGCGGCCAATCAGACAGCTCTGAACGTCGAGCTGATTGTGGCAGCGGATGCTCCGGCCTCTGCCGCCCTGGTTCATCTCACCGGAACTGCGACCATTGATGCCAGCGTTGTGCAGCGAACCGCAGGCCCAATGCTGGTCGCCACCACCATCAAGCCGCCCTTCTCCATTGACGCAGAAGGCAAGGACGACGTTACCAAATGGCCACGCGGCACGACGTTTCCTGCTCCCGTGCTGGTTTCACGCGACGAAGATTTTGACCAGGACATTGTACTGGAAATGACATCCGGACAGAGTCGACATCGGCAGGGAATTTTTGGTCCGGAACTGGTGGTCAAACCCGAAGTCACGCGTATCTTCTATCCGGTTTTTCTGCCCGAATGGCTGGAGACGACACGAACATCGCGCATGGTGGTTAACGGTGTTGCGAAAGTCACCGACCCGCAGGGCAATATCCGTTATTCGGTCAGTAAGCAAAAAACGCGTATGGGGTTCCTTCCAACAGGTGCCCTGTTGAAAATCTCTGCAGACGAAAATGAATTTCTCGTAAAACCCGGACAGCAGGTTCCTGTACCGCTGAGTATCAATCGTTCCGACGGGCTGACCGAACCGGTATTGCTTGAACTTTCCTGTGATGGTTCTCAGAGTGCAATCTTCGCAGCCGAACCCCAAAATCTGACAAAGGACGTGTTGCGCACAGTGTTTTCTGTGGCAGTCATGGCGTCCGGCCCTGTCAAAACCGAACACCTGCTGAAAATACGTGCAACACTTCTGAAAGACGGGCATCTTCCTGTAGTTTCTGAAACAGCTGTTCTTATTGAGCTGGCTGAATGAACGGGTCGACCTGCAAATACCTTCAGATTCCGTCAGGCCTGATGGAAAGGTCGATATGGTTTGCCGTTCTGTGACCACGTCGGTTCGGCTGGCTGTTCTGCTGTGTCTCGTGCCGGCGGCATCTTTGACGGCCGTCGAATACCGTGTGACCCGGACCTTTAATGCAGCGGTCGAACCGGCATGCATGCCGGCTTTGGCCCGTGCACCTAACGGCGATCTACTGGTTGCGTTCAGTACGCAGTGGGAACCCTTTCCGTCTGGCGGTGTCCTGCAACTCGTCGTCTCCAAAGACGAGGGACAGACCTGGTTGCCGAAGCGCGTGCTCTGGAAGCCGGAGGACCGACGCATCACGATCCAGGTGGCAAACGGACTGCAGACATTGAGCAACGGTGATGTGCTGCTGCCTGTCACCTGGGCAATCGTACCCAAACGAAAACAGGTGCCTGCCGGAGAGAAACGACCGGAGAAAATCTATGATTTCAGCCATGGGCCGGGATATCGGCGCGAAGTTCGTTTTCTTCGCTCCAGTGATAGTGGTCATACCTGGACCATTGAAGATCCACAGCTGATCAAACCCTGGTGGCGGTTTGGACGTCTGTTCGAAGCAGCAGATGGCCGACTCATCATGCCGGGACGGGGCTGGTATATCGCATCACGGGACTACGGAAAAACCTGGGGACCGAAAGTCACGGTTTCCACACGGTTTAAAAGTGAGACGAATCTGGTCGAAGCGGCTGATGGGATCTGGTTTTCGATCGCACGAGGTGGTGGTGGTTCACCTCGCAGAACATTTGGCACGAACTTTTCACGGGACGGAGGCATGACATGGAGTGCACCGCGGTCGGCGATGGTGCAGGGCAAGATGCCGGATCTGCTGGTGCTCCCGTCGGGGCGCATTCTGCTGGTGGTTGGGGCTGAAGGTCTGACTGACGGAAGCCAGGTTCTGACGACCGGCGAACGCCGCTCGTTCTGTACGCTGTTTATCAGTGATGATCATGGTCGGACCTGGCAGCGTGATGTGCCTCTGGCCCCCGTCGATTCCCAGACATCTGTTCTGCCCGGAGACAGTCCTGTCATGTGTCGTCTTTCTGATGGTCAGCTGTTGGTGGTGATGCAGGGGATCGATCGATCACAGGCGGGCCATCCGCTCATGGGATTCAGTACAGGCATGTCGCTTATTGGAAATATTCTCACACCCGGTGTGCCGTAAATGCGCCTCGTGCTGACCATCCCCGCGATACGTGATGAGCACGCAGCAGGCATGACCACTCCTGAAATCAACAACTCGCCTCCACCTCCAGGTTGAATCTCCTCGTTTTCAGTCAGTTCACTGTTTTCATGCAGCGCACTCCGTGTACATCCCCAGTCTCCTCTTTTTATATGCTTTAGACGGGCCGACTGAATTGAAACCGTTTATTTCTAGTTATCTGCGTCTGGGGTGTCCATTTGGCTGCAGGGGAATTCGTGACGGATATCAAAGGAAATTTCTGGACGACGCATTTGACGCCAGCACGCATAGGTAATCTGCTTGACGGCGCCGGCGGGTCTTCGTAGTGTTTAAACCATGGCAGAAGCGAACCAAACAATTGAGCAGCGGGCACTCCGCGAAATCGACGATGGAATGACGACCCGGGATTTGCGTGGCGAGTGGACGCCCCGCACTCTCGGAAAGGCTCAGCCTTTTATGTGGCCGATCCAGCCCAGGAAGCTGTTCCGGTTTCTCCTCGGGTTTCCGGGTTTTCTCTGGCCGTTCGGGGCGGCCGCTCATTACGGGCTCGCCGTACTCACGTGGCAGTTTCTTCAGCCCGGAGCAGATCAACTCAGCAGCTTCAGTCACCTGAGTGCCGCGTGGATTCTGCCCATGTATGCCCGCAATCTGATGATGCTGCTGCTCGTCGCCGGTACTTTACATTTTCTTCTTTACTGGCGCCGCATACAGGGAACTCGCTTTAAGTACAATTCACGGTGGCCAAGCACTTCCAGCAAGGCATTCCTGTTCAACAATCAGGTCAGGGACAACATGTTCTGGAGTCTCGCCAGCGGTGTCACTATCTGGACACTGTATGAAGTCCTCATGCTGTGGGCGTATGGCAACGGCTGGCTGAGTTTCGTCACAGTGCAAAATAATCCCATATGGTTTGTCGTACTGGCCACGGTCCTTCCATTCTGGCACGACCTGCACTTTTACGTAGTCCACCGATTTTCACACTGGAAACCATTTTACAACGCTGCGCATTACCTGCATCACCGCAATACGAATGTGGGACCTTGGTCGGGGCTGTCCATGCACCCCATCGAGCACATTCTCTATTTGAGCCGCTGGATCATCCTGTTCGTTGTGCCATCGCACCCGGTCCACATGTTCTATCTGCTGCAGCGTCCGGCGCTCAATCCCGCGCTGGGGCACACAGGCTTTGACCGTCTCGTGCTGAAGAAAGACAACAGGAACGGGATGTCTGTGGATTCGTACTTCCACTATCTGCACCACCGCTACTTCGAGTGCAATTACGGCACTGTGACCGTACCGCTGGATCGCTGGTTCGGCTCCCTGCACGACGGGACTCCGGAATCACACGAAAAAATGCGTCATAAGCGGCGCATTTCACAGGAGGCGGGAGCAACGCCTTAAGTTTCTCACGAAAGGTGCTGCTTAATTTCCCGCATCATCGGTGAACCGCCCTGATGAGCGCTCGGCTCAACTGGTCTGCCAGGCAGTGGGGCGACCGTTGTTTCTGAAAACCCCGGAAGTCGACGTTCTTTCTGACACACTGGGCGCGTTGAAAGATGCTGGCCCCGGCAACCTGACACCGTTGGCGCCACTCCCGGCGTTTTTTGTCACTTAGTCTCGTTCCGACCGGAGGGACCAATGACCAGCGCCGGTGTTCTTGATCACATACGCCGTATGCCGACTGTTTCGCTGTGTTGCCGCATTCCTCAGGATTGGCACTGCGATTCGACGTCTGGTCGATCAATCAACGGTCCAAAAGTCCGGCATCTGCTGGCCCGTTTGTATGGCCTCTTGGAGCCTGACGTAAAACGCTCGGGCTTTGGCAAGACGTTTTCGGATGCCACGACTTCTCCAGTCCCTCCCCCCGGAAAATTCACGGCGGATCAGTGCCATGGTGGCAAGCTGTTTTCCAATCAACTCCTCGCTTCGTCCCGGCGACCAGTGTGGACGATTGTCCACGATTACGTAAACCGGCGACGAATGAGCCACGGCACCATTTTCACACTCAGCAGACGCTACCAGCCACTGGCTGTGTCTGATCGGAATGGTGTCACGGATGATGAGTTCCTGTTCGTTCCGAGCGTTTGTGATCTCTTTGAGTACTCCGTCATTGCTTACGATACGGAGGACCTTCAGAGGTCCGATTCCGGGATGGCAGCGGACTCGGGTGAATAATTCGAGATCAGCCGCCTGATCCAGCCTGATGGTTGATCCAGGGAGCTGTCCATCGACCTTGAAATCCAAAGCCGGGCCGTTCGTGACGAACGAATGACCCGACGCAAGTGCCTTAAACCATCGATCAGGATCAAATTCCTTGCCGGTGAACACATAGGTTCGCACTTCTCCGAGAGTCGAACCCCAGGGAATATCACTGCCGGCTGCCGCAGCGAGTCGAAAACCCAGATTGAGATAGTCATAGTAGTCAAGCGCATTCAGTTTGGTGAACTGGAGCAGTTCCACGAAGTCGATTTGCCCGGTCGTCACATACCACGGAAAACCGCGCGGCAGGTCGCAGCCGTTCCAGGCGAAATGGGCATAGCCCACCAGCGCATTATCATCGGTATGGATGTCGTGGAACGCGAGGTCGTAAAAGTCCTCGTGGTGGTGATCGTACGCCAGATGTTCGATGTTTAATCCGATGATGTGTCCGAACGTGCTGGAAGGTGCCTCCTGGCCTGAGACAAGCCACCTGCCGTGATGCTCCCGACGAAACTTCTTTCCAAAGCCCAGCTGCTTCGAGTGTAATCCTTCGTGATGGTGCTGTTCCAGGACATTAACGATGCGGACGTCCTCCGCTTCGGCGTATGCGAGGAGATAGTCCTGAAACGCTGTCTCGGTGGTCGGATGATGCACATGCACGTCGCCTGAATACCAACCTTCATCGGCCAGATTGATCCAGCGCCTCATCCGGATTTCGAGCTCGGCTGTTCTGTTTCCGACCCGAAATTCCTGGGACACCGGGATAAACTCCATGCCTCGTGAGACAACGATCCGATAGTCTCCAGCTTTCAGTCGGATTGAGAAATCTCCCGAGACCTGGTACATCACCGGCTGGCTCCAGAACGGCAGCGAGGGAAACACCCCGTATACATACGACCGATCGAGATTGTTGCCAATGCCGTTGGTCTTGCGGACAGGGCCCACCCAGTTTTTGTCCCGTGAAAACCTGATTCCATCACGATATTCCTCCGTGGTGCTCGGTTTGGGGCTGGGCTGTCCCTCACCGGGAAGATAGGCCGTCCCGTGTGCAACGTCAGTGATGCACACCATAGCGGGAGTCGTTGAATTTGCCGCAGCGTCAACGATCCTGACCCACACCGTGGTGGATGTCTCCTCAGCGACAATCACTGTCCCGCAGAGCCAGATCAACGGAATGAACAACAACCGCCATTCACTGGTGAATCTCTGCACGGAAACCGTCATCTGTTCAATTCTCCCAAATGTTGTTTTGTCCCCACCAACACACTGCTCCGAAAACAGTTATCCGGTGGAATGCCCCATGATATGAATCGCAGTTGAGTTGGTCAGGCCAACGATTCCACGAATCTACGATTCTCGCTGCGAGCGAGCCATTTTTGATTATGAAGATTGGAACAGCTGTATTCGTTCCGGCCTGTTTTTGGCATGACATTAATTTCGGCCACGTAGTGATCTGATTCCAGTTAAGCCAGCCATGCGGCGACCAATATGGCACGGTGTCTGATTCAGCAGCTTGTTCAAAGCTCCGCACAAACGACAGGACCGAAGTCACGTGCGGTGCGTCGTAATGGCTACTGGTGCTGGCATACTGTCTGCCGTAGAGCGTTGCCTTGTACCGCACGTACAGTGACGGCAGGACCGGTCGTGAACGCGCTCACGGCTGGTGTTTTGGCCTGGCTGCGACCCGGCGACCAGCTGCAAACTGCAGTCTTTTCTCAACGAATTAAGATTCCGGTATTGTTTCCTGCAGGAGTTCTGCCACAGGAATTTCGTAGTTTCATACACTAAAGTTCACGCTGAACAGGCAGGCGGCAGTGTCCAGCAACGAATGCTCACTGCCAGGTTCCAGGTCTATGCGTACACGATGCTGTATAATGCGAGTCACTATGTCACAGTTTCCGTCGTTTGACAATTGGGCTAAGAGTCAGGAACCGGAGTTTGCGCGATGCGAGTCACATATTCGATTTTTCTGACGACACGACTTTGTTTGGTTGCCGCCCTGTGGATCATGGCAACCGGGTGCGGGGTCGAACAACTTTTGGATCCTTCGTCCGGACCCGGTACCTCGGACACGAAGTCGAACTCGGCTGCGCCACGAACAGAATTTCGTCCTGCTGTCCACCAACCAGCTGTCAAACTTTCCGCTGGGGTCGCGTTGCCGCAGACCGGTCCGACAGGAACGCTGATGAGCTTCAGCGTGGACTATCGATTCACACAGAGTGGACCGGACCCGGCGGCGAAGTATGTTTGGGTCATTGAGCGATCTCAGGGCGTTCCACATCAGGGCCCCGTGCAGCTGAACAGCAGAGGAATGCTGCAAGCTATTGTTTCCGGGTGGCATCCGGAAGAAGGTCCGTTCGAATCGTACATCGCAAAAGTCTCCGACGAAGGATCCCTGGACAGGATGTCTGCTTCAATCCCGCTTCGGTAACGAGGCAACCTGAGTCAGCCCGCACCGAAATAGTGTTCACCTGGTGGCGAAGACACTGAGCAAACGAAGGCCAGCTTGCCAAAGATCCCTGCTCGCCACCGAAGGCCTGGTGTTCGCATCCACAAACGAAGAAAGCAGGACAAACGGCAGCCCGTTACCTGTTGCGGGCGGTCTTTCTTGCCTGATAGAGCAATTCGCCCCGCTCATCGTAAAAAGAGAACTCGGCAAGGACCGGAGTACTTTTCCTGGACGGTGTGATCTGGACTTTCAGGAATCCACCGGACTGCCCGCTCTGGGTGTACTTGTGTGTGATCCTGCTTTCGGGATCAGTCGAGCCTCGCTGCCCGGGCCTGATTGGTAAGAATGCATTCGCGTCGCAGATAGCCCCGCATGAGAACTCTTCAATACCACTTGGAGAGACTGCGTGGTACTGCCAGTGCCGGTCACCACAGACCAGATAGAAGTGTCTGTCTGGAAACTCCTGTTCCGATAACCAGCTGAAAAATTCCCTGGCTTCGTGCTGAAATCCACCGATATTGGCATGATTGTCTCGCTTGCGGGCGCTGTCCGGGCCAACCAGTGGAGTGGGAGAGATGAGGATCTTGAAGGTTGCGTCGGAAGCCAGCAGAGTCCTTTGCAGCCACGCGATTTGCTGTTTGCCCCAGAGTGATTTCTGCGGTCCGTCCGACATCTCATTCGGGCTCCGATAGTCGCGACCTTCGACCAGCCAGATCTGCAAGTCGCGACTGACGCGATGCGTACGATAGGTGACCGGATTTTTCTCGCACGGGTCGACCACCGGCACTTGTTCCCAAAATGTGCGGATTCCCAACTGCGTGGAGGGTTTTTGGGCCAGTTCAGGATCCGCGCGGTCCTCAGCCGTCTCGTGACTTCCTCGCACCGGTGTCTGCGGGTCACAGTCATTGAAGCGGTGGTCGTGATCGTCTTTCTCCCAGTACGTTGGCACCTGGGAGAACAGTTCAAGAAAACGTGGCTGGACGAACTGTTCATGCCATTTTCGTCGCAGTTCCGCCTGCGTACGTGCACGTGTCGACATCGGATGATCGTAATAGACATTGTCACCAGTCCCAACGAAGAAATCCGGTTTCATTTCGAGGATCGTGGCCAGCGCCGGATAGCCCAACGGTCTGTCTGCCCCGGTATACATCCTCCGGCCTCGGCCATCGGTTCCATAGTGGAAAAACGCATAGTTCATCCCCGTGACAACGACGAAACTGACGGGAGAACTCATTTCCGGTCCGTCTAACGTCTTGAACGAACGGGTTCGACCTGACCGCGTACTTTGCCTGTTTGCGCCGTACTCCAGCCGATAGAAATACCGCGTTCCCGGTTTCAGGCCCGCGACCTTAGTTTTGACGATGTAATCGTAAGCGGCGACCGCCTTGATCCAGTCTGTCTGCCGGACATGCCGAAAAAAGTCGTTGGTCGCAATTTCGAACCGTGCGACACCCGGCGTGCCAGCCAGATCTCCATCAACAAGCTGGTTCCCTTGTGTAAGCCGCGACTGCAGGATTACGGTCCTGTCGGTGACCTCACCAGCCATTTCACCCTGGCCGTTGTACACAGATTGCTGCGCCCATACGGGTGGGCGGCTCGTCAGGTAACATAAGGCGACGGCGACCAGAGTACCGGCTGGTTTGAGCCGCGTCATGGTATTCCTCTCAGCCAGTGGGATCGGTGGCAGAAGGATTCTGGATTCCAAACAGGATGAAATCCACTGACGGGCGACTGGTTTCAGAAGATGTCGGAAAATGCCGGTGTGTCGCCACATATCCATTTGCAAGTCGACCAGCAGCTGATTCAGCTGGTGTACCGATTCTTTCTCATCGAAGCAGTTGCTTGTCGGTTGTTTGCAGCTAGGCTGATACTTGGAATGGGGATCCAAAATGAGCCGCCAACGAAAAAAGGAATGCGATTTTGCGAATTGCAACCGGTGGAATTATCCACGAAACCAGTACCTGTGTGGATACCCGGACGACGCTTGAGGATTTTGAACACGGACGCGGAATTATCCGTGGCGGGGCGATGCTCCAGCAGTTTCGGGGTACGAATGTTCAAACAGGCGGCTTTATTGCAGCGGCAGATGAATACGGGTTCGAACTGATTCCGCTGCTCCGAGCATCGGCGTTCCCTGGGGGCCTGATCCGTCGCGAGGATTACGACGCTCTGAAAGCAGAGCTGGTCGAAAGACTGAAAGCGGCCGGCCGGGTAGATGGTGTTTTACTCGATCTCCACGGAGCCATGGTGGTGGAAGGAATTGACGATGGTGACGGTGACGTGATCGCTGCGGTCCGAACGGTCGTTGGTCCGGACGTACCGATTGGGGTGCCGCAGGATCTGCACGGTAACCATACGCAGTGGCGCGTTGAAGTTGCCGACGTAATCGTGGGCTATGAC
Organism: Planctomycetota bacterium; assembly: GCA_963581585.1. GTDB lineage: Bacteria > Planctomycetota > Planctomycetia > Planctomycetales > Planctomycetaceae > S139-18. The sequence goes on from CAUZPL010000033.1 coordinate 22,336, forward strand.
ACGTTTCCACACGTTGACACGGCCGACCGGGGAAAAGAAACCGCAGAGATCGTCGTGCGGACAGTCCGTGGCGAGATTCGGCCCACGATGGCTCTCCATCAGTTGCCGATGTTCTGGAGTACGCCGTGCCAGGTCACGGCGCACCCTCCGATGAACGAAGTCATCGAACGCGTTCATCAGATGGAGCGGCATCCAGGTGTGATAAGTATGACGGTGGCCACCGGGTTTCCCTGGGCAGACGTTCCGGATGCAGGCAGCTCGGTCATTGCAGTCACTGACAATGACCCGCAGCTGGCCCGAACGGTGGCCGATGGACTGGCTGGATGGATCTGGGAGAACCGACAACGCTGGTACGCACCACCAGTATCGGTGCGCAACGCACTGAACCAGGGAGAACAGCTGGGTGATTATCCGGTGATCCTTGCCGACCATTCAGACAATACAGGGGGCGGGTCGCCCGGTGATTCGACTGAAGTCCTGCGAACTTTCCTTGAGCTTGGACTGACGGACGCTCTGGTGCTTTACATGGTAGACCCCGAAGTGGCGCAACAGGCGCATGCAGCTGGTGTTGGCAGCCGTATCCCGATTTCCCTGGGCGGCAAGTCGTCACCCGTTCAGGGGACTCCCGTGGAAGCCGAGGCTGATGTCGTGGCATTGTCCGATGGCGCATTTGCCTACGACGGGCCGATGTTTGCCGGTCTCACGGGCAGCATGGGAACATCGGCATGGATCAAGATCGACGGAGTATCGGTGGTTGTTGTTTCTGCCCGCGAGCAGCCGTTCGATCAGGCATTTGCCCGGAGCATGGGCATCGATTGTGCGAACATGCGGTACATTTGTGTGAAATCCTCGGCCCACTTTCGCGCAGCGTTTGAACCGATTGCCGGATCAATTCATAACATCGATGCGGCAGCGATTCATACTCACGACTTCAAGGAGCTGCCCCGATCGAAACGCACACGTCGCGTCTTCCCGGTCGAGATTCCACCAGGAAGTTGATCGACGGTCATATCACCCGGTCGATCTTTGGAAGAACCGAAGTGGAAATCTCCGGCGGTGTCTGACGTTTTGTCCGACGGCTTATCAAAAGATTCGTGGTCTGGTGGCTGTTCCCACGCTGTGTGGGCCTTCAGCCTGTTCAAAGAGGCTTTTTGTTCAATGAGCTGTTCTGATCGTCGTTTTCACGGTCGTTTTGGACTGTAAATCTCCGGGCTCTGCGGATATCCTGGCCGACGGGGACGTTTGTTCAACAGCAACATTGAGTGACAATCATGCCCTGCAATCCCTCGGAACATGTCCTGCCCAACCGTCACGATTTCCTTGTCGCAGGCGGGCTCAGCTTCTCCGGCCTTCTCGCGCACGATGTCTTCGGCGAACCTGTCACAGAACAGCCAAAAAGAACAGCGAATTCAACCATCCTTATCTGGCTCATGGGAGGTGCGTCCCACATCGATACGTGGGACCTGAAAACACGGGCACCCATCGAGTATCGGGGTGATTTCAACCCCATCCAAACCTCGGCTGCTGACATCGAACTCTGCGAACACCTGCCGCTGCTGGCGAAACAGGCACACCATGTGGCCGTGGTACGCTCAGTGGGACACGTCAACTCGCCACAGAACGATCACCATACCGGCTACTACTATAATCTCACCGGACACTGTCCGGAGCCTGGCTTCAACAATTCACGGCAGCCGGAACCGACAGACTGGCCTTTTATGGGCTCAGTCGTGGCATCAGGCCGGAAGCCACACCCCTATCTGCCACACTGTATCAGTTTGCCGGATAAGGCCGGCTTGCCCGGAGGCCGCCGTCCCGGACAGTTCGCCGCTCGTCTCGGCGTTCAGCATGATCCGATGTATATCTATGGAGGTTTCGACCGTCCGATGGATTTTCAGGCACCCTCGCTCGGACTGCCCGCAGACATCACCGCCGAACATGTGAAAAACCGGCACCGGCTCCTCAAGTCGCTGGATCGTGCCGAGCGCGAGCTGGACCATTCCCGCAGCGTGCATAACTTCAGCACACTCCAGGAGCAGGCTTTCAGCCTCATCAATTCAAAAGAATCCAGGGGCGCCTTCGACCTCACGAATGAACCGACGTCCGTCCGGGAGCGGTACGGAACGAGTCTCAACGCCATGGGACTGCTCCTCGCTCGCCGCCTGGTCGAGGCCGGAGTGTCCTTTGTCACCGTCTTCTTCCAGTACGACCCCATGCTGAATCGCTGCAGCGGTGGCTCCTGGGACACACACTGGCAGAATTTCAAGTGTCTTCGTGAGTTCCTGCTCCCTGATTTCGATCGATCGTACTCGGCATTACTGGCGGACCTTGATGAGCGAGGCCTCCTTGACGAAACAATGGTCGTCGTAAACAGCGAAATGGGACGGAAGCCGAAGATTGGCGATCCGCGTTCCAATGGTGTTACAGGACAGGGACGCGATCACTGGACGCACTGCATGTCGGTGCTTCTGGCGGGTGGCGGAATTCAGGGCGGACAGGTCTATGGATCAAGTGACAGAGTCGGAGCTTATCCCCAAGACAAGCCCGTCACTCCGGCACATATCACGAAAACTGTCTATCGTGCCGCGGGCGTCCACAACATGGAAGCCACTGATGTCCAGGGTCGTCGATTCCCGCTCCTGCAGGAGGGACACTCGCTTGACGAGCTCTTTTGACTGGACAGGGTATATACAGGGATACAAGCAATGCAAACGAGCAACAGAACCTCCAGAAGAAAGTTCCTTTGTAACACGAGCGCCGGCCTCCTGACGTCAGCCTCACTCACAAACCCGGCGACGCCGGCTGTCTCCGGAACGCGGGGTGTTCTCGATGGCCACCGCGACGTACTCTTCGAAAGTGTTGAGAAAATTCACACCGACGGCCGCTGGAACGGGCGTCCGGCCATCGTCTTCTGGAAAGGCCATTACTATATCTTCTTTCGCACCGGGTCCGGTCACGGAGGATTTGACGGTTACGCCATGATGCTGAAATCACGTCCCCACGAACCGCGTGGCTGGGTTGCTTCACGAGTCCTCGACACTCGAAAGAACGAGGCCGAAACCCACGTGATCGCGACGAAAGACAGAATCTTTCTGTATGTTGTTGTCGAGCCGCCAGGGGATGAAGCCAATCTCGAAACTCTGGTGACCTACACAGACGACGGTCAGAACTGGAGCAGGCCGGTCCGCGCCCATGAGCTTAGTTTCTCCTTCTGGAAACCAGCGACGCTCAATGACGTCCACTACATGGCAGCGGACGTCATGATCGGAGACCGGCGTGTCGATCTCATGACTTCTCGCGACGGGCTGGAGTGGACAAAAATTTCGACCATCATCAGGGGACGTTACACGGAAACCGCCCTCGTCTTCCTGAAGGATGACACGCTCCTCGCTGTGACGCGACAGGGCAAGGTCTCCCGCGCTCGTCCTCCTTACAAGAAATGGACTAATTACGACGGTGTTAGTTTCGGCGGCCCGGCAACTGGTCTGGTCGGCAATACTCTGCTCGTCTCGGGACGCGTGGGCGCCGAGCGATACCCGGATGACCAGCCCCGTCCGAACGGCGCACGAACAGGGCTCTTCACGTTTGACGATGCGGACATGAGCTATCAATGGAAGACTAATATGGTCACGCAGTGGGGATCAGACCTCGCGTACCCGCACATTCTCCCGCTCGACAATCAGAAGGCACTTATTGCCTGGTATGACGGCGAACCCTACGAGGAGAACGTCGCAAAGCAGGCAGACCTGTTCCTGGCAACGGTGCGCGTTGTCTAGGCCCAAAACACGTGACGGTGAACCAACGTTTGTCAGTCACGGCATCCGTTACATCGACAGGCCTCTGCCTCTCGGTGTTGGAAGTTATTTGTTTCAGTACGGGGAGTCTGTTTTACAGATATTGACACTGCGCCACCCCTCACAATGCCGGTACAAGTCAACAGCCGAATGCCTGTGGCAAACGGCAGGATGATTTCTTTGAAGTTATCGAAGAATCCAGGTAGGATGAGTGGTTCAGAAGGCGGCGTCCGGAAACCGCTGTGCCACGAACTTTTTTTTTGCAGGAACGCTGCGTGTTACAAGTACTGGGGTCCAGACGAAAGTTGTGTGGAGGTCTCACTCGCAGAGACTCGTTACACATCGGCGGATTGGGGATGCTGGGTTTGGGATTGGGTGATTTTCTGCGTGCCCAGGACACTCAGGCAGCACCCATGTCCACACCGGGTTTCGGCAAAGCGAAATCATGCATTTTGCTTTTACCCTATGGATCGCCGCCACAGCATGAAACGTTTGATCCAAAACCCGATGCTCCCGCCGAAGTACGCGGTGAATTCAAACCGATATCGACCAGTGTTTCAGGGTTACAGATTTGTGAAGGCCTGCCCAGGATCGCGAAAGTAGCGGACAGAGTTTCCATCGTTCGATCGATGACCCATCCCTTTCCGGTACACTGTACAGCGTACGTCACAAGCGGCATCCCGGACTACTCTCCGGCCCTGGAGACCAGGCCAAACGACCCGGCACTCTGGCCGTACATCGGTTCGGTGGTCGACTATGTCGGTGAACGGGTGTCTCGCACGATACCGGACGTACCGCGAAATATTGCCATTCCGTGGAAAATGAACTCGCGCGGCGGAGAGGCAGCATCAGTCCAGGCTGGTCCCTACGCCGCATTTCTGGGGTCCGCCTACGACCCCGTATTGACTGACTTCACCGCTGAAGGAACCCGGGAGATCACCAAGCAACGGCCCTATGGCGTGGACCACAACGTCCGGGACCCCTATGCCGGAATTGATCCGGCCTCACGTTTTGAAATCGCGGGGGTTGGGGAAAAGAAGAACGTGACGCTTGACCGCTTCGACAGACGCCGCAACCTGCTGGAACAATTATCTGATGCTGTCAGGGATCTGGAAAGTCAGCGGTCCGTCCGTAACTTTGACCGGTACCGGCAGATGGCGTGGTCACTGTTATCGTCACCCAGGATTCGCCAGGCTCTCGACGTTCAGGCAGAACCTGAAAAATTGCGTGACAAATACGGCATGACATTATTTGGTCAATCATGTCTTCTGGCCCGCAGGCTCGTGGAAGCCGGAAGCCGGTTTGTCACCGTCTTCTGGGACGAATACGCTTATTTGAATACGGACTGGGATACCCATTGGAATCAGACATCGCGGCTCAAGGGCTGGCTGTGGCCAGGATTCGATGCCGCATTTTCGGGACTGATTCTCGATCTGGAACAGCGCGGCATGTTAGATGAAACGCTGGTTGTTTGGATGAGCGAACACGGAAGAACTCCGCGCTTTAATCCCCAGGGCGGCCGTGATCACTGGTCACGGGTCTACTCCATTGCTTTAGCCGGAGGTGGTGTTCCGCGTGGACAGGTCATTGGGTCCAGCGACGATTTAGGTGGTGATGTTCGCGAAAACCCCATTTCACCGAAGGACATTCTGGCGACTATCTTCCACCTGCTGGGTATCAACGCCGAAACAATTGTTCATGACGGTTTCGGCCGTCCCATGCCAATTGCCGGAACCGGCAAAGTCCGCAGCGAGTTAACGTAGTGCCTCGCTGAAACAGGTTTCAGTGACAAATAATGTGGTAATAATCCTGTGCCGGTGTCAATCCCTGTAACCGCCGCACGCTGGAAATCCACCTTTGTTACTCGAAACCGACTTCCGGTCCGACGTCCCTTTGTCGGATGATCTGTTAATCCCGAACACTCGTCAGTGCTGATAATCTTGCCGCCAGTCTTGTGCAAAGGCGTCACACCAAGCCGCAGTTCTTCCACACTCTGCGTTCGACGATGACGGGACACCCAGCGACTGGTCTCGATGATGAAAAGCTGTCGTACACATGTTAGCGCTCCAGACTCGAGCCAGCATCGCTCACGGTGACCTCGGGCTCCAGATCAATTCACGTCGGGTTGCGCCATCCAGCAACGGAATGGACAGGTGAGAAAAGACATGCCGCATCACGTAAGTAGCGTACAGGCAGGGCCTTGAGTTTCTGTATCAAAATCTGTGTGCTGTTCACCGTACGGATATCGAGATGCCATTCCGGCGGAACCCGCCGTGGGACCACCCACAGTCTACAGGTTTTTGCCGCGTTCCACTGCTGTCGATGTATCACCCAAGTGACATTATGCCCACGATCATGCTGCTCGAAAATCGCGCGTTTGTGACTCGATCCTGTCGTAGCAACAGGTGCCCTTCAGAGTGTTCAATCGTAATCCGCATTCCCAGGAGCAACTGAAATAGCTTCCTCACCTGACGAACCAGCTATAATCAACCGGATGACAAAGATAACTAAAACGATAACGCTTTTAAATATTTCGACAGACATCTCCAAAGTAAATCCTGATGACATTAGATTGTCAGCCGTTAACGGAAAAAGGAGAACTCTCTTCCTTCAAGTCTTCTGTTCTAAAATTACACCCCTGTTATATTTAAGCTACAACAGATCCATCAGTCCTAATTTGTAATTTCTGAGATCCCGAAAGAGGTGGCCGCGTCTCTGCGGCGACGGGGGTTTAGGCGGAACGGGCTGGCCTTAACGCACGAGTACAACAGACGGCTCTTGAAGTTCTTGACTGAGCAACTAACCGAGAAGTTCGGGTGAGCGACGACGAGGTTCTGACTACTCGTCAACACCACCTTCGAGGTGGCCCTCACGGGCATTTGAAACGTCCCCCGACCCATCCCGACAACATCCTAAGCACTCGCCAATACCAAAAGGCCAAGGGACGATTGATTGGCGTGGCGAACCGAGTGGACTGCTTTCTCAGCGGAAACTACCCGACGATAGAACTGACGGAAACCGATTACGAAACCGCGTGCAACGTATTCGTGACCATGCGTCGTCCACACCAATCATTAAAGTTGTTGCTGGACGCGCTACCGCGTTTCCACGCACGGTCGGAATGTTCTGCTGACCGGCAGCCATCTGCGTACCGGAGCGTCTGGAAGTTTCCGTCCGTTGAAAACGAGCACCTTTGCGATTTCCGGCGTGTCGGTACATTTCGGAAGGGCACCTCGTGACAACTGGACCAACCAGAGAGTCAACGGTTGGGGCGGAACAGTGGGCAGCCGTCATTACCACCTCTCATACCGACGAGAACTCGCACGGAATACCCCGGAATGTGGTGGCAATCCGTGTCAGCTGATTGCTAACGCGGCTGGAATGTGACGACTGGTTTCGTCTCGGCAGCACACTCTGGATCATGGAACATGATCTCAACAGGCATGCCAATTGAAATTGTGTCAGGATGCTGAGTGTCCACACCCTTGATGCGCGCAACGATGCGAACGTTCTCATCAAGTTCCACAATACCTGTGCAATAAGGGTTTTCTCGACCATAGCCTTGTTTGGCCAGAGCCGGTGGTGGAAAGGAAATACATGTGACGACCGCAAGCCTGCCGGTTCCGTTCAATTGTTCCCATTCCATATTCCAGCTATGGCATTTCGGACACAAAGACCGGGGTGGTACGCAAAGGGCGCAACACGTCGAGCACCTTGAACCCATTAACCTGCGTGCGGCGAGGAACTCGGTAAACGAGTAGTCACTGAAAGGTCGAGTCTCCAACTGCTATCTCCGCTCAAGAATCGTAAACGTGCTTGTGCCGCCGGTCCCACCGAGGTTGTGGGCCGCTCCGATACGCAGGTCGCCATTTGGGATTTGTCGGTCACCGGCTTCGTTGCGCAACTGCTGCCAGATTTCGACAATTTGTGCGGCTCCGGTTGCCCCGACGGGGTGTCCTTTGCACTTCAGACCACCAGCGGTGTTGATCGGCTTCACACCGTCCAGTCGGGTCAGACTATCTTCGACTGCCTTGTATCCTTCTCCAGGTTTGAAGAAACCCAAGTCTTCGATGTGTATGATTTCGGCGATCGAAAAACAATCGTGAACTTCGGCAAACTGGATGTCGTCCGGGCCGAGGCCGGACATGCCATACGCTTCCTCGGCCGCCTGCCGTGTTGCTTCGAAGCTGGTCAGGTCATCGGCTACGTGAAGTCCGCGGCCGCTGCCTTGTCCGATGCCCGCCACGTGAAGTGGACTGTCCGAAAAGGTGCAAGCGAGGTCATCGGCGACCAGCAGCAGACAACTGGCTCCGTCGCTGACTGGACAGCAATCAAACAGGTGAATTGGCGAAGCGACAACGGGATTGGCTGTCGGATCACGCAGAAATTCCTTTTCGTCTGACCATTCAGGAACCGGATCGCCTTTATCTGCGGCACGCCGGACCCTGCCATTCATGATGTCCCGGATTGACTGGTTCAGTTGGGCTTTTGGATTCAACGCGGCATTGTCGTGGTTCTTGATTGTCACGTTCATCAGGTGCTCACGCGATGCACCATACCGTTCAAAATAGGCATTGGCGATTACGCCAAAGACTCCGGGAAATGTAAATCCAACTTCACGTTCGCACGGCATTGCCGCCAGCGCCAATCCTTCGGCGACCTCGGCGGTCGACCGTCCGGACATGTCCTCAACCCCACCGACGAGCACAATGTCGTAAAACCCAGATGCGATCGCAAAGACCGCTTCGCGAAACGCGAGACCGCTGGAAGCACAGGCACCTTCAGTGCGCGTTGCCGGCCTGGGAACATGTCCAAGAGCATCAGCGAGGATCGCGCCCCAGTGCGACTGTTCAACAAAAAAGTCGTTGGTAAAATTACCGAAATAGAGAGCATCGATTGCCGTGGGATCGAAACCTTTGTCCACTGACGCAGCCATTTCACGGAATGCTTCGAGAAACAGGTCTTTTGAATCCCTGTCGACGAACATCCCGAATGAGGACATCCCTGCCCCCACCACGGCGACTTCGCGTGCGAGTTGTCGTTTTCGTTTCATGTGTGTCTCGTGCGGTTGACCGTCATTTGCCGTGCTGGTGTTTCTCACGCAGGAGTCGCTTGACGATCTTGCCGTAGTTATTCTTTGGAATCTCATCAACAAAATCAACGGATCGCGGCTTCTTAAAGCTTGCGATGTTTTCCCTGCAGAAATCGATCAATTCCTGCTCGGTCACCCGACTTCCGGGAACGGTGGACACGACCGCCTTGACGGCCTCGCCCCATTCTGAGTCGGGCACACCAATCACAGCCACTTCTCGTACAGCCGGATGCCGAATGAGCAATTCTTCGATTTCGCGAGGATAAATATTTTCGCCGCCACTGATGATCATGTCTTTCGAGCGCTCCATGAGGAACAAATATCCGTGTTCGTCGAAATAGCCGACGTCACCGGTATGTAACCATCCGTTCTTCAACGTGTCTGCCGTGGCTTCCGGTTCACGCCAGTAGCCTTTCATGACCATGTCCGAGCGAGTCACGATTTCGCCAGTTTTTCCGGGTGGCAGTTCCTGGTCGTCACCGTCGACAACGGCTACTTCGACGTCCGTCCGCGGAATTCCGACTGACGCGAGGCGTTTTCGCTGGTCGTGACCTCCGTCCGGCAAATGATCACGGTGAGGAAGATATGTGATCGTCATCGGAGATTCTCCCTGACCGTACAACTGCACCAGACACCGGCCCAGCTTTTCGATGGCGTTTGTCAGGTCTTCAACCAGCATCGGCGCACCACCATAGACGACCGACTTCAGTGAGCTGAGATCATGGTGTTCGAGATCGGGGCAGTCGATCAGTCGTTTCAGCATTGTCGGAGCTACGAAGATGTTTGTAACCCGAAACTGCTCGATCAATTTCAAAACGGCCTGTGGGTCGAAGGATGTGTCTCCGGGAATCACATGAGCCGCGGCTTTAGCCACATTCGGGATGAAATAAAGACCACTTCCGTGAGACAGCGGCGCGGCGTGCAGCGTGACGTCATCCGGACCGCAGCCCGGACACATGTCAGCAAGACAATTCATGGTCATCGCCATCAGATTGCGATGGGTTAGCATGGCCCCTTTCGGACGGCCGGTTGTTCCGGATGTGTAGAACAGCCATGCCACGTCATCGGGGGCAACGTCAATGTCTTCAAATTCATTTGAACCGCCGGACAGCACCGTTTCGTAGTCCAATAACTCTCCCTGTGCTTCGGACGTCGTAATGATGTGACGCACCTGTGGTATATAATCCCGATGTTGTTCCAGAGGCTCGTTGAACTGCGGAGTCACCACGACGACTTTGGATTCCGATTGGTCAATGATGAACGAGAATTCGTTCGGATGCAGCCGAAAATTGATGGGCACGGAACCACACCCCAGTTTGAAACAGGCAAACATCGCTTCGAGCAACTGAGGCCCGTTGTACATCAGCAGTGCAACATGGTCGCCTCTGGAAACACCCAGCTGCCGCAGCGAGTCCGCAAACCGGTTGGCACGTTCGTTGAATTCAGCGTAGGTACAGGTGTTCGCACCGTGAGCAATTGCCAGGTTCTGTGGAAAACTGCGGGCCGATTTTGTGAGTAACCTTCCGATATTCATGACTGGCTCGCTAAGATTCGGAACTCAAGCTTACTCTCATCACTCGTATCCAGGGCTGCGCAATGTTCTTCGAAATTCAGCATGTCCAGTAAGCTCGTGCCTTTAGCCATATTCCTGAGCAGCTGCGCTTCCTTTCGATGAATCTCCTCGGCGATCGGCAGTGCTTGCGACAGTTCGCCGAGTGTTGCAACGACAAGTCCGTCATCGTCGCCAAAGACGATGTCTCCCGGGTTAACCGTCACACCGCCGCACGAAATGGAAACCTGTGTCTCGAACAGCTTCGACGTCATTCCCGCAACCGGGGTGACTGTGCGCGCATAGTAAGGCAGCTTCAGTGATCGGATCATTTTTGTGTCCCGGCAGGGACCATCGACGACGATACCGGCCAATCCTTTTCGAGTCGCTTCGGTCGGAAATAATCCACCCGAGACTGCTCGGTTGCTGTTTTGCGAATCGATCACGAGGACTTCGCCTGGAACAGCGTCCCGCAGACCTTTAATGACAGTCAGAAAATCATTATGACAGGTGATCGTATGAGCCCTGCCGACCAGTTTCAGTCCCGATCGAATCGGACGAATGGCTGGGTCCACGATTCGAAACTCATCAGTCGCCGGATCGCCGGCTTTCATCGCTTTGCTCGCGTCGCAAACGCAGGCGGTATCGAGTTTCAACAGACGATCTCGTAATTCTTCGAACAACATTATAATCCACTCCCCGTGGCTGCCGACTGCTTGCCGAATCGAACCAAATCAAAGTATTCTTGAGCTATACCCGAAAGCAAGCCGGAGCAACAAGTTATGGGCGAGCGATTAAAGGACAAAGTGGCGATCGTAACGGGAGCCGGCTCGTCCGGGCCTGGCTGGGGCAACGGTAAAGCTACCGCAGTGCTGTTTGCTCGTGAAGGTGCCAGAGTGTTTGCCATCGATATCAACGCTGATGCGGTCGCCGAAACCGCGCAAATCATCAGGGATGAATGCGGTGACTGTGCCGTACAGCAAGTCGATGTCACGCAATCCAATCAGGTCAGGTCGATGGTCGATCGTTGCATCGAAACGTACGGTCGCATTGACATTCTGCACAACAACGTTGGTATCCTGGAAGTCGGCGGTCCGGTTGAAGCCAGCGAAGAAAGTTGGGATCGTGTTGTCGCCGTCAACCTGAAGAGCATGTTTCTGACCTGTAAGTACACGCTGCCTCACATGGAAAAACAAGGCGGTGTCATTGTCAATATTTCATCGATTGTGGGGATTCGCTATCTGGGAGTGCCGTACGCATCCTACAGCGCCACCAAGGCCGCGATCCTGCAGCTGACTCAGAGCATTGCACTGGAATATGCCGAAAAGAATATTCGAGCCAACACAATCCTTCCCGGACTGATGAATACGCCGATGATCATTGAATCATTGAAGAATGCGTACGCTGACGGCGACGTCGACAGGATGCTCGAAATGCGCCACAACCAGGTACCGATGAAACGAATGGGCGATGCTTGGGACGTAGCTCATGCCGCACTGTTCCTCGCCTCGGACGAGGCGAAATACATCACAGGTGCGCAATTGGTTGTTGATGGAGGACTGACCTGCAGGTCGTGATGAGTTTATGGCGACAGGCCAGTACCGCTGCGTGTCCTGCTGACTGTGGATCAGCGATGCCTGCTGCCCGGCGCCAGAGCCACACTCAGTAAGAATCCGGGCATTATTCTCTCTCCGGCTGTTGTCTTCTGTTCCGGACCAGAAGCTGATTTTGCGGAAATAGCTGTTCGTGTCAGGAGTCTTTCCCGCATTCCAATGTCCAGCCGGGCGAAGTGACAGACACGTGTGGCTCGACAAGCTTGCCGTACAATTCTGGTCGTCGGGCATTGATGTATCGCTGACCAGAGGACAACTTGAGTTTTTCCGATGTGAGCAGACCAACGACGACTTCATCTTCCAGTGTATGGCATTCAGTCAACACTTCGCCAAAAGGATCGAGGACCATGGACAGACCTGGTTTGACCGTGTCGTAGTCCCAGCCAATTGGGTTACTGAAGACACCGTAATAACCATTCTCCCAACAGCGAGCTGGAAGCCACCGCATTAACCATGCGCGGCCTTTGGGGCCATCAAACTCCTGACGCAGACGGACGGGATCCCGATGCCGGTTTTCCCACAGAGCTCGATCGATCACACCCCGACCGGGCATTGGCGACGGCAGACCACACGTGACATGCGGCATGAACACGATCTCAGCACCGAGCATCGCCGTGATGCGTCCGTTTTCCGGCAGATTGTTGTCGTAGCAGATCAGGAATCCGACTTTACAGCCAAGCAAATCAACGACTTTGTAATCGTTGCCGGACGAGAGGTGCGGATTCACAAACACATGCAGCTTGCGATACTTCGTGATAAATCCTTCAGGCCCGACCGTAACGTAGCAGTTGTAGATTTTTCCTTCCGCATCAATCTCAAGTAGTCCGGCCATGACGACTGATTTGAACTGGCGCGCAATCCCGGTCAGCTTTTGCACGGACGGTCCGTCCGGAACGGGCTCAGCCACCGCGACCAGCTCGTTGTAGCTGAGCGGCTGGAGCCACGTGTAGCCCGGAATGCATCCCTCATGAAAGCTGACGATCTCGGCACCCTGTTCCACTGCTTGGCGGGTTAGTTCCCTTATTCGCCCGAGGTTGTATTCCGGATTATTGTCTTTGTTTTCGAACTGAGCAGTGGCAACTCGAAGGTCTCGCATGCCTTGACTCCGGAAAATGAAGACTGGTGCCTGTAGTTTAGGCATTTGACACAAAATTCTCCGAACGAAAACACAAAACGAATTCGGTGGAGAATCTGTGGTCGTTGCTGCTCCAACTCTAACCAGTCTCTAAGTGGGATATTCGGTCGACTTTTATCGCCCTGCGGCTGAAACAGGGAAGGGAATCGAGTTCAGGGGTTTCTTGACGTCAGGACGTGGAGTACGATCAGTTGTCGAACGAAATCAGTGATGGAGATACCGGATGATCCGTCACCGAATCATTGTCAGTGCCGACGTCTCCGCTGGTTTGCTCAGCTCGTTGCACGGGGAGGCGAAGGAATCAGCAGAGAATTCTTCCTCGCCGTGTCGTCACAAGACCTCAGCTCTTTTTCGCGCTCAACAATGAATCTCAAACAAGTCAGTTCGTCTCTTGCTGTCTGGATCATCACCGGAATGAGCTGCGTTTCTTCAGTCGCAGCTGAGAATCGGACCGATGAATCGGGACTGAGTTTCGAAACAGACGTATTCCCAATCCTGAAAGACAAGTGTATCGGCTGCCATAACCCAAACGACGTCAAGGCTGAGTTGGATCTCACATCGGGTCAGGGCCTCTTTAGTGGCGGTGAATCCGGGCAGGTCATCGAAATTGGAAACCCGGGTAAGAGTATCCTTTATGAAATGGTTCATGAAGGCCTGATGCCACCGGAGGGAGAAGGTACTCCCCTTTCGAAAGATGAACTCCACACGATAGAAAAGTGGATTGAGGCGGGATCACCCTTTGCCAACGGGACCACACCGGAAGATCTGCTGAACGTCATCCAGCTCAACCAACACGATATTCAGCCCATTATGTTTATCCGCTGCACGTCGTGTCATGGGCAACGTATCCGGAAAGGCGATCTCGATCTGAGAACCCCGGAGTCGATGTTAAAGGGTGGAAAATCGGGACCGGCGATCGTTCCTGGCAAGCCTGAGGAGAGCTTGTTATTACAACGTATCCATGCAGAGGAAATGCCGCCTCGTGATCAGCTGATCATTGCCGGGGTCGAACCGATCACGTCGTCCGAAGTTGGCAGAATCTCGCGCTGGATCAGACTCGGTGCCCCGACAGTTCATATCAAGCCCGACGTCGCGACACGTGAGCCGGACCGACTCGTCACGGACAAGGATCGTCAGCACTGGTCTTTCCGTCCGCTGCCAGCCAGCGTCGATGTCCCGAAGATTGACGGGGCAGATGATCATCCAATTGATTCATTCGTCCTTCGGGAACTCCGAAAGAACAATCTTCTGTTTAATCCCGAGGCCGACAAGTCAACATTGTTGCGACGAATCTGCTTTGACCTGACCGGGCTTCCCCCGACGGCCGAGCTGGTCGAAACATTTATCAGCAGTAACAACGCGAAGGCTTACGAAAAAGTCATCGATCAACTCCTTGACTCACCACGTTACGGAGAACGGTGGGGGCGATTCTGGCTCGATGCTGCCGGCTACGCTGACTCAGAAGGGAAACGAAGCTCTGATCCACTCCGAAAATACGCGTACCGCTACCGTGATTATGTGATTCGTGCGTTTAACGAAGACAAACCCTATTCCCGATTCCTTCTTGAACAGCTTGCCGGAGATGAACTGGTTGATTATTCCGATCCGACCGGACTCACTCCTGAGATTATCGACAATCTTGTGGCCACCGGGTTTCTGCGCATGGCACCAGACGGCACGGGTTCAGACGTGGTCAACTTCGTGACCGAACGTATGGAAGTTGTTGCAGACGAAATCGACATCCTTGGTTCCACCGTCCTGGGTCTTAGTCTCAAATGTGCACGCTGCCACAGCCACAAGTACGACCCGATCCCCCACCGCGACTACTATCGGCTGGTCGCGGTTTTTCAGGGGGCGTTTGATGTCCATGACTGGCTCAAACCAAGAGGAGGGGAGAGTCAGTCGGATGGTCACTTCCAGGTACGTTTGCTGGATGTTGCAATGCCGCAACGGCGCAGGGCCGTTGCTGAACACAACAAGGGAGTCCAGGCTCAAATTGATAAAGAAAACAAGCGTCTGACAACCGCCCAGGTAACCACTCGAAAAGCAAAACTCGACACCGAGCTCGCTCGCCTGCCCGAGGGACTGCGGGATGACGTTCGAACTGCCGTAAACACGACGGCAGAACACAGGAATGAGGCCCAGAAAAAGCTCGCCAGGGAATTCGAATCCCGGTTAACACTCACCGATGATCAGTTAAAGAAAATGCCGTCCTACAAGAAAGTACTCGACGATGTCACTGAAACAATCAAGTCTCTTGAAGCCGACAAACTGGAGGTGTCCCTGATCCGCGCGCTGTGGGACCGAGGTGAGCCATCCCCAACATATGTTTTTCGACGTGGTGACCATCGACAGCCCGGCCGGTTTGTCGGGGCGGGCGTCCCCAGCGTGCTAACCGATGGAAAGACTCCCTTTGAACCGGTCGAGCCATGGACCGGTGCAAATAAAACCGGACGAAGACTCGCTCTCGCAAGATGGCTCATTGAACCGGATCATCCGCTCACGTCACGCGTCATGGTCAACCGTATCTGGAAACACCATTTCGAACGCGGCATCGTCTCTTCACTGGACAATTTTGGAAAACGTGGCGATCCGCCGACTCACCCGGAACTGCTCGACTGGCTGGCTCGGGAATTCATCAACCGGGGCTGGAGCATGAAACAGATGCACCGCCTGATCATGACTTCGCGAACCTATCGACAGTCCTCCGATGTCTCGGATCACCACATGGCAGTGGATCCGGAAAACAACTGGATCTCCCGCATGCCTCTGCGCAGGATGCAGGCAGAAGAGGTTCGAGATTCGCTGATCTTTATTGCTGGTGCCCTCGATGAAACACCATTCGGCAAGCCGGACGAGGTCAGTGTTGCCAGCGACGGCCTGGTGGTTGCCGTCCGCAGAGATGAAAAATACCGACGAAGCATCTATTTACGACAACGTCGTAAAGAAATGCCCACGTTTCTCGAGACTTTTGATCTGCCACAAATGAACCCGGCCTGTCAGGACCGCATGATTTCAAATGTTGTCCAGCAGGCTCTTTACCTGTTGAACAACAGAATGGTCCGAGATCTTTCCGATCGATTTGCCCGACATCTGAAAGAAGCCATAACCGAACCCGATGCACGAATTCAGCACATTTATCTCTCAGCACTTTCTCGTCGAGCAAACAACGAAGAGCTGGAGATTGGACGCACTACTCTCGCGGATCTCGAAGCAAAATGGACCGAATACACTTCCAAACAACCGGACGAAAGGAAACAAGAGCCTGTCCTGCAGGCTCTTCGTGTTTATTGCCACACGATCTTCAATTCAGCAGGGTTCCTGTACATTGACTAAGCAATGAGCTCGGAGGTTAAGATGAACCAGGAAAACCACGACATAACTCCACCTCGACGGCAGTTCTTTCATCGAGCTGCTCACGGAACGATGGGAGCCGCGCTGGCGTACCTTGCCACTCGTGAAATCACTGGCGGCGATACGGTCTCCGTCCGGAATGATCTTCAGCAGGCAACGCAAGACCCTCAAAGAATCTATGACTGCCAGCAGCGCAAAACCCATTTTCCGGCAAAAGCCAGGGCTGTCATCCATCTGTTCATGAATGGGGGTCCGAGCCAGGTCGACCTGTTCGACCCAAAACCGAAACTGGACAAGCATCACGGTGAGCCTTATTTCAACGAAATCGCCGAGGTTGTATCTTCGCCGGAATCGGCCGGCGGACTGCTGCGAAGCCCGTTTCAATTCGATCAGTACGGGGAGAGTGGTGCCTGGGTCTCCAATGTGATGCCGCACCTTCAGAAACATGTCGACAAAATTGCCATCATCCGGTCAATGTATAATTCGCATCCAAATCATGAACCCGCACTCTTCAAGATCCACTCCGGCCGCCTGCTGCCGGGGCGACCTTCCATCGGTGCATGGGTCGCCTATGGCTTGGGCACTGTCAACCAGAATCTGCCCGCCTACGTTGTCCTGGATGACCCTCTTGGTCTTCCCGTTAACACAGTTCAAAGCTGGCAGAACGGCTTTCTTCCCCCGGTTTACCAGGGAACCCGCATTCGTTCACAGGGATCTCCTATCCTGAATCTCCAGCCACAGAATGCCGATCCCGATCCGGTGGTCCAGGTGCAGCGAGACCTGCTGCGACGAATTGACAACATTCATCGAAAAAAACGCCCAAACAACCTGGAACTGGATGCTCGAATTAACAGCTACGAACTTGCAGCCCGAATGCAGCTCGAAGCGGCTGATGTTCTCGATATCCACCAAGAATCGCAGGCGACACTTGATGCCTATGGAGTCGGTAACAAAACGACCGATTCCTATGCTCGCCGCTGCATTATGGCTCGCCGCATGGTCGAACGAGGTGTGAGGTTCGTACAACTTTATATCAATAGCCAGATCTGGGACAACCACTCGAATATCAGAAACTCACTCCCGGCAGCCTGTAACCGCACCGATCAACCCGTCGCTCAGCTACTCGCGGACCTTCAGCAACGAGGACTCCTGGACGACGTCCTTGTGGTCTGGGGAGGTGAATTCGGACGACTTCCGATCGCCCAGGTGGCGACCACGAAAAGTCTCGAAACCGCTGGCCGTGACCACGGCCCACGAGGGTTTTCGCTCTGGATGGCCGGCGGTGGTATCAAACCCGGCGTCAGCTACGGTAACACCGATGACATTGGCTTCGCAGCCATCGAGAATCGGGTAAGCATTGCAGACTGGCATGCCACCATTCTCCATCAACTGGGACTTCATCACGAAGATCTTTTTTTTGAACGAAACGGACTCAGGGAAAAGCTCACTGACACTTTCAAACCACGGATCGTCACGGAAATTCTGGCCTAGAATGCTTTGTGCACCTTTAAGTCAGGAAATGAGATCGGCTTCAATCAGGTTTCCAACACAACCTTGAGCCAGGTCAACACGTCCGATCCAACCCAGTCCCGTTTCTTTCGACCTTCGTGAGCAATTCGGGTTACTGCCACGGAGTTGCCGAGTCCAACTTCCGAACCCAAACCTGTCGAGACCTGGAGCGCAACAGACGAAAATGTTATGACGACTTTTCCGCCAACTCCGCCGAGCCCCGGTCGTGCTGCTGAACAGGATGCCCGTCGCTAAAACCCTGACAATTGACAACAACTAGAAAACATTCAGTATCTCGCGACCGACGTATCCATCTCGAGCGCACTATGCATCGTGCTGATTCCTCTATCAGCACGTTTCGACTTCGCACGCTTCTATTCATTGACAGCCGTCATTTCATCCTCGAAAGCATTCAGTAATGCTTCGTATTCTTTGTCCGACCCATCAGACATTTTGTGCGACTTCCCCTGATAGTGGGAGTACACCCTGCCATTGCCACGGATTATACGTTGAACAGTTACAACGCCCGATTCATCGACTTCATAAAACCACTCTTCCGTTACTTTTTCCCGAAACCGTGATAACGGCGGTACGATACTATTGACGGTTAAGCGCCGGATAATTGGGTCCCATATCGCATGGGCGAGTCTGTATTCTCCGTCCAATTGCTGTCCAAACATTTCAAATCCGCCAATGGCGGCTAAATATCGCAGCACAGTCCGACCATATCTCGGTGACTCACCCACCGAAGTCGTCCGAACAACGACCTGCATCGTCTCGTTGTCTAATCGTCGCCCGATCCCACGTGTTGTAGTAATCTCCGTAATGATTTTCGTTTTATCAGGAAACGCCGCGTTGATTTCTGGGTGAGTCTCTCCCTGATTCTTGTTCGCTCCTATAACCATGTCACGATTATTGCGCTCCGTTCTCAAAGAGTAGGTCCCCGCCATGGAGCCACTCATTAGTGTGAAGAACTCGTCTAATTGCTGATCAGACAGGCCATCTGGCGGCTCCCAAAACATAGAATCCCAAAGCGGCTCCGGTTCGTCAGCCACTCTCCTTAGGATTAATTGATTGTTAGTATTTGATCTGTCTCGTCCATCCGAAGAAAAGCCTGAGATTCGATAATCACTGCCGTATTCGAGAAGCGTGACCGTCAACCGGGATAATTCGTCGCCATTCCTCGATTCCAAAATGATCTCGTATCCATTTTCAATCTGAGTCCAACGGCCGTTTGCGCGGCGTTCACCTTTACCAAGGTGAGTTTGCGTAAGACTAGCTGTCATATCCTCACGCAAATGATATTGCACGATTGTATTACCGATCCGACCAGCGACAGTCAAAGATCCGGGCTCCGGAGCGGCTGGAGTAAACTCTGTTTCTTTGGTTGGGAAACCGGCCAGGTCCAGTGCCGCAATATCAGACTTGGTTAACCTGGTGCGAGTTAATCCCGTCTCGTGTCCGGCAATGTTGATACCTTGTTTATGAACTCCGGTGATCTCAATCGTCCGCGTCGATGATGTGCGACTGAGAGCACCTGAGCGGTAGCGACGTAACAACACAATCTTCCTGCCGTCTAAAAACCAGTTTCCGGCAGCAGCGAACGCTGTCTGTCCAGTCGACACCCCAACCAGATCCCAGAACCCATTCGCATGCAATCGCATCAGGCCAGGTCGTGTTTCGGCACGTCCAAACGACCCAACAATGTCTTTATGGCTAATTGAATGCGTTGCATGGATCGGTATACGCACAAAATCCAGCGGCTGTCGTACCTGTGGTTCTATTTTGACCGTCGCCGTAACATCCGCGTGTTGGCAATATGCAACGCCGGTGTATTCCCGTGCTAGAATCACAATGCATAGCAGAATTATATTTAATCGCATGTTAGGATTGCCTTTATGCCGTTCATTACGACGAATCAGGATCCAGCCACCAGGAATAGAGTTTTCCATTGTGAAGAGTGAAACGCAGACTCACCTTTGCTCCTGCCAATTTGGCCAGGTCGCCTTGTGCCCGCCTCACCGCCTCGCTCATCAGGTCTCCGGTGATCGGCCGGGACTTCGCGACAACACCGGCCTCTTCATTCAGTACCTCGACGTGCAGCTCACCTTTGAACGCATTGACGCTGAGGGACAATTTGGGGCCAGTCAGCTTGAATGGCGGCGTCAGGACAAAGCCATTCATCTGACCCGTATCCAGCGAGATGAATCCATTGCGGCGCAGCACCGCCAGGCAGACCGCGCCACCACTGTTGGGCGTACCGCTCGAGATGATGGCATAACTCTGACCTCCCGTGTAATAGAACCATAGCTCGTGGGCCCGAAGAACGGCCTGTGATGGCGGCGACAGGCCCTGCAGATCGTAACTGCCACCGTCCATCGGCGATGCGTCGATGAAGGGCCGACGATTCGCCGCGCGACGCCAGTTCTTTAGGTCACGGGAGCAGGCCAGCTGAACCTGGTGAAACCCGGTCCAGTCTCCGTATTTGCGAACCTCGGTGAGGATCTTCTCCGGCAAATCCAAATCATCGAATCCCGGCCGGTCCTTTGAGACCCGACCGGTCTTGTGAAACATTGTGGGCATGCCGATATCGAGACTTTCGTATCGGAACACACCGAAGTTGTAGACGTCGACACCATATTTCTGCGGAATGTTGAATTCCGGCGGTTTGAGCGTGGGGTCGGCAAAACGGGTCCTGATCCTTTCGTGCCCCAGTGCCTGGTCCAGCTCATCCGCCTGAAAGACGAGCTTCGGCTGCGTCCAGCTCCCGAAGTCCTTGCTTGTCGTCAGGGACTGCGACTGCCCGAAACGTCCACCGGTTTTGACGGTGGCGATGAAGGTTCGCGTGACAGGGTGGTAGCTCAGATTGGACTCGTCTTTCGACTTGATGGACGGCATATCCAGCTTTTTCCAGTTGATTCCGTGAGCGCTGATCACCGGTTCCCGCTTAAAGGCGTGTCCCAATCCCTTGAAACGGCGGGCAGGGTCGGGATCATCCGGATCCATCACCACGTTCATTATCGCATTGGCCGGCCACCCAAGCGATTCATCAACCGTGATGTAGTTGTTCTGGCGGGAACCATTGACCTCTACTTGGGAGGTCACCGGCTTGGTGCGGTGGATGCCGTCCCTGCTCTCGACATAACTGGTCCCTGAATACACACCTCCCACGACAGGACACACAACTGAACCGCGGCGGCTCACACCCGTCATGCATAAAAGTCGAGAATTCTGTGGCAAACAATACAGCTGACCGTTCGACCCCGGTGTCGCGATTTTGCCCCGCCCGTTCGCCTGTCGCGCGACGAAAAGCTCCACCGTTTGCTTCACCGGTGCTGATCCTCGCTGTGAGAGATCCAGCGATAGACAGCGGCCGCACTGTCACTGCGATGGCTTGTACCCGTGAACACTACAAACTCATCTTTGCCTGTGACAAATGCGTTGATGGTTTCATACGGTCCTGTCAGCAGGTAATCAAAGCTGCGGCCTTCGTCATATGTAATAGCCACACCCGGCGCCTGCCAGGAGTGGGTGCGGTAGGTCAGCGCAATGCCGCCATCGGGCAGCACGACCCCTTTTTGCTGACTTACTCCGACAAGGCTGGCACCGGTCTTCTTCCACGTGCGACCGAAGTCCGGGCTGACTGCAATCGACGTCGCACCCATACGGTTGGGCCCTGCAGCGATCCGTTCGTTTCGAGAGTAAGCGACCCAATGGCTATTCGGCAGTTGTACGATGTCCATTTCCGAGTACCGCGGTTCGGGCTGATAATCATCGGGACCTTTGGGGTTCGTGTGAAAGACAAATGAAAAGTCGCCCCACGTCAGACCGCGGTCCTTCGTGCGGATGATACCATTGGACGCGGAGTAGGAACGCATCTCTTCATTGGTGACGCATCCAAAGATGGGCAGGGCCACGGCGCCACCGGGCCTTTCGATGAAATTGACTGACCGATGGGATCGCCCACCTGAAGGGGCCCCTGAACGGCTTGCCAGTTCCTGCCTTCGTCGTCGGAGTAATGTACAACAATCTCAGCATCGTAGGACTGGTCTTTCCTCGACTCTCTCACCGGATAGCCACCCTCTGTGCCGACGTTGATCTCGCCGCCACCACGCCACTGCTGATTCAGCTTCATGGTCACGGCCAGCCATCGGCCGCTTTTCAATATGCCGAGCGCGACGAGCTTTTCGGGAAGTTCCGAATCCGGGATCTTCTGCCAGGTGCGCCCTCCGTGGGCAGACCGACGGATGCCACTGCCCACTTTGGCAATCAGGTCGCCATCGGGCAACTGCGCCATAGGGCCACCAAGATTGGCAACGGTGATTCGTTCTGCCAGCACCCAGCGGCCGCGAGGTTGGTTTGCCCTGGCAGGTGCCCCGATTCTCAGACTCTCCGGCCCAGGAGACAGTTCTGTCCTGCGACCTTTTTGGCGACGGTAAAAGATCGCCTGAATCTTTTCCTTCTCAACAGGGAAGTTGTCCCATTCCGGTGGATCGAATTCGTGATAGCTTGGCGTCCCCCACTGCGTCCGGCCGAAAACCACGACCACACTGTCTTCATCCAGCACTTCGAATGCTGGAAATCCGTAATGCTCGAATGGCCAGTCGTCGGCCAGGTAAGGGACAAGTGGTGGCGGCGGTGTCTCTTGTGGTTTGTTGGCGTGTCCACGTAACCAGCCTCTGTCCATCATAGGCAGTTCCTGGAAAATGGAAGCGAATCCATCGTCACTGACCTCCATCCGCATTTCACCCCACGCGGCCCAGAGAGTGTTGGCCAACAGTGTGTGCTTGCCGATCGTCACTGTGGCGGACCATGCGCCAGGCATCAACTGCTCCGGCCTTGGTCCAGGTCCGACCTTGGTCGCTGCTCCAAAGCCGGCAAAGCACCTGTGGCGCGCCGAGTCCTTTGTTGACCGGACCTGGTCCGTCAGCGTCATTGTTGAGACAGCGGCCGTCGGGAAGTACCGAAATCGAAGGACCTTCGAAACTGAAACGAGAGACCGAGGCCGCGCCGATTACGGACCGCGCACCACGAGCGATCCATGAGAAACTCCCCCATGTCTTTCCACCGTCACACGATCGCAGCACACCACAGTTGTGTATCGTGTTCTGCAGGTCCTCCAGGTCTGCTGCTCCGTAGATGGGCATAACGAGTTGCCCATTGTCTGTTTCGATTAGCTTGCCACGCGGTACCCACCAGTCGAGCGGAACGTCGAACGCAGTATCGAGACTCTTCCAACTTCTGCCTGAGTCTGCAGATGTCAAAACCGGTACCTGACTGGTTGTTTGCCGTTGTTGAAGCACGGCCACGGGCAAAATGAGATCCCCGCTGTTGAGTCTCGTCATTGTCCCGGCAGCACGCGGCTCGCCGAGACCGGATTTGTGGATGATGCGGGCCGGGGACCAGGTTTGCCCCTGGTCGGCTGACCGCATCAGCATCAAATCGCCGTGTCCCTTCGCTTCCTGTTCCGCAGTCTGGCGAGTAAACACAACCAGCAGCGAACCATCGAGACCTTTGACCAACGCAGGATATCGAGCGCGTTGTGGCGAGCGATAGACTGCCACTCGTTTAGCTCGCTGCCACTGAGCATGTCCTGAGACCGCGAACAGGCTTGCCAGAAACCACGTCAGCAGAACGATGGCTTGAACTCGAAGTATGTTTACAGTCTTCAGACTGTGTTTCATTTTTCAGGCTCCCTGATTCTGGCCGGCTCAGAGCAATAGAACGGTGCATCACCCCTGATGGTCACGCGCAGGCCTCGCCGGCGATTCGGGTAGTAGTCCCACAGAGCGTGATGCTGGGCACAGCGATTGTCCCAGAACGCGACAGAGCCCGGTTTCCAGTGGAAACGGCACTGGAACTCCGGCAGCTCGATATGCCGAAACAGCATCTGAAGGACCACGTCGCTCTCGCTCTGCGTGAGTTCAACAATCCGCGTCGTGAAGATGCGGTTCACGAACAGCGCTTTGCGGCCGCTCACTGGGTGCGTACGTACCACCGGATGCTCGGAACGCGGATATGTTTCACTCTCTTTCTTCCTGACTTCGTAGCGACCGTGATAGACATATTCACCATCATGTACAGCTGTCATGCTTTCAAGAAATCGCTGCATCGGCGCCGACAGCCGTTCAAAGGCTGCATACATGTTCGCAAACAACGTATCGCCGCCCGCAGGTGGCGTTTCGAGCATGTAGAGTATTGTCCCCAGGGGTGGTTCAGGGTCACAGGAAACATCCGAGTGCCAATCCTCGCCGGCAATGCGTTGGGTGTTCTCGTCCGTGAAGATCTCCATGATTTCCGGGTGGCCCTCGACGAGCCGCGGCCAGGCAGGATGAATGTGCAGTTCACCGAAACAGCGACCCAGTGTCTTTTGCTGCTCCGGTGTCATCT
Organism: Planctomycetota bacterium; assembly: GCA_963581585.1. Lineage (GTDB taxonomy): Bacteria > Planctomycetota > Planctomycetia > Planctomycetales > Planctomycetaceae > S139-18. Next base: position 46,772 of record CAUZPL010000033.1, read on the forward strand.
TCTGGCTGCGGAAGAACAGTACACAGTGTTCGGCGAGTGCTGTCCTGAGCGTTTCAATCAACCGTTCGTCGAGCGGCTGTGACAGGTCGACTCCGCGCACATCAGCACCGCAGTACGGCGTCACTTTCCTCAATTCGAGAGAACGCAGTGTCATATAAATGCCGGTAAAGGTGTATCCGGAACACAACCAGCGATGCAATGAGTCTCGCTGATCATACAGTGAAAAGCGACTATGCACGACGATCTCAATTGCCAGCATACGCCTTCTGAGGCGGTCGTTTCAGGTGGCTGGCGGACATATACGGTCACTTGCTGCAGGGGCTCAACGGATGTCACTGAGCGAGTCGGCAAGCTGTTTGACACCTATGTCAGGCTTTCTACTCCACGACCAACGGCCAGGAGAACTGAATGGCCGTGAGCATGTTTGTTCGTTCTTTGGTTCATAGATTGCCAGCATGCAAATACGCGGGTGCATGTGTGATCAACGGTGGCAGTCACCGAACCGATCAAGTTCAACGTTACCGTTCAGCAGATCGCGCCGAATGACACTGACCTCATCAAACCGCACAGCCCGCAATTCCATGTGCAATGGTTTGTTGTTCAGGAATAACCCGGCCGTTCATTCGACGCGAGAGGTTTCATTTGCCCTCAGCATACAAGTTTTTAGTCGTCTTGCCGCCATGTTTGCGGAGGAGGTCAACGGTTTCCTTATTTGTTTGGCGGCATTGTATTTCGGCATGTAGATAGTAACGAGGTAATGCATGCAGTTGATAAAGCACTGAGGAGTTAGTGTAACGAAGTGAATTTTCTGCGGGACTCGTCTATCCAGGGAGGTGTCATGTATGCAACGTTACAGCGTCATAGTGCTGTTTTGTTGGGTGTTGCTTTCTGGATGCTCGAAAGTGTTAAACCTTGAACGAAAAGGACATCATTGGAATGGGAGATCTCCAACGTGAAAGACGCATCACATTTCACTTTGGTCGATTCGTAAACGTCTCGTGTAGACTTTGTTGCTCTCGTCGGTTTCGGCGTCCTTCAATCTTCACGTTGCGCTGAATCAATGACTGACCTCACAACCGAACACCTTCAACCCATCAGGCCAAAGCTGACAGCATGCTCGACGCGATCATCGAAAGTCCGGAACACAACACCGAACTCCAATCTGCAGTCCAGGACGTCATGCAGGTCAGTGGCGATGAACCGTCAACGTTTCAGCGACTGGCTGCTGAGGAACCGGCTGCTGTCCGCATTTACTCAGAGCCTCGTGAATCTGCAGGTGTCGAGGGCTGTTCGGGGTGAGCGTCGCAGCAGATCCAGGGATAAATATCTTGCTGTACTCTCAGCAGGTTAGCCACTCTGCGGCAACCTGAAGATGCAGATGGCAGTTTTTTTGTCGTCAGTACTGGCCACGACGGCTACGCCCGGTTGGCCGTCGTTGGTGACTGATTCGAGAAGCACCATCGCGTGATTCAATTTCCAGTGGCTGGCAGGCAATTCTAATGTGCCCAGCGAGACGCCGTCGGTTCCTGAAAACAACAGTACGCCCTGACGAGTGCGCTGAGTGCCAGGGAGGATGGCGACCGTGGCTACGTCGCGGATTGAGTCGCTGTTGATATCCGGCAGAGAGAGGACAGGGCCTTTGAATTCGATGTCTGGTGCCAGATCGGTCCGCTCTCCCGTCTTGGTGTTGATGAGAAACGTCTGCTGCCCCGCCTTAAACTGAGTTCCCAGCAACTGCCAAATAATCTGACCGTCGGCTCCCGAGAAGGCACGAATAAAACTGGAATGCGTATCGGGTCCCTCGCCGGTCGATGCAGTCATCAATATATCGGCCATTCCGTCCCTATCCAGATCACCGGTTGTGGCGTGATGTTCTTGGCCTCTGCTTCGTGGACGGGGGGACTCGAAGCTGCGAATGACTGAGAAGTCGGCGCCAGAAACAAATGCCATCTCATAGGTATACACCGGGTCGTCTAAATCCTGTTTCAAACCCCGACGCAGCAGATGATCATCGGTGCCGTCGTTGTTTACGTCGCCGAATCTGGGCAGCACCCATTGCGCGCAGTAGGCAATCGTCTCCGGCCAGAAATCGGAATGTTTTTCCATCGGCTTCAGGTCAGTGCCTGAAAGGATCTGGATGGTCGGTCCCGGGTCGCTAAAAATGCTGAACAGAAAATCATCGGCGCCGTCGCCGTTGACATCGTGGCTGCACAGGGGGTGGCGGACAAGCATCCCTGGAGTAACTTCGACGGGAAATCGGCCGATACGGCTGCCGTCCTGGCCGGACAGCAGGAACACGGTTCGTTTGTAATACGCGTCGCGGCAATAAATGTCGGGTATGCCGTCGTTGTTCAGATCGCCAACGAGGAAGATCTCCTTGAGATGATATCCGGATTCCTCTCCATCTGCCCTGGCGTCGGCGTCGTTCTTACCCACCATCTGCCAAAGGACCGTACCCTCTTTCCCCGAATAAGCTGCGACCCAACCACGATCGCCACCGCCACTACCCCATGGCCGGCGTGCGGAAATCACGAAATCGGTGTATCCGTCTTTGTTGATATCCCCCAGGGCATACAGGGAGCCGGTGCTGCTGTCGATCGGCTCGCTACTGTTGTCCAAGTGAAGGTAACTGACGTTCTCCAGTTCGACAATCAACAGCAGGTTACCAGAAAAAAGACCGAGACCGCGTCTTCCGCAACCGAACGATGTGAGTAAGAGAACTGAAAATCCGATCGTGGCAGTGAAGCGGACAATCGTGACACATGATTGAAATCCAAAGCGTTCCACACTGCTGGCCATATCACCCTCCTACGAGTGTTTTACCCGCAGACGATTTCGTCGCAACCGCTATTTTCAGAAGGGTTGTTTCGGCTACATACTTCGCGGCTATAACCAGGTCGCCAACTATGTTCACATGCAGCAAGAGACGGACATTGCGGTCGGGGACACAGCACTCACCACTTACGTTGGAGTTCTAGAACAACGGTGCGGGAAGGGAACTGTAAAGTACGCTGGAATCGTCGACTATGAGCGGCTCGTCTGCAACGTGTCCATAAATGCGATCACCACGACAGATTTGTTCCGGCCTTTGTCGCCAATTTTCCGTTCTCAAAATTCACGGTGATCGATTTTGTGTTGTCGTTTTCGCCTTCAACCCATTGGTACACCGAGGCTGTACCGAAACTAAAGAACATCGTCGTGTTCGGCCTGATAATGGATTCAATTTCGGCAAGCGTCATTCCGGGTTTAAGTTTTTCCAGTGTGGTTTGTGCCAGCAAGCCTGAACCAGACTCAGAACATCCAGCGAGGAGGAGGAAACACATGAGAAAGCGAAGCACTACAGACACTCGTGTCGATTAGTTATCAAAACTATTTATCATCGCGTGAAGTTCTTGAATTCGGATCGCCATAGGTAAGGGTCCGGTACAGGCAGATGACAAATGGACGCCAAGACAAACGCAGCGTTGATCTCAGGAGTTGGATCAGGTCGGAATTCTGATCGCAGAAGCGAACTCACGCGTGTTTCAGAATTTTTGAGAGCACGAACATCATCTAATGACAACACATACAGACAGCATGAGCAACGAGCATCTATCGGTATGAGTGGTGCGGCTGCTGAGACCTGGCAGCGGACACTCAAAATACGGCTTGCACCTGCAATGAGGCAGCCATTCCCAAAACACAAGAAGCAAAGAACGATAACCACGACAAACACAGACCTGCGGCAGAGGCTGCGGGATCGGATCCGAGTGAACGCTGAGAACGTCGGCAGACTGTCAGAAACATCCTGTTTGCAGCGTCTTTGGTATGCCACGGCAGCTGTGGCCAGCTCGATCGTGATCAAGCTCGAACGTGGTTGGTGAGTTGACGAGGATTGTAGCCGCGCTTACGTACCGCAGCTGGATATTCCTGATACCATCTGTCTTCGAGAAAACCCGTGGAAGTCGTCCTCTCACGGCGTGCGATGGTATCCAGTGAACTTCCTGTCCATCAGACTTACGCCCAACCGTTCATGCAGGATGCCTTCCTTGGAGAAACGTGGTTAAATGCCAGGAATATTCGACGCCTGTTTTACCTTCGGCAGTCTCTTTTTTGGGCCAGCTCATTTCTGTCTGGCCCCGGAGTAGTCACCTATGTACAAGCCGGCCATTCTCACCTGCGTCTCCAGACTGATGTGCTTTGCCTGTATATACGCCGTCTTTTTCGCAGGTGTGTCGATATCCTTTTCTGTCGAGCCTCACGTCAACTGGCAGAACTCCCTGAAGCCAAGGGGGAAAGCCGGACCGATGCTGACGCTGGCCAAGAATAGCCGGACGCTGTACCGGATCGTTGTCCCTGAGGAGCCGACGACTCAGGAAGAGAAGGCCGCCACCGACCTGGCGCAGTGGCTGGGAGAGATGACGGGTGGAAAGTTTGGTATCAGCCGTGAACCGACGAACCTGTCACCGCAGGCGAAGGTGATCAGCGTGGGCCGCACGAAGATGCTGGCGGTGGAGGAGATTCCGGAAGCAAAAAAGGATCTCGGTGGCGAGGGGTATGGCGTCGCCGTCAAGGGCAGCAACCTCTATCTCTTTGGAGGCAAGCGGCGCGGGCCTATCTACGCGGTCTATGCGTTGCTGGAAGAGGATCTTGGGTGCCGCTGGTATGCGCCGACCATGTCCACAATTCCACACCGGGCGACACTCAAGTTCAGACCGGTGCCCAGGGTGTACAGGCCGGTACTGGACCTGCGCCGAGATCCCTACTACGCGGATGTCTGGGACGTTGACTGGTCCCTGCGCAACAAGACCTATCAGAGCATCGCCGCGGTCCCGACGGAGTGGGGCGGCTCCCCGATCACTGCCGGTGGTAGTGTGCACACCTTCTGGGGCCTGGTCCCTCCGGGTCAGTATTTCGCCGAGCACCCGGAATACTTCGCGGAGGTCAATGGCAAGCGTCAGAAATCCCAGTTGTGCATGACCCACCCGGAAGTCCTGCGAATTGTCAAGCAAAAAGTGCGTGCCAATCTCAAGGCGTATCCAAAGGCACGACTGGTCGACGTGTCCACTAACGACACCAAAGGCTACTGCGAGTGCGTTAACTGCATGAAGATCACGGATGAGGAGGGTACGTACATGGGCCCGCTTCTGAAGTTCGTGAATGCCGTGGCAGATTCCATAAGAGACGATTACCCGCAGACCATGGTTACCACGCTGGCCTACATGGCCACGACGGAGGCTCCAAAGACCTTCGGACCGCGAGACAACGTGCTCATCGTCTTCTGCAACTACTACGCCAATCCGGACAAGTACGTCTGGGAGGACGAAAGGTATTCGGCGGCGCTTGAGGGCTGGGAGCGCTGGGGCGCTGAGGTGACCGTCTGGGACTACCCCTCACACTTCGAGTACATGCTTCCTAACTTCAACTCCCCGGTCGTGGGGCCGAACATCCGCTACTTCATCAAGCACGGTGCCAGGGGCTACATGGCACAGTGCGCCCACGCCGCGAACTACGCCGCGGACCACAGCTTCCAGCGTAGCTGGGTCTGGACCAAACAGATGTGGAATCCGGATCTGGATACCCGTGCGCTGATTCGCGATTTCAATTTTGGGTTCTACGGACCTGCTGCGCCCCGGGTCCAGGAGTATGACGACCTGCTCTGGGCGACCTGGCAGGACTGGCACGCGAACCGACCCGATGAGGACGTCGACAAGGCCCTGACTCCCGAGTTCGTGGACAGAATCTGGCAGTTGTTGACCGAAGCAGAGAAGAGCGTCGCTGCAGACGAGGAGCTGACGCGACGGGTCAAACTGGCCCAGCTTCCCATCATGTACATGAAGCTCAACAGAGGCCGCCGTGGCGACGCGCAGCCGTACCTCTCCATGTACGCCGATTTCGAAAAGACAGCGCGGGCGGCCGGCGTCCGGTATGTGCAAGTTGCCTGGTTCGAGCCGGACTTCGAGAAAATGCTAACCCTCTGGCGGAAACTGGGCAGAGTCAATTTTGAAAAGGTATCCGTGCTGCAACTGGACGAGGGATGGAAGTTCCGGATGGATAATGAGGGCGTCGGAGAAGATCAGCAGTGGTACGCCACTGATTTCGGCGACTCCGGGTGGCTGAGCGTGCAATCGGAGACACAACCCGGATTTGACGGTCAGGGTCATTACGAACAGATTGGTCAACCACCCGGATGGGGGTGGTATCGTCGCCGGCTGGACGTATCCGACGAGATTCTCCGTCAGCCGGTCGTGAAGCTGTATTACAGCAGCATCGGTGTATTTCAGGAGGCCGAAGTGTATGTCAACGGTAAGAAAGCCTTCGCGCACACAGCGGGTGCCACAGGTCGGACGGCCAAGTCTCTGTATATGGAACCTTTTGCATTCGATGCCAGGTCTTTCCTCAAGACGGGAAAGAATTCACTCACAGTGCGCGTCCGCGGTTTGATCGGCAGATTGGCCAAACGCGGTGAAGGCCTTGGCAAACCCATGTTCCTGGTCATCGGCAGCGAGGACGTACCTGCGGACATACTTGAGACCGCGGAACGCCAGAGGCAGGCAGGCAGTGTCTTGCCGTCGAGATGGGACAGACTCTAGTGCTGTTTCTGTCGAATGAGTTGCGACATTGAGAAGGCGACAAAGCCACGTTGGACCATGACTCGAGGAGTCGTTGTCCGTCCAGTGTTCCAGGACGCAGGCAGGGTTGCTGGGGTTTCAGGCGTGCCCTGGTCCTGAGACTTGACCCAAGACGCTGTGTTCAGCGGTAAGTCGCTAACTGAAGGATGCGGTGCGCCATCGACCTGCCCGGTTCAGGAACGTTCAGCTCCCGTACACCGACCGAATTCCAGGATTCCGACCGCTTTGATGACGCACGAAATCCGTAGTGTCATCCCCGCAGGTTTTCTGCGAATGAGGTGGCAAGGAAGTGGTCGCCAAAGATTGCTCCGCTTCGGCCAGTTTGCTGAACGATCAAGCCAACGGTTATCGGCACTGATGATTCCCACGTTGGCCGCGCTCCCTGGTTCTATTACGGACAGAGATGGAGCTGTATCGCCGCCTCTCTTGAAACGTCGAAGCGATTACGCACAATCACGAGCACGCCCTTTTGTCACATTTCGTTTCTGGACCCCAGAAAAGTCTGTAACTCCTGCCGGCCATTCCTTCAGAAGAGTGTGAACGACGACAAGTCCGGGAGACTCTCGAATGTCTGACACACGACGTTGTCCTCAATGCGGAGGCGAGTTGTCCGCCGATTCGCCGGAAGGGCAGTGCCCTTATTGTTTGCTGGCGGTGAGGCTGGAGAGTTCCATGGCGGAGGGGGGATGTCGCGGGAGAGGCAGCGACCATCCCACCCGACAGGGGTCGGCAGCCCAGTCGGTCCGCCCCCTGCCACTCCCGCCGAAAGAGCCTGTCCAGAATCCTGCGCACGCCGTGACCGTTGGTGAAACGGTCCGCTACTTCGGTGACTATGAGTTGCTGGAAGAGATCCCCTGTGGTGGGATGGGCGTGGTCTGCAAGCAGCGACAGACGAGCCTCAACCGTATCATGCCGATCTTCGAGGTGGGAGAGCACCAAGGTCAACACTAAATTTCGACGGGTATTGTCGACGGAAGGAGCCCGGCCGGCATGTTGGCCGATGGACCGTTGCCACCGGGTGAAGCCGCGGAACTCACGTGCAAAGTCGCTGAGGCCATATGTCATTTCAAATGACCTGAACAGGAGAAAACATGCAGATATTTTCAACGTATCCGGAACTGCTCGAGCGCGTCGAACAGACCGGCCGCCAGATACGCATATTGGGACACGCGCCCGATGGTTCTCCGATCATCACCGTCAAAACTGGCGGTGACAAGGAACCGGCCGTTTTCATCACCGCTGGAAGTCATTCGACCGAACATGCGGGGGTGAGCGCAGCTGTTGCACTCATCGAACAACTCGACACGGACCATCAGGTTTATGTGATCCCCACGCGCGATCCTATTGGACTCAACGGCTACGCTTATGCGCTGAGTCTGGGCTTGGGAGAAACTCCCGAATTCGATTCCTTCGAAGAGGTCGAGAACATCCTTCGGGATCGAGGCGAAATATTTTACGATGAAGACGGCATGGTTCTGTCTCTGATCGGCGACTATGGATTTGCCACCAGCCGGCCGGCGAAACACCGGCCGCATCCTCAATTCGGGTTTTACCAGCAACTCCGGAAAATCGAAAAATCCCATCCCGAGTTAGTGCAGCCCTTCATCGGCAGACGAGTGTACATGTCACCTGGTCAGTCGGACGTTGAAGGCACGGGAGATTTCGGACGCGCCTACACCCTCATCGTCAGCCCGCAGGGGGAAGTGCTGCACTTGAATCGGTTTTACGACACAGCTTGGGCCCCTGTCGAAGTCCGCTGCGCACGCCGGTTGATGGCCGAGATCAATCCGGGCATTAGTTTTGACCTGCACGAATCCCAGTTGCTGGGCGACCGCTTTTGGCTGTCGGCTCGGCATCAACAGGACGAGCAGCGCGAGGCCTGGGAACAGCGGATTGCCCGGGCGACCATCCAGGCCATTGCCGATTCGGGCACGACCTTGTCCTCAGACGATTATTCGACATCGCCCTGGTTCACCAGTTCGGAAAAAGGTGTGTATTGGCTGAATGCAAAGGTCCGGGGAGAAGGTCTGAATCTGGCCGACTACGCCGCCCACGTCTCCAGCCTTGCCTTCGGCACAGAGATGGGGATGTACGCCACCTTCGAAAAGCGGTTCTCCCTGGCCATGCTGACCGTTCAGACCGCGGTCAAGGTTTTTGAAGAGTGCTGACTCTTCAACGTTCCAGGAATATAAACTGAGGATTCTCATCATGAAGATCACCCGCATCACAGCCACACCCGTTCGCGTCCCGCGACCTAAGGCCTTCACCAGCAGCCTGGGACGCAGTCTCAGCACCGAAAACGCTGTGGTCGAAGTGCGGACCGATGAAGGCATCACCGGAATCGGCGAGGTCTGCAGTATCTGGGATCGCAAGGGCCGGGGTCAGAGCGAAGACATCAACGACCTGCTGGCCGAAGCCCTGACCGGCCGGGATCCCTTCCGCATTACAGAGATCACTGCCCTGATGGAGAGCCTCCTGCACCGCTCGTTTCCGGCCAAGGCCGGCATCGAAATGGCGCTCTACGACATTGTGGGCAAGGCCCTCAACACACCGGTCTACAACCTGCTTGGAGGCTTAGTGCGCGAACGGGTCCTGCTCAGCCACTCGCTCTCGATGGGTACGCCGAATGAGGTCGCGACACAGGCGTCTGACTTGGCTGAACAGGGTTATAAAACCCTTAAAGCCAAAATCGGGATGGCTCCGCAGGAGGACCTGAAAACTTTGGAAGCCATCCGCAAGCGAATCGGCGATGAGATCACACTGCGGGTAGACGCCAACATGGGCTGGTCCTCTGCCAAAGAGGCTGTGCAGTACATTAAGATGCTGGAAAAGTTCAACCTGGAACTGGTGGAGCAGCCCGTGCACTTCAGCGACCTGGACGGCCTCTGTTTTGTGCGCGAGCACGTCGACGTCCCCATTATGGCCGACGAGAGCGTCTGGACCCCTGACGACGCTTTGGCCTGTATCCGAGCTCGTGCCGTGGATGTCTTTAACGTCTACGTGAGCGAAGCCGGCGGACTCGGGCCTGCCGCCCGGATCTTTGCCATCGCCGATGCCGCCCGCCTGCCCTGCATCGTCGGCAGCATGCCTGAGCTCGGCATCGGCACCGCAGCCCAAGCCCACCTGGCATTTGCCATGCGCAACCTGGGCTACGCCAGCGATGTGAACGGTTTCATCTACCAGAGCGACGATATCATCGTCGAGAAGCTGCGGATCGAGGACGGATACCTGTATCCCCCTGTGGGCCCCGGCCTGGGGGTGACCCTTGACCCTGACAAAGTCAAGAAATACCGGATCGAGTAATGATCCACGCCCGGAGGGTGTCTGTTTATGGAGGTGCGCGGGGTGGTCGTCGAATCGTCTCGACCAAGACCACGGTGCCCTCGCCGCAATGCGGGCCCGTTCGGTCGGCGGCGACTGCTCGTTCAACTGGGGAGAGCCGAGCGGCTTCCGTTACCCATTGGATCCGTCGCAGCAGAGGACGCCGGGACGGATTCCAGAAGCTGTAGTACCGCACCTTGTACGTTCCGCATTCCTGCGACAAGTCAAAAATCGACCGTTTTTCAGAACTCGGTCCGCTTTCGGTCCGTATTTTTCGCGTCGGGGCTGAGTTACCGGGATTGTCTGCTTTCACCGTTGCCGCGGGGAATTGTTCGATAATCTTCTACAACGAGTGCAATTGGATGGATGATCGCTGCGATGTCATTCTGAAATACTTACGGGCCGATCATCGCGTTCGCCCAAAAGACGATTCAGTTCACCCTCACGCAAGGCACCACTGGAGTCAATCAATACGTGCTCTGCGGCTTCCCGGTTCCCTACTCGGCTCTGATTCTTCCAGATTTCCAGCGCTTCCAGCCAGGCAGCTTCGCGCTGCTCCGTTGGTCCCACATGGTCGTAGACGATCCGATCGAAACCATGGATCTTCTGCAAAGAATGATGGGCCACACCTCTCACTGCTGGGTATGGGTCGACCAGCAGCTGCGCCAAAATGGGTGGCATCCAGCCATCGGCTGATACGGCGCGTGCTGGTTCCCATCCCATGTTCCAGCAGGCAAATGCGCGCTGCGCTCCATCGCCCTTAAGTGCCCATAAGATAGATGCAGCAATCGTTTGTTCATCCGCGGAGAGTTTCGGGACGTCGTGACCGTAGCGGTGATGCAGTTGTTCGGCCGTCCAGTCCAGTGTTTTGTCCAGATGGCATAAATTGCACGCATTCGGGCGTCCAGTCGGAGGGAGGCTCTCATTCACGTTTGGACTCGTAACGACGTGACTTCGACTTGCTTTCATCAAGCCCCAAGTGGTGTGCGGCATGTGACAGTTGTAGCACACACTGCCGGAGGACGACGTCCCGTGGTACGTATGGGCAGAGAGTCTCTGATTGTCAGCATACTCCTGATGACATTGCGTACAGGCTCCATTGTTGTGCACTCCGGGAGTGTTTGAATCCATGGTCGGCTTCAACTGGTCGTTGGCCCAGACTTTCGCCGGACGCAGATCGTCCGTTCGCTGGTGCATGTCGTGACATGACAGACAGGTCATCTGTCTGGTCGGGTCGTCGTGAACGTAACACGGCGTAACGATCAGTCCGCTGTATTCTCGACCGCTCGCTCTGACCAACCCATCAGGCCAGAAAATCGTCTCGTCTGATTCGACGATTTGACGGTGACGCTCCAGGTCGTCGCCTGGCCGAAAGGGGTCTCCATGCCACTTCCAATGCTCCCAGGTCTCTGTGGGAACGTCGTGCCTGGAGTGACACTGCCCGCAAACCGCCGCGGAGCGCTCTGGGGAAAGCTTGGCGGGATGGACAATGGCCAACTCATCCAGCCCAAGCCGAGCGTTGGCCACGTGCTGTTGGGCCGGGCCATGGCACTCCTCACAGGAGATACCAAACTCGGTTAGGTCCGTGTCCATGTGACGGCTGTTGACGATGCGCGGCCTTACCTGGGTGGCGTGGCAGATCTGGCAATCCCTGTTCCAGAGACCAACCGGCGGAGTGAGCTCCGACTCGAATTCGGGGAGAAGAAACTGTGTCTGAGTCGGTATCCAGCGCTGTTGGTCGATCCAAAAAGTAAAGGGGAACAGCATCAATGCCCGCGACTGGCCGCTTGCCATCCAATAGTTTTGAAAATGGTGCGAACCCGTGGTCATGACAATGGACCGCTGTGGATGCGTCGACCGATCCGGCCCCGTGGTCGTTTTCTCCACCGAGAACTGATCTCCACGACACTGGAGTCTGTATTGCGTCCCCTGGAACTCCAGGCTGACGTCGTCAAACGGACCGACGACGGTCTCCGAGTTCGCCACCTGCGTCATCGTGCGATGGTACGATGCGTACCACGTCTGGTAACTATGCTGGTGACACTCCTGGCAGGAATCCGAGCCTACAAACCCCTCACTGTGCACCACAATGGGCCGATCAGCCGGTTGCCGGTTGTTGACTGTTGGAACGGATTGTTTGTCGACTTTTCGGTCGGAAGAACTCATCGTCGACCAAAGTAATGCAGCGCAGGCCAGAAAGCAGAAAATGGCGGGTGCAATGATTTGCTTTGAAGGCAGCATGGTCGTCAACAGGAAAATCACACGTTCAAAACGCAGAGGTGTCTGTCGCAAATCCTGTAATCGAGTGAATGCGGCGGTTCTCAGCCGCCGGACACGTGCAAAAACGACCACTTCTCAAATGGAGATCAATGGATTTGCGAAAACTGTGGTCGATTTTACGGGCGGCCCTTTTTGCCACGACCAGCCGCCAGAGAAGTCCTGAGTCGCGATGGCACTACGAAACTGCAAGACCTGCATCGAACACCGTCCGGTTGACATGGGCCCCCCCCCATCGTTGTTCACCGAAAGATGTGTTCGTACCGTCGAGTATAGTTTACAGAATGGTCGGCTGTCAGCAAGAGACAGCGATGCTCAGCAATCGATGCCCGGCGGCTGGCAGTTTCGAGAATCCGGCGCTTCGTGGCATCGTCTAATTGCGGCCACATCTCAACGACTGCTTGCAGGGCCAAGTCTGAATCACAGTCCCCGTCCGATTGCATCATACTATGCATCAGGGTCCGTGCAGGATTTGACCGTTGCCAGAGTTTTGTCTGGTGATAACGTCGTTCGGTTCAAGTCATGTCGGATCGCTGGCAGCGTTTTTTACACGCTGCGGAACTCTCCAAGACCGGTTCAAGTTGAATGCCTGCCGGGGGATACGACCTGGATTTCGCGAACCTCACCTCATTGCCTCGGACACTGAACATCGAGCGGGTCGGTTCAGAGTGAGCTTGATGTGCGGCTAGTCCATGAAAATCACGGCGCGATAGCCATCCTCACTCCACTCCCTGGCCACAAACCAAATCGTCCGCCCCTCGATATTCACCGACTCGCCAATCTCCAAGTGTGCATCGTTCGCGTGAGTCGTAGACGGTGTCATGTCGACGAGTTTTCCGACCATCCCGGGCTGGTTGTCCAACCGAACCAACAACCCACCCACCTCTTCTCCATAGGCCATCTCGTCGCTGATGGGCTCCAGCCACACAGGCGTACCCTCCTCGGTGGCTACACGAATGGCTCCCTCTTCCTCCACGGTGTATAGACCGGGCCCCATCTCGCCAACGTGTACTGGTCCTCATACACCCAACCGGAGAAGTACCGGCAACTGAAACCGATGTGTCTCGGAGAGAGAGTGGTACGTTCCAGTCCGTAACCCATCATCTCGTACGGATCACCATCCCAGTGAGTTACTTTCAGGCTCTCGACGCTGGCACTGCAGGCGTGGTTGTACCACATCAACGCGTGGCCGATTTCGTGGGCGAACGACGGGCCACGGTTGTACAGGCCCTTGTTCATGAACACATCCGAGTGAAGTCGCCTTCCCTTGGGACGACGGCCGGTCGTTCCAATATTGAAGGGCTTCCGATTCGTATCCCCCGGAAGAAAATACGCAATGACATCGTAGCGACCGAGGTTGTAGAAACCGCGAAGGGCATCGTGAACCGCAGCGGCCACGGCGTCCTGGTTTTTCCAGTAGCGGTCCGCATCACCGGGCAGCTGCACCACGTCAGGCACCACCTCGGGCACCAGGTTCATCAAGGAATACGACGATTCCGCGTACAGGAACGCCGCGTCTTCCGAGATGTCCTTCAGTTTTTGGTGGGTTAATCGGGTCGGCTTCAAACTGCTGTGGTGCACTCGGATCACCAACATGTACATGTAGAAGTCGCCTACACGAACAACCAGCTCCCTCGGCTCTTGGATTCGAGGAAAGGGTCTCTGGCACTCAGACTCTTCCAGGATATCGAGGATCAGGTGCAGGATCGTGTCGTCCGAGTTTAAGTCGAGGGATTCGATCAGATCCTTCCGTTCGTAGTTGCCGCGAACGCCAGGCGCGTCAGCGCGTTCCTCGGACCAAACAGTCGGCGACGACGCCATGACCATCGAGAACACGGAAACATAAACAAGAAGTTCCGAGGGCTTTTTGACGATGTCACACCTCACTCAAACAGGAACTGAATGTCGCCGGATAGTCTCGTGCCTCGCTGAAGTGAGGCGACTTCGGTGATTGACTACACTCGCAAGTGGTGTACCAAAGTTGTCACCACCAACCGTCGGTCACCACTGGTAATACATAAAGCATTATCATTCATAGCTTTACGTAAGACGCTTGACCGGAAATCAGCGACGAATAGTCATTGCGAGACTGAAATCGGACTTCGTCGACCTGACGACAAGTGTTTCATTATCAAACACGCCCAATTGAGCCTCTCCTCCCGACCAAAGCAGGTGCACGGGGACCGGATCCATCGATCAACGGCCGTGAGCGGCCGCACCGATAGCCAGGATGGCCGCGCGGGTGTCGATCGGCAGCGGCCGGAGTGCGGCGTCACTTCGAAATACGGAATTCGTCGATCAGGTTGCCGTTGAGATCGACTTGCCGAAGAGCTAGGTGGTCGTCGTTGATCCGCAGGTCGGTGAACTGGTTGACGCTGGCGTTGTACTTGACCGTGAACGGCTGCCAGGTCTTCGGATTGTCGGTCTGCTCCGGACTGTGCAGCCCGGCGTTGCCACCCCCACCGGTCGTGATGTAGAGGATGCCGTCGGGCTTCGTTTTTGTCTTTCCGTCGAACGTCCGGTCGAACTCGAACTTGCCGGGGATCTCGTGCCCGGCAGCACGAACTGGACCAACCGGCTTGCTGTTCGGCGAAAACCGTAGCGGACAGGTGACCTGGTAGGAGTGTGCGTAACCACAGAAAACGATATCCACGCCGGTGTCCTGCAGAATGTCCACGATCACCCGCATCTTCTGCGTGTGCGGATAGGCCGTGGACGAGTTGAAGGGCGGCAGATATGAACTGACGAACTTCCAGGTCACATCGGTCGATTCCAGGTCTTTGCGCAACCACTTGCGCAACATCGGGTCATTCCAGTTGATGTGCGGGTTCCAGGTGTCGAGTACTGTCCAGTGCGTGTCGCCATAGTCGAACGAGTAATTGGCCATCCGCGGGTAGCGATCCCCTGTTGCGGCAAACGCGGCCGCTCTCCGCTTCTCGCTGTTGCCGAGCGGAAAGGCATTGGCACTGCCCTCATCCCCAACCGGACCGTTCAACGGAAACGACCAGTACATGTAGAAGGCGAATCCATCCGCGTAGTCATCCAGCGTCGCGCCGGTGTCGTGTTGACCGAGTCCCCCGAGAAATGGAACGGATCGCAGCAGCGGCGCGCCCGATTCGGGAGAAGCGCTGTCCGGACTGTACACCGGCCAAAACGACGACCGATACTCTGAGATTCGGCCGTTGCTGTACACCAGGTCACCGGGAATCAGAACGAAATCCGGATCGATTCGCGCCGCCTGAAACGCGACCCGTTTCTGTTGCGGACTGCCCGTTCCGCAGTCCCCCATTACGACACAGCGGACCGGCTGCGACCTGCTCTTGCGGGCTCGCCCGGTGGAAGCGAACACGGTGTTGCCGTTGTGTCGTACGCGGTATTCGAACTCGCCGCCTGGAGCGAGCCCCGTCAACGTCGCACGAAGCACTGAGTGTGGCGCAATCCCGCTGACAGCAACCGAAGCGATCTTCGGGGCACCCGTCTCGATCCACTTTCCTGTCCGCCCGCTGCGGAACTCGACAACCCACCTGGCCTCGTCACTCCCGATTTGCCACGAGACGACGATCTGCTCGGCCTTGAGCAGCCGTGGTGCATTGCCGAGTTGCAGGTACGGTTTAACCAGGAACAGGTCATCCGGCTTCTCACCGGCCGCCTGGGACAGCGGCGGCAGTGCGAGCGCTCCAGCACCTGCCCGCAGGACATCACGCCGGCTCAACTCCGACTGCGACTCAATCGTTTCCGGGCGGGACATTGACTGGCCTCTTGAAGTGGTTTTGGTTGGCTTCGTGATGATGAGTCAAACGGTCGCGGGGCGGTCCCGGAGGTCCCATCTGCCGCCGGTGACTCTCGCTCGAGGAGCGGGCCTCCACCAATATGCCCGGATCATCCCCAAGCTTCAAACACCTGAGTTCAAGATCGGACCTCGTCAACAGCCCTTCTCGGAGGTCATCCGGATGTTGTTGCGGTTGTGTTCCCGAACACTCTGGACAAGTATCAATTCCGTGGCGAACTCTCCCGGAAAACCTGGTATCCGATCCGTAAGGCCGCCGGCATTCCGGAGACTTTCAGGTTTCACGATCTGCGGCACTCTCACGCCAGTTTGATGATTGCGCTGGCATTCATTTGAAGGTGATCCAGGAGCGTCTGGGACACTCCACGTTTCAGCTGACAGCCGATGCCTACGGTCATTTGCTGAAAGGCGCGCAGGCGGATGCGGCCGGGTTGTCACTTCCTGCCGGCCGATGCTGGCAACCACCCTGCCGTCCAGTTACAACCCAGTTCGCGCCCGGCGCGAGGAACCTGTGGTGACCGTTCCCTGAGGCAATAAAGCGAGTCTATCCATGCAACGTGTTGTGCCGGACAACGCTGGCCGGTTCGCAGTTTGGACCCTGGCTGTGCTCGGCGCGCTCGGCGGGGCAGGGCAGGCTCGGGCGGAAATACAGCCCGCCATGCGGGCCTACCAGGCCCGGTTGCCCGTCATCAGGCGGCAGATCGACGCGATCAGGCCGGGCACCACATCTCCGCGCTCGAGCAGCCGCCCGGCTTCCGCCTTGAGGCACGTCCAGGCACAGGAAGAGAGTTTACCCAGCAGCTGGCGATCGAAGCGCGTGTGAACTCGCAGACGCCTGGGGATGGTCAACACGACTTG
>CAUZPL010000034.1:0-62365 GCA_963581585.1 Planctomycetota bacterium
ACTCACCAAGCTTGAAGATATCTGCAAACCGCAGACCGTGCAGCAGCTCAACGCGGACATGATCAGGAAATTCACCGCAGGACTGCCGAGGAAGATGGCGAAACGGACTGTTGCCAAGCACCTGCGAAATCTCAAAAAACTGCTGCGACGCGCCGAACGACTGGGCATGATCCCGAAGGCACCTCACGTGCAGATGCCGAAGGGAGCCTCAACCCCAAAGGCAAAAGGCAGGGCAATTACGGCGGAGGAGCTGGACAGGATGCTGGTAAAGACGGCTGACGTTGTCGGAACTAAAGCAGCATCCAGCTTCCAGCAACTACTGAGAGGCTTATTCTTCGGAGGTCTCAGATTGAGCGAAGCACTAACCCTCAGCTGGGACCAGAACACTGGCCTAATTACTGTGGACCTGTACCGAAGAAGGCCCATGTTCCTTATCCCGGCGGAAACGGACAAGAGCGGCAAGGAAAGGCTCACGCCCATCGCTCCTGAATTCGTGGAAATGCTGGAAGCTGTTTCCGAGGAAGAGAGGACCGGTCGCGTGTTCAAGATCTTGTCACAACGTAACCTGGGAGACCTGACACGAGTGGATACCGTCTCCGCTCATATTTCGGCAATAGGCAGAGCTGCGGGCGTAAGAGTGTCACAGAAAAAGTTTGCCTCGGCACATGACCTCAGGAGGAGCTTCGGTACTCGATGGGCTTCCAGAGCGAGGCCCAAGGTTCTGAAGGACCTGATGCGACACCAGAGCCTCCAGACCACGCTTGGCTTTTACGCAGATGAGGAAGCTGACGAGGTTGCGGATAGTGCTTGGCAGGCCTTCAACGAACTCAAGCAATCGGAAGTCAGCAACAGTCGGAAGTTTGATCGGAAGTCAGAGACTTCAGGATGAGATGTCTTTTTAAGACCAGTAAAAAGATTGAGGGCGCAGGGACTTGAACCCTGGACCTACGGATTAAAAGTCCGTTGCTCTACCAACTGAGCTACACCCTCCTGTGCTTTTCTGTCAGTGTTTTGTAGTAATCCGGCAACGGATTCACGACGCCCTTTGACTGATACGACGCCCGCTAGCCATCACTCTGACAACACGAGCCGCGAAGTATGCCAAGCACGAAGAAGCCAGACAAGCCACGCCCTGAATTTCCCATGTATGCTCATAGGAACGGGCAGTGGGCAAAAAAGATCTAGGGAAAAAGTTCTTCCGTCTCTGGAAGGATCCAGATGCCACCCTGCTGAGTTACGTCGATCAGCAGGACGAAATCCTTGCCGGCCGAGGTCCAAAACGGCAAGCAGGCACAGCAACGGCCGCTGATAGGGTTGGGGTTGCTGATCTCGTCAATCATTATCTGGAGTCGGTTAACGGACGATTGCAACGTAAAGAGATCTCACCTCGGCATTTCAACGACTGTGTGCAAACCAGTGGTTTTATTGTTCGCTATTTTGGACGTCACGTACAGGCAGGCACTTTACGTGCTGCCGACTTTTCCGGAACGCGAAAAGCTTTTCGGCCCAGTTGGGGACAAGAGAAAACGAAAAACGAAATTCGGCGGCTTGACGACTTCTTGGAGCGGGCAAATCTTCGGGCGCATGGATGGCGTACGACTCGAAAACAAGCCTTGGAATTCGGGATCGTGCTCGCACTGCGACACGGCCGGCATGTTTTATCGACGCCGGCGGCTGGCTTGAGTTTTTGGAAAAACGCACGCGATCACCGCAGTCAGTTCGGTGAAAACGTACACGGTCACGGAACTTGCCAAGGTTCCAGAACGCAGTCGATCGTCTGTCGTGTGTTTAACAACGACCTGGCGATACGTGCCGATTCCAACAGGCAGGGTGACACGACAGGCACTACGCTGGGCATCTCCGGCTGCATTTCACCCGAGCAGGCAGGCGATCCACATGCCCCCGGCGAAGACGTACTTCATGATGCTCAGCGTTGCCGAACCCAAGATGCGCGGGGCGATTCTCTAAACTCCATTCAATAGCGTCGTACAACACTTTTCAGTGCTCTATCAGAAATGCGCCGCTGAAAGTGGCAACGATGTTGACCGTGAGTGGAACAAGGAACAGAGGCACGCCATAAAATCGTTACCCAAAATTGACGGCAAGCAACATTGAAAAGTTGATGAGCCCAAAAAGACCTGCAAAACCAGCGGCCCAAAAGAAACTGGAGAGGCTGTGTGGCAGCCGATACCAAAGCTGAACATCCCGGTTGGATCCGTCAGAAAGCTCCCGAAGATCGACAGGACGATGTTTCGCCATTGCTGCCACCTAAGACAAAGACGACCTGAGAACATTCCTTTAGGATTGAAGTGACGATTGTAGAGGGAACCGTCCCGTGAAACGACTTTCGATCACAATCCTGCTCAAGACTTGCCGGTTGTGAGTAGTGCGGTTCCGCTGAGCAGCATCAACGGCCTGAACAATTCGTTCGAGCAGAAGAAGAAGCACCGGCCGAATTCAAAACTAAACACGGCACCGCGGGGTTTCTGGCCATGGACGCCACCGAACCGGCGGAAACTTTTACCTCCGATGACCCCGATTAAGGTGGGACAATGAGTGACCAGGTCCTCAGCGAACCATTGACGCAACGTGAGATTGCGATCTTCACCGGTTTAAGTCCGAAGGCCACCCAAAACAACAGCTCCGCTTCGCATGCATCCGACAAACCGGGTACCCTCCCAGCAGCATCTTCCCGGTTTCCCGGCCTCTCCCACAAGAGTCTCCTCATGCACGCCCCAACCACTGACTGCCGTTGTGTCAGGCACCTGTTTCTTGCGGTCGCGGTCTTTTCAGCAACGGCCTCTCTGGCAGTTGCTCAGCCAAACGCCACCGACACCGACACCGAACCGATCCTGCTTGCTCATCGCGGGCTGGTTCGTCACGCGCCGGAAAACACACTGCCGGCCTTCGAGTCGGCAATCGCCCTGGGCGCATCGATCGAGCTGGACGTCTACCAGACCCGGGACGGGCAATTGGTGGTCATCCATGACAACACGGTCGATCGAACGACCAACGGTACCGGAGAGATCGGCAACCTGACCCTGGCTCAGATCAAGAAGCTCGATGCCGGCAGTTGGTTCCATCCACGATTCCGGGGCCTGAAGGTGCCGACTCTTGACGAGGCCTTCCGGGTCATCAGTCAGCGACAACGCACTCCGATTACGATCGCTTTGAACATGAAAGTGATCTCGCCAGGCATCGAGTCCAAAATCGTCCGCGTGGTCGAAAAATACGATCTGTTTGACCAGTTGTTCGCCTTCGGCCAACCGGCCGATTCCAGTCGTCGCTTCAAAGATGCCAACCCGAAGCTGCGAACCACGATTGTGAAGATTTACGACTCGAAGCACTTTGCCGCCGCATTGAAGGACCCGTTGGCCGACTGTCTCTGGGTCGGTTTCATCCCCAGTCGCAAGGAAATGGACCACGCCCACCAATTGAAGAAACAGGTCTGGCTGAGCCTGAAGATCGGTGACCGTCGTCCCGACATCTGGGACAGGTCCCGGGCCAGTGGCATGGACGGCATCTGCACGGACTGGCCGTTGGAGTGTCGTCTGCACTGGCGAACCACCAAGTGATCGAGCTGGCGCACGGCCCGGGAGCGGCATCATCGTATCGACTGGCGGAAGACGAGACACACGATAGCCAGGCTGTTACTGGAAAGTGGCATCCCGATCAATAACGTGTCTGATCTGTTCGGTCATGCGTCCAGGGTCGTCACGGCCATGATCTACGCTCATGCAATAAAGACCGGCATGGAACGAGTGACGGCAGCAATGTCAAACTTGTTTCAACCCGCTCCTGCTGTGTCCGGTTGAGATTGGCGGTATTCAAAAGGAAAAGGGCTCCCGACGACACGGGACGCCCAATGTTTTATCATTGGGCGGAGCCGGAATCGAACCGGCGACACCAGGATTTTCAGTCCTGTGCTCTACCAACTGAGCTATCCGCCCGCAGGCTGCAGGTCATGCCTCCTGCTCACAATGCTGAGTTGCGAGCGAGGGAGTCTAGTGACGTGCTGGTAGGGATACAACCCTTACATCTGTCCATCCAGTGCCGTTACTGGACCACCGGAAACAGTCGCAGACCTTCGTATCACCCGCATGGGTCAGGAGTCGTGTGCACCACAGATGTTGTTGGCTCAGTCTCTAAAATGTTGCGATGTTATCGGCCAGGAATACTCGTAAATTATTTGTCTCCGTGTTTTGCGAGATGCTGACCCGGAAGGGATTCAGAAATCAAAATCACACCGCACACATCGATTGATGCGATACGCCACATTGATTTGATCTTGCGGACACCTCGAACTGGGACATTCTACACTTTCCTGGATCTGCCGCGGGGTCGGAGTGACGACTCCAGCCCCAATTGTTGCGCGGTGCCCTGTTGCCAGTCAGGTTGACCGAATGGAGTCCCCCTTTGCACACTGCGGCGAACGGACCGCAGTTCCGTTTCTGTCTCGGTTCGATTCACGAACTGAGTCCATTGTAAACTCTTTGACAATGGTCCATCACTGAGCAGCCCGTCCGGACAGCTGCATTTAGTTGGCTTTAGACTGGAGCATTCCCAGTCCTGCCTGTGATCCGCCATATTTGCTCTCAATGGTTGCGTTCGATATATCGCAGTACAGTCAGATAATGCGCGTCTTCCTGGACAGGGAACGCCTTGAAACGACCCTGCCAAATGTGTCCACTGCTTTGGTAGTGCCGGTGATAGCGTCGCACATGGGATGTCATTAACCACTGCATCCAGCGGCTCAGATCGCCATCCTGAAGCGGCCACAGCATCAAATAGAAATGGTTGATCATCAGGCAGTAGCCAACCAGTCACATTGGGACTTTTTCGTGAGCTTCTGTCATCAAACGGACAAACGCATCAAAGTCACTGTCCTTGTGAAACACATCGTTTTCAGCGTTACCACGATTCAGGACGTGGTAGACATATCCCCCTTGCGCTGCACGTGCAGTTCGTGGCATTCGGACATTCTACGAGATGAAAATCGGTCGAAAACCAGAATGTCCCCTTTTAGATCCCCTCCCTTTTTAGATCCCCTCTTTAGATCTTTTCAGATATTAGACACTTTTGTGACGATTCCGATATCGCCGGGTGTTCGACATTTCGACCGTCGTCTACATTGTCGAACAACTCAGTTCTCGACAAGTGAACGGGGGGGGAGTGTTTTCTGAAGCAGCGTGACAGCTGCCTTGGCGGTCAGTGTGGGTTCGGAATCAGGTCACTCCAGATGCCACTGGAAATAACTCCCGACCTTCGGCGGCAAACACATACACGTGTCCCGTTTATCGAACTCTCCAGGAGGGAGCTGTGTGTCGAAGCTGCCCAACCGACTGCCTCCGGATCGATACTCGTCACCGAAGATGTCTGAGCCGGAACCAGAAAAAATGGCACTGGCTGCCAGTCCGATCTTTGCCGGAGTTCTCTTCACTCAGCTTCTTGGGGCATTCAACGACAACTACTTCAAACAGATGCTCCTGCTGAAATGCGTTGAATTCGATCGCGTGACACGGAATGAATCCGGCGAGGGCATTGACCTCCAGCCTTATGCAATGGTCGCGTTTGCCCTGCCGTTCGTATTGCTGTCGGGACTGGGCGGCTACGTCTCCGATCGCTTCTCACGACGGCGAGTGATCGTCCTCTGCAAAGTTGGCGAAGTCATGGTGATGGTTTGCGCTTTGCTTGTCCTGTTGATGGGCAATCTGTCTCAGCAATTTCAGCTCATGTTGCTCATCGGTGTACTGGGTCTGATGGGCGGGCAAAGTGCTTTGTTTGGTCCGTCGAAGTACGGGATTCTTCCGGAACTTTTTTCAAAAACTCAACTGTTGCCAGTCAACGGTGCTGTTCAGATGACGACCTTTCTGGCCATTATTTTCGGGATGGCCTTGGCAGGTATTGCGCTGGATCTGTTCGATGACTCACTGTGGTATGCCAGTGTCATTGCCGTCGGAATCGCACTGACCGGAACTCTCACGTCACTACTGATCCCCCATACGGAGCCACCAAATCCTCATCTGCCGATGCGCTTTGAAATGCTGTTTGTACCGCGTGAAACGTGGCACCTGATTTTCAGTCAGCCGACATTGCGCAACTGCCTTATGATGGCCATGCTGTTTTGGTTTATCGGCGGCGTCACACAGCCAGCCGTCAACAGCCTGGGCGAGCTGACCTTGGGACTCAGCAAGACGCGGACCAGCCTGATGGCAGCGTCGATTGGCGTGGGCATTGCCTTGGGCTGTTTCATCTCCGGGACGATGAACAAAAAACGGAGCGATGGTTCGATGTGGGTGAAAACTGGTAGCTGGATGATTGTGCTGGCACTGGTGATTATTACCGTGCTGAGCAGTGGAATGCTGGGATTGCCACGGCCATCGGGAGCTCAGGAATCAATCGTGGCCGGCGTTTTACAGGCGGATCCGATTGAATGGCTGCTGCGGATCAGCATGTTCTTTCTCGGAGTCTCAGCCGGTGTGTTCGTTATTCCCATCCAGGTGTACATTCAGGAGGCTCCCCCTCCTCAACAGAAGGGACGCGTGATCGGAGCCCTGAATCTGCTGAGCTGGATTGGGATTGTCGCTTCAGCAGTGTTTATCGGTCTGTTAAATGTAGTGACTGATGCGCTGGCGACCGATGAGTCACCCTATGGTCCGCGGTTCATCGTGTTCGCAGCCCTGGCTCTGGTGATGTTGCCGGGGGCAATTCTGTTCCGGCTGGGGGACCCTTCAGAGTCGGTCACTGTTCAATAGACGGATAATTCAATATTTGGCAGTCGCGTTCGCAGAGATCTTTGAAAAACGCTAAAACGACGGTTCATACGAGGCGGCGAACGGAATTAGGAGGGAGCTCCTGTGAATAACGTGCTCACAGTAATACTCGCCGGAGGCAAAGGATCCCGACTGGATCCGCTGACGCGCGAGCGCAGTAAGCCGGCGGTGCCGTTTGGCGGCTGTTTCCGCATCGTTGATTTTGTCCTGTCCAACTGTATCAACAGCGGGCTTCGGAAGATTCTGGTGGTGACACAGTACAAGGCCGCCAGCCTGGAGCGTCACATCGAAAACGGCTGGCATTTCCTGTCCACTGAACTTGGAGACTTCATCCGCATCCGCCCGCCTGAACAGCGTGTCGATGAAAACTGGTATCAGGGAACCGCCGACGCGCTCTATCAAAACATTTATGCCATTGAACAGCTGCGACCGTCGCACGTGTTGATACTCAGTGGAGATCACATCTACCGTATGAATTATGCAGGCTTCGTGTATGATCACATGCAGTCAGAGGCGGACTGCACGATCGCCTGTCTGCCGGTTCCTCGCCAGGAAGCCCGTCGCTTCGGCGTGATGCAGGCTGACGAATCTCGTCGAATCCTGAGCTTTCAAGAGAAAGTGGACGATCCCGGTCCGATTCCGGGAGATCCGTCAAATTGTCTGGCTTCAATGGGGATTTATGTGTTTCGCACAGAATTTCTTTTCGAACGTCTGTGCGAGGACGCCAACCAGCCTGACAGCCATCGTGACTTCGGCAAGGATATTATACCTTCCATTATTGAGGCGCACGTCGTACGTGCCTGGCCATTTGTGGATGCCAACACCGGGGAACCGGGCTATTGGAGGGACGTTGGTACAATTGATTCCTATTACGAATCGAGCATGGATCTCATCAGTGTCCGTCCAAAACTGAATCTGTACGATCCTTCCTGGCCTTTTCGATCGGCTCAACCACCGCTGCCACCGCCAAAGTTTGTGTTCAATGATGATGCCTCGGGCCAGCCGCGCATAGGTCGAGCCACTGACAGTATGGTGTGCGCTGGATCAGTGATTTCCGGTGGCACCGTTGATCACTGCATTGTGGGACCGCGTGTCCGAGTCAACAGCTTCGCGGACGTGCGGGACTCCATTCTGTACGAAGACGTGAATGTCGGTCGGTATTGTCGAATTCGTCGAGCGATCATCGACAAGGGTGTTCGGATTCCGGAAAACACACGGATCGGCTACGACATCAAAGAGGACCTGGCGAATGACCTGACAGTGAGTGATTCCGGAATCGTTACGGTGCCCCACAATACAAAATTTCAGCGGCCTGAAGCTCCGCCGATCGCCGACCCGCACTTGTTTTGCCAGGAGACTCGACGTCCACGCAAGGCCCGCTCAAACGGCTGGAATCCGTGATACAGCTGTGGACATCACGATTGCCGCAGTGACATGAGTGCACTGATATCGCTGCGTGTGGGCATAGCCGGCTGAGCGCCGACTCTTGATGTGGCCACAGCCCCGGCAGCACATCCGAAATGCACGGCATCTTGCAAAGTATTGCCCTCAGCGACCCCAATACCAAATGCGGCGGCAAATGCGTCGCCTGCGGCAGTCGAATCGACCGCGTCAACTGAAAAAGCAGGGCAATGTTCGCAATGCCCGGTATTGTCACACATCACCACCCCTTGATCTCCCATGGTGATGATGACGTTTGATGCGCCGCGCGACTGAAGAATTTTCGCGCACTTGACAGCGCTTGTGACGTCATTGACGGGCAGTCCTGACAGGTTTCTCGCCTCGATTTCATTTGGGCAGAGAAAATCCACCTGCAGTATTTCCGGAGGGAAATGCCGTGGTGCCGGCGCGGGATCGAGGAGAACCGGTATGGCATTGGATTGGGCAATCTCGATCGCTTCGACGACTGTTTCCAAAGGAACCTCCAGCTGCAGCATGAGAAGATCGACATTATCGAACGCAGACTGGTGAGCGCGCACGTCTGCACACGAAAGTTGTGAGTTAGCTCCTGGAATCACAGTGATGCAGTTTTGGCCCTCGTCATCAACGTTGATGAACGCGACCCCGCTGGAATAATTGTCGGTGGTGGCTACACGTTCGGCGTCGACGTTGTTTACTATGAGTTCGTGCTTAAGCTGAGCAGCAAAGCCATCGTCACCGACTCGGCCAACCATGGTGACGCCGGCTCCCAGTCGAGCGGCTGCAACGGCCTGATTGGCACCCTTTCCGCCTGGGATCTGCCTCAGCTCGTGTCCCAGCAACGTCTCACCAGGCATGGGCAGCTTCTCAGACCGAACAACCAGATCCATGTTGATGGAGCCCAGAACGAGAATCCTTGGTGAATCCATGTTTGATTGCCTGCTCACGTTGATTGCTCCTGGATTCTCTGTCGAGCCGCAGCTGGCCAGCTGCTAAATTGTGGCCTCGTGCGGCTTCGAAGCACCGCGTTCCGGATGCCGTTGGTACGATGTGTCGGCAAGTTGATCAACCACATCGGTCGAACAGGATTTGGGGTTTTCGATATGATGACATTGCTGGTAGCCGTTCTTTCGTTTGTCAGCTTTATCGTAGCATACAATACATACGGGCGCTGGTTGTCAAAGCGGATATTTCGAACCGACGCAGCTGCCCTTGTTCCGTCAAGGGAACTGCGGGACGACATCGACTATGTCCCGACGAATCGGCATGTGCTGTTCGGTCACCACTTCACCAGTATTGCCGGGACCGGCCCCATTGTGGGCCCGGCGATCGCTGTTTTTTGGGGCTGGCTGCCGGCGCTGTTATGGGTGGTACTGGGATCGATCTTTGTCGGAGCGGTCCATGACTTCGGCGCACTTATGATTTCGCTGCGTAACCGAGGGCAGACGATTGGTGAAGTCGCCGGGCGATTAATCAATCGTCGGGCGCGACTGCTGTTCCTGCTGATTCTGTTCTTCGCACTGACCATCGTCCTCGCCATCTTCGGTCTGGTGATTGCCAGTATCTTCACCATTTATCCTGAATCTGTGCTGTCGGTTTGGATCGCCATGCCTGTGGCAGTGGGCGTGGGAGTGTGGGTGCATCGACGCCAGGGATCATTGATGATTCCTTCACTCCTTGCACTGGGCATTCTGTATGGTTCCGTCCTGCTGGGTGTTTATACGGAGATGTTTCAGCTGCAGCTGCCGGAACTGATCCTGATTGACGGATCTTCGGTGATCACATGGACTGTGATCCTGATGGCTTACTGCTTTGTCGCTTCGGTATTGCCGGTCTGGGTGCTGCTGCAACCTCGGGACTTCATTAACAGCCATCAGCTGCTGGTTGCACTGGTACTGCTGGTCGCAGGTTTCGCGATGGCCTGCGGTACCGGTAAGGCAGACCTTGCCGGCAGTGCCCCTGCGATTGCTACGTCGGTGCCGGCAGATGCACCACCTATTTTCCCGTTCCTGTTCATCACAATTGCCTGTGGTGCGTGCAGTGGATTTCATTGTCTGGTCAGCAGTGGGACCAGCAGCAAGCAGATCAGCAGTGAATCCGATGCCCAGTTTGTTGGCTATGGTTCCATGTTACTCGAAGGCGCTCTGGCTGTGCTGGTGATATTGGCCTGCTGCGCCGGTCTGGGAATGGGACAAATCACAAACACAAGTGGTGAATGGGCTCCTGTGGTGGCTAAGAATGGCACGGCCATCACAGGAGAGGCAGCGTGGCGCAATGTCTATCAGGCCGACGGAAGCTGGGCCAGCTTCAAACTGAGTGCGAAAGTCGGAGCTTTTGTCGAGGGTGGGGCAAACTTCATGAACGCTCTGGGGCTGCCGCTCAAATTGGGTGTTGGCATCATTGCGGTTCTCGTCGCTTGTTTTGCAGCAACGACACTGGACACGGCCACACGGCTGCAGCGGTACGTGATTCAGGAACTTGCAACCACGTTGCACATCAGGCCGCTTGCAGGCAAATACGGCGCGACTCTGTGTGCAGTCACTTTGGGCAGTCTGGTTGCCATGATTCCAGGAGGGCCGGAGAACAAGCCAGGAATGGGTGGATTGATTCTGTGGCCGTTGTTTGGTGCCACCAACCAGCTGCTGGCAGGTCTCGCATTCCTTGTATTGGTGTTCTATCTGGCTCGCCGCGGACTGCCGGTGCTTTTCGCTCTGATTCCCGCGATCGCGATGACGATCCTGCCGACCACTGCTCTGCTGTGGCAGCTGTTCAATCCTGAAACCGGCTGGATTTACAACGACAAGTGGTTGCTGACAGGATTCGCGACTGCGATCCTTGGCCTGCAGATGTGGATGGTTGTGGAGTGTGTGCTGCTGTATCCCCGGATTCGCGGGGTCATGGAAGAGGATCTTGAGCCACTGTCTGCTGTGTCAGCGGTCTCAGGCAATGCCTCCTGACAACAGCTGCTGGCGGCCTGAGAGCCACGTGGCATTTGCAGATCCAATTACCAGAAAGCTGCCTCTACAGGTGAAAGACGCCAGTGCCACGGATTCCGGTGGTAACAGGACACTCAGGACCCACCAGATTCTGCATAGTGATCTCGGACCGCGAATCTTCATCCTCGCGTTTCCGACGCTGCTCCAGCAGCTGCTGACTTTTTGCGTGGCGTTGTTCGACACCTGGCTCAGCGGTCGGATTGACGCAGCAGCGACGTCCGCCATCGGCATGGCTGCCTACATTGGCTGGCTGGCCGGACTGTTGGTGAGCACCGTTAGTGTGGGAACCACGGCCATGGTGGCTCGTCACCTGGGAGCCAGTGACCCGGCTCAGGCCAATCGAGTGATGCACGTCGCCCTGATCGCCGGGCAATTCGGCAGCGTGGGAATGTCGGCGCTGCTGTATGTTCTGGCACCAGCATTCGTGGCGGCGTTCGGTCTGGAAGGTGCAACAGGAGTTATTGGTCTGAATTACCTCAGAATGGATGCGGTCGGTCATTTGCTGACCGGCATCACATTTGTGGGTGCGGCAGCTCTGCGCGGATCCGGTGACATGGCTCGACCCATGATGGTACTGGGAATGATCAATGTCCTGAACATGCTTCTGTCCTGTTGCTTCGTATACGGAATCGGCCCCCAGAGTCCGGTGATGGCACCGACGGAATGGGTGGCACCGATGGGTATTTACGGAATCGCAGCTGGAACAGTTTGCGCACGACTGCTTGGTGGTCTGATGATGAGCTGCGTTCTGGTATTCGGAAGTGGTGCACTCAAATTTCGTTTGCGTCTGCTGCGGCTGGATCCGCTGATCATGCAACGACTCATTGGATTGGGCGGATTTGCGGCAGCCGACAATTTGATTACCTGGCTGGGACAATTCATTTTTCTGATCATCATCCGTAACATCACCGGGATGCCCTTTTCCGCGGACGTGATTTTCGCGGCTCACATGGTGGGAGTGCAGGTTGAAGCGGTCACCTATCTGCCAGCCATCGCCTGGGGCCAATCAGCCGCAGCGATTATTGGCCAGTGTCTGGGAGCCCGAAAAATACGTCGCGCATTTCGAGCAGGCATAAGTGCTGTGTTTCAATGTTGTATGCTGGGCATCATTGTAACGATCGTGTTTTATTTCGGTGCGGAAGCAATCTACCGAGTGATGCACAGCGACCCGCAGATAATGATGGCCGGCGGCGCTCCGTTTCGTGTATTGGCGCTGTTCCAGATTCCTCTCATCGTGTCCCTGGTTCTGAAGTTTGCGCTGCACGGAGCGGGAGATACGCGCTGGCCGATGATTGCTACCGTTGCCGGCACGCTCCTGTTCCGGTTGCCTCTGGCGTGGCTGCTGGGTGTCTACCTGGAATTTGGGCTGCTCGGGGCATGGACCGGGATGTTTGTCGATATCACATTCCGTGGAGTTGTTTTGTCGTGGCGGTATCTGGGCGGCCGCTGGTTGCGCCAGCGGATCTGAGGGGATATCCAAAGTTCAGCTCAATTATCCGGTGCGGGGCAGCTCAAGCACGTCCGCAAAGCGGTCCAGAACCAGACGCTTCAAGGCTGCATAGTCCGGACCATCAAATTCTCCCGTCCGGACAAGGTCGAAAGCCATGCGGCGAGCGGTGGCAAGGATGGAAATGTCGCGTACAGGATCGGCAACTCGCAGAGGCAGCGCTCCACTTTGACGAATTCCCAGCACGTCTCCCGGGCCGCGCAGCTCCACGTCTTTCTCTGCCAGCAGGAAGCCATCTGACGACTCCATAAGGGCAGAGAGACGAGCTTCCGCTTCGGGGGTACCGCTGTCGGAGAACAGAAAACAGTATCCCTGAGAGCGACCTCGGGAAATACGTCCGCGCAGTTGATGCAACTGGGCCAGGCCAAAGCGTTCTGGCTGATAGATGACCATAATCGTCGCATTGGGGACGTCGACGCCCACTTCAATCACCGTGGTACTCACCAGCACATCCGTTTCGTGACTGCGGAATCGGTTCATCACTTCATATCGTTCGTCACGATGCATGCGACCATGCAGCAGGGAAACGCGCAGACCAGTCAATTCGGACGATGCTAGTCGCCGGTACACAGTTTCGGCCGCGGCGACGTCGTCTTCATTCTGGCCCTCAATTCTTGGGCAGACGACATAAGCCTGTCGTCGTTTCCCGATCTGTTGGCATACGAAATTCCACGCCTTTCGCTGTTGAACCCGCTCAGAGACACGCGAAGTGATGACTTGCTGACGGCCTGGCGGCATTTCGCGAATAGTTGAAATATCCAGGTCGCCGAATCGTGTCATACATAGACTGCGAGGAATCGGAGTCGCCGTCATCACCAGAACATGTGGCGATTCAGATTCAGCACCAAAACGAGCTCGCTGCCGAACTCCAAATCGGTGCTGCTCATCGATCACCGCGAGAGCCAAATTGTGGAACTGCACGGCATCCTGAATGAGGGCCTGCGTTCCCACGATCAACTGACATTCTCCGCAGGCGATTTTCGCCAGCAGCTGGCTCTTTTGTACAGCAGGAAGTCCTCCAGTCAGAAATCCACGTCTCACCCGACTATGGCTGAGCAGCTCTTTGAAGGTCTGCCAGTGCTGGGTTGCCAGCAATTCGGTTGGAGCCATCAGAACAGTCTGGAAACCGGCTGCTACAGCCGCCAGCATTGCATACACGGCAACAGCAGTTTTTCCAGCTCCCACATCGGCCTGCAGCAACCGATGCATGGCCCGGGATTCACGAAGGTCAGCAACAATTTCGGTGACCGCTGCGTTCTGACCGTCAGTGAATCGAAATTCAAACAACCGCCGAATTCGGGCGTCAACGACTGAGGGTGTAGGAATTGAGCGTGCTTTGGACGTGAGATTCCACTGGCGACGACGCAATGCCAGTCCCAGCTGAAACTCCAGCAGGTCGTCGAGAATGAGTCGATGTCGGCCCTGACGAAAGTCCTGCACTGACCGGGGACAATGCACAGCGTGCATCGCATCGACGACGTCCGGCAGGTTGTGATACCTGCGGAAATCCGCGGGGAGCGGATCAATGAGTTGACTGGAAAAATGTTCCACGACACCGGCCGTCATACGCCGCATTCGGGTCATCGAAATCCCGTCGGTGAGCGAATAACGAGGCAGTACTCCCGTGGTGCCGCCGAGATCGTCATCCTCGGCTGTGAGAAAATGCAAGAGGGGACTGCTGAACTCCCAGTGACCGGACCGAAATCTGGGTTTCCCGCTGAAGACAATCAGGTCGCCTTCGCTGAACTTTTGAAACATCCATGGTTGATTGAACCAGGTGCCCCGAACAAAGTGACCGTCACAGTCCAGCAGGACTCCAACCAGGCTGCGACCTTTGGTCAGCTTTCGGAAATCGCGACTGACGATGACGCCGCGGACGGACTGCTCGACATCCGTCTCCAGACGTGGTACCGACCGCACATTGCTGAAGTCGTTAAACGAATGCGGCAAATGATGCAGCAGATCCAAGGCGGTGTGGATGTTCAGTTTGCGCAGCAGTTTTGCGCGATCCGGGCCGACTCCCGGCACAAACTGAACATCGACATTCGTGGACGTCAAGTGGCGGCCTTCCAGTCGATCAGCCGTAATTCGACGCGTTCAAATCCTCGAAACGCATTAATCACTGGAGCGAAACTCACTGACAATCGTCCTCGGACGGCAGCAATCTCTTCGGCCCACTCTCCGCGACCAAAAGCTACGGCCCGCAGCACCGTTTGATGCTGGCGAACACGAATTGACAGATGTCGATCACCTTCGCCCATCGTGCGCGGGGGCTCAACGAGTTCGACATTTGTGGCTGCGAACTGCGGCATCGGGTTTGCTTCCCCGAACGGACCCAGATGATTCAATTCCTCAACTGCACGACGAGTGATTTCGGAAAGCAATACTTCTGCATCGACCTGCAAAGCTGAATCTGATTCCTGATGTGAGAAATTTGCTTCTGTCCAGTGCGCCAGATTCATGCGAAACTTGTCGATGTGCCGGGAGTCGATCCGCAAGCCTGCCGCCGCTTTGTGTCCTCCAAAGCCAATGAGATATTCCGCGCAGGCTGCGATGCCTGCGTACAAATCAAATCCAGCCCATGACCGCGCACTGCCCTGTCCGGTTCCGTCGTCCCGAAGTGCAATCAGTACTGTTGGTTTCTCGTAGTGTTCTGCAACCCGGCTGGCGACGATCCCGATCACCCCTGGATGCCAATCATGGTCGGCGAGTACCAGAATGGGATGATCTTGCCATTCAGGATGTCGTTCGACGATTTCTTTAGCGCCTTTGAAGATGCGACGCTCAACCGTCCTGCGGTTGGTGTTGAGTTGATCAACATAGTCAGCGAGCGACACTGCGCGCTGAGGATCGGAGGTTGTCAGAAGTTCAACCGCCAGCCGAGCCTGACCAAGTCGGCCGGCAGCATTGATTCGAGGTGCCAGACCGAAGCCGACGTCCTCCGCCGTCAGTTGGGGCTTGTCCGCCAGTTTCGACACTGCCATCAGAGCCTTGAGACCTAATGATGGATTTTCTCTGATGCTTTGCAGACCGTATCGGACAAAAACGCGATTCTCTTTCACCAGCGGTACAACGTCTGCCACTGTCCCGATCGCGGTGAGACCCACAGCGGATTTGAGGAATTCCCTCATGCGAGGGCTGGCCTTCTTACCGTCTCCCAGTCGCTGACATATGGCCCATGCCAGCTTGAACGCAACGCCAACTCCACACAGATCTCCAAAGGGGTAATTGGTGCCTGGCAGACGCGGGTGAACCAGACAGGAAGCTGACGGAAGTTCGGGGCCAATATGGTGATGATCTGTGACAATCAGTTCCAGCCCCAGTTCCTCAGCGATCGCTGCCTCGTCGACACTGGCGATCCCACAGTCGACTGACACCAGCAACCGCCCGGGATCTTCTGTGTGCAGCTGACGAATGGCGTTTGAATTCAGGCCATATCCTTCTTCCATTCGACATGGAATGTAGTAATCCACAGTGGCGCCAGCCAGCGAAAGGCAATGCCACAGCACACTGGTTGCAGTAACACCATCAACGTCGTAGTCACCGTAAATCGTAATCCGACGTTTGTCCTTGATCGCCGCCGTAATACGGTCGACTGCCTGATCCACGCCCGGCAGCTGCGATGGATCGAACAGATCCGTCAGTCGGGCACTCAGAAACGCTCGCGCCTCAGCTGCTGAATTCAGGCCACGTGAGATCAGCACCTGAGCGACCAGGGGTGACAGTTTCAATTCCTGAGACAGCTGAGTGACAGCAGCCGTGTCGTGTGGCCGAAACAACCACGGACGGGACATGTTTGAATCCTCAGGTTTCACAGGTGCGTTGACTCAACCCGCCCTCCAGGGCGGTGCGGTACCAACCGAGGTCCCATAATGACAATTCCGGGTGAGTAACATTCTGTCGAGTCAGGGTCGTCCGTTACATGTGGCTCGGCTGAAGCCTCACCCTGTCAACGTGAGTAGCATCGGCTCCGGCATCGCCAGCGACTGGATTACACCGATCATTTTCTCTGCTGTCAAATCGGGCGGAGCATCCCGCAACGGCGCCAGGTTTCGGATCGGCGTGGGCTCCCCGTCTGAGTTCATATTCCCTCGCGAAAATTAAAGAAGTCGATTTTAGTCAAAGACATCGGCACCGGAACGCCACGTCCTCGTGGCAATGCAAAACCATACGCAATGACGGCCCCCGAGTTTTTCTCGGCGATGTAGATTGCCCCTTTGGAGGGTTGATTGCCACGGGAAATCAGTTGAACCGGTCCTGAAACGATGCAGTATTCAGGATTTCTCTGGCCCACTGCCACCTGAAAGTCGGCGGCAACATTGTGCACGTATTGATGTGCGAACTTCCCGGTTTGATTGTTCAAGCGGCCTCCACGGAGAATCCCGGTGAGGTGATCGAGGATGAAGACGGCTTCCGTATCCGCGATTCCTTCCACGGGAACCGTCACCATCGAGAACTTATCGGCAGTATTGGCTGTGCCTGCGGCAACAGGCCGCTGCGGCCACAGCCAGACGGCTGCAGCGCCAGCCACAAATCCGAACACGAGTGTCATCCATTGGTTTTTGCCGAATGTCTTCATTTTGGGTCCTTCCAGAAAATCATCGAGTGTGGCCTGTCGACTGGACTATTGTAGGAACGAGTATTCTTGACCACCAGACAGACAGATGCGTGGGCCGGGCCAAACCGTCGAGTTGGCCGGATATGTCTCGAACAGGCATACGACCTGAGCGTTTGACTACCATAGGCACAAGTCGGCAACTCGGTCCGAGCAGCTTTCCAGGCGGGAATCTGTGCGAAAACCGGGATTCGTCCCCGAATCCCATGAACAGCCTGGCAGAAACTGCTTCAATTGTTGCCAAACCCAACGTCCCGCTTGTGAGTTGCGGTCAATTGATCAGACTGGTCGTGATTCAGCTCTCACCTGCGGAATAGGCCACCTAAACGAAATCCGTTGAATTTCATCCGTGACCGAAAACAAAAATAACTCAGAGGCCACTATACGTGCTGAAGGACAGTCTGTCTGGACTTCAATTCGAGAGGCAGCGCTTGGGCATGTGGATTCGGAGCCAATGCTGGCCAGTTATCTGCATGCGACAATTCTCAATCACGACCGATTCAGTGACGCTGTCAGTTTTCATCTGGCTGGAAAACTGAAGTCTCAGACGCTGTCCGGCATGCAGTTTCGTGAAATCATGGAGACGGCTATGACGTCTGATCCAAGGATCTCGGAATCAATCCAGGCCGATATTCTGGCTGTACGGGAGCGAGATCCGGCTATCGAGTGCTGCCTGGTGCCGCTGTTGTATCTCAAGGGAGTACATGCACTGGCAGCCTACAGGATCGCTCACTGGCTGTGGATGCATGGCCGGACTTTGCTGGCGGTCCATCTGCAAAACCGAATATCGGAAATATTTGGAGTCGATATTCATCCTGCGGCCCGCATTGGCAAAGGGATTTTGATGGACCATGGAACTTCTGTGGTCATTGGGGAAACAGCTGTTGTCGGCGATGACGTTTCCATGCTGCATGAAGTGACACTGGGAGGCACCGGGAAGTCCACCGGAGACCGCCATCCCAAAGTACGGCGTGGTGTGCTGATTGGCGCCGGCGCAAAGATTCTCGGTAACGTTGAAATCGGAGAAGGAGCCAAGATTGGAGCCGGCAGTGTGGTGCTGACAGATGTTCCTCCGCATTCCACGTTTGCTGGTGTTCCTGCTGAAGCTGTTGGTCGACCCAGGACCGATCAACCGGCGCTGTATATGAATCACGGAATCGACATCTGAAATTACCCTACAAGTGGTCCGTCGCCGAATCACCAGACCTCGAACTGCTCCGCACCTGTTCTTTCCACCATGCCTGCCGATCTACTTTCATCTCCTCGCTGGAAGTCTGACCACCTCGGTCTTCCCATGCCGGATGATCGTGATGCGGTTTCAGCCTGCCTGCCGCTCTGGGATCACAATGTTGCGTACGAAGAAGGCGACCCCCGGGTGATTGATCGTCTGCAGGCTGCCTATCCGCGTTTTTGCATTCACCCTGACGTCCGACAATTATGCCATAGACTGTTTTCGAACGGTTCAGGCCTGCCATTTGCGACAGCGGCAGCCGCCGGGCGGGCTGTGAGCTATGTTCAGCACGCTGGTGGCAAGTCGGCTGTGTCACAGCCAATTCCCAGTCAACCCTGCGTTGCCGTGGCCGTCGATCCCGATGAATTTCCGCTGCTAAAACAATACTGGCAGCACGCCGGAGAACTAGTGTCGTCACGCATGGCCAGGTTGATTATGGCGGAGATACCCGTCACTGTCACTGAAACCGACACCCGAGCTGTCGTCCGCAGGCGGGTCGCTGACCTTCATCAGGTTTCAGACGCTAATGTTTATCTGTTCTCGTCGGGAATGGGGGCCATTGCTGCTGCTTGGAGAACAATCACCCGGCAGAATCCCGGGCGACCCACATGCCAGTTCGGCTTTCCGTATGTGGATACACTAAAAATTCAGGAACGGTTTCCAGGTGCCATTCATACGTTTCTGCCTATGGGCAATGCCGCCGATGAAATGAGACTGATGGAACTCTTTCCCAAACGCAGATTTTCGGCAGTGTTTTGTGAAACTCCTACCAACCCGCTGCTGGTGACTCCCAACCTGACGCACCTGCGATCAATCACAAAACAGCATGATTCCCTCATGATTCTGGACGATACGCTCAGAGCCTGCAGTCGTAAGTCGGTGTTGCCACACTGCGATGCAGTTGTGACCAGTCTGACCAAATACTTTAGTGGCTACGGCAACGTACTGGCCGGTGCGATTGTGTTGAATCCTCAGTGTCAGAGGTACGAAGCATTCCGTACTGTTCTCGATGACGACTTCGAAGAAACACTCAGCGACCTCGATACCGAGGTTCTGGAACAAAATTCGCGAGATCTGGAGACACGTACGGATCAAAGTGTCCGCAATGCACGAGTGCTTGTCGAACGGCTCAGGCAGCAACCTGGTGTCGATCAGGTTTTCTTTCCGCAATCAGCCGACGTCAGCGACAGCGGCTGTGGCGCAGTGTTTTCAATTGTGTTGAAGAATGCGGAATCAACCACACCCGGCGTGTTTGACCGGCTCCAGGTGTCTAAGGGACCCAATTTGGGAACAAACTTTACACTTTGCTGCCCATACACGATGCTTGCCCACTACGCCGAACTGGATTTCGCCGAACATTGCGGTGCATCGCGTTGGTTATTGAGATTCAGTGTTGGCATTGAACCAGT
This sequence comes from Planctomycetota bacterium, assembly GCA_963581585.1. Classification (GTDB taxonomy): domain Bacteria; phylum Planctomycetota; class Planctomycetia; order Planctomycetales; family Planctomycetaceae; genus S139-18. Next base: position 19,951 of record CAUZPL010000034.1, read on the forward strand.
CGAAGAAATCTGGAATCGTCTGGCTGTCGCGTTGGATTCGATTGAGGCCCTCCCATGATGCGCTCAGCACCCCGAATCGCGTTGGTCATCTTGGCGATGCTGTGTGCGGAAACAGAGTCGGTCGTTCTGTATGCCGACGATATTTCAGTGCCGTTCATGAAGTGGAAGGGGAGTGCTGCTAACCCATTGTTCACCGGCCGGCCTGGTAAATGGGATCAGCTCATCCGTGAGCGTGGCTGGGTTATGAAAGACGGTGACACATGGAAGCTGTGGTACACCGGATACAGCAGCGAACAACAGCCCCTTACGATGAAAATGGGCTACGCCACTTCTGAAGACGGAATCAGCTGGAAACGCTGGTCGAATGACCCAATCTTTGATGAAGTCTGGACCGAGGACATGATGATCGTCAAACAGGACGGTCGCTGGTTCATGTTCGCTGAGGGAGCACGTGATCAACCGCAGCTGCTTGAATCTGACGACGGTATTCACTGGGTGCACATTGGGAAACTGGATGTGCGACGCAAAAACGGCGACCCTATCAAACCCGGTCCGTACGGAACACCAACAGTCCTGATCAAAGACAACATCTGGCACTTATTCTACGAACGCCGGGATGCCGGCATCTGGCTGGCGCATTCTGCCGACAGGAAGGTCTGGACCAACGTCTCCGATGATCCACTCATCGTACCGGGCCCGGGAGCCTACGATGCCCTCATGATCGCCATGAATCAGGTCGTGAAAATTGGCGACTGCTATTACGCTGTGCTCCACGGCACCGGCACTCCACAGAAGCCTCGCCAGTGGTGCACTTATTTCGCGCAATCCAGGGACCTGATGCAGTGGACAAAGCTCTCACGAGGTCCGGTCCTGCCCGTGAAAGGAAATAAGTCCAGCGGAATGCTGGTGCATGACGGAACAGCCTGGCGGCTCTACACGATGCATGCACGCATGGATGTGTGGTTCGCCGAACAGTAAAACGAGCTGATGTCGGCAGGTGGATTCGACTTGTGCGCTGAGTATTGCGAACTGACTGTCTGGAACAGACTCAGGCCAGTCGCTCTATGCTGGCTGAGCAGTCACTGCTGATGGCAGGTGCTGTTTCAGGAAGCTCAGCAGCCGTTTTTCATAGTCACGAGGGACAAACTCGTACAAGTCCTCGTGACCAGCGTCTTCAATCAGCCACAGCTCTTTGGGGGCGACCGCGGCGTTGAACATCGCCTTTGTGTCAGCCTCTGTGGTGTAACGATCTCCAGTTCCGGACATGATGAGGACCGGAGAGTCGATCTCCGGCAGGCGATCAATGGGACGCAGATCCGAGACTGAAGCCCGCAGTCGAGGCTTAAGCTGAACGAGCAGCAGCAGGATCGGAATCGCCGAAAAGGCACCCAGCTTTCCGCGCACACGATTGGTCACGGCCGCACAGATGTCCGGATAAACCGATTCCAGAATAATCGTATCAACGTGCAGCGGTGATGCCAGCAGAGTGGCCACTCCGCCCATCGAGAAGCCGATGACTCCAATCGATTCGTTCGGATGGCTGGTACGGGCGAATTCCACGGCCGCTTTCACATCGTGACGTTCCAGGTATCCAATGGTCACTCTGCTTCCAGAACTCTCCCCATGTGCCCGAAGGTCGACCATGACGACCGAATAACCTTGGGAATGCAGTAATCGAGCTCGATTAACCATCACCAGGCGGCACCCACGATAGGGATGAACCAGGACAATGACACCGCGACGGCCTGACGATCGTATATGCCATCCCGCCAGACAGCTTCCGGATTCACTGTACAGCGAAATCGATATCGCCGGCAGATCAGCTGGTGCATCTCCCACTACTTGCGGATGAGCGGCAACCAGCGAGCCGGCCATGAACCATGTCAGGATCAGACCCGGAATGAGAAACAATGCAGTAACAGCGATGATCCATTGCATCGGGTTTTCTCAATCATGCTGTCTGAGGAGCCTGCTGCTTGTTCCAGAAATCATCATCAAATTGTGTTGAATCGTAAGTGTGACCGTTGCAGCAGATGTCGCGCGTGTCCGTGACAGCAGGCCGATAGGACACGAATGCACCTGCGTTTCCAAATAATTTCGACCATTGATTTTCCGACGCTTCGCAGAATCCTGCGATTTCAGTGAAAGATTCTCAGGCAGGACAGTGTAATACTGCAAACAAATGCACCGGATTGCGCAATGTGACACGCTCGGAAAACCAGACACAGTCTGATCCTTGGACTGAGCAGCGAAGACGAACTGCTGGACATCACCCCGGATGCGTGTGATCTGCCGTCGGCGGAATTTGACGAACAGCCGGATCAGCCGGTATTTCGCTGGGCTGCTGAGCATGTCGTATCCACCTGTCCGATCTCGGCCGGGAAGGCGTTCTGGCGAGCAGCCATGGAAGATGATTCAGTGGCAGAGGTTGTAATGCAGCTCAAAATGTCGATGGAGCCGCCTATGGCACACACAGTCGCCTCATACAAAAGCTCCGGCGAGAAGTCCAGAACGTTGTCATTCGCCAGACTGAACCCACCGAGGTAACAGAATGAACGTCGAATACAGTCAGGGTGATTCGCTGGAATTCATTCTGTCCGATCAAACGGAGCATCCTGGATTTGATTCAAATGTTGAGCATCTCAGTTATTGTCAGAATTGCAAGCAGGCAGAATCCGGTACAAAGTTCGTGCGGCAACTTCCTGGGACTGAACGTATGGGCCATGTACTGAACGAAAAGCTGAAACATTTTTCCTCAGAAGACCGATTCCGACGTCACAAAGGAACTGGAGGCAGCGTTGGATCAGTTATTTGACATTCGCACCCAAGTGCGGGAATGGCAGACCACGGGCCTGGAAAACTGAATTCAGCGTCTCCGCAGATAACTCCAGAAACGGGTCGGGAACAAACCGGAAATTGTGCAGTAGCGACGGCAGACACTCGTTAACTAAGCGAATGGTCTGACGTGTTAACGTCGTCGCAGTCAGCTCAACTATAGTTCGAATTTTCCGAGATCGAATGGTGGCGGCGTCAGCTACGACCGTATTTAACGACCGATTTGAGTGAGACATCCCTCGCTGCGATGGGGCGATTTCGAAAAAAACGTTCTACAGCTTCTCAACCACAATCCCCAGCGAGTTCAGAATAAAGTCGAAATACAGCCTCTCGTAATGCTGATCATGGATCCCGTGACGGGCGCGCGGATAAACCATCAGGTCAAAATGATGATTGAATTTTTGCAGCGCTCGTACAAGCTGAAAAGTGTTGGAAGGATGGACATTGTCATCCCTCAGTCCGTGCACCAGCAGTAGCCGACCGTGAAGCTTTGATGCAGCCGCCACAACTGACGATCCACGGTAACCTTTGGGATTGTCCTGCGGAGTTCCCATGTAACGTTCGGTGTAGATCGTATCATAGTTGGCCCAGTCGGTGACCGGCGATCCGGCGATGCCGGCGGCGAGACAATCGCTGTGAGTCATTACGTAGCTGGTCAGAAATCCGCCGTAACTGTGGCCGCTCATGCCGATCCGACTCCCGTCTGTCCAGGATTGTTCACTCAGCCATGCACACAAAGCCTCCACATCGCGAGTTTCTTCCACTCCCAGCTGGTGATGGGCCTTCCATGCGCCGAACGCTCCATGGCCTCCTGCTGTGCGCGGGTCGAAATAGATCACGACCACACCATGAGTGGCCAGGAGGTGGTCAGCCAGGCGAGTGTTCCACTCATCTTTGACTTTTTGATAGCGCGGAGCACCATAGACTTTCAGCCAAACCGGATGTGACTGTGACGCATCAAAATGCGGTGGAAAGACGAACAGTGCCCGGCAGGACTGATCATCAGCCAGTGGCACCTCACGGAAACTGACATTCCCAAAATCAAATTCGTCCCATTCCTCAGGCGGTGTCGCCCGGTGGATCTGTCTCTCGAATTGTCCCCCAGTGGCACGAACCGTCACTGACGTTCTTCTTTGATGGCTGCTCCATGTGTCGACCAGCAAACTCCCGGACGGGTTAACCGACACAACATGATCTCCTGCTTCCCAAGTCAATCGTGAAACAGATCCGCTCTCCAGAGAAACCCGGTAGATGTTGTCCGCGATCGGTGAGTCCCGCGTTCCGGACAGGATAATTGAGTTCGTCTCTTCATTGACGGTATGAATTCGATTGACGTCCCACGGACCAGAAGTCAACGGACACCGTGTCTTTCCATCGGCACTCACCTGCTCCACATGCTTCCAGCCAAAACGTTCGCTTAACCACAGAAAGTTACCGTTCTGCAGAATACGAAGGTCTCCCGGCTGGTCGACCCACCCACCTGTGGTCTCTCGCAGCACAACGGCGCTCTCGCCGGATTCGGCGGAGCTGCGGATCACGTCCAGCCATGTCTGGCTGCGATTTTGGGTGTACCAGTAGATCTGTTTGCTGTTTGGATACCAGCCGAAGTGTGTGATCAAAGTTGTATCGTCATCGTGCGGCGTTGCCACCCACGTGACTGGACCACCGCCAACAGCCACGATCCCCAGCCTCACGGCGGGATTACGTTCTCCGGCTTTAGGAAAATGATAGACCTCTATCGTCTGTTCCGTCTGCAAATGATCCACAATCGAAAAGGTGGGCACATTCGTATCATCAAACTGTTGAAAAACCAGAAGCTGACCATCGGGGCTGAATCGAAACGCTTTCCACTTTCGTCTCAGGACTTCCTCAAAGTAAAGCCAGTCGGCCTTGCCATTTCGAACCTGTTGCCGCATCTCGAATGTTAATTGACGTAGCTGATTCGACTCAAAATCAGCACACCACAGATTGTTTTCCGCAACAAAAGCGCAGGCGTTGCCTGTCGGGCTGAGTGTCAGCAGCTCCACTTTTTCCGGCAGCCCGTCCACGACGGCAATCCGATCGCCATCCAGTCCGCTACGAACTAATCTTTGATTAGTCTGCAGAATGCAGACACGTTGCCGGGGGTCGTGCAGAGTCCAGTGGCCGTCAGCAATCTCCTTTGCTTCCTCGTCGGACACCACTGACTCAGCCAGACGTTCACGAAGACGATTCGTATCGTAGAACGGCGAGCTCTGCCCGGTGATGGCATCAATTTTCTCCCACGACGATCGCTGGCGCAGCAGCGTTGTATCATCCAGCCATACGAAGTCCTGAGGTGCGGGGTCTTGAATCACGATTCGCTCACGACCGTAGACATGGTCCCAAGTGAGCGGCTGACGTTCATCGGCCGACATTGCCATTCTGCACAGGCAAGACAGACTGGCCACAAGCCATCCGATGCGCCACTGCTGCAGTCGGTTGTGTGTCGTTTTCCTGAGCTTTGACTGATCCATGTGCAAAGGCCGGATTCGGTGCAGATCGCAGTGCAACAGGTCTAAAGTCATACCATCAAATGGAACAGGGTCTTGTATTCGAACGCTGCCGCCACAACAATTTCTAATCTGACCTTTCATCCTGCAGCAGAGCGCGTCAGCCCGGTTTATCTGGTCGCTTCCCGAATGAGACTATTCATCATACTGATTTCCTGGTGGCCAGCCACAGTTCTGGCGTCTGACATGTTGCCCGGCCTGGTTCCTGAACAGCCGGAATCCGGCCGCTTCGTCGCAACAGATCAGGGATTCATGGTGCGATATGAAATGCTGATCCCCGGCACCGACATTGTTTTTCAGATGGAGCCGATTCCGGGAGGCGAGATCACCGTCGGAACCGATCATCGACGGTATCGCGTCGAACCATTTTGGATGGGGCGTTTCGAGGTCACGTGGGCTGAGTACAAGATCTTCATGGATCTGTATCATACCTTCAAGCAGTTTCAGATCATTCGGCAGCGAACGGTCAATGACGACAATGAAATCGACGCGATCACAGCTCCCACTCCTTTGTACGAACCGACATATACTTTCGCATATGGTGACAATCCGCGGCAGCCCGCCGTAACCATCACCCAGTACTCGGCGAAACAATATACGAAATGGCTGTCAGCCATCACAGGCCAGCAGTACCGGCTTCCGGCCGAAGCCGAATGGGAACATGCCTGTCGTGCCGGCACCACAACAGCATATCACTTTGGTGATTTGTCAGACCAGCTTTCAGAATTTGCCTGGTTTGAAGCTACGGTGCACGGCGGAGGAAGCCAAATTGTTGGGTTGAAAAAACCGAATCCCTGGGGATTGTTTGATATGCACGGCAACGTCGCGGAATTAGTACTGGATGGTCCGGACGAACTGTCCACTGCGGACGCCGGTCAGGTTCTGGATGCGTCGACGGAATGGATTCATGCGAAGACTCCAGACCAGCGGAAGGTCTGTGGCGGAAGCTGGGAACTTCCGGCAGATCAATGCACCTGTGCGTCGAGAATGCTGTCAGTTCATGCTGAATGGAAACACACTGACCCAAACCTTCCCAAGAGTCCCTGGTGGTTCACTGATGCCCCGGCTCGCGGAGTCGGATTCCGTCTGATGCGACCACTGAAGACGGTTGATCGTGGTCAAATGGAGCAATACTGGAAGATTGATAACGAAGCGATTGGATGGGATGTCTTTGACAGAGTGGACGAGGGTCGCGGAGTCAAAGGACTCGTTGATCGTGATTTGCCACAGGCCATCAACGAACTGAATGGCGGGCAGTAGGTTTCCAATGGAACGATTAGCACGATATCGAAAACAGATGCTGTTTTCGGGCGTCGGTGAGACCGGGCAGATCGCGCTGCGCAGGAGTCGTGTCCTGCAGGTTGGCTGCGGAGCACTTGGATGTGTGGTAACAGATCAGCTCGTTCGTGCTGGCGTTGGGTCGCTCCGGATTGTCGATCGGGATTTCGTGGAACTCAGCAATCTGCAACGGCAGATGCTGTTCACCGAACAGGACGTCGTGGACCACCTTCCCAAAGCAATTTTGGCGGCACGCCGTTTGGCCCAGGTTAACTCTCATGTCGAAATCGAACCACATGTGGCCGATGTGGACTATCGAAACATTCAGTCACTGGCAAAGGACATGGATCTGATTCTCGACGGCACTGACAACTTTGAGACCCGTTATCTGATCAATGACGTATCACTGGAATTGGGTATTCCATGGATATTCACCGGTTGCACCGGCAGTGCGGGCCAGGTGATGCCTGTTTTTCCGGGACGATCGGCGTGTCTCCGATGCCTGATTCCGGACGTCCCGCCGCCCGGCTCTACCGAAACGTGTGACACGGCCGGAGTGCTCGGACCGGCTGTTGGCATGGTTGCCTCACTGCAGGCCTCGATTGCTCTGAGGATTCTCAGTGGTCACGCCGCTGATGTGCCGCTTCAGCTGAGCTTAGTAGATGCGTGGGACGGCACGATGCGGCCAATGGACGTATCTGCACTGCGAACACAGAACAACTGCCCCGCGTGCGAAAATGGCGAACGTCCGTTCCTCGACGGTTCGGCGGCATCCGGATCCACCGTGCTGTGTGGCCGGAATGCGGTCCAGGTTTCTCCAGCCGGGAAACTCGGTGTTTCTCTGGAAGAACTGTCTCATCGCCTGGAATCGGCTGGTTCTGTAACGTCCAATCCTTTTCTGCTTCGTATCGTTCTTGAAGAATCAGCGATGGAGATTAGTGTTTTCCCGGATGGCCGAGCAATCATTCGGGGCACTGAAGATCCTGTGGTGGCGAGAGCCATTTATTCCCGTTACATCGGCGCGTAGCCGGCGGTTACTATTGCCGCACCCTCAGCAGAATCCATTAAACAGGATGAGCACTTCAAAGAATCACGATACCCTGCTGTCCGGAAAGTACGTGACTATGGGAACGTTACACGTTGTGACGTGTAACATTTCAGGGCTGGCGGCAATCTATCTCCTTTCGCCGGATATCAGCGCCATGAATTTTCTTTTCAAACACCTTTCACGTTGTTTTCACTGAGCATGACATCAGTCTTCGCAACATCATCAATTCGGCATTATCTGGAGCTGATTCGGTTCAGTCATACCGTTTTTGCGCTGCCGTTTGCCTTGCTCGCCGCAGTTTTGGCGTGGCAGCAGCCGGACAGTACATTTCGCTGGAAAGATCTCATCGGCATTCTGTTGTGTATGGGCTTTGCCCGAGCAGCTGCTATGGCATTCAATCGGCTGGTAGACCGGGACGTAGACGCTCAAAATCCCCGCACTGAGAAACGACACATACCGGCGGGAGTTCTGAGTGTCCGGTCCGTCATTTTTTTCACGATTCTCATGAGTGGCGGCTTCATCGTCTCGACCCTGTTGTTTCTGCCCAATCGTTTGCCGATCTTTCTGTCATTGCCTGTGCTCACATTCCTGCTGGGTTATTCTGTCGCCAAACGATGGACGAGTCTTTGCCATTACTGGCTGTCCGCCGCCCTGATGCTGTCCCCGATTGCGACCTGGATCGCAATCACCGGTACGGTGGACCGAGTACCCCTGTTGATTGCTGCGATGATTTTCTTTTGGGTCGGTGGGTTCGACATCATCTACGCCTGTCAGGACGCCGATTTTGATCGTGATCGTCAGCTGTTCAGTCTGCCCTCACGACTCGGCATTGGACACGCCTTGTATATTGCGTTTCTCAGCCATGTCGCAGCTGTGATCAGTTTATTTGCTCTCTGGTGGCTCACTGATCTGGGCAGGCCGTTTCTGGTCGGCGTGGTGCTATTGAGCATAATTCTGCTCTACCAGCATTCACTGGTGAGTGCCAATGATCTGAATCGAGTGAACACTGCATTCTTCAACGTGAATGCGATCGTGAGCTTCGGTATTTTAGCGGCGGGCTGTCTTGATGTCTGGCTGCGGCATTGCTGACTGATCAACTGGCTGCGGGGAATCCCGCCTGGAATCCCAACATGTCGTCGACGCTTTTCTCACCTCTCGAATCCGTCACGGAAAAAATCAACCGTGGTGAACGCCTGACTTTTGATGACGGTCTCTTTCTGGAACGGGAAGTAGACCTGCATACGCTGGGCTACCTGGCGAATCAGGTACGAGAACAAAAGAATGGCAACGTGACATGGTACAACACGAATATTCATCTGAATCCTACCAATGTGTGTGTTTATCGTTGCCGCTTCTGTGCCTTTCGTGCGGACCTGAAGGATGACAAGTCCTACACATTTACCGACGACATGCTTCGTGAACGCGTATTGGAAGGTCAGGCTGGCGGCGCGACAGAGATTCATGTCGTGGGAGGATTGCATCACAGGAAAAAGTTCAATTGGTATGTGAACGTCATTCGCACGCTCCACGAGACGTGCCCTCAGATTCACATCAAGGCCTGGACGCCGGTTGAAATTTACTGGTTCAGTTTCATCACAAAGAAATCGATTGAGTGGGTATTACAACAGATGATCGACGCCGGCCTTGGCAGTATGCCTGGCGGTGGAGCTGAAATCTTTGATCCGGAAGTCCGCAGCCGGATCTGTGAACACAAGGCCGATTCCGCTGTCTGGTTTGACGTGCACCGAGCAGCTCATCGACTTGGGTTGCGATCGAATGCGACCATGCTTTATGGCCATCTTGAATCTGCTCCACATCGCATCGACCACCTGCTGCGGCTCCGTGAGCAGCAGGATGAAACAGGTGGGTTCCAGACCTACATTCCTTTGGCATTCCATCCGGAAAACACGGAGCTCAACCATATCCGGAAGCCGGATGGATTGTTTGACCTCCGCATGGTGGCCATCGGACGCTTGATGCTGGACAACTTCGACCACGTCAAAGCGTACTGGATCATGATGGGGGAGCAGACGGCTCAACTGGCGTTGCGATATGGTGCTGACGATCTGGACGGCACTGTGGTGCATGAACTGATCTACCACGACGCCGGGGCGAAAACGCCTGAAGGAAACTCAGTCGAGCAACTGCACAACCTCATCCGCGAAACCGGCCGGGAACCGGTTGAGCGAGACACACTGTACCGCCGTGTCCAACGCGATGGCCAAGACTGGTGGGTGACTGAGGCTTAAAATGGCGCTATGTTACTTCCTCGGCCAGGATTTGTGCCGTTCATAACGGAGTTCGATCACAACAGCTGTGTGGCCGGCCGAGGCTGAATCATGTGACCCGGTCGATGGATTGATGACGACACAGCCATTAGCTGCTGAATTGCAGCCTGATGACTTCCATCGAGTCTGCAGTCAGCTTTGCGATCGGTTCGACGATTTCCTCTCCGAGTTTGTCTGTCCTTTTTGCACCATCCAGTCTGATATCGACCGAATCTGTGGTCACTGACAAAATCAGCAGTTCACTGGCACTCAGTGACACAGATTCAGTCGCAGCGAGCACGAAACCTGTGTACGTTTTCAGATTCACGAACCAGGCACGACAACTGCTGCTGCTCCTGAGGGACCCGATGAACCGCAGCGGCTACGGCTGACGCGACTGTGACCCCTTGCTTGCGCTGAGTGACGGGTGAAGCATCCGCGACGGGCAGTTGCTTCGTTGGCACCCTGCGTTGAAACAGGGCCTGATGGCCGAATACCACCTGCAGCGATGTGTATTGAGGAACCAGCGCAGGTTTCGGGAGTTCAATGCCAGTATCTGTTCCGTCAACAGCGATTGATTCCAGGTTGACCGTGAATGTACGAATCTTTAATGTCGAATTTCCGGCAGAACCAACTTTCAAATGGGTTGCGCGATGCAGCAATGCAGTGGATTGAATGTCATCCAGGAGTTCCCCGATCCGAGGCAGTGTTGTCGTGGCAGGCACGGAAAACGGAATACGATGGCCAACATACCCAACCGGTACTGCGGGGCCCGGGGCCACCACACCTTCCGTGATCTCACTTTTGTCGAGCCGCCTCACCGTGGACGTTGAGATTCAGTCAATCAACGTCTGATTTAGGGTGATTCAAGTCAGGACCACTGGTGGTTGATACGGATTCGCATCTTTTGCATTATGGTCGAATTCCGACAACACGCAGGTGCGACTGGGCTGGTCTTCAACTGCACACGGAGACGGTTCATCCTGTTTCAGCGAGCAACTCGCAGCCCAAACGAAGAAACGTATTTCTACTCAAATGTATTGTTGTCGATGATGTGTTGTTAATAAAACAGTCCGCAATGTGACAGATTTTCGTTGACATGCGTTGGCAGCTGAAACGAGAGGCGACTGGCTGTGAGAACTGTCATAGAAAGCGAGTAGTGATCCTCACAGTTCGTGCTCATGGCCTGACTGGCCCCGTTCGCGCCGGTCAGCATTGTATGATATCAGATGCCGGTTAAGTCAGGCTGGTCGGCGGAGTTCAATCTAGGAACAGTTCGGAATCCGATGTGGGGCCAAGGAGTTACCGATGCGCAAACCAATAACGTTGATTCAAGTGCTGCTCGTCCTGGTCAGTATCTGGTCATTGTCAGAAAATGCAATGAGATCATCTTACGCGGCTGAGAAAAACCAGGTCGGGATTCTCGATGCCCCTGATGGCGTCGCGTGCCTGGATTATGCCCACTCCTACATGTGGCCATACAACACGGGAACCGACGCCGTTCGCGTTGCCATCGAGAGCCGTACCATCGTGTACGACGACGTGGCGGGCACGGCAACAGTCTATTACCTCGGAGCTTCGTGCAAGAGTGAGGATACTTATGGTTTGCGGAAGGACTACAGCGAGGCCGGTTTCGAGCCAGGAGCCACCACGCTGTTCTACGATCCAAATTACGATTTCACCTGGATCATCGGGGACCGCACCTCTGTGATCTTCCGGCGGAAACTCGATCCACAGAGATATCGCGAGGTGGATACTGACACGACGGACAACTGGGGTGAATTGGGACTCCAGCTATGGTCGGCGACGTCGGCGTACCTGATAGCGACCGATCAATTCGAACCTGCGATGCGCGCCACGGAAGCGGGGCACACATTGATTGCGCAGACTGAAGTCTCCGATGCGACCACGGGCTTGCGGGCTGTGATCGAGTACCCGGTAAAGACGATGAATGTGAGCCGTGACGGCTTTCCGGACAGCAGTGCTGAGAGCATGTGGCAAATCGACACGGGACCGGTCGCTGTACCTGATTTGACCAAACGTTATGCCCCTCCCATCCGCGCCTTTTCTCTCGGTTTCATTGCCACTATCAGCCGCCACCCAGGTGCGGCCGACTTTGTGCTTGAGCAGCTTACGCCGCTACCGCCTCCTAACAACGCGGTACAGGTCTTGCACTATTCCAAGCCGTTTTCGCTCCGAGCCACGAATCGTCTGCTGGGGATTCCTCTGCCACCGCAATGAGTCGGTTGCCGATGTACATGAACTGCTCGGTTTTCGTCGTGAGACGCGTTACGTGCCTCTCATTTCGTTTGCGTCACGTCGATGAATGTTCACACTTGGTCTTCACATGCATTGCCCAGATATGTTTCTGTGTCCGGAAGAAAACGACCAGCAGCATCAAAGTAATGGCAACCGTAAAATAGGGAATCCCGTAAACAATGATCGATTGTCACACCACTGGCGGACGTTTAAGGATGTCACTTACGATCCGTGCTGTTCGACCATTCGTGATCTCTTTGACCTGACCGTTGTGAACATAGAAGAGCTGTTCCGGGTCCAGTCCGAACAAATGCAGGAGTGTGGCCTGGTAATCATTCGGTGTCACTGTATCCACGACAGCACGATGGCCGAAATCATCGGTTTCTCCGTAGGTCATTCCTCCTTTGAATCCTCCACCGGCCACCCACATACTGAAGCCCTGACCGTTGTGGTCTCGTCCGGCTTTTGCCGGATCACCGTGGTTCTCGGTCACCGGCAATCGGCCAATCTCTCCTCCCCAGTGAACGACAGTGCTGTCCAGCAGGCCTCGCTGCTTGAGATCCAGGACCAGCGCTGCCGATGGCTGATCGGTTTTGCGACAGATGCTGGGCAGATTGTCACGAATGTTCGTGTGATTGTCCCATGGCTGTCCACTGTGGAAGAGCTGCACAAACCGTACGCCTCGTTCAACCAGGCGACGAGCAATCAGGCACCGCGTGCCGTACTCCCGCGTCGCATCATTGTCCAGACCATACAGATTCTGAGTTGCCTTCGTTTCCCTGGAAACATCGAGTGCTTCTGACGCGGCAGACTGCATCCTGGCGGCGAGTTCATAGCTGGCGATCCGAGCCTCCAGATCGGCTTCACCCGGGTGTCTTTCCAGGTGGTGTCGGTTCAACGTATCCAGTAACGCAAGGTTCTGTCGCTGAAGCGTCCCTCGCAAATGAGCCGGAGCATCCAGATTGTGAATGCGAGGTTCTTTGGGTCTCAACACTGTTCCCTGAAACAGCGGGGGCATAAACCCGTTGGACCAGTTGTGAATACCGTCAACGGGATGTCCGCCTGGATCGGTCAGTACCATGTACGCCGGCAGATTCTGGCTTTCAGTGCCAAGTCCGTATACCAGCCAGGACCCAACTGTCGGACGCCCGGTAACGCCTGGAATGCCAGCATGAAAATAGCGGATTGATACCTCGTGGCCATTGGCACCGGTGTGCATTGATCGCACAAGGCAAATGTCATCGACGATTCCGCCTGTGTGAGGCAACAGCTCTGACAGTTCAGTGCCGCATTCACCATGCGGACGGAATCTCCAGTCGCTGCCCTTCAGTTTCTTCGTAGCACGATTGATGAAACTGAACTGGACATCGTCTTTGAATTCTGTGTCGTGATACCGAGTGAGTTTCGGTTTGGGATCCGTGAGATCCATATGAGACGGACCACCATGCTGAAACAACGAAATCATCGCCTTCGCCTGAGCCTCAAAGTGCGGATGTTTTTTCATCAGGTCGAAGTGAGATGGATTCTTCGCAATGTTCTTCGGCGTCGCCAGAAGTCTGTCCTGTCGGAGCAGCGCAGCAAGCGCTACACTTCCCAGACCCATCGCGTTCTCGGCTAGAAATGCGCGACGAGATCCGACCGGAATTCCTGACACAGGCGGATGGCTGTCGAATTTGGGGCGGATATCGCTCATGGGTTCTTTCATAACCATTGCGGAAATAATAACTCAGTCAAACTACCAGGAAAGTTGATCTCAGCTGGTGGTTTCAAATCAGTTTCGATGTCCCGTTAGTGCACATACAGAAACTCGTTCGATGTCAGCAAGGCCTGGCACAGATTTGTCATGGCCTGCTGATCTGGAGTAATGTTTTCCGGCAGCTTCGTCTCTTCGCTCTTCATAGTTGTTAACTGATTTTCGAGAAACTTCAGGCAAATTCGACGCTCAGTAGCCGTTTGCGGCCGGCACAGGGCCAGTTGCCATGCCCTTTCAATCTGTTGCTCGGCCGTTGCTTCACCATCTCCCGTTGCCAGCCTGGCCAGATGAGCGGCTTGCGTGAGGACAAAACTACCGTTCATCAGCATTAGTGACTGTGTCGCTACGGTCGACGATGAACGTCGGTCGCAGTTCGTCACCATCACCGGAGCATCGAACGCCTTCATCAACGCGACCGGTCGACTCCGGCGCTGTTGAATATACAGACTACGGCGTCTTTGTGAGTCATCCACAACGACCTGTCCGGCATCGTCCTCTTTGACTGGCACTGGCCTGCCGAACTGAGTCCGATCCAGTTGTCCGGTGGCAGCCAGCATGCGGTCTCGAAGAATCTCAGCCTCCAGCCGCAGCAGCAATTTTCTCCAGTAGTAGCTGTTGTCGGGATCAATCTGATTGAACGTTTCCGAACGCGCAGATGACTGACGGTAGGCTGTCGAAGTCATAATCAGGGTGTGGAGATGACTCAGGCTCCAGCCACTGTCCATGAATTCAGCGGCCAGCCAGTCCAGCAGTTCCGGATGAGTAGGCCGGGTTCCCAGACGACCGAAGTCGGTCGGTGTCTCCACGATGCCTCGACCAAAATGATGCAGCCAGACACGATTCACAATCGTCCGCGCAACCAGCGGATGTTGACCACTGGTCAGCCACCTGGCAAAGGCCAGACGTCGACCGCTCGTGGGCAGTGCCGGACTGTCTGGACTGAAGAACCGTCGCTCGTTTTCCGGTGCCGCGACTGTCAGTGACGCTGGCGCCACTTCAAACCTTGGCTGGCGATGATCGCCGCGATGGAACAGCCTCGTCAGGGGGATATGGCCGGGCGGTTCAAGGAGTGCGCGAACGAACCCGTGAGCTGGTTTTTTTGCCCGAACCTCGGCGATCTGTTTGTCAATTTGTTTCAGTTCGTCGGCTGCTGGCTGATTGTACTGATAGAGATTGCCGGGACTGATGTTCACGCTGGGAAACTGATTCAGCAGCTTTATCTGTTCGGCTGTCCGCTTATCGCCTGCAGTCTCCCACGCCATCCGCAGCCGTGTTCGAAGTGGTTCATCGTACTTCGAGAGTTCTTTCGTAATGGCTTCCTCAATGAATTTCGACTGTCTGGCAGCCCGGTCAGCAGCAACTTTCTTTGCTTCCTCTTCAATCTCAGCGGCTTTTGTGTGATCGTCAGCGGTGTACAGCGACACCAGCCGCTGGGACGGCGTCTTCCAGGCCTGCCAGTCCATGGCGGGTTCAAATGTGGCCCGCAAAGCATAGTAGTCAGTTTGTGGAATCGGATCATAACGGTGATCATGACACTGAGCACAGGCAACACTGAGTCCCATCAACGAGGTGCTGATAATTTTGATCGTGTCAGTCATTACCTGGTTACGATCCTCGGCATCGTTATTACCGCTCCCCGTACCATCAGCAGCTGTGCGAAGGAACCCGGTGGCGACCAGCAACTCGATTTGTCGTTCGGTCAGGTCACCATTTTTCGGACCAGCCAGTTCGTCGCCAGCCAGCTGCTCGACGATAAACTGATCGAATGGCTTGTCCCCGTTGAACGAACGAATTACGTAGTCACGGTAACGCCAGGCCCAGGGGCGCACTGCATCGGAGGACGCTCCTTCGGAATCAGCATAGCCGGCCACGTCCAGCCAGTGTCGCCCCCAGCGTTCACCGTAATGCGGAGAGTCGAGCAGTTTTTTAATCAGCCGTTCCCACGCGTCGTCCGATTCATCGCCAAGGAATTCGTGAGCTTCTTCAGTGTTTGGCGGCAGTCCAATAAGATCAATATATGCTCGCATCAACAAAGTTCGTCGGCTGGCGTCCGGTGAAAACTGCAGGCCACGCGGTTGCATCACTGCAGCCAGCAGAGCATCGATTGGAGTGCGGACACGACTATCCTCATCGTGCACCAGGACTTCCGGACGCCGGATCGGTTGAAACGACCAAAAATCCCGTTCTTCCGGAGTGATCCCCAATCCGGGACCGATTGATTCCGGTTCCGGCCGGACTGTTCGGACACCGGTCAATACCCACTTTTCCAGGATCGCTAACTCCTCGGCACTGATTTTGGCTTCACCGGGCGGCATTTCACGGTCGCGGACACGCTGGATCAGCAGGCTGTTATCCGGATCGCCCGGCACTACTGCAGGCCCGGATTCCCCACCCTGAGTTACGAAGCGTACGAGGCGCAAATCGAGGTCTGCCTCTTTATTTTCGACAGCACCATGGCAGTCAAAACAATGCTTTCGAAAGATCGGTCGAATATGTTGTTCGTAGGTCAGGTCCTGGGCAAACGACGCGACCGACGTGTTGACCAGAATACACGTCAATGTCGTGGCCAGCGGATAAATCATTCGCATGGGAGGCATACTACGGCGGTTGAACAGTGACTAGGGGTGAGAGCACTAGGAGACATTTATTGTCCGCCATGGACGCGATCATTGCAACATACCATTTGCTTCACCAGGGCCAGGTCGGGTTCAAGCCTGACTAGAGCCACCTGCCTGTCACACTGTCCGGATCATCGCGCAGCAAGTCCGGTGTTCCTTCAGCGATCACCCGACCTCCGTCAGCGGCCGCTCCGGGTCCCAGTTCGATGATCCAGTCGGCCGCTCTGATGACCTGAATGTTGTGTTCGATCACAATCACCGAATGACGACGATCAACGAAGCCGCGCAGGACGTTCAGAAGTCGTGCCACGTCGTCATGGTGCAAGCCTCGCGTTGGTTCGTCAAGGATGTAGAGTATCCTGTTCTCCATCGACTCAATCAGTTCTGTTGCCAGACGCACCCGCTGAGCTTCTCCACCTGAAAATGTGGACGCAGACTGGCCGAGGGGCATATAGCCAAGGCCGACCTGCTGGAATGGGCGCAGGCGACCGACGATTGAGTTGATTTCAGAGAACACGTCCAGTGCTTCGTCGACACGTAGATTCAATACGTCAGACACGGTGCGATTTGCAAACCGAATGCTGAGGATCTCCCGGCTGAATCTCTGCCCGCCGCAGACCTGGCAGGGTACCTCCGCGTCCGGCAGCAGATTCATACGCACGTCCTGAACTCCGATTCCTTTACACTCCGAACACCGTCCGCTTCCGGAATTAAAGCTGAATCTGGCAGCAGAAATTCCGCGAGCTCGTGCCTCTCGCGTGCTCGCAAACAACCCGCGAACATCATTCCAGACGCCACAATGAGTCGCCAAACACGACCGGCGACTACGACTCACTGGCCGACTGTCAACAAATGCCACACGATCAATGTTGTCCAGACCGTCGATCGCCCGGCATTCGACGTCGACCAATGCCGCAGTCAGATGTGACCGAGGATCCCCGTCAGCATGGGCAACCGGAAACAGTGTTCGGCAGATGAGACTGCTCTTACCTGATCCGCTCACTCCTGCCACGCATACGAATTGCATCAGCGGAATTGAAACGGTGACGTCCTGCAGATTGTGAAGCGCTGCTCCACGAATAATCAGGTGGGACTCACCCGGGTCAGAGCAACCTGCGGAATGAAGTGTCCGGGCGGTTGACGCTGCCGCTAAACTATCCTGGGTATTGCCGTTGCGACCACCAGGCACCACAACAGGCCCGTCCTTCGTCGCGTAACACTTTTCATTGGAAAAAATATTTTGACCAGAACCGTGGTGTGCATAGGTTCGGTTCGGCAGGGATGCTGACTCCCTGGTTTCAGCTGTCTCAGTGTCAGCAACTGCGAAGGACGCTCCTGACGTCAACGCTCGCCCGGTGGCCGTGTCATCAGGAACGGTGGAAGGTGGTCCGGCATACAGGAGCTTACCACCATCGGACCCGGCGCCCGGACCGAGATCGATCACATGATCTGCAGCTCTCGTCACATCCGGGTCGTGTTCGACGATGACGAGTGTTGCCCCTGCGTCTCGTAGTTCAAACAGCATCCTCAACAACCGCTCCGTGTCCTGTGGGTGAAGACCATTGGTGGGCTCATCGAGCACGTAACAGGCTCCATGTACGTCTGATCCCAGACAACTGGCGAGTCGGGCGCGCTGGTATTCGCCACCGGAAAGTGATCGCGTCGATCGATCGAGGGTCAGATAGTCCAGACCAACTCGAATGAGACTTGCCAGTCGGCGTTCCATGTCGGGCAGAATGCGGACCGCGGCAGCTCGTCCCGCCGATCGGATTGCGAAGTTGTCTGATGTCAGGGTTTCAGATGACTGGAGACGCTGCTGCCAGCGTTGCACGGTCTTGTGAGCCTCCGCCACAGACTGTCCCGTGAATTCCGGCAGCGTCGTATGACCGAAACGAACCCGCGAGGGGAAATCCTGCAAACGACTTCCGCGGCACGTTTCGCAGCGATGCCGGCGAAACACGATTGTTTCAGCAGAGTCGTCGGCGACACCTTTGACGCCCAGACCTTCACAGTCAGCACAGGCACCCCGACCGGTATTGAAACTGAACAGACCTGGATCCGGCTCCGGAAAACTGATTTCACATTCCGGACAACTGTGACGTGTGTTAAAAAAATGATCCTGCCAGTTACCATCTGTCTGCACGCTGACGATACATGCGTCACCGCTCTCACGAACGGCCAGAGATACCGATTCCTGAATTCGTGACTCCACACCAGCTTTGAGGATCAGTCGATCGACCACGGCATCGACGCTGTGGCGTTCGGACGCATTCAGGTCAGGTACTTCAGAGAGATCCAGCAATTCGCCATTCACACGCACACGCACCAGCCCATGCCGTGCCACTCGTTCCATGATCTGCCTGTGACTGCCACGCTGATCACGGACCAGCGGAGCCAGCAGCATGAGTCTGCTGCGTTCCGGAAACTGCAGCAGCTGCTGCACAACTTCATCGATGGTCTGGCACTGCACAGGTCGGTTACATGTCGTGCAGTGGACGACGCCGGATCGAGCGAACAAAAGTCTCAGGTAATCATAGATGTCGGTGGTAACAGCGACTGTACTGCGAGCAGGCGCCAGGGTCACTCGCTGGTCAACGCTGACTGTGGGCGGCAGACCACTCACTTCATCCACGTCAGGACGGCGGAGTGACCGCATCATCTGATGCGTTTGAACGGAAACACTTTCCAGGTAACGCCGCTGACCTTCGGCAAACATTGTGTTGTGCGCCAGAGAGCTCTTTCCGGATCCACTCAACCCCGTGATGACCGTCATCTGTCCAACGGGAATGTCAACGTTGATGTTCTTCAGATTATGAGTTCGCGCACCGCGAATTCGGATCAAGTCGGATTTTGTCATTCGTTCATCGCAGTGGAGAGTTCAACAACCCCTCGCCGACACTTTAACGAACGCGTGAGGATTCAGCACGGACTCGCCATTGAATCGGTAACCACACAGTTTTCCACCCTTTGCAACGCTGAGATCGAGGCAGGCAAGATTCGGCCCCAGCAGTGGGTCACAGCGGCCGTCCAGCCAGTAATGGCCAATGAACAGAGGAGGCGCTTTTCGAGGATAGGGACTCGGGCGGACCGAGGCTGGTACGGCCATTCCTTCCAGGCCGGGTATGACCGGAAACGCATAGCTGCCGAGGCTCCGTCCTTCGGGAGATTCAAACCAGCGAATGCGGACGCGCCGTCGTGTATGACCCTCTTTGTCAACCACAGTGGCATTGTCCGGCAGTGTTACCTCCGGCCCCTTCAGCACTCGTTCGATCGCATTACCCACTGGATGTTCAGAGTCGGCAGCTTCCGCAAGGAATGATGGGTTGAAGCGATCCTGTTCAATCAGTCGAGTCTCCAGCAGTGCGATCTGTTTCGGATCCCAGCAGGCGTGGACAACGCGAACGGAGCCAAGGTCGAGCGCAATCGGTAGTGCACGAAACCAGTCGAGTGCCTCATCGAGTTCGTGGTCACGGCACTGGTCCAGCGTTGCCTGATGTTGTTGTGTATTGCGACTGGTATGAGGCCGATACCAGCTGCCAGGCTGTTCGGAACATTCCGTATGAAATGCGATCGCGTTGAATTCATGATTACCCATGACGGCATGAGCCGCCTGCTGTTCAACCATGTTCCGAACAATGTGAATCACATCAAGTATCTGCGGACCACGGTCGATGAAGTCACCGCAAAAGACCGCCTTGCGTTTCGGATGACGAAAAACGCTCCCGGTCTTGGTGTATCCAGATTGCTCCAGCAGTTCCACAAGTTCGTCTGCGTAGCCGTGGATGTCCCCAATGATGTCGTAGATAATCAGATCCTGCATGGTGGCACAGTGAGCCCTGTAAACATTGCTTATTCTGCCAAAGTCGGACCCAGTTCAATAGTCGGAATCAGCAGGCCTTCGTCCGGACACTCGCAGGCCAGAGCAAGAAAACGGGCCGCAGCTCGTTCGTAACATTGCCTTGCCGCCGGTTGTTCGGCAACTGCAATGAACCGCTGCCGGTTGTGCCACAGCAGCTAAGTCGATCTGGCGCACCAGATTGCGCTGTTTCGTGATGCTCGAACCGGTCGATCTCCGACGAGAACTGTCACAGGGTTGGTATGAAGCTGAGGGAACTGGCGAAGAGTGATCCAGCTGCTGACACCCACGTCGACTGTGAACTCCAGGTCATGCGGCCGACCGTCTGCGGACACCACCGCTTCGGCCACCGGCTTCCCGTTGACGACGATTTCGACAATTCGATCGCCACCGTTCACCCAGTCTGAATTTCTGGCGGCATGCAGAACCCTTGTATCACCCACAACGGTACGACCTGTGTCCGGTGAATGAGTGCCGTAGGCGACAGCTTTCGGAACCTCCGGTGCAAAGGCAACTGTAGCACAGACCGAGACGCTGCCCCCGACCGCAATTCTCACTGGTTCCCGTCCAGGTGGTGTGTCATTCACATTGAAGCGGACTGCATGGGCAAATCCATCCGACACATATGATCGTCCGTCGGCAATTCCACGACACCAATCGGCGAAACGGATCCGATCCGGATCTCCCATGTGAACGTAGACACGGCCCTGCCCGACTCGGCGGCTGCTCATGCAGGGGAAATCTGTCTCGCCGCTTAGCTTCAAAGGAAATCCACAATTCATCAGGTGATACCACGGATTCCATTTGCCGATTCGAGGAGTATCCATTGCACTGATGAAGTCGCAGACACCTTCAGCAGCACTGACAAAGATCTCCATTGCGCCGCCTCCGTCCATTGATGGAATCGCAGTATTAGGGAGTTCCTCAGCAGCCTGGGTCGCACTGCGAACCAGTTCGCGATGTGTGAGCTGTCCGGAATCATCCGAATCGATGTCGCTGAATGCTGCCGGTAAGAGCTGCTCACGGCATTCATCGTTGCTCAGCGTTTCATCCAGGTTTGCATCCAGCGTTTCAAGGAGCCAGTCTGCGGCCGAATCCGGAACAACCCGCAGGGACGAGTGTGGATCTCCGGTAATTCCTCCTTGGTCTTTAGTCCAGCGAAGCACGGAGACAGTCCATGTGGGCCAGCCCTGGCTGCTCGTACCTCTGGATTTCGGATAAGTTTGATTTTGGAGATTCAGCAGGCACACATGTCCCAGCGCAGCGGACCCGAAGCCACTGATCTCAAGGTCGTACTTCAGCAGAGTCCGATGATCACTGATGTCTGCTGCCACGGGTGAAAAATACTGCCTCTGATGGTCGAAGCACGGACCCCACGTGAGGACACAGCCCACGTTCAGCCCCTCGCCCTTGACCTGAGCGAACATGTCCTGAGCAGTCACACCCTGAGTTGGACTGGTGTAATGGGAACAACCAGCTCCGTGAATATGATGATCACCACAGAAGAATCCGTAATCGGCAGCGTTGAACCAGCGTTCCAGCTGCACAGAAATGTAGTGGGACGCTGCGCCGGGCACCGTGACCTGTTGCTGTCGTCGTCGATACTCAGGTCCTCGACTGGACGTGAGTGTGAATTGCCTCAGTACTTCGTGAATTCCCAAACTGTCTTCAGCATCGATTGCCTTCTGCAAACTGGACAGTGTGTCGTCCGGAAACGGCACGCCCAGACTCTCCATGGCGGGAATCAATCGTTGAGCATTGGCGGCCAGCGGCTGATCTGCAGAAGCGACGCCGCAATATATGACCACCCCAGGAATGCAGATGTGCAGGATTGCAGAGATTCGCGGATGAAGTTTCACGGTTGGTTTCTGGGTTGTGAAAGATTGGCATCAGCTCCGCTTGGATGGATGAGAGGTCCATCGGGGCGGAATCCCATGAATGAATAATCGTACCATCGTGTTCCCGCGGCACCATCACGAAGTCGCTGAACAGCAATGTCCAGCCCTTTAACGGCACTGCGACGAAACCCAGCCTGCGTGTCTGCGTATGTCATGAGGATCAGAGTCAGCGGACGCGGCTCTTCGAATGATTTGCTCAAAATGAAGCACTGTGTCCCAAACTCTTCGGCCGATTCGAATGACAGCCTCTGTACCAGAATTCCGTCGGTGAACAGAGCCTGACCATTTTCGAGTAAATGCAACTCCCATACGGAGACATGCTTTCGCATTTCGTCGTAGCGGATCATGAAGCTTAGCAGTTCGGAGTTTCTCGATTCCAGCAGCTTCTTCAGGTTACCGACCGCCTGCTCCAACCGTTCGGCGTCGCCGGTTTGCCCTGTTGTCTTGAGCCTCAGAGCTTCTTCCATCACCCGGCCAGGCAGATTAAATATTTTGGACAGCGTTGCCCGGGCCTGCTGATGCTGATCAAGAATACTCTGGAATTGTTCCGAATAATGAATACGACCCGCTTCGAGGGCCTTCATGGTTGCCGCATGGGCAGACTCCAGATCCTGTCGACGCTGCTGAAACTCGATTTCCAGTTCCGTCTGCCGATCAAGAATCACCCATTCACCCGTTGCCGCCGCGTGTTGAACTTCCATGTACTGCGCGAAAATCACGACCAGCAGCAGGTCGAGCAGCGGCGTGAGCTGGAAGGTGAGTCGTCTGCGACGCTGCATCAGACAGTTTCCTCATCAGCACTGCCGCCGGCGTTCAAATGACTCGCCACCATGGCGAGTTCGCGCTTTGCGCCAGCCACCATATCACGTACATGAGTTCGACTTTGTGTCAGTCGGTCGAACCGAGTTTCCAGCACGCTGTTGATGAACATCAGTAGAATTGCCGCGAACAATCCACAGAATGTTGACCAGATTGCATCCCCAAACCGTGACACGATTCCAGACATCGTACCTGCGACATCTGCGACGGCCTCAGGATTCTGCAAAGCTGACCCAATGGCAAGAATTGTACCCAGCACGCCTGCCAGTGGGTACGCCTCAATCATCGTTCTCGTCACGTTACCTGCGGTTTCAAAGGACAGAGAATCCAGATAACTGCGACGTTCATCGAGTATATGCATGCGCTGCAGACATGTCTGGCGATCGCTGCTGCGGGAAGGATCGCTGACCACATCATTAACGTCGGCGACGAACGCGTCGATCTGATTGATCAGCGGCGATGTTCCAGCAAGCACGCTGCGGTACTGCAGGCCGCGTGTGAAGTCGTCCAGACATGCGGCGATACCTCGAAGGTCGCGGCGATACCAGACCCACAGAATGAGATAGGCGAACAGATGGAGACTCGCGGCACCCAAAATGAACAATACCATGACTCCGGAGAGTGACTCCAGCCACGGTGTCAGTTTGGTGAATTCAATATTCATCGAGAGGTCTTATTCGAAAGCCGTCAACCAGGCAGGCCCGAACAGTAATAGCAACGGGTCGATGACGTCCAGTGCGGTACTGTGGGGCGGATGGAAGGTGTTTATAAACGGGGTTTGGCCGACCATGAACTCAATGTCACGTTCACGACAGCAGGTGGCCAGCGTTTACATCAGAAGATGGTCTCTCAGGTGATGGCAAATGTCTTCACGATGCGACGGCAGCGTTGTGAGCAGCGGTCTGTGCAACATTTGAACTCACCGTGAAGATGTTTTTCGCATGCGCATCCAGCACTTACAGAACCGGCCTTCTGAGGCGCACATCGATTCGACGGGAGAAGTTGGTGTGGGTTCGTCTCATACCTTATCATGGTCTCCTCCAGTGACCAGGCAGAGTCACGACAGCGGGAAATGTAATCGTCCGTCGGTCGACTCAGAAGCGGCCGTCAGCAGTTGACACCGATTCAAGCACAGGCGTGTTGGCCGAATTGGGACTGATCAGCACGTGGGTGACAACGCTGTCAGGAACGAAATAAGCAGAATTGCCAGGCGATATCATACTTGCCACCCAGACGGGCTGGAACACCCACCGGAGCATCGGCACGACAACGCCCGTCCGCCGACCATCGGGTGGCCTGTTCACGTCTGCACCGTAGTCCCCATTCCATTGTGAAAGATCAAGTTCAGTCCACCGCCGCGTTCATCGGACAATCGCGAGTAAACCTGCTACATCCCCCGAATTCAATCAAATTTCTAGCGAGATAGAATCTGAGACCCACGGTTGCGATAGTACCACGTCCTTGTCGACAACCAGAACTCGTCCTCAAAAATCTATAGTGATTGGCAGAGATGAATCGACGTAGTTTTGTGATCCGTTCCGCTGCGCAATCCGTGGCGACTTTGTCCCTGAGCAAGTTGGTGTTTTCGTCGCATTGTTCCACAACGAAGCGACCCGAATCGAACTATCGAATCGTTTACAACGACGATGGGCACACACTGATGAATTGCTCGGGATTGGACGATCTGCTCATAAAAGGAGTGGATCGTTTCATTGGAACTCAGGTCGATGCGCTGTTCTGGAGCGTGGGACATAGTGACATTTATCTTTTTGACACACAGGTCGGAGAAATGTTCGGACGGTATGTAAGACAGTTCGACAACGCTTCCGAATTCCGACTCTACCGAGGTCTTCAAAAAGTCCTGAAAGATCGAAACGATTATCTTCAGGCTCTGGCCGATCGAACTCGGGAGAAAGGGCTGCAGTTCTATGCCTCATTTCGCATGAATGATACTCACGACAGCCCGCAGGGCTGGAACTCCCGCGATCAGTACAGTCAATTCAAGAGAGCACATCCGGAGTTGTTGCTGGGCGATTCGGTGCATCCGGCGTTTGCCACGGGTTATAATTTTGCCTATCCCGAATCACGGGATAACAAGTTCAAAGTGATTGAGGAGATCGTCCGCCAGTATGACATCGATGGAATCGAACTGGACTTTCTGCGCCACCCAGCCTTCTTCAAACCTGACGAAGCCCGGAACAATCGGCATCTGATCACCGGAATGATTCGACGAATTCGGCATTTGCTGAACGAAGTGCAGGCCAGTCGGGGGACACCAATTCGACTGGCGGCGCGCGTGCCATCGTCATTGGCTATCGCCTCGAAACTTGGTTTGGATGTTCCGGCCTGGATTGAAGAAGCCATGCTCGATGTCATCACGACTGGAACACCCAGAGGGCATGAGCTGGACCTGTCGCTAAGTGAGTATGTGAAAGCCACTCAACACGAAGACATCACTTTGCTTGGACAAATCGGCTTGTACCATCCGCTGGAACAGACCCGAGCGACCGCTTTGAATTACTGGAAACAGGGAGTGGAAGGGATTTATATTTTCAACTGGTATGCGCCACTTTCGAATCGGGATCGATGGCGAGAGGCTTTACTTGAGATCGGTGATCCGAATCAGCTCAGCCATCGTAACAAACAATATGTCATTGACCGGCAAATAGGCGCAATGTGGAAGAGGTCTCATCCGGAGGCTCAGCTTCCCCTGGCCATTCACGCTGTCGGGCAGCGCAGAAAGGCTGGTATCCATTTTTATATTGGCGACGATATTGAAGCCGCTACCGCCGTCGGGAAACGCGTGCGTGCCAAATTGATCATGCGTTTTGAAGAAGTCATGGATGATGATGATCTCCAACTGGAACTCAACGGTGAGCTGGTTTCCCAGGCAGAAGCAGAGATGCAGTTCAAGCCGACCCTGTTCTCCAAAGAACACTGGTTTCATCTGCCATTCGATGGACAGCTTTTGAACGTCGGAGTCAATCATCTGGATTTCCTGCTGCATCACCGCAATGCGCAGGTTGCGGCTCCACTGGTTCTGGCTGAGCTGAACATCCAAATCGAATATGGCATGTAGATTGTCTGGCTGGTTCCGCACAGGGTCGCATCGATATGGAAGAACTCTGCAAGATTCAGCGGTGAAAATCGGCATCTAAATCGAAAGGCAAACGCTATGCAAAGACGTGAATTCATGGAATCCGCTTTGGTCGCAGGAGTTGTCGCAAACGCCGGTTCGTCCGCCGCGACTGCTGCGGAAACCAATCCCGAAATCCCCGGACCAGGTACGAAGCCTCGGATCATGTTTTTCCACGACAGCCGCCATCCCGCCATTTATATGTATGAACCGCCTATGAAAAAGGAAGAATTTGAGGCAGCTGTGGACGAGCTGGTCGGAACTCCGGTCGAAGCCCTGATGTTTGGCCTGGGAGATGGTCGAACGGTTTTTCACGACACCCAGGTCGGTGAAGTTTGGGGCGATTCGATCGAACGGTGGAATCACACTGTGTTCCGCAGGGCCGCCCAGAACGCCAGGATGATTCTGGATGCCGGACAGGATCCGTTACGCATCGTCTGCGAACGTGCCAGAATGAAGGGCATTCGGATTTATCCTGCCCTGCTGGTGAACCAGGCACGGCGTGCCGCGACCAGAGAAGACGATGTACGCAGTTCCACTTTTCGCTGGGACAACGCACATTTGGAGATCGGTGCACAGGGAGACCTGAAGGATTTCGCAGGGGCGACCAACCTCGACTTCAAGCACGAGGCAGTACGCAACGAGCGCTTTGCCCTCATCGAGGAAGTTCTGGAAAACTATCCCATCGACGGTTTCGAACTTCAACTGAATTATCGGAGCGAGACGGTGGCGTTTTTTCATCCCCAGGAGATCGATGCCGGACGGGCCATCATGACTGACTGGGTGCAGCGTGTGCATGAAGCCGTGAAAGCCAGCGGTTCGGCACGCGAACTTGTGATACGTGTGCCGACGGACATCGAGTTGGCCTACTCGCTGGGGCTGGACGTGCGTGAATGGGTTCGACTGGGAATCGTTGACACTCTGGCGGCCGAGACTTACGCGTATCACATGGATCCGCTGGCCGATTTTCGTCCCCTCGTCAACGCGTGCAAAAACTCCGACTGCCGAATTCTCGCCGCGCTGAAAACCAGGATTTCGTCAGATCGACTGGATAACGGAACGATCGAGTTTGTGCGGGCTGCGGCGTGCAATTACTGGGCTCAGGGAATCGATGGACTCTACCTGGACCAGTGGTTTACCGTCTGGCCATACGATTCGACCTTCTACGAACAGCTTCGGGAAGTTGGTGATCCTGATGTGATGGCCTACAAAGACAAGATATATTTTGTGCCTACCGACACTCGGCCTGACGCCAAAACACCGCTGCCGGCCGAATTGAAAGTGAACAGGACGAACGAGGTGACGCTGCCGATATCAGATGATTTACCTCGGTGGGACGAGGTCGGCCGTGTTCACGAAGTGATGCTCCGTCTGCGACTGTCCGGTTGCACCGAAACCGATCGCCTGGAATTCCGACTGAACGGAAAGCTGCTGTCTGAATCCCGCCTGAGAAAAATCAATCGTGTCTATCGTATGCAGGCACCTCGGTATCGCGTTTTTGGTTACTGGTTCATTTACCGACTCGACCCGACGCAATGGCCGGTTACGGGAGACAACAGGATTGAAGTGACATTACGACACCGCGATCAGGATATCATTCCCTCCCTGGAACTGCGGGACGTCGAATTTGAATTTAAGTACCTCGGAGGGAATAATTTTGCTCGCGGCCAGGATCCTGACGTGGGTCCTTATGTGGTTCGTACACTGTAAGTTTAATCAAGGATAGTCGTCTGGAAAGAGGTGGTCACCGAACCTGTGGAAATCCGGTCTCCTGGTCAGTGTTCGAAGCCTCACGACTTCAGATGCCGGTAAACCGGAAATTACTGAACGATCAGCAATCATCCTGCTTCGGGAGAGATTCACATGCATAACGCAAACAGAAGAAGCTTCTTAAAGCAATCGATGCTCGCAGCCGGCATGGCGACGGCGGCCAGGCCTGAGGCGTTCGCCTCAGGAAAAAAGAATACACTGAACGTCGGCATCATCGGTTGTGGACGGCTGGGCCAGCAATACGCCGAAGTTTTTCGAGCTCTCTCCGCCACGGAGTTGGTAGCGATTGCCGAATGGAATCCGGAGCGACGCAAGGTGGTAGGTGAACGGTTCGGCGTGAACGCACTCTTTCGCGATGCCGATCAGATGCTGGCCAAAATTGTTCCGGATCTTGCCTGTATCGTTACCCCTACGAAGCACATGAAGGGTGCAGTCATCGCCTGTGCCGAATCAGGCGTCAAAGGGATTCAAACGGACCGGCCATTTGCCGCGAGACTGTCTGACGCGGATGCGATGATCGAAGTCTGTAAAAAATACGGTGCGGTTTTAGCGGGTGGTGTAATGGAACGTGCTGTGTGGGAGGTTGACCAACTCGGTTTAAAGCTGGCAGCCGGAGAATTTGGCAGTCTGCTGGGGGCGGTGGTACACGCATTCCAGGGCGAGATTTGTTCCGGCGGAACTGCCAGGCTGCTGGTGCTGCAACATTTCACCCAGGCTCAGGTGGCAGAAATCACTGCCTGGGGAAGCCCTTCGGAAAAGCTGGCGGATTCAGAAACGGACCACGGATTGAGTATCAACGGCCGGATGCGTCTGACCTCCGGTCTGGAATGTCAACTCTTTGGTACGGAGAGCCAGCCCCCACACCTCGGTGTGGAGGTATGGACGGAAGACGCCCTGTTACGTTGGGACCGTCATGGAAGTCCAATGACACAGGTTTTTCGTGGCTTGGATGACAGCGGGGCTCGTCAGGAAATCAATCCAAACTATGCCGAATGGCCCTGGTTGAAGACAGGAAGGGAATTGGAACCTCTGCTCACGAGTCTGGGTATGAAGGGGACTGAACGATTCAATGTCCTGGCCCCGGTTACGGACTTCATTGATTCCGTCAGGGACGGGGTGACACCGCGCATCACCGGAGAGACTCAGCGGCATGCGTTGGAAATCTGCATTGCCTGCAAACGTTCGGCTCAACGCGGCAACATTCCGGTCAAGCTTCCGCTTGAGGACCGCTCGCTAGAACTTCTCCCTCGACCCTACCGTTGGGTCGGTGGTGACGTAAGTGGCAGGCCGCAGTCCGCCAAACAGGCTGCGGGCAAAAAACCGTAAGACGATCGAATGGACGTCTGAGAATCATGAATGTCAGACAAAGAAGCATCCTGGCAGATGGAGATCCGCTGGCTTTTGATCAGACCACGTTGTTTTTTTTGACCCAGACCGGGATGTCCGCCGGGTTCTGCTTCAAAAATTGCAGCAAGGCCGCTCTCGGTTCTTGACTACTGAACGTGGTTTGGGAAGCTGATTCCGGGGCACCTGTACCGGTGAGAGCACCCCTTTTCTCAGCAGGGGTATTTTTCCAAACGAGTCCAAAGATCATGCGACAACGTAAGAAGGCGGATTTCGGAAATGTTGATTTGATGGTCCATCAAATCTGTTTCGAGGAGAATGTCAGCGCCAGTCTGCCCATTGAGGGAGATACGCAGTCTGGTATGAGTTATGCATTGTTAGGCTGATCACAGTACACACACCGAGGTGAACCTGCCGAGCCAGCACTGAGTAACGATCCTGGGCGCAGGGTCCCGGAGGCTCAAATTTCCTGCGCCCCAGGTGTGTTCTCATCGGCCTGTTGCCAGCGTTGTCGGAAGGAATCAAAATGGAAACGATGAACCGTCGACAGTTGATTCGTTATTCCGCGGGTGTAGTCCCTCTTTCTATGGCGGTGGCTGCCGCCACACGGGAAGTGACGAAGGAAAAGCGTGCTGTCATCATTGACACACATCTCCACTGTTTTGGTGGTCTGGATCCTCTGTTTCCCTATCACACTCGCGCACCGTATCGACCTGATTCAAAAGCCACTCCGGAGTATTTATTGAACTGTATGAACGATGCAGACGTCGGTTTCGCCGTCGTTGTTCATCCCGAACCGTATCAGGATGATCACCGATATCTGGAACACTGCTTACGTATCGGCGCACAGCGACTCAAAGGGACGTGTCTGTTCTTCGCCGATCGGCCAGGTTCTGTTGATGGCATGGCGCCGCTGGTTCGACGGAACCCAAAACAGATTGTGGCCGCGCGAATTCACGCCTATGCCCCCGACAGATTACCTCCGTTTGGGCAACAGCAGTTGCGTCATTTATGGAAAACCGCTGCTGAACTCGGGCTGGCAATCCAACTACATTTCGAACCCAGATATGCGCCGGGGTTTGAACCGTTGATCAGGGAATTTTCCGACACCACCGTCGTCATCGACCACCTCGGACGACCGATGCAGGGAACGATCAAAGAACATGATGTTGTTGTGCGCTGGTCACGACTTCGCAACACCG
Organism: Planctomycetota bacterium; assembly: GCA_963581585.1. Lineage (GTDB taxonomy): Bacteria > Planctomycetota > Planctomycetia > Planctomycetales > Planctomycetaceae > S139-18. The sequence continues at coordinate 50,565 of CAUZPL010000034.1, forward strand.
TGATGAAGGTGTCCGCACTGCCGAATCGGAGTCAGTATCCCCACCGCGACGTGAAGCCCGTGATCCAAAGACTCACCAACGCTTTCGGAGCCGATCGCATGATGTACGGCGGCGGTTTCAATGCCGACGCCACGGGCGAATCGTACCGAGAATATCGGGGGCAGGCTGCCGAACTGCTTTCGCATTTGTCGGTGGATGATCGAACAAAGATATTTGGAGGTACGGCAGCACGAATATTTGGATTTCCAACCGGATAAGCCTCTGTGCAACAGCAGGCCCGTCGTCGTCTTGTTCCCGCTTTGGAGCCCGGTATCAGGCAACAGCTGTGAATTGGCCGGAATTCATGCTGGCACAGATAAAACGGCTACCAGGACGGGGTGACTTCCCACAGAATGGTTTGTGTAATCACATCCGATGTGCGGAAAGTTGCCGCTGTTTGTGCTCAGTACACCTGTTTGGACAGCGCATTTGCAGTCATTGGTGATATCAGCTGAAGATACGGACAGAATTGACGCGAGATATCTGACACCTGCAGAACGAAACGAAGGCACCATGATCACATTGCTTGGCAGTTCACGACGTTGCTGTGATGGCATCACGCGGCGTGAAGCTTTGCAGGCCGGTTCATTACCGTTGCTTGGCGGCCTGTCCGGTTTGTCGGGTCAGGCGTCTGCCTCAACGTCTTCCCCGAATCGAAGTGCAAAAGCAAAAAGTGTGATCGTGCTGTATTTGCTTGGTGGCGCCCCCACTCAGGATATGTACGACCTTAAGCCACTGGCTCCCAGCGGCATTCGAGGTGAGTTCAATCCCGTTGACACCAACGTGCCCGGAATTCAGATTTGCGAGCACCTGCCGTTGACGACTCGATGGATGCACCAAACCGCTATCGTGCGGACAGTGAATCACAAAGCCGGATGTCATAACCCAATGCCCAGTCTGACCGGATACCCGGAGCCCCTGCCATCGATTGGTGTTGTACAGGACCACCTGCCACCGAGTATGGGCTCTGTGTGCCAGTACCTAGGTGGTGACGGCAGCGATCTTCCGACCTATGTGCACATGCCCTGCATGCTGGGCTGGGGTCAGCACATTCGGCGGGCCGGGCCGTACGGCGGGTTCCTTGGGCGTCAATACGATCCGCTGTTTACCGAATGTAGTCCTTACAGCGATATTCCGTCGCCGGGAACCTATCAGCCACAGACAGTCAAAGGCGTGCCGAAATTACCTACGGCTTCGCTGCCGAATGGCATCACGCTTGACCGGCTGAATCGCCGCCGCACACTGGCGCAGCAGTTCGAGGACCGTTTGCGTAACACAAAAGTCCATCAGCAGTTTCAGCAGTCCCGGGATGACGCACTTACACTATTGACTTCGCAGAAAGTCAGGGATGCGTTTGACGTCGATTGCGTTTCACCGGACCTTCGAGAACAGTATGGGCGCACTTTGTTCGGTACAAGTGCTTTGATCGCCAGGAAGCTGGTGCAGGAGGGTGTCCAGTTTGTCAATGTCACCTGGGATATCTTTTGGACACGCCCAGGAAAACTGGATGGTTCGGGCTGGGACACTCATGAGCGAAATTTCGGCATACTGAAGGAGCTGCTGCTCCCGAATTTCGACATCACGTTCTCCGGCCTCATGGAAGACCTCTCAACCAGTGGACTGCTCGATGAAACCCTGGTGGTCGTGATGAGCGACATGGGTCGAACGCCGAAGATTAACGACAAACAGGGTGGCCGTGATCACTGGACGTTCTGCTATTCCGTCATGTTCGCGGGTGCCGGGATTCGAGGTGGCACAATCTATGGAACATCTGATGATCAGGCTGCCTACGTCCATGACAAACCCGTCAGTCCTGCCGACATCAATGCAACAATCTACCAGTGCCTGGGAATAGACCCCGACCTGCATATCCCGGACTCGGCTGGTCAGCCGGTCCGCGTCGGGATGGGCGGGCAGGCGATTGAAGAGATTCTGGTATAGGCTGAACGATCGGACTGAGATTTACGTATTAGAAATTGCCACGATGGATCAGATACTCTGCAACATCAGCGACCAGTCGTGGCTGACAGCTCACTAAAGCTGTATGAGCCACGTATCCTCACGATCACCAAAATTAACGAACACCGCATTTGCAACCGGAATTTTCCGAATTGCAACAGTCGAGACCTATCGATGAATGGCAGTCTCCGGGACAAAACTTACTGCGTCTGGTTGCTTCCTGCACTGCTGCTGACTGCCGGCGACATCCTGGCGGCAGAAATAGCGAGGGAGTCAAATGAGGTCGCAATGCTTGTCGGGATACCAGTCGCGCTGCAGGTTGTTCCGGAGTCCATCAATCTAACGGAACCCCGTGATTCTCAGCAAATGCTCGTTACCGGGCGCTATGCGGACGGTACTCAGCGAGATCTGACTCGTCTGAGCCAGTGGGAGGTCGTGAATCCCGCCTTGCTCCACATTACGCCAGGAGGCCGGGCGACGAGCTGCGGGGACGGTACGACACAGTGTGAAGTTCGTGTTGGCGAACTGACAGTGCGCGTGCCGGTGACCATCAGAAATTCAGGCATGTCGCAGCCGATCAGCTTCCGCCAGGAAGTCATGCCGGTCCTGAGTGCTGCGGGATGTGCCGATATCCGTTGTCATGGGGCGCCAAGTGGTAAAAACGGGTTTCGGCTGAGTTTGTGGGGGCACGATCCCGAACTGGATATTGAGCAGCTGACTCGCGATGTCCTTGGCCGACGAACGAACTCGCTCGATCCAGCGAACAGTCTGATTCTGCTGAAAGCACTGACGCGGATTCCTCATGTAGGTGGCCGACGATTCGACAACAACAGTACGTTCGCAAAGGTGATACACGAGTGGCAGGCGCAGGGGGTAAATAATGATCCGCACGTGGCCGAACTCCGGTGGCTCAGAGTGACACCGTCAAGGCGGGTTCTTCATGCTCCGGGAAGGTGGCAGCAGTTGTCGGTGCGGGCGGAATACACTGATGGACGTTCGCTGGACGTCACACATCTGACGACGTTCAACAGCACTGACATGGCCGTTGCCGACGTTGATGGAACCGGTCTCGTTGAGTTTCATCGACAGGGGGAAGTGGCAATTCTCTGTCGTTTTTGTGGGCAGATGGAGTCCGTGCGCCTGATGTACATCTCCGCTCCGCCAGTGGACTTTCGCTGGCCGGAGCCCCCGGAGAACAATTACGTGGACCATCACGTGTTTGCGAAGCTCCGGATGCTTAATATCGCTCCATCGGACTTGTGTACCGATGAAGAATTTATCCGTCGAATTTTTCTGGACGTATGCGGGGTTCTGCCTACGGTCGCTGAGTCGCGAAACTTTGCAGCGAATACTGAGCCGGACAAGCGGGCCCGTCTTGCTGATCAATTGCTGCAGCGAACTGAGTATGCCGATTTCTGGACGAAGAAGTGGATGGATGTGCTGCGTACCAGTCGGGATGCAATTCAGCTCGCCGGGGCGTCGACGTATCACGGGTGGTTGCACGGGCAGATTGAAAATGATATCCCGTTTGATCAGGTTGTTCGGCAGCTGCTGACATCCCGGGGAGAGTCGTATAAAGATGCGGCCGTGAATTTCTACTGCGTCCCGCGGATGCCGAAAAAAATCACCGACCCGTTCTATTTGCAGAAGGATCTCGCCGAAGCAACGGCTCAGCTGTTCCTGGGGATCCGACTGCAGTGCGCACAGTGCCACAATCACCCTTATGAACGGTGGACGCAGGATGACTACCTGTCGCTGGCTGCTTTTTTCACTCAGGTAAAACGCAGCCGTATCGGGAAGGCTGGTCCCAGTGGACGGCCGGACCGCCGACAAATGGCAGTCGTCCTGGATTTTGATGCGGCTGAAATCACGCACGAATCAAGTGGCGAGGCAGTGATTCCAGGCTTCCCTGGTGAACCATCGCCGGAGTTTGATCCGCGGAAGGATCGACGTCCCGTACTGGCGTCGTGGTTGACACACAGAGAGAATCCGTTCTTCGCGAAAACGCTTGCCAACCGAACCTGGTTTCATCTCTTCGGGCGTGGCATTGTCCAGCCCGTTGATGACTTTCGTGACTCCAATCCCTCTGCAAACGATGCACTGCTGGACGCTCTTGCTGATGAGCTTGTGACCAGTGGTTTCCAGCTGAAATCGCTCATTCGAACCATCGTGAATTCACGGACATACCAGCTGAGCTCGGCGCCGAACCCGTCAAACCAAGACGACGAACGGTATTTTTCGCACCTGCTCGCCCGGCCGCTGTCGGCAGAGGTCCTGCTGGATGCCATCACCAGCGTGACCGGTATCCCGGAGCAGTTTGAGATCACTGAAGATTACATCGAGGGAGTTCCGGCAGGGTCCGTCAAACTACCTCTCGGAACGCGTGCCGTGGAATTGCCGGTGAACGATGTTGTCACGCTCATCAATACGGAGGGCAAATATGTCCGCTACGAACTGCATCCATTCCTGCGCGTGTTTGGACAGCCAAACGGAACAGAAACTTGCGAGTGTGCTCGCGAACAGCACTTCGGCCGCAAGCAGGCCCTCGAGTTGTTGGTGGGCCGCACGACTGCAGACAGTGTTGCAAGGCCGGATAATATGCTGCGTGAGCTGATGCAGGGATCCCGATCCGATGCAGAGAGGCTCGATGAGCTGTACCAATGCGGGTTATCCCGTTCTCCATCGCCAGGTGACGCTCAGAAGTTTCTTGCGCACATCGCTGACAGTGCAGATCAACGAGAGGCCTGGGAGGACATCCTTTGGACCGTTCTGAACTCTCAGGAATTCATCTTCCAGCATTGAACGCCACGAGTGCTGCGTTGAACGCCATGAAGATCAGGCGCCCGAACTGCAATCCAGGCGAATCCCGGTTGGCAACTGAGAGGGTTTCAGTTCGTTCAACTCACCTGCACACGCGAAGTTCGGGATGACGGGCTCGTGTTTCTGCCGCATATCAACACTGATAGCTGCGTCCTTTTCTATACTCTCAGTGACTGTTCTGCGCAGGAGCGAAAACTACAACATTCCCTTTTGGAAACTTGTGGCGTGATGACGAATGTCGCGTTGTCCGAGAGGCCGCCTCTGGAGTGCCCCGTTCCTGAACTGTTCACCACCTGTGGTTTGTCCACGTACCTGGCCATTACAGTCCCCGGTTGAATTTTCCGTAGCAATCACCCGTGACAAACAGCAACAAACAACTCGATGTGCGACCCATTTTCCGCTATCTCGCCGGAATTTCTTGTCCGGCCTTTGTCGTGGTGCCTGTTTTCGCCGCCTTTCCACAGCTCTTCGGACGAGACAACGATCCGGATTGGTTCGGAGCCCTCCTATACGTATGGGGCGCCCTGTTCTTCGCAACGATTGCACTGAAGAGGAGGAACGAACCGATCACCAAGCAACGACAGCTCCTGCTCGTCGCCGCCAGAAAATTTGTTGCCGGGACCATCATGCTCGAGAAATTCGGTGCGCGAACAAAAGGAATCCTGGGCAGCGAGAGTGGGGGGAGACACCCCCTAGCGAATGATGTCTCCCTGGACGTCGAGGACCTGCAGTGTTGCGAATGGAGTTCGCGAATACCCGAAATTGATCCAGAGTCCAGACGACTGTCCTGTTTTTCGGATCAGGCTCGATGACCAGCGGGTTCTTCGGACCGGCGTGGCAGTTTCCAGTGACGTAGTGTCCGTTGGGAAGCACTTCCAAGATGCTCACCCGGTCAGCGGAACTGATTTCCGACTCAGATCGGCAAACGCAATCGAAACAGTATCCACGTGAGGCATCCTTTTTTTCGACCGATGTTTAACCTATGGGCCGGGCACTCAATGACAGTTTTCAATGACGTGTCCGCACCGGACAGCACTGGCTGTGAAACCAGTGGAACTGCCTGAGCAGTCGCATGCCGTATCCGGTCCCATGTGTCCAGGCTCTGTACATTGTTCCTTTCATGTTCGTGAATAAATCGCCAGAGTCCGGATGTCAGCTCGTATTCCTTCGCGTACTTCGGCACGAGATTGAACGCGGCGTGGAGGCAGGTCAGCTTCCTTGATGAGAAATTTGCGGATGCCCACGCGGGATGTGGTGAGAACCTGCTGCGGGCCAATGTTCGTCTTCACCGATGTCGTGCTGGAAAAAGGTGCAAACTGCTCGACGCCTCTCGTGGTCAGAGTTATCGTGTCGCCAACTGCCATCCAGGGCAAGTGTTCGACGAATGCAGAATGACTGTCCCACTTGTCTCAGACGACCATCACAGGTACCAGACAGATTCTTCTTTCTCTGGACGATTCGAATGAAAAACCTTTTCCAAGCAGCTTCAGTTGTGGCGGGATCTCTTTTGTTCGGCAACGGTGGGTTCGCAGACGACTGGCCGCACTGGCTAGGTCCCAACCACGACAGCGTGTGGCGAGAAAACGGAATTGTGGAAAAATTTCCCGATCAGGGCTTGTCTGTGCGCTGGCGGACTGAAGTGTATGACGGCTACTCCGGGCCAGCCGTGGCTGACGGACGTGTCTTTGTCCTCGATTATGTCCGGACCACCGGTACGACACCTGACAGTCCGATTGCACGCAGCCAGATAGCAGGAACAGAACGTGTCCTCTGCCTCGATGCCAATGATGGTTCGCTTCTTTGGAAGCATGAGTACGAGTGCCCCTATCGCATTGCTTATCCGGGCGGCCCCAGAACCACGCCAACAGTCGATGAAGATCGAGCGTACACCCTTGGTGCGGAAGGAGATTTGCGCTGCCTCGATGTTACCGACGGCAGCGTTATATGGTCGAAACAGCTGCGCCATGAATTTCAAACAACGACACCACTCTGGGGATTCTGCGGACATCCACTGATTGACGGACCAAAACTGATCTGTCTGGTCGGAGGGTTGGGCAGTGTCGTGGTCGCGTTCGATAAAATGAGCGGCGAAGAGCTGTGGAGATCACTGGCAGCCGAAGATCCGGGATACTGTTCTCCGATTATCGTTACTGCGGGGGGACAACGGCAACTGATTGTCTGGCATCCCGAAGCCATTAACGGACTCGATCCCGAAACAGGCACGCTGTACTGGTCGGTCCCGCTGAAGCCGGATTATGGGATGTCGATCACAGTGCCTCGACAATATGGGAGTTTCCTGTTCGCCAGCGGGCACGTTTCGGCCGGAGCGCTTCTGAAACTCGTACCTGGGCCGGCCGCGGAAACTGTCTGGCGGGGAACAAACAGGACCGCGGTCTATTGTTGTAACAGCGTGCCCTATATCGAAGACGGGATTATTTACGGTGTTTGTGCCTCCGGGGGACAACTTCGAGCCGTCGAACTGATGACCGGCAACCGGCTCTGGGAAACGTTCGCGGCGACAACCGGAAGACGTCGCGCCTCACACGCAACGGCATTTCTTGTCAGACACAAGCATCGCTGCTTCCTATTCAATGAAACAGGAGACCTGATTCTGGCGCGCCTCAGCCGGAAGGGTTACGAAGAGATCAGCCGGTTCCACGTTTTAGAACCGACGAGCACTTCCGGGGGGCGAAACGTGGTTTGGAGCCATCCGGCGTTCGCAAATCAATGTGTTTACGCCCGTAACGACAACGAGCTCGTCTGCGTGTCGCTGGCGGCCGACTGAAGATCGTTTGACGACCTGATTGGCGGCGGAGTCCCTGTCGATTCCTGGCTGATCCGGAAATCTGTCGTATCCTGTTCGTCCAGCGCTTGCAGAAGAATCGTGCAGACCAATGGCACGTTCAAGAATCTCGGCAGTGTGCTGCCAGCCGTTTGCACCATCAGAGAATGATCGATCACTTCGCCAGTGGCTGTCCTGCGAAAACTGCACTCAAACCGGGGTGAAAGCGAAGTCTCAGGACAACACATGCTGGCGCTTCACTACATCAGCTGCGGTATCGGTTGTCCTCGCTCCAGCAGCTCTGCAATGTCACGCGGCAGGTTCGCTTCGAGCCGCAGGCTGGAGACATCAAAGAGTGTGTGCATGACGGTGGCGAACAGGTGGTCGAGCGTTATAGGCTCACTCTGAGGTTCACCGGCATGGGCATTGGATTGTCCAACGACCTGTCCCATTTTCAATCCGCCTCCAGCAAAGGCAAGGGTGCTGAGTCGAGGCCAGTGGTCTCGTCCGCCGTTATCTTTGATGCGTGTGGTACGTCCGAATTCACCCGTGATAATGAGCAGAATTTCTTCGCTCAGCCCTCGGGCGCCCACGTCTTCCAGGAAGGCACTTACGGCGTGATCAACCGGTCCGCCTAATTCACGCATGCCGTTGGGCATGTTGTATTGTGTGGGACCACCGTGCATGTCCCAGCCTGGATTATGGACTGTCACAAACCCACAGCCGGCCTCACACAAACGCCGTGCAAGAAGCATCTGGTGGCCCAGAGATGATGCCTGGTCCTGGTGAATGCCGGCCGCAAAGTGCGACGTGTCATATCGCGCTAGCAACCTTGGGTCTTCGCGAGTGACATCAAATGCCGACTTCGCCCTGCCGAGTAATATGTCCAGCGCCTGGGCTTCGAACTTGTCGAAATCTCCCAGTGTACCGCGAATATCAATTTGCCGATTGAGACGATCGAGTGTGCGGCGCAGCGCAATACGGTCGTCCAGTCGGGGCTGAATGATCCTCAGCTGCATGTTATCCGCAAGTTTGGCGCCGCTACCGGCCGGAAACGGGCCGTAGGCTCCGCCCATTTGCCCCGCCCCGGCCGCATCGAGTAATCGCAGGCGTTCCTTGTTGAATTGTTTGTCAGCTTCTTTGGCACTGATGTAGACCTGGGTGGGCATACCGGTTTCAACATGGTTCGTGCCGCGCAGGCGAGCGACAATTGAGCCCAGACCGGCATCGTTAACATTGTTGCCGCCGCGCATGACTTGCTGCACCGCCTTTGTGTGATCGCTCTCACCATGTGTGAATGAACGAACAACCGCCATTCGGTCTGCAAGCCGTGCCATCCTTGAGAATGTCGCGCCGAATGTGACACCGAAAAGAGGAGTTTTGACTTCGCCTGTAATGCTGCGAACATCGGAGGGCGCCATCATTTTAGGATCGAAGGTCTCGATCTGACTGGGGCCACCCGTCAGAAACAACATCACGATCGACTTGTTCCTCACAGTACGGCCTTGTGCCCTCATGGCCGCCTGCGTTTCGAGCAGGTCCGGCAGTGCAAGACCTCCCAGAGCGAGCGTCCCGATCTGCAGGAACTCACGCCGATTCCGTGTTTGGGGTCCTGTAGAGATGTGCAGCATACCAGTGCCTGTCGCTGAGCAGTGAGTGTATGCTATCAGAGTAACACAGGGCGAGCGACGGCCAATTGCAGCATGTCTGTCTCAGATGTTTGCCTCCGCAGAGCTGAGCACGTCATTTTCTGTTTTCATGCGGTTTCCGGCAGGAATGCTGGCAGATTGACTCCATTGAACGGCTGGAATTCTCCTCGTACCTGACAGAAGTGCATTTCACAGTTACGAGCCCCCCAGTCATACAGTTGCCGAACGAGCGCAGTTTTTTCCATCGGAACCACAGCGACCGGTGTTCGGCCGCGATACTGATCCAGCTCGGCGACGATCAGCGCGGCTGCATCGTCTTCGCTGCGTGTTACGCCGGGGCCCAGCATGCTGGATGCCGGGTGCCGCGATGATATCAGGAATCCATCGATATCGCCGTGTACGGATTCAATGACGCTCACTCTCCACAGACCTCTGAAATTTTCAATACAGTAGCGGTAATCTGGTTTTCGCGTGATGCCACTGACTTCCTGTTCGACCGCTGCCATGGCGTCGACGTCCGCGAGTGTGGCCGGTCGGATACGATCGCGGCCGGGGTGCGTCAGATTTAATCCATCCGTCGGGACGTTGAAACACATGTCCTGATAGCTGTAGCGCGGAACGAACCCGTACCTGTTGTACAGCGAGAATGAATCAACGTTGATCGCACTCTGCGTGAGTCGCAGTGCCGGATACCCATTGTTTTCGGTATAGGAAATGATGTGCCTGAGCAGTTTTGCGCCGAGGCCACAGCTGAAATGGCTGGGACTGACCGTCATGATTCCCAGGCTGACATGCGACTCACGCGGATGATAAAAGCATGACGCCATCAGGATCCCGGTTTCCGGATGTTCGGCCGCAATCGACAAGCCAGGCGTGAGATCATTGTATGTATCAAAGAAGATTTCCACATCCTGCGGCTCACACGTAAAGTGTCCAGGGCAGCCGTGGTTGGCATACCAGACATTGATTGAAGCAAATATCAATTCACCGACGGCATGGCGGTCAGATTGGGTCAGAGGACGCAGGATCGGTTCTGCATCAGCCATTTTCACATTCCTTACAGGTTGCAGTTACCGGTCCGTTTCGCAATCAATTCGTGAAGCAGGAACCGGGTGCCCCGTCGCAGTTCCGGAAGATGGTCGTTGCGACGACAACGAGGAAATATATCGCACTCCACAAGCGGCAGGAATCCCGACTGGTGAGATATTGAGCACCTGTTACTGCTGTCATAACGGTTGTTTCTGACAGGACGTCCGCAAACTGCATTGATCGGCGGTGTTTCACCCTGTCGTGCATATTGCCGGCATTGAATTCATTCCGGAATGAATGTCGCAATCTGAACAACACTATTCAACCATCCTGCTTCGGTCACTCCGTCTGCAGGCCGTCGCTGTTCTGATGATGACTGCTGGCTGTGTCTGCTAAGAATCAATTAACTTAAAGCGTATATTGCGTTTTAGTGCTACGACTAATAATAGCAAAATCCCTACATTGATGCTATCATTGCCGAATTCGAATACATTTTAGAGCTACGATATCCGGCTTTGCGCGGAAGTGCTGCGCATTTAATTGTAGAGCATAGCTTCGTCTAGTGGGCACTTATAAGGGTGTAATCAAGGCCTAGTGGTGCCCACCCCCGCTGGGTCTTGTTTTTTATAATTTAAGAGGGAAGTGATTCTTCCCCCTTAGCCCTCCATAGCCTTCGGCGACGGAGGGGATCCCCCTTCCAATAAGAATTAAAAATGGCTGAGGTTTTAAAAGATATTAACTTGCAGACTCCTCCCTCCGCCCTCCTCATTTCTCGTCCCTCAATACTCAATACTTAATACTCTCACCACACTATCTGAATCGACTCCTCAGAAAACGCATCATCAGTGTCTTATGGCCTGCGGGATAGACATCTTCGAATTTCAGCTTGAGTCTGTTGGTTGCCACGTATCTTCGATTCCTTTGAAAAATGATGTGACGACCGGGAAGAGAACAAGGCGATTGAGAAACTCAGGATACCCCCCGTCCAGTGTTGGATAGAAAAAGCATAGCTAAATCGCTGGCCACGAAGCAGTACTAAACAAAGCGGATCCTTATTTGGACTGAACCCACCAAACTGCAAACCAGCCGTTTGCGTGTAGCTTCAATGGGGCCGGCGTCTTTCAACGACGGGAACGGAAAGACGTGGTGGCATGTAGTCAGCGTACACACGCTTCAATGGGGCCGTCGTCTTTCAACGACGGAAACCGCCCGCATCGTAACTTATTGATGCGAGCGAAGTTGTGGCCGCGTTTTCAAGCGGCCGTTCCGCCTAGCGATCCGCGTGAGTTGAATCAAATGCTCGTATTGCTTTCTCCTTTGCAGACTGGAAGTTACGAACGCGAACGGTCACAGGTGTTTCCGCGTCACCGGACCGCTCGAAGTACAGTTCAGCACAAAAAACTCATACCACAACCGGGCGAGTCCACGCCGATTCCTCACGTGGTTCGCCCCAGTACTCCAGGCAGGCCCCAATTTCGCTCACCATCGCCAGTGGTGCCCAGTGTGCAAAGGCGGCCGCGGCC